>CAYIYT010000010.1:41425-42047 GCA_964367735.1 uncultured Muribaculaceae bacterium
TAATCTAAGTATTCTCACCTAGTAATCTAAGTATTCTCACTTGATAATCTAAGTATTCTCACCTAGTAATCTAAGTATTCTCACTTGATAATCTAAGTATTCTCACCTAGTAATCTAAGTGTTCTCACCTGGTAATCTAAGTATTCTCACTTGATAGTTAAAGAATCTCCACATAAGAACTGTCTCAATAATTAAGAACCTTACCAATATGGTTCTACTACTACTCTGGTAAATTTGGATTTGCTCACTATTCCTATAAGTGCTTATCAGTGTGCGTATTAATTTCTGAAAATAGCCTCTTTTCTGGCTATTTGAAAAAACTAATTGCCTGATTAATAATAGGTTGCTAGATAAGTGAGATTTGAGTTAAGTTCATATTTAAAAGTAATCAATTTTTATTTTGATGGTATTCAGTTCTTATTTCAAAGGAATCAGTTTTTATATTACTGTATTTAGCGTTCTTTATATGATAACACATATTTGGGCGTTTTTTTGAATGGCTATTATCTTGGACGTTAGATCCTACTAAAGTATATGATAATAACAGTTACTTGAAGCTCATTATAATAGACGTTGGGGGGCCCTAAAGTTCTTTATATTAACCGTTGCCTGCATTTACTAG
>CAYIYT010000010.1:42147-59324 GCA_964367735.1 uncultured Muribaculaceae bacterium
CATGTTCATGGTAGTAATCATACCATCAATGCTTATCATAGTATGCTTTGGGGGGCCCTAAAGTTCTTTATATTAACCGTTGCCTGCATTTACTAGCATGTTCATGGTAGTAATCATACCATCAATGCTTATCATAGTATGCTTTGGGGGGTCTTAAAGTCACTCATAGTAACCATTGACGGCAAAACTGTGGAGTAATAATTCTCTTAATGCTTAATATACGAATCGTTGTGGGGTCTTAAGGTCTATTAAAGTAACCATTAACTCAATGCTCATTATAGTAGAAGTTGAGCGGCCTCAAAGGCTATTATAGTGTACATTCAGAAAAGCACTTAAAAACTTCTATAGGGAGCTCTTTGAAACAAAAATGTTTCAGAAAGTAAATGATATTTAGTTACCTTGCTATTTAGTTACCTTGATAATCAGTTGCCTTGATACGTAATTGCCGAGACAATCAGTCGTTTTCTGGATAAAGGAGATATGGCTTTCGCTGGATTTTGAATTTTGCGACATCATTGGCCCACGTTGCTTTGATTTCAGATGCAGATTTACCTTGTTCAATCATTTTACGCACATAGTCGCGACCTATAAGTAGCTCAAAAAATGAGCTGAAAAAAGGAGTGTCTAACCTGTGATTGCTGTCTAATTTTTGATTATGGCTTGTATTGTGATTATGGCTTGTATTGTGATTATGGCTTGTATTTAGATTCTTGTAGGCATCAATGAGGTAGTCTAGGTTTATTCCTGTTTGGTTAATTTTTTCTAGGGATGGTTCTGTGCGGAGGTCTACGCCGTAGCATTCTTGGTTTAATTGTGGTGGAAACTTGGCTCCGGGAATGCTTTGTGGGGTAAATTTGAAATCATATCCTTTCATATTTGGGTGGCCATACATTTGAAAGGCTTTGTCGGTTCCTCGGCCTAGACTCACAGGGGTGCCTTCGAAATAACAGATAGATGGGTAAAGATATATTGATCTCATATCTGGGAGGTTAGGGGAGGGCTTTACTGGGAGCTCATAAAGTGTTGAGTGAGTGTAATTTTTGTTTTTTATAACTTTAATATTGCACTGAATACCTTTTGGGAGCCACTTTTCTCCGTTTATCATTCCTGCGAGTTCTCCTAGTGTCATACCATGTACAATGGGAATGGGGAGCCAGCCCACTGCCGATTTGAATTTCATGTCTAAAATGGGGCCATCTACATAAAACCCCAGTGGGTTTGGGCGGTCTAGAATAATCATTTGGACGTTATTCTGTGCGCACGCCTCCATCATACGGGCCATGGTTGTGAGATATGTGTAAAACCGCACTCCCACATCTTGGAGGTCAAAAAGTAAAACATCTATCTCTTTCATGAGTGTTGCCGAGGGTTTTCCTGTATTACCTTGGTAGAGAGATTTTATTGGAATGCCTGTTTTCTCATCTATAGAACTTGCAACATGCTCACCAGCATCGGCATTGCCTCTAAATCCATGTTCGGGAGAGAGAATTGCAACAACGTTTATTTTAAGAGATACCAGAGAATCTACAAGATGGGTGTTGCTTATACCACATGATTGGTTGGCTATAAAGCTTGTTTGGCTTGTTATGATTCCTGTTTGGTTGGTTAGAATTCCTGTTTGGTTTGTTAGAATAGCTACCTTTTTGCCTTTGAGCAGATGCAAATACTCCTCGGTACATTCTGCTCCTGTTTTGACACGTTGGCCAAATGTCCAGATAGTTGCAATAGAGCAGATTAAAAGGAGAAAGATTCTTTTGATCATAATAGATATGTTAAAATATTAACAATATTATTTGGCAAAATATTTCTGTGATAAAGTATCTCTAAATGATTTTGGCGAAGAATTGGTCTGTTTTCTTTTGTAGGTGTCCAATGCGTGTGACTGTAAATCCGTTTTGTGCGGCTATTTGCTTAAGCGCTTCTTCTGCAGTTGGTTCAATTGCAATAAGAAGACCTCCGCTTGTTTGTGGATCGCATAAAAGTGCTTTTTGCTCGTGGGTTATTTCTGTTGCTTTAGAGCCGTAACTGGCAAAATTACGATTTGTGCCTCCTGGAATACACTCTTGTTTAATATAATATTCTACTCCAGCTATTCTTGGGATTCGGTCGTATTCTATTACTGCTGTTAGTTTGCTCCCCTCGGCCATCTCTAGAGCATGTCCTAATAAACCAAAGCCGGTAACATCTGTCATAGATTTAACCTGGGGCATATGAGCCAAAATTTCTCCCGGAGTATTTAGCGTGGTCATTAACTCTAAAGCGATTGCTTTATCTTCTTCTTTGGCTATGCCAAATTTCTCGGCAGTTGTAACTAGCCCTATTCCAAGTGGTTTCGTTAAAAATAGAGAGCACCCTTCGGTAGCTCCGTTATTCATCTTTACCATCTCTTTGTCCATGATTCCGGTAACAGCTAAACCAAAAATAGGATCGGCACTGGTTATGCTATGGCCGCCTGCCAATGGAATGTTTGCAAGATCGCATACGCTGCGAGCTCCATTTATTACTTCTCCTGCTGTTGCCGCTGGGAGTTTTTCTAGAGGCCATCCTAAAATTGCTATTGCCATTATGGGTTTGCCGCCCATTGCATAGATATCGGATATTGCGTTGGTAGCTGCAATTCTGCCAAAATCGAATGGATTGTCTACAATGGGTGTGAAGAAGTCTGTAGTGCTTATTATAGCCTGGCCATTTCCAATATCGAATACTGCTGCATCGTCTTTGCTATCGTTTCCTACTAGTAGGTTTTCGAATACCATTTGTGACCGGCTGTTTTTAAGAATTTCTTCGAGATCTTTAGGTGCTATTTTGCAGCCACATCCTGCTCCGGGGCTAAATTGTGTGAGTCTTATTTCTTCCATGATTATAGAGTGGTTCGCTTGCTTATAGCTTGTTTTGGGTGATTACAATGTAATTACTTTAGTGCTGTTGTGTTGTATATCAATGATATCTAGCATTGTTCCAACTGTTCCTATTTTTATTTTGTCTAATAAATTGTTAAACACAAGACATGTTTTGCAAAGAATTATTTTTGATCCTGCCTCCTCTAATTGTGCAAGTTCTTCTAGGATATTAGATCCTTCACAAGCAAATTTTACGCCATCGGCATACATGCATATGTAAGAAGGTACGTGGTTTTCACTTTTAAGAAGGGTAAAGTAGTTTTTTATTAGTGCGTGGGTAAGTTCGGGGCTAGCATCTCCCATGCCATTTTTATTTACCATGACAGCAATTTTGCTGTTTATTTCATTTCTCATATTTATTGGGGCGTGTTATTCAACTCTTGAGCAATAGCGTCTAGTTGTTCAATAATTTCTTGGCTGTTGGCGGGGTCGAATGTTATTTTAGGCATTGTGCCGAGTTTTTCTCCAAAACGATTAACTAATTGGCTATCGTAGGCTTTATCGTAGTACAGTAGGCATATTTCGGCAGCGGTTTTTAGATCGTTTTTTTCGCAAGCTTCTAGTGCTACTTTGCATTTGTCGTAGCCAAGTCTCTTTTCTATTTTTTGTATAGAGGCCATTAAGTTTTGAGCAGGATAGCCGCCGTAATCTCTTACTAATCTTTCTAATCTTTGTTCAAAAGTAGCATCTACAACCACTAAAGGAGATTGCCTCATTTGAAGCCAAAATGGTTCAGGGATAAAGTCTTTCCCTATATTATGGCTCTCGTCTTCTACCCATATTGGTAGTAAAGGATCTAATTTGGAGAGCTCGTGGTGTAAAAGATTTTCGAACATCTCTGTTGTTGGTTGAGTAGTTTGCCCTATAGCTCCAAAAGCACTTCCTTTATGATGAGCTATACCCTCGAGGTCTATAACTTGATGGCCAGCTTTATCTAATATTTGGAGAAGATCTGTTTTCCCCGAACCTGTAAAACCTCCTAAAAGCACTATGTTAAAAGGTTCTTCTAGTTGCTCTCTAACGTAGGTACGGTAGTTTTTATAGCCACCAGCTAAGATATTGCATTTGAGCCCAACCGTTTCTAATAGCCAAGCCATAGAGGCACTCCTCATGCCACCACGCCAGCAGTGAATTAAAATATCTTCACTGTGTAGTGCTAGAGCAAATTTTGTAAAAGCCACTAATTTAGGACCAACAATCTCTAGGCCTTGTGTTACTGCTTTAACCTTTCCCTTCTGTTTATAAATTGTTCCAACCAAAGCTCTCTCTTCATTAGAGAAGAGGGGTAAATTAAGAGCCCCGGGAATATGAGCTTGCTCGTATTCTCCCGGGGACCTTACATCTATTATTGGCTTATTATTAGAAAGTTCTAAGAACTTTTCAATTTGAATCTCTTTTGACATAGTATTTCTATCTATGCAAAAGTACTATTTTTTTTAGAAATTGAATCTTAAACCTAGTGATGGTAGTATTGCTGTAGATTTATAATCGCCAACAAACGGAGGCATTGGAGTTGTTTGAGGCATTGATCCTCTTGTTGTTTGGCCATTTAGATATTGCAAGCCTAGATCTATTGCAAACTTTTTAGTAGCTGCAAAAGTAAGACCAGCAGTAGCGCTAAACTTATTGGCTCCTGGTGTTTCTGGACTATAAAGCATTTTGTCTCCTGGAGTTGAATCATATATGAAACCCATTCTTACTGTAAATTTCTCAGAAGCATAATACTCACCACCAATGCGGTAAATTAATGCGTTTGAAAAATTCTTTT
This sequence comes from uncultured Muribaculaceae bacterium, assembly GCA_964367735.1. Classification (GTDB taxonomy): domain Bacteria; phylum Bacteroidota; class Bacteroidia; order Bacteroidales; family UBA932; genus Bact-08. The sequence goes on from CAYIYT010000010.1 coordinate 46,816, forward strand.
CTAGAGAATTACTAAATCCTAAATCAGTAAACTCCATAGATAAAACATCATACGCTTTCCAACCTACATATTGAAGTTCGGCAGATAGCAATAGCTTGCTATTAGGGGTAAATGATGCTCCAAAAGTAAGATTAGAAGGGATTGGTAGTTGAGCTTTGAAAGCTTGTCCATCAAGAGCTCTAGCTCCAGCAAGTGCTGGGTTGAAAAGAGGAGAGCCGGGAGCGCTTAGCAAACCAATCAAAACACCTAAATCGTTAGTTGCATATGATAAAGTAGCTTCTCCTTTTTCTATTTTCATCATAACTTTTGAGCGGTAAGAAAGTCCAAAAGTCCATTGGCTGCTTGGGCTGAATAGAACTCCTAGATTATATCCGTAAGTTACTTTAGTTCTTCCCATTAGTTTTATGTTCATAGGAGAGACGCTCATGGTGCTACTTATAAAGGGCTTGTATAGCTCTGGAAAGCCAGGAGCTACTAAGTATCCGCCCAAACCACCTATTGGAATAAGTCCTTTGTTCATTTCGAATCCGCCATAGTCTATCATTAAGCCAGCTCCAAAGCTAAGGTTCTCATTTATTTTGTATGCAAGAGTTGGTTGAATGCTGAATGCCTTTAATGAGATGTTCTGAACTAAATGAGATCCTCTCCAGTTTTCTGGATAGAAAAGACTGTTACCGGCAGGGTTTGTAATACTAACACCTGCATAAAGTTTGTCGGTTAATCTAAAGCCAGCATAACCAAAGATTGGTGTTCCAACTGGGTTATCACTTTCGGCTTTGTAGTCTCCAGCAACGTTTGTATAGGTTACTTTTGACATTATACCTGTAATTCCAAGAGAGATATCTGCTTTTCCAGTCATGAATGAAAGTCCGGCTGGGTTAAAAACCATGCTTTCCGATCCTAATTTAAGAGCTGTACCAAGATGACCCATTCCAATTTGACGGGCACTTAGAGAATTTAATTGGTAGCCTTCTGCCATTAGAGATAGACCAACTAGGTTGGCCATTAGAAATAGTGTAATTTTTTTAATGTTCATTGTTCTGAATTTTTAATACAATCAAAACTAATGTTTAATTGAATATTTACTACTCACTTAACAAAATAAAACGTATATATCTGTAATTTAGATCAGTATAGATATACTAATAATTGGCTAAAGTGAATTAATGAGAGATTCAAAGAAAAAACCCTTTATGTAATCTTGTTAGATTAAGCATAAAGGGCTTCAATAATTAAACTAAGATGTATTTATAACATTGTTTAGTTATTATTTAGGTGAGTTATTTCTACATCTTTGTTAGAGTCTCCAATTAGATGTTCAGAGAAATAATCGGCCATTCTCCAGAAGAAATATTCTGTCATATCGCCAAACCCGTGTCTTTGACCAGGAAGCATAAGCATATCGAATCTTTTATTCGCTTTTATTAAAGCGTTTACCATTCTCAATGAGTTTGCTGGGTGAACATTATTGTCTATATCTCCATGTACTAACAATAGGTGTCCTTTAAGATTCTTTGCAAGTTGAGTGTTACGATCTATATTATACTTAAATGTAGTATCACCTTTCTCAGTAATTTCCTCAAGAACTCCGTGGTGTGTTTCGCTCCAACCACGATTGTAAATATTGTTTTCATGATTACCTGCACTAGATACAGCAACTTTGAAGAAATCTGGATATACTAGCATTGCTGCGGTAGACATAAAGCCTCCACCAGAGTGTCCGTGTATTCCTACTTTATTTGCATCTATATATTTGTGCATAGCAGCAAGTTTTTCAACTACTACTTTTTTATCTTCTAGACCATAGTCTCTAAGATTGCCATAACCATAGTTGTGGTACCATTTACTCCTTGAAGGATGGCCACCTCTGTTACCTAGAGTAATTACTACAAAACCAACTTGAGCAAGACGGTCTACTCTGTCTAAGCTTTTGCTCCACGAAGTATTTACAGCCTCTGTCTGAGGGCCTGGATATACATACTCTATTATTGGGTAGATTTTGGTTGAATCAAAGTCGAAAGGTTTATACATTACTCCGTATAAATCTGTAACACCGTCGCCAGCTTTAACTGTAAATGTCTCTGGATATTTATATCCAATGGCAAAAAGTTGTGAAAGATCGGCCTCTTCTAAATTAATAATTACTTTACCGTTATTGTCAATTAAAGAAGATTTTGGTGCTGCATCTACTCTTGAGTAGTTATTTACAAAATATTTGCCATTTTCTGTAGAGTTTGAAGAGTGATCGTAGTTTCCTGGATTAAGAAGTCTAAGATTACTTCCGTCAAAATTAACTCTGTATTGGTGAGAGTAATATGGATTTTCACCTGCTTCGCGACCATTAGCAGTAAAATAGACAACCTTTTGAATAGGGTCTACAGCATCTATACTCTCTACGTGGTACTCTCCAGAAGTTATCTGATTTTTTAAATTGCCTTTAGTATCGTAAAGGTATAAATGAGCCCAACCGCTTCTTTCACTCCACCAGATAAAGTTATCTCCAGCAAATTTAGCAGCACGTGTCTCTATGTATGTATTCAATCTCTCCTCTACAAGAGGCTTTATAGTACTGGTAGTAATATCTACAGAACAAAAATCTACGCGTTTTAGATCTCTACTATAGCGAGTAAGATAGAAGCTATTAGCATCTCCTTTCCACACTCTATGATAAAGGGTATCGTACATTTGGCTTTTTACCGAAGGCTCGCCTACAATACTTATACTTTGAGCTTTATATGCACTTACATTAATTTCCTTCATCTCCTTTTTATCCATATCATAAAAATATAGATAGCTAGTAGCAGACTCTTCTCCTGGCATTTGATATTTGTATGTTTCTAGTTTAGGTCTAGGCTCGGCAAGAGAATTTATAACCCAAAGATCTTTTAGTTTCTCGGTATTACTTCTAACTAATGCAAATTTCTTAGAATCGGGAGACCATGAAATATAGGCGCTCATTCTCTCTTTTTTCTGCTTTTCAGTTGCATCTACATCGCTATTACCAGCGCCAAAGCCAAAGTTAGCCTTGCCCTCTGTTGTAATTTGGTACTCTACAATTGTAGTGTCTTTATCGTTTGCTCTAAGTTTCTCATAACTTTCCATATCCATATACCATAGGTTGAAATCTCTAGAGAAAACAACATATTTTCTATCTGGAGAGACACTTCCCCATCTTGGATATGGTTTAAAAGCTTCATAATCTTCTATTTCAGTTAGCTTTTGAGTTTTAATATCGTATTCAAAATTATGAACTTTTCTTACTTTTTGTGGTTTTTTCGCTTTTACTTTTGTAGTATCATTTTTGTCTACTTTCTCTTTTTTATCTACCATGGCAGTACTACGCACCTCAAAAGTGAATGTATTATCATCTTTAAGCTTAAGAGATTGCAAAGGAATATTTTGAGCATCAAAAGGATCTTTTACAATTTCTGTTAATTGAGCTGCTAACTTAGCGTTGTTGAAGAGAGCACTCTTTTGACCTGTGGCAGGATCTACAATATAATAAGAGGTGCCTTGTGGAGAGCGCCAAGCATACCAAAATTTATCTGAGTCTCTAAACCAGTTAGGGGAAACACTAGTAGAAAAAACAAGTTTATTCACTTTATTAGGCGAATATCTTGCAGCAAGATCGTAATTTGCTTTAGTAACTGGGGTCTGTTGCGCCCAGGAAACTAAGAATGCAAATAAAATTGTAAAAGTTAAAAGGGTTCTTTTCATAAAAATAGTTATTGGTTGTTGAATATTTGTTGAAATTTTCAATGATTGTTACAAAAATACAAATAATTACTACGAAAACTAATTAGAGTTTATGCCTAGTTTAATTTTGATTTATGCCGAGATTTTAACGGCTCATGCTCCATTCGCCAACTTCCATATCGTGAAGAGCTCCATTCTCTACACGAAAACGCAAAGCAGTTCTTACTGTTTGGAAACCCTGGTAACCTGCAGCTCCTGGGTTAATGCATATTAGATTATTTACCTTGTCGTTTACAATCTTTAATATATGTGAATGACCACAAATAAACACATGGGGTTTATGTGCCGTAATAAGTTGAAGTGCTCTGCTATCGTACCTACCTGGATATCCTCCAATGTGCATCATCAGAAATTTCATCTTTTCTAATTCAAAAAAATGAAGGTAGGGATGTATCTGTCTAATATCTGTTCCATCGCAATTGCCATATACTCCTCGTAAAGGTTTAATGGCCGAGATAGCATCGGATGCTTCCTTGTTTCCAAAATCACCAGCATGCCAAATCTCGTTAGTATCTTTAAAGAAATTTGCAAGGTTGGAGTCGAAATGACAATGTGTATCGGATAAAAGTCCTATAAGGGCCACGTATTTATAGTTTAATTATAATTTTCTTTTTGTAGAGGTAAATTGCCATGAGGGTGAAAGTGGTTACATAGACCAAGGCGTAGAATAGAGATGCAAACTCATTATCTCCAAACAAAGGGACACAGCCATTAAGATACAACCATCTAGAAGCGCTCATTGTTCCCTCTATTGTTTGCCACTTAATTACCCCACCAAGAGTTTTGGCAAATATAGCCGCCATTACAAAGGCAAATAGAGGGTTTAAACCTAGAGCCTTGAAAGGGAAGAAGAACTTCTCTTTACCTTTTATATCTATTAAGTAGATAAAGAATGCAAGCATAATAACTGTCCAACCGCCGGCGTAGAAAACATAGGAAGGTGTCCATAAAGATTTATTGATTGGAAGAAAGATGCTCAAAGCCAATCCAATACCAAGTGAGACTAGCCCTATGGTGTAAAGAGAGCCTACTGCATCTATTTTCTCTTTGCTTTTACGAGTTATACCACCAGCCAAATAACCAAAGAGAACAGTTGCTACTGCAGAAAGAATGCCCAATAGCCCCTCGGGGTCGAATGGCATTCCAAGTCCTTGATATACATGAGAGACACCTACAACTGCAATATCTATTGATCCAGCTATGTTTCCCTCTTTAGAAAAAGGCGCATCGCCTCCAAAGAGTACAAGAATAAGTACATGCAGAGTCATAAGAGAAACTCCAGCAATTATAATTTTCTTAGGTTTTTGCAGCCATAATGCAATTAGAGCCCCAAATAAATAGCAGAATGCTATCCTTTGAAAAACACCAAAAACTCTAAGTGTACCAAGATAATTTAGCCAGTTTTGACCAAATGAAAGATCGGGAGAAGGGTGCATATTGTAGAATGGAAATGCGTTTAGCAGTAACCCCACAAGGAAAATAAGAGCACTTCTTTTTAGAACTTTCTTTACCGAGGCTCTGTTAAGAGTATCGTTGTATTTTGCAAATGCAAAAGAGAGAGCGGCTCCTACAATAAATAGGAAGAAAGGAAAAACTAAATCTGTTGGGGTACATCCATGCCAAGAGGCATGCATTAGAGGGGGGAAAACTTTACTCCAAGTGCCTGGGTTATTAACTAAAATCATACCTGCTATAGACATTCCACGGAGCACATCTAGTGCCGTGTACCTGTGAGATAAAGTTTTTTGCATTTGAAGTTTTTTATTAGAAAAGTTAGGTTTTTCAAAAAAAGAGAGTATTTCAAGGCGAAGATAAGCTTTTTAAATATATTTGCTTTTATTATGGAACTCTTTTATACGAAAAATATTGTAGGTAACAGTGCTGTTTTAGATGAGCAGGAATCTACGCATTGCACAAGAGTGCTTAGGCACAAACCAGGCGATACTATAACTTTTACCGATGGTATGGGTTATTTATATAGAGGTAAGCTACTTGCAAATAAAGGCAAGGAGGCATCTATTGATATTTTAGAGCGTAATGCAGGCGCCGATTCTAGGCCATATTATTTACATATGGCAGTTGCTCTCACTAAAAATTATGAAAGATTTGAGTGGTTTCTAGAGAAAGCAGTAGAAATTGGGGTAGATAGGGTAACACCGCTTGTTTGCGAACACTCAGAGAGACGCATTTTTAAATATGAAAGAGCGCAACGTCTAATACTCTCGGCATCCAAACAATCTTTAAAAACACTCTTTCCAGTTTTAGACGATATTGTGAAAGCATCCGATTTTATTGCTACGGTTGGTAGTTCATCTTCAGAAAATGAGGGCGGAAATGCCCTTAAATTAATGGGACATTGCCGCGAGGGTGAAAAAGAGGCAATTACCTCAATTCTTGGCGAAGCAAAAGCCCATTGGATAACAATGAGAGATAGTCAATCTAAACCTTATATAATAATTATGATAGGGCCAGAAGGTGATTTTTCTATAGAGGAGATTGATTTGGCTCTAAAGAATAATTATAAAGTAATGCATCTTGGAAATTCCAGAATGAGGGTAGAGACTGCAGCAGTTACTGCGGTAAGCGCGGTTTATCTAAATTACCTATAGAGTAAATATATTACGTATAATATATAAATCACAAGAAGTATAGAACCCTCGGTTCTGTTTATATTTCTTCTTTTGCCCAAGCTTGCAAAAGAGAGTACCAATATGGTAGCAAACCCAGCCATGAGAACATCTATCATGCTATCTCTAGAGAATGGAAGCGGTAGAATAGTTGAGCTTACTCCTAGGATAAAGAAGATGTTAAAGATGTTGGAACCTACTACGTTCCCAATTGCTATATCACTGTTTCCGCGTAAGGCAGCAACTACACTTGTGGCGAGTTCGGGTAGTGATGTCCCTACTGCCACAATTGTAAGCCCAATTACTGTATCGCTTATCCCCCAACTTTTAGCAAGAATAGTGGCGCTTTTTACAATAATATCTCCCCCATAAACCAATGCTCCTATGCCACCAAAAATCATAATAGAAGAGAGCCAAATAGTATATGATTTTGTTGGCACATCTTCTACAGTTTCGTTGCTTTGGATCTCTCCTTTTTTTGCCGAGAGAAATATGTAATAAAGAAAAACGACAAAGAATAGTAGTAATATTAAGCCATCTGAACGGTTTATAACACCAGGGCTTCTATCTATAAAATAATCGCCTGCTACAAAGATTAGTGCGAAAGATGCCAATACTGCAAATGGGATTTCTACTTTTATTAATGATCCTTTTAGGGGGATGGGTTTGATTAATGCTGCTATTCCAATAATTACCAGAAAGTTAAATAAGTTGCTGCCAACTACGTTGCCTATGGCCATTCCAGATTGCCCATCTAAACTTGCTAAGATGTTTACAGCAAGTTCGGGGGCCGAGGTGCCAATGGAAACAATTGTGAGCCCAATTATAAGGTCGGAAATATTGAATCTTTTTGCTACAGAAGATGCTCCTTTAACAAGGTAATCGGCACCTGCTATTAGCAATACAAACCCAATAATCAACAGGAAATATTGTAGTATCATCTAATTATTTACGTATTATTTTTACCTGGCTACCGCTTCCTAAAGAGATTATAGAAGAGACACTACAAGTACTTTCGGGTGAATCTAAATCTTGTGTAACCCAATCTACATTGTCATAAATATGGTCTTCTATATCTTCTATACAAATTCTCATAATCCCAGCCGAGCTTCCTTTTACGGGAATGGTTGCTACAATAGGTTTATTGAATCTTTGAATTAAAGTTAAGCATAGAGAGTTATCTGGAATTCTAATTGCTACCGAACCATCTTTGCCTAATACACCTTGTGCTAGAGATACTCCGTTGGGATAAATTATTGTTAGAGGAGTGTCACTAACCTCGGCAACTTCCAGAGCAATTGCCGGAATATCTTTTACATAGCGAGCAAGCATGTCCATTCCCGACACTAAAATTACCAGCCCACAGCCCTCTTCTCGCTCTGTGAGTTCTAATAGTTTTTTTACTGCCTCTTGGTTCGTTGCATCACAGCCTAGTGCAGGAACTGCATCGGTGTTATAAATTATGAGGCCACCTTTTTTTATAACCTCAAGAGCCTCTTTAATCTCGTTCTGACTCATAATTTGTTTTCTATTACGTTTTTATATACTTCAAATACTTTTTCGGCAACTTTGTCGTTTCTAAAGCTTTTTGCGTGGGCATACCCTCTCTCTATCATGCTCTTTCTAAGTGTGGGGGAGGTTAGTACCATCTCTATTTTATTGGCAATGTCGCTAGGAGAATCGGGGTTGACATAGAGTGCAGAGTCGCCCCCGGCTTCTAACATAGAGGAGCCTCCGCTAGTTATTACAGGAATTCCATAGGTTATTCCTTCTAGAACAGGTATGCCGAATCCTTCAAATAAAGAGACATATACCAAACATTCTGCAAGTGAATAGACAGCCGGAATAAGAGCAAAATCGGCATCGTGAATCATTATTACTCTATCTTTTACTCCAAGTTTTTCTGCTATTGCGTTCACTTTTATAGCATAGGGTGTCCATTTGCCAAAGCAGTAGAGCTTAACGTCTTTTGGTAGCTTGGGCAGAGCTTTAACAATATTTGCAACATTTTTTCTCTCTTCTACTTTCCCCATAGCTACAATAAAACGCTTAGGTAAGTTGTATTCTTTACGTGCAATTTCTATTTGCTCTTTCGTTGCTTTTGTGTAGAATTGAGGGTCGCAACTTTGATAAATAATTTCTATTTTACTTGGATCTGTCCCAAAGAACTCTACAATATCATCGGCAGTTTGTTTGCTTATAGCTATTATTTTATTGGCATTTTTAACTGCATAGGCAGCTTTCTTTTTGTATATCCATCTGTCTATAGCTTTATAGAATTTGGGATAACGCAAATAAATGAGATCGTGTATTGTCACAACCTTTGCAGCAGATATTGGGCAGAGTGGGAGCTCTCCGCTAAGGCCATGCCATAGGTCTAAAGAGTCGTTTTGAATTTGAGACTTTAGCGTATATGAACGCCACAATGAAGGAATTTTTTTTTCTGCAAATTTTTCTGGTTTTCTTATAGTTATATTGGAAGCCGAGGCAAATTTATGCAGAGCGTGATTTTTATAATCGGGAGTATATAAAAAATATTCGTTATAGTTAAAGAGAGTCGTGAGCGAAGTAATAGTAGCGCGGCTGTAGTTTCCAAGCCCACTAAAATTTTTAAATGCTCTTTTTGAATCGAATCCTATCCTGTAGTTCATAATTTATGGGATAATAAGTTCAGATATAACGGGGTAATGATCTGAATGCTCTATCTTGGGAGATTGGTGAGAGAGGCTCCAAAAAGGAGAGGGATAGAGTATATAATCTATTCTAAGCAGAGGCCAAAGGAGTGAATATGTGGCGCTGAACCCTTTGCCCGATTGCCGGAAGCTATCTTTTTTTCCAGATATAAGGCTTTTGTATGTATATGACATTGGGGTGTCATTAAAATCTCCGCAAATAACTGCTGGGATGGGCGATTTATGTAAATGCCTAGCTATTGTGTCTACTTGAAGAGCTCTTCTTTTAAATGTTCCAGCAACTTTATCGTGCACTTGGTAAATTTCGTCGCTAATTTTTTCGTTTTCTCGAATTTTCTTTATGAGTGTAGTAAAGGAGATGCTATGAGATTCTAAATGTGTGTTGTAGATTCGTATAGTTTTGCCATAATGCTCAATATCTGAATAGATACATAGATTGGTGCTTCTCTTAAATGTAATCTTGCCACTGTTAACAATGGGGAATTTGCTAAGAGTGAGGTTACCAAATTTACGATTGGTGCCACTAAAAAGATGAAACAAACGGTAGGGATATTGCGGAAACTGTTCCTTTATGAGTGAAGTATCTGTTGTTTGATACTCTTGCAAACAGACTATTCCTGGGTCTTCTTTTTTAATAAAAATTTTAATTCCTTCTAAAGAGGTTGTTCTATCTTGTTTTTTCCCTTGAGCAAAAAGCCCAACATTATAAGTACATATTTTAAGAGCAATTCCCTCTTGTCCTTCTTGAACTTCTCCCCAGCGAACAAAAAGTTCGGCAAATAAAATAGATGGAAGTAAAACTATAAAGGTGACCCACACGGCACTGGAGCGGCGGATTACTCCTATGAGTAAAATTAAAAGGTTTATAATTACTAGTGGTACAAAATAGAGCCCAAAAAAAAGAGGAATGGAGTATTTTACAGGATTAATATAAATTGAGAGATACGAAATGACCAATGCTACAGCCGCCGGAATAATAAATAGCCGGGAGAGTAGGGCCAAGGGCCATGTTCGTTTTTTTCTCTTCTTAGCCATTTTCTAAAAGTACATTTTATTGTTTCTTTTCCAGTGAATAATAAGGAAGTACCCAAATAGCATACCACCTAGATGTGCAAAGTGAGCTATGCTGCCTCCAGTATTTGAGAAACCTAAAAACAGCTCTATTCCTGCAAATATCATAACAAAGTATTTTGCTTTAAGCGCTACTGGTGGGAATAGAAGTTGCAATCTGTTGTTAGGGAAAAGCATTCCGTAAGCCAAAAGCACTCCATAAACCGCTCCCGAGGCCCCTACTGTTGGGGTCATATTTAATATATCAAGATTGTGTTGTGCTAGCAAGTTGCCCGCTTCAATAGCTGTTTGGTAAGACGATGCCTCTAAATACAAAACAAATGAGTGGAGAGCAGCTGCTCCTAGACCAGTAACCATATAATAAATAAAGAACTTCTTGCTACCCCAAACTTGTTCCAATACAATCCCAAATATTACAAGGGCGTACATATTGAACAATAGGTGCATAAAGCCCCCGTGCATAAACATATGGGTAACTAGTTGATATGGTCTAAAAAGTGGAGATTCAAAATAGAAAAGTGAAAACTTCTCGTACATGAAATCTTTGGTAATGAGTGTAATCACAAGCATTACCGCATTCATTACAACCAAATTTTTAACAACAGGGGGCATTGCTCCCCAGAAACCCGATCCTCTGCTTACATACATATTGGTATCTTTTTAATGTGCGAAATTACAACAATTTATTTTCTATCTCTTGGGTATCTAATATTCTAAAGCATTTATTACCTAAAGTTGTATAATTGGGTTCTTGGCATGCAAAAAGTGTGTCAACTAGTGTTTGGGCTTCTAAGTTATTGAGTGGCTCAATTTTGCCAGAAGAACCAGACCTTGCAAGTTGCATGGCTAATCTATCTTTAGATTTTGTGCTGAAATCTTTTCCGTCTTGGCTTAATTCATTTGCTAGGTTGTCTATTAGAGAGCCCAATGAGTTGGAATTATTGTTAAACCCCTGGGGCAATCCATTTACCATAATTGAGTTATCTAGAAATGTGAAATCGAAACCCATATATCTTAGAGTGGTTTCATTCTCTTTTAGAATAGAGAGAGTTTGCATATCTACCTGAGCCTCTTGTGGGAAGAGAGATTGTTGAGTTAAATTGGTGCCAGAGTTAAGGGTGTTAAGGTATCTTTCGTATAAAATTCTCTCTTTAGCCCTTTTTATATCTATAATTAATAGCCCACTCTTAATGGTAGTAACAATGTATTTGCCAGATACTTGCAGTATTGGTTTGTGAGAAAGGCTTGTATCTGAAAAAAGTGGGTCCATCTCGTTATATGCGCCACTATAATCTTGATATTTTCTACCATAATCTTGATTGCTACTGCTAAAGTCTTGATTTTGCCCGCTGTGGAATTCTCTGTCTATAAGCGCTCCGTCTTCTCTTTGCTCACGTTTTTTTTCTTGGTCAAATGGGTTAAACAGAGGGTCGTAATTTATTTTTGGAGGTGCTACATAATAGCTGGTATTTACCCTTGGTATATCGGGCGCACCCTCCATATCGAAATCTATACTCGGCATAAAAGCATTTTTCCCGAGAGACTCTTTTACGGCACTCGTTACAATATCAAAAATGGCGTAGTCGTCTTCAAACTTAATTTCTGTTTTTGAAGGATGTATGTTTACATCTATTTTGTTGGTATCTACTTCAAAAAAGATAAAGAATGAAGGTAGTACTCCATTGGGAATGAGTCCTTCATATGCCCTTAGAATTGCTTTTTGGAAATAGGGGCTCCTAAAATATCTATTGTTTACAAAGAAATATTGGTTGCCAGGTGTTTTTCGGGAATCTTCTGGCTTTCCTACATATCCTGTGATCTTTATAATAGAAGTATCTACCGATATATCTACTAACTCCTTAATCATTTCTTTGCCAACCACTTCCTGAATCCTCTTTTTAAGAGGAGCAGGGGAGAGCACCATTGTTTCGCTATCGTTATGCGTGAGTCTAAAGGATATATTGGGCCGAGTGATTGCAATTCTGGAAAATTCCTGCACAATTTGCCTATACTCTGTAGCGTCCGATTTTAAAAACTTACGACGAGCGGGCACATTGTAAAAAAGATTTCTTACAATAAAATTGCAGCCAGTTGGAGTAGCCGTTAAGCTCTCAGAAACAAGGACAGACTCGGCAAACTTAACCTCGTAGCCAGTCTCTGCGTTCTCTTCTTTTGTGCGCAAAGTAACCTCGGCAACCGAACATATTGAAGCTAAAGCCTCTCCACGGAAACCAAAAGTGTGAATTGTACTAAGATCTTCTATCTGTTCTATTTTTGAAGTAGCATGTCTTAAAAATGCTGTTTTTGCATCTTGCGCAGAAAGACCACATCCATTGTCAATTACTTGAATGAGAGTGCGTCC
>CAYIYT010000011.1:0-58230 GCA_964367735.1 uncultured Muribaculaceae bacterium
CTATAATAAGTCGAGTAATAGAGAGTCTTTAAATTATGATGCTCTTAAAGATTCTACTATCCACGATTTGTATAGTAGTGATATTCAGGCATTAATTAGAGAGGCATTTGAATTAATGCCAGAAAGCGTTAAAGAGACTTTTAATCTTAGTAGATATAAAAATTTAAAGTACAAAGAGATAGCAAAAGAACAAAATATTTCTATAAAAACTGTAGAGTATAGAATAATGTACGCTTTAAGGATTTTCAGAAAAGTTCTTAAAGATTATATACCAATGTTATTAGGGTATCTTGCAATTAAGTTGTTTTAATAGTAAGTGAGGTATGAATTTATGAAAAAAGAGCTGTTAATAAAACATATTAAAGAGGAAACTAATGCTCAAGAAAATTCTTTAGTACTAGAGTGGATAGATAAGGTTCCTGCTAATAGGAAGTACTATCTCTCTTTAAAAAATCTATTTGTTTGGCAGAATCTCTCACAGGAGAAGGCCAATAAAAGTGACCTTGATGAAATAAGAAGCCTCATTGCTGCCCAAGATAATAAGAGAAAAAGTAGTGGAATATTTTTTAATAAGTACAAAAGATATTTGCGATACGTAGCTTTGATAGTTGTTCTTTTATCGATTTCGGTGAATGTTTTTTTTATTTTTGAAAAGCAAGGAGAAAAACTTATCACAGAGATTATATTAGTTGATAGTGTAGCTGCTATAGAGCGTGAAAACAATACAATTTACACAGAAAAGGGAGTCAAGGCAAAGATAAATTTACCCGATGGCTCTACTGTTTGGTTGAATTCCGATTCTAAAATCTCATACCCAGATAAATTTGACCAAAACAGTAGGACGATAGAGTTTTCTGGAGAAGGTTATTTTGATGTTGTTAAAGATTCTCTAAGGCCGATGATAGTTAATACTAATAAAAACTTTAAGATAATGGTTCTTGGGACTAAGTTCAATGTTCGTTCATATGATAATGACGATGAAGCTCAAACAACACTTTATTCTGGCTCTCTAAACATTGTGTCTGAAGTTAAGAGTATTATGAATAGTGATAATGAGGAGTTTGTAACTAAATTAAATCCTTTAGAATCTGTAATAATACGCGATAAACAAAAACCTATTCTCACAAATCCAAACAGCGTGCAATCTCAAACCGCCTGGAAAGAAGGTAAAATAATCTTTGATGCTACTCCAATGTTAGAGGTCATAAAAAAACTTGAAAGATGGCATGGAGTAGACTTTGTAATAAAAAACCCATCGGTATATAAATTCAATATTACAGCTGAATTTAATTCGGAATCTATTGTCCAAATAATGGAAATGCTAAGATACTGTGCTTTAGTGGATTATAAAATTGAGGGAGGGAAAGTTTTACTTTTTGAAAGATAAATTTCTCTCTTATTTCAATAAATACAAATAATAATTCCTTAGGGTCTCTTTATACAAAGTTGTTATAAGAGAAACTATCAGGAATTTTTATTTTTATATTATGATGAAAAAAATTTTAACACTATTTGTGTGCATGGTATGTGCACTAGTACTTACCTCCCAAGAGATTGAAAACAAGGGGGTAATCTTTGAAAAAGGTTCTCTTTATGATGCACTAGCAAAAGCTAAACAGAGTCTAGATCAACCTAAATTGGTATTTGTAGATTGTTATGCAGATTGGTGTGGTCCATGTAAGCACATGGCAAACAATGTTTTTACATTGCAAAATGTAGGTGATTTCTTTAATTCTACTTTTATTAATATCAAAATTGATATGGAAAAAGGAGAAGGCATAGAGATTGGGGAAAAATATGATGTTAGAGCGTACCCTACATTTTTAATTTTAGATTCTAACGGAGAAGAGATTAATCGAATTATTGGAGGCAACGAAGGTACTATGTTCATAGCCGAAGTAAAAGAGTCTATGGATCCCAACCGTGGCCCTAATGCAAAAAGGAGAGCCTATTATGAAAATAAAAATCTCGAAAACGCATTGGCATATATGGAGGATTTGAAGGAGTTGCATATGGGCAAAAAAATCACTGATTTTGCAACAGAGATTTTTCCTATACTTTCTACTAGAGAGAGATACTCTCAAAGGATGTGGCCATTTACTTCTCAATTGCTTCAATATCCCGAGTTGCCTATTTTTGACACAATTATCTCTCAAAAGGGTATCGCAGACAAATATGCTGGCAAGGAGCGTGTAGATGCTGCTATATGCAGTGGGGTCAAAGCCTATGCCTCTGATTACGTAACTGGTAAACTAGAAGATTCTTGTAAGAACGATGTGATTGCTAAAAGTGCTTATCTTAATTTATTAGCAAGCGATAGCCCAACAAGTAACTATGTAACAGAAATAGTTAAATATTACTCTCAAAATAATTTAGATGAGATAGTTAAGCTATTAAATGTAGATCTGCTCATGAGTTTGACAAACAAAGATAGAAACGAAATAGAGCAGCTTATCTTATCTGTTAAGGGAATAGCTTTGGATAAGGGTTATGACTATCATAAGAAAAAAGAAAAATTCTATCTAAATCAAGCAGAACAAAGTGGTGCTGTTGCCGATTACTATTTCAAGTAATTAATTTGTAAAAATATAAATATGAAATATGGAACAAAAGGTTTTATAATTTTTATAAGTCTACTATATTCTGTTTGCTCTTTTTCTCAATCTCTTACGGAGGTATCTATGGATCCAACTGTTAGAAGAGGGAGGTTAGATAATGGGTTGTCATATTTTGTAAAGCAAAATTCGAACCCTAGTGGACAAGCCGAGTTTTACATTGTACAAAAGGTTGGTTCAATATTAGAGGAAGAGAATCAAAGAGGGTTAGCCCATTTTTTGGAACACATGGCATTTAATGGTACAAAGCATTTTCCTGGAAATAGCCTTGTCTCATATCTTGAGCAAAATGGTGTTAAATTTGGTGTGAATCTAAACGCCTATACCTCCTTTGATGAAACGGTTTATAATATCTCTAATGTCCCTATTAGCAGAGAGGGATTAATTGATTCCTGTTTGCTAATTTTGTATGACTGGTCGTGTGCTATAACTTTGCTTGAAGAGAGTATAGAAAAAGAGAGAGGTGTAATTAGAGAAGAGATGCGAACTATTAGTGGCGCACAATTAAGGCTGCTTGAAAAGCAGCTTTTGGAAATAATGCCAAATAGCAAGTATCCCTTTAGATTGCCAATAGGTCTTTTAGATGTAGTTAATAATTTCTCTGTAAGAGAATTAGAAGATTATTATAATAAGTGGTACCGCCCAGATTTACAGGGGATAATAGTAGTTGGAGACTTTGATCCAGCACAATTAGAGGATAAAATTATAGAACTATTTAGCACCATTCCAAAGCCGATAGCACCAGCCGAAAGAGTTTGGCAAGCGATTCAAGAAAACGAAGGTATAGTAGCTAAAGTTATAACTGACCCAGAGGCTGGCACTACAGAAATAAGCTTAATGTATGCTCAAGATGTTATGCCAAGGGGGATAAAATCTTCCAAAGAAGGCCTTATAAATGATTTTATGAACAAAATGGTAACCTATATGCTTAATGCACGCATGCAGGAGATCTCTCAAGCATCCACTTCACCTTTAATTTATGCAGTTTCTGATTATGGAGACTATGTTATTGCTAAAACAAAAAATGCATTCTCTCTCACTGCAGGAGTAAAAGATGGAAGAGTTCTTGAAAGTATTAAATTTCTTATAAATGAAATAGAGCGAGTTAAGAGATATGGTTTTATAACCCCGGAGTATGAAAGAGTAATGCAGGTGTATCTTAATAGCTTAGAGAGGCGGGCTAAAGATCATAGTAAATTATCTAATAATTACTATGTAAATAAATTACAAGACTATTTTCTCAACGGGGATCCGTTGCTAGGGGCCGAAGCTGAATATGAACTTGCTAAAGAGATTGCATTAGGTAGTTCTGTAGATCAAATTAATAATCACTTACAAAAATTGTTAACGGCGCAGAGTCTAATTATTCTTGCATCAATTCATGAAAAGGAGGGGGTGAAAATTCCTAACCACCAAGAGCTATTGTATGCATACAATGAAGCTCTAAAAGATGATATTAAACCTTATACAGAGTCCTTCTCTACAGATCCGTTATTAAAAGAGATTCCTACTCCTGGTATGGTATTGTCACAGTGTGATGGATCTGTAAAAGGAACGCTGGAGTGGCATCTTTCAAATGGTGCACGGGTTGTTCTTTTTAATACTGATTATAGAGAAGATCAGATTCTTTTTTCTGCTGTGAGTAGTCGAGGATATTCATCTGTAAAAGAGCAAGATGTTGAGTTTGCAAAAGCTATGGGAGATATTATCTCTTTGGGTGGTGTTGCTGAATTTAGCTCATCTGACTTAAGGAAAAAATTTATTGGAAAAGATGTTTTAATAACCTCTTCTATAGACTTGGCTAGTTCTAGAGTAAGTGCTAGTACTACATTAAAAGATATTGAGACATTTATGCAGATGCTCTATCTCACTTTTAGTTCACCTCGCATGGATAAGGACGCTTTCCTCTCATATAAAGACAGAATGATAAATCAGTTTGAGTTCATAGAATCTCAACCAACATTTCTGTTTTTAGATAAAATTCAAAATATCATGTACAACAACAACCCTTATTATAATAGGATGAATTTTGAAACTCTCATAAATTTGGATTATGAAAAAGTTTTTAATTTGGCTAATGATCAATTTGTAAATGCAGCTGATTTTACATTTATCTTTGTTGGTAATATAGACACAATAACTCTAAAACCTCTTTTAGAGAGGTATATAGCTTCACTCCCTTCAACTGAAAGAAGGATAGACAATTGTAGTAATGTAAGCTTGATGCCTGTTGCTGGGGGTATTAGTAAGAGTTTTGAGACTAATATGCAGTTAGAAAAAACCACTATTTACTCATCTACATGGGGGTATGTTAATTACAATTTAGAGAATGTTATTTTATCGGAAATGGTCCAATTACTATTTGACATGGTTTTTGCAAAATCCATTAGAGAAGAGGAGGGAGGTACTTATGGAGTTAGGGTCTCAATGCCTCTTAATTATTATCCTCAAGGACATTTTATATTCTCATTTATGTTTGATACCGATAAAAAACTCAAAGATAAACTTTTGGCAAAAGCTTATAAAGAGGTAGACAATTTGATAGACAATGGTATAGATCCACTGTATTTTTATAAAATTAGAGAATACCTCCATAAGAAGCAGAACCAGTACCAGGACGGGAATAGTTATTGGCTTGGTATAATTGTAGAAAATGAACTGTCTAAGCAGAATTTAGGAAGTGAATATGAAACGGTTTTAGACTCAATAACAATAGAGAAACTCCATAGCTTTATCAAATCTAATCTTATTAAAGATAATAGGATAGAGATTGTTATGAGTGGTGTATTGCCAGAATAATAATAAAAATAGGTTATAAAAAAAGGGGTGATCAAATTTTGATCGCCCCTTTTTAATTTAATTGAGTACTATTTATAGTGCTGAATGGATCTTTAAAGTATAGAAGAGAGGTATTCAATTATTTCGTTTCCTCTAATATCTTGTTGTATAATTTTCTTTTGGGGATCAATAACATAACTCATTGGTATACCGTGAATATTATATGATTTAGCTAAATTTGAATCCATCCCTTCTAAATTAGAGAGGCATAACCATTCAATATTGTCGCCCTTTACACTGTGTGTCCACAACTCCCTAGTAATATCCATATTCATAGTTATAAACACAATATTTTTATCTTTAAACTTGTGATATGCTTCTCTAACATGCGGAATCTCCTTTTTACACCAACCACACCAAGAAGCACTAAATTCTATGAAAATATACTTTCCATTAAAACTATCTAAGGTATACTCATTGCCATCTAAATCTGTAACATTAAAATCTGCAGCTTTATTGCCTAATGCTACGCTCTTTTCGCCAGCAATGCTCTCTTTAAGAATATTTAGATAACAAAGATTTGTTGTGTTTGAAGGGAACATATTAGCTACTGTAATTTTATCTTCTAAAGGAAGAGGTGCTGCGTAAGTAAACACATAATAGGCTGCTACGGGACTTAAAATCGAATTGTCTTTAAAATTAAGAATTTTCTTTATGAGGCTTAAATTGAGTTCTCTTTTCCTAATATTCAGTTCATTTACTTTTATTTTATCTCCCTCTTTGAAGGCACTGTTTATCTCTCCACTTAATCTAAGAGATTCCTTGCCCTCCTCTTGGGAATCTATGTATTTTTTATACTCATTAGACTCTTCTTGAAGAGGTGCATTGGATATTGTTGGGAATCTATCTACTCCAAATTGGGCCGTCATTATTGCCTTTTCGCCTCCTCCAAGAAATATATTGCTTATAAAGGCAGAGTTTTCTTCATCGTTAGATTTGACAAACACAAAATAGTGTGTAGGGCATTCTACATTAATCTTTAAAGTAAACTTTCCATCTTGTACAATTACGCTATCAAGGATTACATGTGACTCTTCGGCGCTGCAAATTGATGCAACGCCTTTCGCTAAACCTGTTATTTCACCTTTTATAACGGCTATATTGCTCTCTTTTTTGATACAAGAGATTGATGATAAGGTAATTAAACAGTATAATAATATTTTTTTCATTTTTCTACTAATTAGATTTGATCTGTTATCTTTTGTATTGAGGAATAGTTGGATTAAATTCCCTTACTATATAAGGTAGAGGCATAATATACCTTGGATCATTTGCTGGTAGAGTAAAAATCTCCTCGTCTAGCTTGTGCACAATATCCTTGGCAAACTTAGGGTCTTTGTTGAGCCGTCTTAAATCAATAAATCTCATTTGTCCCCAGAATGCCATTTCGCGTCTTCTTTCGTCCAGAGCAATTTCTAATGCCTCTTCTTTTGTAGCAGCTGTAAGAGGAGTGTTGCCCACTATCCTTTTATCTCTTAAAATATCTAAATATGCAAGGGTTTGCTCTTTTGTACCGCTTGCAACTCTGGCTTCGCACTCGGCAAGCATTAAGTAAATCTCTTGTAATGTTAGGCCAAGATTTGGCATTACATGAGCTACATACATTGTGTACCCTGGGAATACAGCATTCTCATAGATATTAACAGAATCTTTTGCATAAAAAAGTTCTTCTCTCTTATCTATAGCTTCAGAGGGTAAATTTTGCTTAAAAACGTTCATAAGATTGGCACTAGCAAAAACTTCACTTGATAGATCTATAGGTGGAAGCTTTACAAATATGTTTGAAGGGCTATCTCCTCTTTGAGGAAGGGAGATATCATTGTCGTCGGTTATTCTATCCCATGCTGTTCCAGGATTAACGTGATATTGGGTATAGTCTACAAGCTTGCCAACTATATTGTGTTCAAGCGCTCTCTTAGCATTTTCAAGTGCTAGCTCGTATTCTCCCATATAGAGATATGTCCTTGCTAATAATCCATATCCTGTTGTTTTGTTTGGGTGAAATGGATTCTGAGTAGCGGCATCTAGATTTTCGACAGCATTTTTTAAATCATCTATAATTAGTTCATAAACCTCTGCAACACTGTTTCTTTTATATTTTCCATTTACATCTTCGTCAAGCATAATAGGAACGCCATAATCTGTTTGTGCAGTAGCTTTATCATATTGTGCTGCATATATGTTCACTAGCTGAAGATAGATAAAGGCTCTGTGTGTAATGGCCTCGGCATAAACTAATTTTTTGTCTTTGTTTATTCCATCAGGAACATTTAAAATATTATTAGCGACAACATTATATGTATATAATTGACTATAACAATCGGAATAAAATGAGTCATTAGAGCCTTCTGGGAATATATCGCCATGCTTAAAGCTGTAACATGCTCGTTCGGGCTCTCTTTTGAATGAAAAAGTAACAGCACTTGGAACATTTTTCTCAGCTAATTCAGCATCGTCTGTTAGGAATATTGGGTAGTCAATACCAACAAAACCAAGATTCATGTCATTCAATAGGAGAGAGTAATCTTCAAAATATTTTGGAATGGTATAGCCCTTAGGTTGGTTATCCAAAAAACTATCGCAGGAAAATAGTACCGATATTAGCACAAATACTGCAGTTATATTTAATATTTTTTTCATAATTATTTAAAAACTTAGGTTAAGACCAATTGTAAATGTAGAAGGGATTGCATTTCCTCTTTTGATATATTCTGTCTGTGAAGAGTACCAAACTTCTGGGTCTAAATTATTTTTGTTTGCAGCCCAGCGCCATACGTTTTGAGCTTGAAGAATTACACTAGCTTCTCTTAGTTTTGCTTTTTTAGCAATTTGTTTTGGAAGAGTGTAAGCAAGTGTAAGATCTCTTAACTTAACATAATCGGCTTTTTGAATGTGAATATCGGCCGCTTGCCAGATAAATCTAATATTCATCTCTGCTCCAGGGAGGTATCCTGGCGCCCTAAATAGATCTGCCTCGTCGCCTGGTTCTTTCCATAAATTAAGATGAATCTTATCTAAGTTAGAAGTAATTGATTCGTGAGGTGAGTAAGTATTGGGAAAGTAGCCTCCAGCAACATCTCTCATAACATGGCCACCGTAGTAGACAAACATAAATGATAATTTGAGATCTTTGTATCTGAACATATTGGTGAATGATGCACTGTAAGGAGGATCGTACGTGCCAGAATATGCAAGATCTTCTGGAATCAACTTAGAGGCGTTGTTTACTATTGAGCCATCTGATTTATATGCTTGTGGAGCTCCTTTATCGTTGAGCCCTGCATATTTGATACTATACAAACTGTTGTATGGCTTGCCTTCTCTAGACTGAACTCCTTGGTAATAAGAGAAAGTAGAGGTAGAAGCATTCTCTAAATTGGTAATTTTGTTTTTATTATAGCTCAATAGAAGAGAACTATTCCAATGGAAAGTGCTGCTCTTTATATTTTCACTCTCTAAAACCAATTCAACTCCAGTATTTCTCATTTGGGCATAATTGGTAAGTAATCTATCCCAGCCAAAGGTAGGATCGGCACTTCTATTACCAAGCATATCGGATGTTCTTTTGTTATAAAAATCTAAACTCCCTATTAATTTTTGAGATAGTAGATTAAAGTCAACTCCAAGGTTTAAGGTATTTGTCTTTTCCCATCTTAATGCTGAGTTTGGAGGGCTTATTATGTTTGCAGAGGTTTCATTGGTGTCCCAGTTTGGCCAGGAAGAAACTTGTGCAATAATATATGGGCCGCTTTTCTTGTATACGTTGCCATTAATACCATAAGTCGCTCTAACTGCAAGCCTTTCTAACCAATTAATTGTATTGGAGCCAAAGATTTCATAATTTGCTCCAACTGACCATAGAGGCCTATATTGATATTTAGGATCTGTTCCAAATAGGTTGGATTGATCCATCCTGATACTTGCGTTAATACTTGTTTTGCGATTGAAAGTATAAGAGGCATTACTGTAAAAAGAGATGAATCTATCATCCGTTGAAATGTATTGAGGTTGTCTTACAGGCATCCAAAAACTCCCCCATAGATCTTCTGTACCATAGATTCCCTTACCAAGCTCTACTTCATTTATATTTTTAAAAGAGAGATTGGTGTCGTCATAACCAAACCTGTAGTGGCCATTCTGCTCATTTAAAATTTTCCTCCTCTCTGCACCTGCTATTACACTAATATCGTGCTTTTTGTCAATTGTTTGGTGAAAATTGAGTTGCCCTCGTAAAGTATAAGATTTATTTTTTCCATTAAGTTCTCTAACTTGCCCGCCTGTTGGTATGTTAAGTGTTTTCGTACCATCCTGATTCAAAACAGTGGCACCATTTATCATGTTTTTGACATACCAAGAATCTTTTGTCCAATATGTTTTGTTATAATTGTTGGTTCTCTCTGTTTGGTAACGAACCTCGGCACTAAGTGATTCTAATATTTTAACTCTGACACCTAAGTTTATATTTACATATTGACTTTGTGAGGTAGAGCGTTGTTTCTCTTTTTCGTTTGTAGGAAAATAAGTTTCATCAAAAAGCCCTATACTCCTGAGTCTTTCAAGCTCGAGTTCACTTTTACCTTGGTCCCAACTTAATGGATCTCCATTGTTGTCTCTAAGCATGTAGTAAGAGGCTTTGCCATCATCTAGCATTGAAATTCCCGATATCCCACTATTATAGTCGTAACCATTGTCACTTCCCATTATTCCAAGATCTACCTGTACTCTTTTCGATAAATTAAAGTGGTTCTTTACATTAAAGCCAATTCTCTCACGATAAGTTTTTTTTTCGTAAGGGTTTGTTCCTTGGTAGTTTAGTGAGAATGAGTATCTATAAAATTCAGATCCTCCGTTGAAAGAGAGGTTATGCTGAGTTGTCATTGAGTTTTTATTGAGAAATTCATCTACAACTTGATCGTATCTATCAAGTCCTCTCAATTGACCTATTTGATTAGTAAATTCGGAGTTACTTATTTTGCCATCTCTTTTGTCAAAGAGGAGTTGATAAACTTTGTTGAGAGACATTTTTTGATTTGGCTTTGTGCTTGGCTTTACTCCCTTTTCAAAAAAATAAGTTTGATAATCTATAAACTCAGAGCTTGACATTAAGTTTGCATAGCCTCTATCGGGTAAGGGTGAAATACCTATTGATCCATTATAATTTACATTTAGCTTGCCAGTAGATCCACTTTTTGTGGTTATTACAATAACCCCATTTGTAGAACGCGCTCCATAAATAGAGGCTGCCGTGGCATCCTTAAGAACAGATACGTTGGTAATGTCGTTTGGGTTTATATTTTTAATATCTCCCTCAAATGGTATTCCGTCTACGACATAAAGTGGTTTTTTTTCGGCGTAAAGGGTAGATGTTCCTCTAATTACAACATCTCCCTTATACATAGACATTCCTGCAACGCTACCTTCTAGCCTGCCCATAATGTCGTTGTTAAGTTTCGACTCAATTTTATCTTTAGTAATAACTGCATAAGAACCTGCCGATCTCTCTTTCGATATTGTCTGATAGCCTGTAACTACAACGTCTTTTAAGGCAATTTCATCTGGAGCTAACTCAATATTATAGAGTGTCTTACTATTAGATACAACAATCTCCTTTGTTATCATACCTATACATTGAATATGAATCTTATCACTATTCTTTGCATGTATGGAATAAAAGCCATTATTGTCGGTAAAAGTAGCTTTGCCGTCTGTTATGTTTAAAATTGATACCCCCGGTAGAGGAAGGTTGTTGTCATCAACAACTTTACCACTAATTTGTAGTTGTGCCTTCTCTTGGTTACTTGTTGATTTTACAGTATTACTACTTCCTGAAACGATTTCGTATGGAGCTAAAATTACTTGTTTCTCTTTAATCTTATAGGAAATCTTTCGTTCTTTGAATAGTTCACCTAAAAGATTTTCAATAGAAACATTTGTAGATTCGTAAGAGATACTAATTTCGTCATTAACTGTGGTTAATGCACTAGAATAAACGAACTTATAACCAGTTTGTTCGCTTACTTCTTTTAGAACAGTTTTAAGAGGAGTATTCTTAAAATTGAGTTTGACTTCTTGAGCTGGCAATTTTAATGACAGACAAAAGAAGAGTACAAATAATAACAACATTCTTCTAATTGTTGTTACTGATGCTTTTTTTAAATTCATAATTAAAATATTAAGGTTTCTAGTAGAACAACCTTAACTGCCGATACCCTAATAGAAACTTGAATCTTATTTTTATCTTTAGCAAAGGAAAGAATAAATCTCTTCTAGATTGCTTTACTGATTGGTGTGGCCCGTGTAAGTATATGGCAAACCACGGCGATGAAGCTTATTTCTTCATTTTAGCGAAGGAGAGAATGAGCCCTAGGAAGATGGAGAGGGATGCGGCAAAAATGACTTTATATTGATCGGGCAATAAGAAGGTTATAGTGTGGGCAGGAATCCAAAAAAGAGGAATAGTTTTGCCTACTACAAATTTCATAAAGCCGCTCCAATCTATAGTTGAAATTACCTGTGAGAGTGAAGTTTTGTTGCCAGAAAATTTGGTATCTATCCAAGTATCTGTAATCCTGTGCACTGCCATAAATACAGGACCAAAGGTTAGGTTCATGATTGCCGAGATATAGAGAGCTCGTAAAATTTTAATATTCGGATAACCGGTATAGATAAGTCCTTTTGCAGCTGCGCTATCTACTCCGCCTGTATATAATGCAAACATAAGTACTATTGTAATTCCTAGAAGACCCCATACAAACATCTTTGGAAAAATTCCTTTAACCATTTGCCATTTACCGCTTACTATGCGCATTGCCAAAAATTCTCCCATAATTGAGAGAATAGCAAATTTGACAAAAGCCATTAAATAGGGGTGGGCACTAGTTGTATTGATAAAAAGGAGATTAGTTGATGGATAGATAAGAAAAGCTACAAAAAGCGCGATTAATCCAGCCCATATGAAAGATCCCTGTTTTGCCATGTTGTTTGTCTTTGAGTTATAAGTGTGTAAATTAGATAGTTGTTTTTTTGAATTTGTAGATTTTTAATGAAACGCTAAAATTAAAACACTCTTAATCAAGTTGTTGACTCAAAGACAAACAGAGCATTTTTTGCTTCTCTAATTTTTTGCTCTGACGTTACAGAGTTTGAGTAGTCTCCGCCTAGAGATTGAGGAGTAAAAGAGAGTGTAGATTTATGTTCAGACAATGAAGGAACCTCTTGCGATGCCGAGAGATGAACCTCGGCAGCCCCTAAATAGCTAGAGCTTTTTACTAATTCTACAATGTTTGTGGAGTTTACTCCCGAGCCAGGCATGATTATGATTCTGCCAGAGGCTATAGAGACCATCTCTTTTATAACAGATAGCCCTTCTAATGCAGTTTGCGCACCACCCGATGTTAAAATCCGTTGAGCTCCTAGAGATATAATATCTTCTACAGATTTTAGAATATTTGCACTTACATCAATTGCTCTGTGAAAGGTAAAAGAGAGGTTTAAAGATTTAGCTAACTGAGCCAGCGGTTTACAAAACTCTAAATCTACATTGCCATATTTATCTAGCGATCCAAAAACAACTCCTGCTACTTTGAGTTTAGAGCATGTTTCAATATCTTTTTTCATTATCTCCATCTCTTCTCTGCTGTAGAGAAAATTACCTTGCCTAGGTCTTATTAAAACATTAATATCTATATCTATCTCTTTTTTTGCGAGTGCAATAACTCCATAGCTAGGAGTTATTCCACCAAGACTAAGTGCACTGCAAAGTTCTACTCGGTGTGCACCTGCATTTTTTGCAGCAATACAGCTCTCTAGAGATCCCGCGCATATTTCTATAGTATTCTTCATATTTAAAAAGGAGTATATATGAACTAGAAAGGGTGAGTAAAATAAAACCTTGTACCAGGTGTATAATTAGGATCTATCCATATTTTACCGCCTAGGCGAGTAATTATTTGTTTAGAAATGGCTAGTCCTAAGCCGTTACCTTGCTTAAAAGAGTCTAGTTTACCAAATCTCTCAAATAATTTTTCATGTTTGTTGGCCGGAATTCCAATCCCTGTATCGGTCACAGAAAATTGCAATATATTTCCATCTAAAATGCTATATGTAAGAGTTATAGAGCCCTTTTCTGTAAATTTATTGGAGTTTGTAATAAGGTTGAGTAGTACTTGAGATAATCTATGAATATCTGTCTTAATTACTAGATCTTGGGCACCAGGAACAAAAAGATAATTTACTCCCTCTTTTTTCATATATGCAGTTGTAGACATTACTTGCTTACAAATCTCGTTAACGTGAGCATCCTTTAAGAGAAACTTCATTTTACCCGTTTCTAATCCAGATATATCTAGAATATCGGTAATTAAAGTCAATAGTAATTCTGAGTTTTGTGCAATTATTTTACTTATCTCGTCTCTTTCCTCTGCAGGGAAGTCATCTTGTGTTAAGAGATTCGAAAAACCTACAATTGAATTCAGGGGAGTTCGAATTTCGTGACTCATATTTGCAAGAAATGCGCTTTTTAGTCTATCGCTCTCTTCTGCCATCTCTTTTGCATCTATAAGTTCTTTGCTATTTTTTTCTAGCTCACGTCTAAGTTTCTTATTATGTCTATATAAAAGAGATAGAGCAACTATGAAAATAGAGAGAATTATAGTTATAGCAGATATTATGTAGAGATAATTTTGGTATACTTTAATTCTAGGATCGGTTATATTAACAAGCCTACTGTGAATAGGAAGCGATTCTGGTTTAATATTAAATTCTTCAATCTTTTTATTGTTGAAGCTATATAAACCTCCATCGTTAATAAATCTGAGAGAATCTAGATTCCCTTTTTGGTAATTAATTATTTGGTTAGTAATTGTTTCAGCTGAATGGGTGTAAAGGGGGATATAACCGCCAATCGCAACGCTTTCTAAACCTGTTCCTGTTAAAGAAAAAACAGGGATTTCTGGTCTAACAGAGAGAAGATACTCTAAAGAGTTGGGCATATAATATTGGCCATCTTTATTAACTTTCCATGTTCCAACTAATATTGCTGTTTCTTTAGGTAGTTCCTCTATTTTCTGTTTGAGTTGCCCCATGTAATAAAGACGACTATCTAGATATATGTAGTTTAATTGAGGCAATTTGGCTGTAGATCTTTCGAAGTGAGCTTTAACACTAATCCCACCGTAAGTATTGTCAGTTAAAATTGCTATGTTTTTTGTTTTAGGAAAGTACGATAGAATAAGTTCAACA
The DNA here is from genome assembly GCA_964367735.1 of uncultured Muribaculaceae bacterium. Lineage (GTDB taxonomy): Bacteria > Bacteroidota > Bacteroidia > Bacteroidales > UBA932 > Bact-08. The sequence goes on from CAYIYT010000011.1 coordinate 14,694, forward strand.
TTTTTAAAAGGGCTGTAAGTAACAATACTGCCACCTGCAAGGTGTTGCTGTCTTGCTTTACGAGCGGAATTTATCCACACTGGTTCCCAGTTTTCGTCTATTGATGTTGTTGGTAGATTAATTCCATTAGAACTAATAAAAGTGCCAAAAATTGGGATGTTTTCGGGGATATTGTTTTGAACTATTAGTGATGCCCAAGCCTCTTGTCCAATAGCAATAATATATTTTAAATTTTTATTTAGGTACTTATTAATTACTGCTTCTGTCTTACTTTGCCAAGTAAATGCATCTTCCGAAAAATTTTTTGCTGCAAGATCTTCTACAAGTACTATATAGTCTTTAGGATATGATACGGCTAAAGCTTTTTCAAAATCTAAAATATATTCATTTGTCCTTTGTGTGTCTGGGTTAAAAGAAGATATAATAAGGAACACATCGGTATTTGGGCCATAAGAATTATCTGTATTTGGTGATAAACGAATTTTGTGAGAAGGTTCAAGTTTTACCATTTGCACCATTTTAACTGTGTCTTTAACTTGACCTAATGATGCGGTTGGTAAAGAAGTCGATAGTATTAAAAATAATGCAAAAAACAGATGAAATTTTATTTTTTTATTTGGCATAACTATTAAGAGTAATGTTGCTTATCTAACAAAATTAGCAAAAAGAGTTAGATATTTGTAGTTATTGCTTAGACTTTTTAAAGTAAAAAGAAATAAGTGATAATGTCCCACATATAAGCATTGTTATTGCCTGGGATTCGTGAGATATTGTGGCGAAAACAACTCCTGTGGTTTGATCAACTGCATAAATTGAAGCAAGTGATAGTGAAATTATAAAATGATAGGCTCCTATTCCTCCTTGAACTGGAATAACCCATCCTAAACCTCCAATTACCATAAGGAAAAGGGCATCGGCTGCGCCAAGCCCATGGGCTTCTGCAGCTGGAAAAGCCATGATGGTTGTATAGCTCATAAGCCAATAACACAGCCATATAAGAATTGTATAAATAAGGAACATCCATTTTTGAGGCATACGAAAGCCAGAGATTATTCCATTAATAACACCTTTCGCTATATTGGCTATTTTTCTAAATAGTGGATTGGTTTTGCGAAAATAATATACGATGTATAAAAAAACTCCTATAGCGAAAATTAATGCTATAATTATCCATAAAAAGCTAAAAGAGAGTCTTTCGCCTAAAGATTCTAAGATTTCTCTATTAATAAAAGATCCAAATTTATCCCATTGGAAATAGAGAACAGAGAAGGTCACAAGAATAAGCGAGATAAGATCTACGCTTCTTTCAAGAACCACTGTGCCAGCAACAGTTTCAAATGGCAGTCCCGTTTTTTTTGAAATTACACCGCAGCGAGCAAATTCTCCAGCCCTAGGAATAGCAAAGTTTGTTATATAGCCTATATTGATTCCATCCCATGCATCTCTTTTTTTTATTTTTATACCTAGAGGCATCATTATTAATCTCCAACGCAAAGCTCTAATCCAAAAAGCACACACACTTACTGTCATAGAAGTTGCTATCCAGTAGTAATTTGCACTTTTTAGACCTGCAATAAAGTCTTCCCAATGAACTCCTCGGAAAGAAGCCCACAATAGAAGAACAGCAACTCCTAGTAATAGAATGTATTTTATAGATGAGTAGAGGCGCTTCATTAAACTATTTTATTTGTATCGGAATCGGGGAAAATGACAGAAGGCTTAAACCCTACTGTCTCTTCTGGTGTCATTAATGCATAAGACATAATAATAACAAGATCTCCTGCACTAAATTTGTGAGCAGCAGCACCATTAATTCCTATTTTTCCACTTCCTCTTTCTCCTTTAATAACGTAGGTCTCAATTCTTTCCCCGTTATTTATATTTACAACAGAAACTTTTTCATTTGAGTACAATCCTGCTGCCTCAATAAGATCTTCGTCTATAGTTATACTACCTATGTAATGCAAATTGGCTTCGGTTACACGGGCGCGGTGTATTTTGGACTTCATTATCTCCAGAAACATCTTATTTCAATTTTATATTGTCAATTAATCTTACTGGTCCTGTCTGTACAGCTACATATAGCTGAACACTATTGGAATCACTCCAAGATTCTAGTAGTGAAAGGCTCTTAGAATCTACAATTTGGGCATATTCTACTGTAAATAGAGGGTTTCTATTTATTTGAGAAGTAACCCAGTTGGCCAACTCGCTTGGTTCAAACAAATTTTGTGCCGTTGGGCTTTGCTCTTTTACTTTCTGAGCAGCTTGAACAAGAGTTCTATAAATTAAAGGGGCAGCAGCTCTTTGCTGGGAGTTAAGAAGTAAATTACGCGAACTCATAGCTAGTCCATCGTTTTCTCTCATAGTTGAGCAGGCAATTATTTCTATTGGATAGTTAAGATCTTTTGTAATATGCTTGATTATTGCAAGTTGTTGAAAATCTTTTTCTCCAAAAAATGCATAACTAGGCTTAACAATATCGAACAGCCTAGAAACAACTTGAACTACGCCATTAAAGTGCCCTGGTCTTCCCGGCCCTTCCCCTGTTTTATCTAGGCCAGCTAGATTAAAAGTTCTATTATCTTTTGTTGGATATATCTCTTGTACAGATGGAATAAACACTATTGACACTCCAGCTGCTTCTAATTTTTCACAATCTTTTTGAATTGTTCGTGGGTAACTGGCAAGATCATTTGAGTTATTAAATTGTGTGGGATTTACGAAAATACTCACCACTATGTGGTTACTATATTCCATTGCTTTTTGCACAAGTGATATGTGTCCTTGGTGCAAAGCGCCCATAGTAGGCACAAAACCTATTTTACAATTTTTTGGAAAACAGGAGATTGCATTGTTAAAGCTGTCTAACGTATTACAGATAGTCATTAAGCTAATTTTTTTGCAAACCTACAAAAAAATATGAACTTTGTAGAGTGTAAAAACTTTCATCTTTAGTAGTCAATTTATTAAAAAGCAATTATAGTGAAATCGATATTGGGGATAGGTAACGCTCTTACAGATATATTAGCTGTTTTAGAGAACGATAATTTGTTGTCTAAGTTTCATTTACCACAAGGTAGTATGCAACATGTAGATCAAGAGACTGGAGAAAAAATTTGGGAAACACTTAAGCCTATGGGAGTTCAGTATGTTGCAGGAGGTTCTGCAGCAAATACTATTACTGCCACTGCTGTATTAGGTATGCCCTCCTCTTTTATAGGTAAGGTAGGTAATGACGAACTTGGTTCTCTTTTTAAATCGGATTTAACTAGAAATGGAATTAAATCTACTCTTTTTAAAGGGAGAGCTGCATCGGGCAGGGCAATGGTTTTTATTACTGCTCCCAATGCCGAGAGAACTTTTGCTGTCTATTTGGGTGCTTCCATAGAGATGGGTCCTCGAGATCTTGCTATAGAACAATTCTTAGGACATGATTACTTTCATATTGAGGGATATCTTGTTCAAAATCAAGATTTAGTGCGAAAAGCCGTAGAACTTGCAAAGGAAGCAGGAATGATAATATCTATAGATATGGCAAGCTATAATGTTGTAGAGAGTAACTATGCTTTTCTTCATGAGATAATAAAAAACTACGTAGACATTGTGTTTGCAAACGAGACGGAAGCCCAAATGTTCACAAAAATGGAGCCTAGAAAAGCTCTAGACCAAATAGCAAAAATATGTGAAATAGCTGTTGTGAAAATTGGGAAAGATGGTTCTATGATAAAAAGTGGAGATGAATATCACTATATAAAAGCATGGCCTGCCAATACCATAGACGCAACAGGTGCAGGAGATGCCTACGCAGCAGGTTTTTTATTTGCTCATTCACATGACCTTTCTCTTAAAGATTGTGGGGAGGTGGGCTCAATTGTAGCAGCTAAAGTTGTAGAGGTTATAGGCCCAAAAATAGATATCCCACGTTGGAAAATTGCTAAGCAGCAAATTCGGGATTTCACTGGATTGCTTAAGTAAAGTGTATGCCGAAGCTAAATTGGAGGTAAGATTTTAAAAAAGCCCGTTTTGTAGTGCGTCAATTCGGTCTATTACTTGGCTAAGATGTTCTGGGTAATCTTCGAATTTTACTTTATCTACATCTACAATTAGTATTTTTCCATCTTTGTAACTAGAAATCCACTCTTCGTATCTATCATTTAGTCCCTGTAGATAATCTAATCTAATCCCGCTTTCGTACTCTCGGCCTCTTTTTTGTATTTGAGATACCAAATTTGGAATAGAAGAGCGTAGGTATATAAGCAAATCGGGTGCTTCTACAAGGGATAGCATTAGATTGAATAATGAGTTGTAATTTTCAAAGTCGCGTGAGCTCATTAAACCCATAGTGTGAAGATTCGGCGCAAAGATACGGGCATCTTCATAAATGGTGCGATCTTGGATTACATTTTTATTCTCCCTCTGAATTTCTACTATTCCTTTGAATCTTTCTTTTAAAAAATAGATTTGAAGGTTGAAAGACCATCTTTGCATATCGTTATAAAAATCGGCAAGATATGGGTTGGTATCTACCGATTCATATTTTGCATTCCAATTATATTGTTTGGATAAAAGTCTTGTTAGTGTGGTTTTTCCACTGCCTATGTTACCGGCGATAGCGATATGCATAATATAAATTGAATTTTAGGTCTGCCCCTTGTACTACAAAATTACTAAAAGATTTTCTTAATTTTGCCCTATGTTAGACAGTTTATTACACAAGGGTAGGAGAAGGCAGCTTGTTTTACAACTTTTAGAAAAATTTAATTTCGATAAAAGAGTTATTGATGCTATATCTAAAGTGCCAAGACACATGTTTGTTGAGTATGGCCTAGATCATTTGGCTTATCTAGATAAACCATTACCCATTGGTGCAAAACAGACCATTTCTCAACCCTATACTGTTGCTATGCAGAGCCATTTATTACATCTAAAAGTTAATAAATTCGATAAGGTATTAGAAATTGGTACAGGATGTGCATATCAAACAGCAATTCTTACAGAGTTAGGATTTAGGGTGTATAGCATTGAGAGACAAAAATCGCTCTATATTCTAGGTCAAAAAAATCTTGTAAAATTAGATTATCACTCTCCACTGTTATTTCATGGAGATGGTTTTGCAGGGTTGCCTCAGTTTGCTCCATTTAAGGGAATACTAATAACTTGTGGAGCTCCAGAAGTACCTCAAGAGTTACTTAGACAGCTTGCTGTGGGGGGTAGAATGGTAATTCCTGTAGGAGAAAAAACACAGAGTATGGTAGTGATAGATAGGATATCTGAAGAAAATTTCGAAAAAAGTGAACATGGCTATTATAACTTTGTTCCTATGTTGGAAGGTACTACAGGTAAATAATTGCATATTATTTAATTAGATAATTTATTTTAAGATGATACAGATTAAGACTTTTTATTTTAACGATTTAAGAGAGTGCACTTATGTGCTTTGGGATGACACAAACGAATGTGTGATTATAGACCCAGGCTGTCATACTGATAGTGAAAAAGAGAGATTAGAAAAATTTATAGAAGAGAGTGCTCTTAAGCCAGTAAAACTACTTAATACACATGGCCACTTCGATCATATAATGGGTAGTGCATTTGTTGCCAAAAGATGGTCGCTTAAAACTCATATTCACCCATATGATAAACCTCATTTAGAAAGAGCTGTTACGCATAGTGAGATGTTTGGATATAGCATTGAACAGCCTCCATTGGATACTATTGATATTGAAGAAGGAGACATAATTGATTTTGGGAACTCTCATTTAAATGTGATGTACACTCCAGGCCACACCCGTGGGGGAGTATGTTTTTATAACAATGAAGATAAGATTGTGATAACAGGTGATGCCCTATTTTCTGGAAGTATTGGCCGCACAGACTTGCCAGGAGGAGACTATGACCAATTGATGAATAGTTTACTTAATAAAATAGTTAAATTGGGAGATGATTTTAGAGTGTATCCAGGTCATGGCCCATACACTACAATAGGCAAGGAGCTTGCATCTAATCCCTTTTTACGTTACGAATAATTATTACCCATGAAATTTTCATTCAATCGTTTTCTTGTTATTTTAATTCCATTGTTGACTTTTTGTTCCAGTGCAGATTCCGAAGAATTACGATCTTCAAGTCAATTTATTCAAGATATAAGAATCCCTCCAATTCCAACCGAGGTCACTTTTGCAGGTGAAAAAGTCCCTTTAGAATATTTCGATGTTCGAGAATCACTTAAGAGAGAGGTTACAGGACTATCTTATTTTCATGGTACTATGATCTATATTATGCAGCTAGACAATAGATACGGAAAGCAAATTAAGAAGATTTTAAAAGAAGAAGGTGTTCCCGAAGATCTATATTATATATGTATAGCAGAGAGTGGCTTACAGCCAGTTGTTTCTCCTGCAAATGCAGCGGGATATTGGCAATTTCTTGCCGCAACAGCTAAGGAGTTTGGTCTTGTTGTAGATAGTGAAGTTGACGAAAGATACCATATAGAGAAATCTACTAGAGCAGCAGCAGCCTATTTTAAAAAAGCATATATAGAATTTGGATCGTGGGCAATGGCTGCAGCCTCTTATAATACTGGCTTCAAAAATGTTCGTTATAGAATGGATATTCAAGCTCAAGCAAATTACTACGATACACAGTTTGTAGAAGAGACTGGGCGTTATGTTTTTCGTGCGATTGCCTTTAAAATATTATTGAACGATAGAGAGAAATATGGTTTTAATCTATCTGAACAAGATTTATATCCAGAACTTGAGTATTACGAGGTAGAGGTAAAGGGAGCGGTACCAAATTGGTCTGAATTTGCTATAAAGCATAATACAAATTTTAAAATTATTAAGATTTATAATCAGTGGATAAGGGCCAACCAACTAGATAATCGTCAAAATAGAACCTATGTTGTTCAAATTCCAACAAAAGAATTCAGAGAAAAGAGATAATATCTCATAGAATCGTTGAGTAAATTAAAATATGAGTATAGAGATAACAGGGGCGAGAGTTCATAATCTTAAAAATATAAATGTATCTATTCCAACTGGAAAGCTTGTTGTTGTAACAGGCCTTAGTGGGAGTGGTAAATCTTCCCTTGCTTTTGACACTATTTTTGCCGAGGGACAAAGAAGATATATGGATACGCTTTCGGCCTATGCTCGCCAATTTATGGGTGCCCTTGAAAGACCCGATGTAGATAGTATTACTGGGTTAAGTCCTATAATAGCTATTGAACAAAAAACTACAGGGAAAAACCCTAGATCTACCGTGGGAACCATAACAGAGATATACGATTTTTTAAGACTTCTTTATGCTCGCGCTGGCAAAGCGTATTCTCCTATAACGGGAGAAGAGATGGTGAAATATACCGATACTCAAATTGTGTCATTCATAATGGACGAGTATAAAGAGCAGCGTTCTCTTTTACTTTCGCCATTAGTTAAAGGAAGAAAAGGGCATTATCGCGATCTTTTCGAGAACTTAACAAAAAAAGGATTTATGCAGGTAAGAGTAGATGGGGCACTTTTTGACCTTGCATCTATAGAACCTTTAGATAGATATAAATCTCACTTTATTGAACTGGTAATTGATAAAATTATTCCTAACGATAAAAGTGAACCAAGAGTTAGAGAATCTGTTCTTAGTGCTCTTTATCATGGGAAGGGTTCTTTGGCAGTACTCTCATTAGAGACAGATAAACTCAGGCATTTTAGTAAAAATTTAATGTGCCCAGCAAGCGGTATCTCTTATACAGAACCAGCCCCCCACACTTTTTCATTTAATTCACCCCAAGGTGCTTGCCCTCACTGTAAAGGCCTGGGAATGATAGCTAAAGCCGATCTTTCTAAGGTTATACCAGACGACACTATCTCTATTGCTAACGGTGGAATTCCTCCACTTGGTGCTTCAAGGAATACTCTACTTTTTGCTCAATTAGAGGGCATTGCAAAAAAATATGGATTTTCACTTCGCGATCCAATTAAAGATATACCAGAAGATGCACTAAATCTTATTATTTATGGATCGGACGAACTTATAAGAATAAGTGGAAGTACTTCATTATCTAGCTCTTTTGCACCTCAAATGATGAGTTTCTCTGGTGTTATTGCTATGATTGAGCAGAGCGATAATGATAGTGAAGATCTTATTCAGAAAAAACAAAGATTCGTAGAAGAGATATTATGCCCAGTCTGTAATGGAACTCGCCTTAAAGAAGATTCTCTTAGTTTTAAATTAGACGGCAAGAATATTTCTGAGATCACCTCTATGGATATAGATATCCTTTATGATTGGGTTGCTGCATTAGAAGAAAAACTAGATAAAAGACAAAAGTTAATTGCAAGAGACGTTATAAAAGAGTTGACAGATAGAATCGGTTTTTTGATAGATGTTGGGTTAAACTATCTTTCACTCAATAGAAGCACAAGAAGCTTGAGTGGAGGAGAGAGTCAAAGAATACGTTTAGCAACTCAAATAGGCTCTAAATTGGTAAATGTGCTCTATATTTTAGATGAACCCAGTATTGGACTTCATCAAAGGGATAATCGCAAACTAATTGAATCCTTAAGGAAATTAAGAGATGAGGGAAATTCAATTATGGTTGTAGAGCATGACCAAGAGATGATTACTAGTGCCGAATGGCTAATAGATATGGGGCCTGGAGCAGGAGAAAAGGGTGGCCGAGTTCTTTTTTCGGGAGAGCCTAGTGAAATAGATAAGATGGATTTAAAGCAGATTGCATCTATGAACTCTCTTACGATAGATTATATTAGAGGAATTAAAAACATAGAGGAGCCTAAAATAAGGAGACCTGGCAACGGTAAGTTTTTAGAGATAAAAGGAGCTACTGGGAATAATCTTAAAGGCGTGAGTATTAAGATTCCACTAGGATGTTTTATTGGTGTGAGTGGGGTTAGTGGAAGTGGTAAATCTTCACTTATTAATGGAACTCTTATGCCAATACTCAGCAATCATTTCTATAGATCCCTTTATAAGCCTCTGCCATATAGTTCCTTAGAGGGCATAGATAACATAGATAAACTTATAGAAATAGATCAAAGCCCAATAGGTCGTACACCAAGAAGCAATCCTGCCACCTATACGAACGTTTTTTCTGATATAAGAAAACTGTTTGGAGAAACTCCCGATGCAAAAATTAGAGGGTTCAAACCGGGAAGATTTTCTTTTAATGTAAAAGGTGGGCGTTGTGAAGAGTGTAAAGGTGCAGGAGTTCAAGTTATTGAGATGAACTTTTTGCCAGCGGTTAATGTTCATTGCAAGAGTTGCAATGGAAAACGATATACTCCTGATACTCTCGCAGTTAAATATAGAGGTAAGTCAATATATGATGTCCTAGAAATGACTATTTCTCAAGCATTGCTCTTTTTTGAACATATCCCACATATTGTTCAAAGAATTAAAGCATTAGATGAAGTTGGCTTAGGCTATGTAAAGCTTGGTCAATCTTCTACAACTTTAAGTGGAGGCGAGAGCCAGAGGGTGAAACTTGCGGCCGAACTTTCTAAAAGAGCTACTGGAAACTCTTTTTATATTTTAGACGAGCCAACTACAGGACTACATTTCGAAGACGTTAGAGTTTTACTGGAAGTGCTTCAAAAGCTAGTAGACCAAGGCAATACAGTTCTAATTATTGAGCACAATCTTGATGTTTTACGTACTGTAGATTATATTTTTGATATGGGCCCCGAAGGTGGAGCAAAGGGAGGAAGAGTGGTAGCACACGGAACTCCAGAGCAGATAAGAAAAAGTAAAGCATCTGTAACAGGGAGCTATTTGTAGCGATTATTAATACGTTAAAACTAAATATATGATAAAAGTATATTGCGAGAATTTAAATAAAACATTTAAATGCGAACCAGGCACCTCTTTAAGCCAATTTGCTCAGATTTGCGGTGTAAAACTTAGATGGCCAATTCTTGCTGCAATAGTAGATAATCAGCTAAAAGAGTTAGGGTTTCCTGTATACATTCCTCATAATGTAAGGTTTATAGACTTTTCAGATAGCGATGGAGCACGTACTTATTCTAGATCATTAAATTTTATTTTTCAAAAAGCTGTTGCAGAACTTTTTCCAAAATATTCTATGGTTATTGATTATAACCTACAGAGTGGAATGTATGCCGAAATTAGAGAACTACACCCGCAAGAAGATGGTACTCCTATACCAATTTCCATATCTGAAGATCAATTGCACTCCATCAAAAATAGAATGCAAGAGATAATAGATGCCAACCTGCCTTTTACTAGAGAGAAGATTAGGACAGAAGAGGCTGTTAAAATGTTTAGAGCAAATAATAGACCCGAGAAAGCTTTTTTAAATGAGTTAAGAGGCAAGTTCTTTACAACAGTTTACTTTTTAGATGGCTATCCAGATCACTTTTATGGCCCTCTTACACAATCTACTGGTGCTATATCTATTTGGGATATAGAAGCTTTTAGTCAAGGAGTAGTTATAAGAACACCATCTATTACTAACCCTTACACAATAGTTAGATCTCCTTATCAATACAAGCTTTTTGAAGTGTTTAAAGAGTATTCTAATTGGTGTAGTATTGTTGGAGCTCATAGTGTTGCATCTATTAATGATGCTATTATGAAGGGGAAGGCCCCTTGGCTTATTCAACTATCGGAAGCACTACATGAGAGGAAATACACTCTTATTGCAGACGAGATTTACAAGCGTAAAGAGAAAGTAAAACTAATACTAATTGCAGGCCCATCTAGTAGTGGGAAAACATCTACGTCTAAAAGGGTTGCATTGCAGGCAAAAGTTTTGGGTTTGAATCCTGTAATTATAGAGATGGACAATTACTTTGTAGATAGGGATAAAACCCCTATAGATGCCGATGGAAATTATGACTTTGAAGTACTTGAAGCATTAGATGTAGATTTTTTAAATGAGCAATTAAATGACTTGTTTGAAGGGAAGAGTATAGATTTACCAAAATTTGATTTTGCATCGGGGAAAAGAACATTCCCGGGAGATAAACTAGTTTTAGGAGAAAAGGACCTTCTTATAATGGAGGGAATTCATGGTCTTAACCCTAAACTTACTTCTCATATACCAAAGGAAAAGCTTTTTAAGATATACGCTTCGGCCCTAACTTCATTGTCTTTAGACGAAAATAATAATATATCTACATCGGATTCGAGATTACTACGCAGGATTGTAAGAGATGGTAATTTTAGAGGGATGAATCCCGAGAGTACAATTATGCGTTGGCCAAGTGTTAGAAGAGGAGAGATAAATAACATTTTCCCTTATCAGGAAAATGCCGACATTATGTTTAACTCGGCACTTTTATATGAGCTACCTTTACTAAAATACTATGCAGAACCTTTGCTCAGAAGAATACCTCCAAATTCTCCCGCATCAATAGAGAGTATTAGGCTACTAAAATTCCTTTCATATATAAAAGAGTTACAACCATCGGAGATTGCTCTTGTGCCTCCTACATCTGTGTTAAGAGAATTTATAGGTGGTAGTAGTTTTATATATTAAAGCTAATATAGACTAGTTTTAAAGTGAGATCCACTCTTCTGGATTTTGTTTGACTGTTCCGTTCCATAGTTGGAAATGGAGTACTGAATTCCCTTCACTTTCGGCAAGAGTTCCAATAATTTGGCCTGTGGTTAATTTGTCTCCTGTACTTACTCTCACTCTCTCTATTTTGGTATAAAAGGTATAGTAGTTACCGTGTTGCACTAGTACACACTGGTTGTAGCCAGGCATTACAAGAATCTGCTTTACAACTCCGTCAAAGACGGCCAAAACTTGTGCATTTAAAGAAGTGGAAATATTGACTCCATTGTTAAAAGGTAGTTTTATATGTTTAAAGACGGGGTGGTTGTGCTGGCCAAAAGATTCAATTATTACTCCCTCTTTTACTGGCCATGGTAATTTCCCTTTATTGTTCTCAAATTTATTGGAAAGAACTCGTGCAGCTGCTATCTCTTCTGCACCAGCTTGACCCTTCTCTTTGGTAGCTTCTGCCAAGATACGCTCTATCTCCCGATTGAGTCGCTCAACCTCTCTTCTTTTATTCTCTATTTGCTTACGAAACTCCTTCTCTTTCTTGGAAAGTTGAGAAACAATTCCTTTTGATTTCTTTTCTTCTAGTGCAAGAGATCGGTATTCTAGTTCTCTCTGCTTTTTCATACTCATAGATTGCTCTTTCATAATAGCTAATTTGGCCATCTCTTTTTGCAACCCTTCGCTCTTTTCTCTTATAGATGCTGCACTTATTTTTAATGCTCCAGAATAGCTACGAAGATAACTCCATCTTCTATAGCCTTGTTCTATATTTTTACTCGCTAAAATGTAGAGTACCCATACTGTTTTGTCTCTATTTTTATAGGAGCTGTAAACAAGATGCGCATATCTCTCCTTGAGCTTGTCTAGTTCTGACTTAAGTTGTTCTACCTCTTTTTGTTTTTGACTAGACTCTCTATCTATAAAGGCAATTTCTACTTCTATCTGAGATAATAGTTTTTTTCTATTTGTGATTTTCTGTTGAATAAAGCTTAACTCCTTTGTGCTTGTTTTTTGTAGAGACTTGTTTGTAAGAAGTTGCTTGTCAAGTAAAATAATCTCTCTTTCTATAGCCTCTCTCATTTTTGTTTGTTCAGAGATACTCTGCGCAAACAAGCTAATTGAGGTTATTGCAATAAAAAGAGTGATTAAAAAGATCTTTTTCATTCAAGTATCTTGCTTTTAGTTATTTAGAGTTTATTGTTTTTTTAAGCTCTTCAACTTTTGTTGCGATACCCAATTCTGGATCTAATTTATGAGCTTGACCCCAGTAAAGATAGGCAAGGTCATACTCCTTTAATTCAAATAGAACATGAGAATAGTGGTCTAGAATGGCAGCGCTCTCTTTACCTCCATACAGCATTGCGTGTTTAAATACTGCTTTTGCCTCAATGTTACTACCTCTAAGATGTAGTATCCATGCAAAGGTATCTAGGTATGTAGGGTTATTGGGTTCCTTTTCTATTGTAACCTTGCTCATGTTATAGGCCTTTTTAAAGTTTTTCCCCTCTAGAGCAAGATAGTATGCATAGTTATTAAGGGCAGGCAGGTGATTTGGTTCTTTTTTAATTGTCTTTTCGTAATATTTATATGCCTCTTTGTTGTTTCCTGCTTGATAGCTTAAATCACCAATAGTAGTAAGTGTATTCACTGTTGTTGTGCTATCTTTTTGAGAGTATTTAAGAATTTCTTTGAAAGTTGCAATTGATTCTTGGAGTTTGCCCATTTGGAGCAACCCTATTCCTTTAAGTTGTAAGAAATCTGTATTGTTCCGGAATATTAGCAGTGCCTCTTCACTTTTTCTTACCATAGGTTCCCACATTTCTAAGTAATATATCAATGAGAGAAATTGGCGATGGGCTTCTACAGATTGAGGGTATAATTGCAAGTTTTTAGAAAGAACCTCAAGGGCTTGGCTGCTATTGTCTGTTTGCACAAGAAAGATAGAATAACTATATGCCACAGAACTATCTTGAGGGTGCGCACTGTACATGTTATTCATAATGGAATCTATCTGTGGCAAGAAGGTTTGAGTAAAATTTATATTCCCAAGAATTTGAGTCATATAACTGGTTTTCATAAAAGAATCTACATTGGGATCTTTCATAAAAGAATACATCCTTGCAAAATAGAGATCAAATTTGCTCTGAATACGATAAATCTCTGCTAAACCAAAACTTGCAGGTTGGTAGTCGGGCGCTAAACTTAGGGCTTTCAAGTAATAATGCTGCGCAAGAGTGTCTTTTTGCCCTGCTGCATAATTATCTCCAATTATTGTTGATGTCCTTGGGGTACCATACTGGCTATCAAATTCTTCTAGATATCTATATGCCTCTTCTTGTTTTTGTTGGAATATCAAAAGGTTGAAACGTGTGAGCGCAGTGGCTTCATTTATTCCTATGGATTTTTCTACATCTTCAAGTATTTCATTTGCTTTAGCAAAGTTTTTCTTTTGGATATAAAGTTCTATAAGTTCGTCATATAGTTCGCTTTGGAGCGGGTGTTCATCTCTTAATTCGTTGTATAGTTTTATTGCTTTATCATCTTCTCTTTTAAAAGAATAAATTTTAGCTAATAGATTTTTGTACCAACTATTTTTAGGATCTATCTCTAAAGCTGAAATCATATACCCTCTTGCTTTATCTATATTATTATGATCTAAATTTATAGTTGCTAGGTAAAAAAGCACAGCATCGTTGTTTTTATCTTTGGCTGCTATTTCCAAAAACTGTTTCTCTGCTAACTCTTCATTTCCAATATTATAATTTTTAAGTGCTTCTAAATATGTTGCTAAATTACTTGCGTTGTCTGTTTGTGCATTTAAAATAGAGAATAATGCAAAAAGAAATTGTACAACAATCAATGTGATATATCTTTGGTATTTCATAATGGTGTGTGGAGAAAACATCTGTACTGTATTAGTTTATTACAAAGTTAATTAAATTCCTACCTTTACAAATATCAATCCAATGTTGTCAATATTGTTGATATCTTTTTATTTCTGATGCAACGAATTATTACTATTTTGCATCTTATAAACACTGTGAATGACTACGCAAAAGGAATTTTCCGACGATAAGGAACTATTAAGTGCTTGTGTCAAAAATGACAGAAGAGCACAAAGAGTTCTTTATGAGTTGTACTCTCCCAAGATGCTTACGGTATGTATTAGATACGTAGGCGAAAGAGAACGTGCTATGGATATTTTACATGATGGTTTTATTACAGTCTTTGAAAAAATTGAGAGTTACAACGGCACAGGTTCTTTTGAAGGATGGCTTAGAAGAATTTTTATTAACACTGCGCTTATGACTTTAAGAAAGAGAGACGTTCTTAAATTCACTGACGAATTAAGTGATGTTTCCATAGAGTTATCTGCCCCTATAGATACCTTAGATAGTATTAACTCAAAAGAGTTGTTAAGGCTAATTGCCTCAATGCCAGTAGGTTTTAGAACAGTATTTAATATGTATGCTATTGAAGGATATAGCCACCAAGAGATAGCGAAAGAGTTAAAGATAACAGAAGGAAGTTCAAGATCTCAGCTAAGTAGGGCTAGAACATGGCTTCAAGATAAATTAAAGAGAGAAAGTATATAGTGAGTAAGAGCAGATATTGTGAATAAGATGAATAATCAAGAGTTTGACAAGAAAATACGCGAATTAATGGAGGTGCACACAGAGGTGCCACCAGTTGGTTCGTGGGATATGATAGAGTCTTCTCTCATTCACAAGGCAAAACCCAAAAAAATATTTTTTAGAAGAGGTTTTTACTCTTCAGTTGCTGTTGCTGCCTCTCTATTGCTTTTGTTGATGCTAAATAAAACTAGCTACAACTCTAGTGATTCTGTGAAAGTTGTTGCCCAGGAAGAGGTAGTGGCTAATGTTGTTATTCAACACCCTCAAATAGATAAGGAACAATATATAGAAGAGGTGGTTCATTATATAAAAGATGTAAATCATTCAAAATTATTGGGCCAAATAAAATTAGAAGAGAAGATAGCTGTAATCAATGAAGCTTTAATTGAACAAAAGGAAGAGACATTAGTAGAGCGAATAGAGGAGGTAACTGAAGAGTCCAAAGTGGAGAGGGTAGAGATTGAAAAACAAATAGATAAAACTACCAATACTACACGTTTTCTCTATCCTCCTGTAGAAGACTATAGGAAAGTTTATAGAAAGAAAAACTCGCCTAAAGTGGGTTTTGCTACCAATTTGTCACCTTCTACTGGGAGTAATTCTGTTTCTTTAATGGCTATGAGTCAGGCAAATAATGGGCTTGCACCCAATGATGTAGTTCCTACTATCCAAAAAGCTGCTGTGCCTCAAGAAGTGATCTCTAATACTAAATTCCTTATGCCTTTATCGGTGGGTGTTCAAGTACAAATGCCATTGTCAAAATCATTATCTGTTGGCTTGGGTTTAAATTATACAATGCTTTTTTCTCATTATGATGCACTTTCTCGCCAAGAAACTAGAGAAATGCAGCAAACCCTACATTATATTGGAATGCCGCTTAATATGTATGTCAATATTATGCAGAAAGATAATGTTAGATTGTATGCTATAGGTGGTGTTACTTTAGAAAAAGGATTATATGCTTTTTATAGAGTTTCTGAAAATGGAGTTAGAAGAACCCATGGGAAAAGTATAGATGGAATGCAGTGGTCTGCAATTGGTGGTCTTGGTATCGAGATTGCAGCTAGTGACTACGCAGGCGTCTACTTCGATCCTTCAGTTGCATATTATTTTGACAATAACCAGCCGTTGAGCATTAGAACTTCTCAGCCTCTACAATTTAAATTTGAGCTTGGATTTAGATTTCACCTTTAATCCTCTTTTAATTATCTTTGACAAAAATAAATGAGGTGTCTAAACTAGCTATTGTCATATTAAACTGGAATGGGAAGCATTACCTAGAAAGATTTTTGAGTAAGCTTATTAAAAAAAGCTCTATTCCTTATGTTTCTATAGTTATAGCAGATAATAATTCTACCGATGGTTCTCGGGAATGGCTAAAAATTCACTATCCTCAAATTAGACTCATTGAATTTCAAGAAAATTACGGTTTTACAGGTGGCTATAATAGAGCTCTTAAGCAAATAGAGTCTGAGTATTATCTACTTCTTAATTCAGATGTAGAGGTTACAGAGGGGTGGCTAGAGCCTCTAATAGACTCTATGGATAAGATGCCAAAGGCAGGTATATGTATGCCAAAAATAAAATCGGCATTTGATAGGAGTAGCTTTGAATATGCCGGTGCCTCGGGAGGCTTTATAGATGTTTTGGGATATCCCTTTTGTAGGGGCAGAATTTTATCAAATATAGAGGTAGATATTGCTCAATACAATAGTGAAAGAGAAATTTTTTGGGCTTCTGGTGCCGCATTTATGATTCGCTCTTCTTTGTTTCATGAACTAGGTGGGTTCGACGATAATTTCTTTGCTCATATGGAAGAGATAGATTTATGTTGGAGAGCAAAGCTTATTGGTTGGGAGGTATGGATTTTCCCGGAGTCTGTGATATATCATGTAGGAGGGGGAACTTTACCTAACAACTCCCCCAGAAAGCTGTTGTTTAATTATAGAAATAATCTTTTGATGCTCTACAAGAACCTGCCAAACAATCGTTTGTGGTTTGTTTTAACGTTAAGAGTTATGATGGATTCTGCCTCGGCTCTCTTATATCTTCTTCAAGGTAAAAGAGAATTCTTTAAAAGTGTTTGGAATGCACATAAAGAGTTTTGGACTCTAAAGAAGAAGATTAAAAGAGATACAAAACTCACCTCTGTAAAAATAAACTCTATCTATAGAGGGAGTATCGTTTTTGCTTTTTTCTTATCTGGAAAGAACCTAAAATTTATTAATATAGGAGAGAAGATTAAATAAAAAGGTCTAAAATATTTTCTAGCCTAGTACCTCTTGATCCTTTAATTAATAATGTTGCCTCTATTATTTTGTTTCTACATAAATATTCTTTTAACTCTAGGGAAGTTCTCTTAAAAATAGCTTTTTCTTCAAAGTATTTATATCCTTTTGCAGCTTGTTCAAATTCTTTCCCTACAATAAATATATAGTTAAGATCCATTTTTTCTACTAGCTTTAGAATAGCGTGGTGTTCTTCTTTGGACTCTTGCCCAAGTTCGAGCATATCTCCTAGAATAACACCTTTCGATTTGGCTACAATTGTCATAAAGTTAGCCAGAGCAGCTTTCATGCTAGTTGGATTTGCATTGTATGCATCTACAATAAGTGTATTGTCTAGTCCAGCAATAAGTTGAGACCGGTTATTAGATGGGATATATGATTCAATTGCCTTTCTTGAAAGTACTTTATCTGTTCCAAAATAATCTCCTACTGCAAGAGCAGCTAATACATTATAGGTATTATAATCTCCAATAAGATGAGTCTTTATTGTTTCGCTATTTTCTATTTTTATATTCAAAAAAGGATTAGAAGAGCTGGTTTTAAGGATTTCTATTTTAGATTTTTCATTACCATATGGTAATGAAATCATCTCTTTTCTAGAGCATATCATCTCTTGTAAATGAGAATCGTCGCTATTATAAAATACTACACCTCCATTTTTTTCAAGGAAATCGTATAGCTCTCCTTTGGCCTTTTTAACTCCTTCTAATGAGCCAAACCCCAGTAGATGGGCTTTGCCTACATTTGTAATTAACCCTGCTACTGGCTGTGCTATATTTACAAGCATTTCAATCTCTCCTGGTGCACTGGCCCCCATTTCAATAACTGCTGCCTCTGTAGTATTGTCTATTTTTAATAAAGTAAGAGGGACGCCTATATGGTTGTTAAGATTGCCTACAGTAGACAAGACTTTGTATTTTGTAGATAAAACCTTTGAGATTAACTCTTTTGTGGTAGTTTTTCCGTTTGATCCTGTTAGTGCTATTACTGGTATTGGGAACTGTTTCCTGTGGTGCTTTGCTAAATCTTGAAGAGACTTTAATACATCGCTTGTATGAATATACCTTTCATTATCACATATATTAATATCGTCTACTACTGCACACATAGCGCCACTTTCCAATGCTTGCTTTGCAAATAAGTTCCCATCGAAATTTTCTCCTTTTAATGCGAAAAATAGAGATCCTGGAGTAACTTGCCTACTATCTGTACAAATACCTGTAGAGTTTAGAAATAGGTTATATAGATTGGTTATGCTGTATAGATTAGATTGAGTTCTCATTTTATATATATCGTTCAAATTAGATTTAATTAAGGTTATTGTTTGCCAGTAGATCCAAATCCGCCTTCTCCTCTCTCTGTTTCGTCCAAAAATTTGCACTCTATTAGAGTCGCTTTCTCATATTTAGAGATTATCATTTGAGCTATTCTCTCGCCAGGATTAAGAGTGAATTCTTCATTTGAGAGATTAACCACTATTATTTTAATTTCGCCTCTATAGTCGGCATCTATTGTTCCTGGGCTATTTACAAGCCCTATTCCATGTTTAATGGCTAACCCACTTCTAGGCCTTATTTGTGCTTCGTATCCTTGTGGTAACTGTATGTGAAGCCCTGTTGGGACTAAGACTCTTTGGAGTGGTTTGATAACTATAGTTTCTGTGGTATTTGCTCTTAAGTCCATACCAGCAGATTGTGGAGTAGCATAGTTTGGTAGATCAAATTTGGAGTGATTTAAAATTTTAATTTCCATATAGATATTTTCTCAATTTTTAAATATGTTATAATATAGATAAGAATTAAAAATGTTCTTATAAAATATTTTATAAAGAGATTACTCTCTGGGATTATTAATATTAGACCGTACATAGCAAGCCCATAAAAGATATAACCTGCAACTTTACTCCATTTATAAGGAATAGGGTAGTGCTTGTTTCCTAAGTATATGCTCACTAATAACATAGCTAGATAGCTAAAAAAATGTGCCCATGCTGCTGCATGATAAGAAAATATGGGCATAAATAACATATTGATTGCAAGAGTAACAGGAAGCCCACATGCGGTTATAATTATTGCATATTTAGTTTTTCCGCTCAATTTATACCACATAGAGACATTGAAGGTGATCCCCAACAATAGATATGAAAATAACATAATTGGAACTATTGAAAGCCCCTCTCTAAAATCTCTTCCAATGAGATATTGAAGTATATCTATATAGAAAATAATACCTAAGAAAATAAGCATCCCAAATGCTGTGAAATGTTCCATCACTTTTGCATAGAGCTGTTTTGAATCTTTTTCTGATTCTCTTGCAAAGAAGAAAGGCTCGGCAGCAAAACGAAACATCTGTATAAACAGCATCATGAGCATAGAGATTTTTACTCCTGCCTGGAATACTCCAAGACTAGATTCCCAACTCACTCCCTCAGGAGAAAAAAAACGAAACAGAGGGCGGTCTATAAAATCATTTAGTATACCAGGCAGCCCTGCTATCATAATGGGCAAAGAGTATAACATCATCTCTTTCCATAACTTAGACGTAAATCTAATTTTGATTTTAATGATATCTGGAATAAAAATAACTACAGAAACTATTGCACTAAGAAAAATTGCAAAAAGGATATATGTAAAATCGGGCGTTTTGGATATAAATGAGGTTAATAAAGAACTTGGATCTCTCAGAAGAAAAGCTGGGACTACAAAAAAGAGTAAAATATTAAACAATGTTTCACTCAATATTTTTATGCTTTTAAAGAGTGCAAATTTAATGGGTCTATTCTCGAACCTTAATTTGGCAAATAATATTGCAGTTATAGAGTCCATCATAAGAATAGCAGAGACATATATTACTACAAAACTATACTCCTTATATCCAAGCCATGTAGCTATCTCCTTGGAAAAGATTGTCATTAAAACAAAAAAGAGACCAGATAGGAGTGTGGTAGTGATAAGAGCATTTGAAAAGACATTGGTTGGGTTTTCAGTTTTGTTAGCAAAACGAAAGCAACCTGTCTCTAGCCCAAGTGTAAATAGCACTTGTAAAATAGCAATATATGCAAGAAATTCTGTAGCTATACCGTAGCTTTGAGTGGTAAGAGTATAGGTATAAATAGGAACAAATACAAAGTTTATAACTCTAGCAAATATTGTACTAAAACCATATATGGCTGTTTCTCCTGCTAATTTTTTTAAAGGATTGGCACTCATAGGGGTTATAATTAATTTGCAAGAGCTTTAGTTTTAAATATTTGATAGCCAATATTAAATTGAGGGTACCACTTAACCTGATCTTTCTCATAGTAGGTTGCCGAGAGTGATATTGGGCCTACTGGAGATTGCCAAACAATAGCAAAATGTCCCATAAAACTACCTCGTGGGAAATTCTTACTATATATTACCTCTCCATTAGGCGTGTTCTCTAATTGCATGTATGGCTGAAAGTAAGATCCTTGCAGATGCACAAAGATAGAGCTAGAAATCTTTAGTATAGGAGCTATAGAAACTCCTAGGAATGAAGGGGCTTTATATTTATTTAATAAAAGAGTCTCACTATGTGGGTTCGGTTGATAGGCTGGCATATAGAGTAATGTAGAGATTTTATCACCCATATGTGTCCTATTAGAAAGAGTTAAGTTTAGAGTAACACCTAACGATAAAAAGTTAGATAGATTATAGTATCGCTCTGAGTATAATTTAGCAGAAACAGTGTTGTGATTACTACGATTTTCAAAAGTATTTGGCGAAGTGCTTCCAGGCCTATAGATTTCAGATATATAAGAATATCTAAAAGAAAATTCTTGAATTATACCCTCTGTTGGGTATTGTTTGTAATTTGTTGTATTACGTTCAACATTTAAGGTGGGAGAGATGTATGTAAATCTTGTGCGGTCGGGAATATCGTAAGATGTAAAATTATCTTTTTGGTAATATTCGTATAAATTTGCACCTATATAAACATTCATTTTTGCAAGGATGCTTTTTTCAATGTTTATTGGAGTTCCCACACTCAAAGTAGTAAATAACTCTGATTCCTGAATATTACTGGGTACCCTATTTGCGAAAAATGCTTTTTGACTTCCTCCAAAATAATCGAAACGATGGACTGTAAATTGCGCCTCGTAAAACCAAAGAGGTTTAATGCCAATATCTTGCCTAAATGCAAGATTTAGCCCCGAGTAATATCTACCTAAATTAAAATCGGCTGTTGCTCGCCAAGGATTTGCCGAGAACTGATTATATTGAACACCTATATATCCCTGATTAAGAGAAGAAGAAGAGATGTTCCCACCTATAGTTAACTTAAGAGGGGGGGTCTTAGTAACTCTAAGGTATAGATTAAAAAGGGAGTCTTCTGTAAGCAAGGCTTCTGGATACATTGTACTTATATTTCCTGTAGCTACTACTCTGTAAAAACCTCTTTTGAGATCTTCAAAATCTGTAATCCCTTCGCTATTATCTTTAATAGTTTTTGTTATAAAATCTTCTTCACTCTTCTCTAAGTTCTCTCCCCTAAAGTAGATGTTTTTAAATCTAAGAGGAATGGTTTGAACTCTAAAGTCTAATCTTTTTTTGAGTATCTGTTCCGATGAAACCATTCGAGGGACTCTGCTTTTAAGACCTTCAATGAGTTTTAGTGTTGTGTTATAGCCAATCTCAATTATTTCGTCACTTTTGTGAAAGTCCATTATTGCAACTCCTTTCAATTTAATATCGATGAGCATTCCTAACTCTTTAGGAAGGCTGTAGTCAGTTTCAACTGTGAGCATATTCTCAATTTGGCTTAAAATATTATCGGCATCGGGCTCTACTACATTATTTGAACATTTAGAACCAATAATAAAATCGGGATTAAAATCATCTACCATTACCTTCCAAGGGAAGTTGTTGTAGAACCCCCCATCGAACATAAGTAGTGAGTCTATAACTATAGGCTTAAAAAGAAATGGGTATGTCATAGATGCTCTTACCGAAGATCCAAGATCTCCTTTTCTGAGAGTATATGGTTTTTTATTTGTTATATCGGCCGCTATACATCTAAAAGGGATCATTAAATTGTTAAAATCGTAATTAGCTGTTGCTGCAGACGAGGCGAACAGTTGCATCACTGCTAAATCCATAGGATATGGAGAAACAAAGCTCACAGGAAGCTTTATGCCAAATTTATCATTGTCACTTCTTTTTACTGAAACACCTACCATCTCGGATGAGGGCTCTCTGCGGTAAATATATGTTGCATATCCTTTTTCTAATTGTCCTCTATACCAAGATGCAAACTCTTTTGAGCGAAATATAGTAGCCATTTCCTCGGGAGTAATACCTATTGAATAGAGAGCTCCTATGATTGCTCCCATAGATGTACCTGCAATATAATCTATTGGTATATTATTCTCTTCCAGCGCTTTGATAACACCTATGTGAGAGAGCCCTTTAGCTCCGCCACCACTTAAAACTAATCCAACACTTTGAGAATGAAGAAGTCCCGTAGCCAAAATGAGCAACAGAGTTATAAAAATTCGTTTGATTTGCATTTTCAGAGCAATTGAGTAAATTTGTGATGCTTTACAAAGGTAAGTAAAAATAAACATAATCTATATGAAACTCAACTTTTTTAAACTATTACTAATCATGCCTTTAGTCATCTTTTCTTGCAAAGGAAAGCAGGGAGAAATCACAGAAGGCGATATAACTAAATCTGAAGATTCTACAGCTATGCAAACTAATTTAATTTTTAACCCGGCAGATTTACCGGAAGAGCCTGTTTTCGACATCGAAACAAACATGGGAACTATTCGTATAAAACTCTATAAGGAAACTCCTTTGCACAGAGATAATTTTGTTAAGCTTGCATCGGAAGGCTTTTTCGATGGCATTCGTTTCCATCGCGTTATACGAGGCTTTATGATTCAAACAGGAGACCCGCTATCAAAAGACCTTGCAAATGAAGCAAGATTTGGAACAGGTGGCCCAGGGTATACAGTTCCTGCCGAGATCTTATCTCAGTTCAATCATAAAAAAGGAGCAATAGCTGCTGCTAGACAAGGCGATGGTACTAATCCAGAAAGAGCATCTAGTGGCTCTCAGTTTTACATAGTAGAAGACGCTAACTCATGTGCTCAACTAGATGGTGCCTACTCTGTATTTGGGGAAACTATAGAAGGGTTTGACGTTATAGACAAAATAGCTGCTGTCTCTACCAACAACAGAGATAAACCAATAGAAGATGTAATTATGAAATCTGTAAGACCAGTTTTATAATTCCTTAAAGAAGCTGCCTAAATTTTAGGTGGCTTTTTTTTTGCAAAGAAAATATTAAAGCATTGTCTCTTTTACTTTACGGGCCATGCCTGAGGCAAAGACAAAATCGTCTACTTCTTTACAACCAGATTTTAGGATGTTATCCATGTTGCCTTCCCAAAGAAGATGTCCTTTATGTATAAATCCAACGTGATCTCCTATCTCCATAACGGAGTTCATGTCGTGGGTATTTACTACGGTTGTTATGTTGTACTCTTTTGTAATTTCAGAAATAAGTTGGTCTATTAGAATTGAGGTTTGAGGATCTAGCCCAGAGTTTGGTTCATCGCAGAAAAGAAACTTTGGATTCAATGCTATTGCCCTAGCTATTCCTACTCTTTTTTGCATTCCTCCACTTAATTCACTGGGAAGTAATTTGTTTACGTTTTGTAAATTCACCCTATCTAGACAGAAATTTACTCTTTTTAGTTTTTCCTTATCGCTCCAATTAGTGAAAAAATCCATTGGAAACCGTACGTTCTCTTCTACAGTAGCAAAATCAAAAAGAGCACTTCCTTGAAATAGCATTCCAATCTCTTTTCGAATCTCTTTTTTTTCTTTGAAATTTAGCGCATTAAATTGAATATCGTTATACCATATTTCGCCAGAATCTACTTCATGAAGGCCCACTAGAGACTTTATAAGAACAGTTTTCCCTGAACCGCTTGCTCCTATAACCAAAGAACATTCACCAGGTAAATAGGCGATGTTAATATTATGTAAAACCTGTTGTTGGCCAAATTGCTTATTAAGATTTTTTACTGTAATCATTGTTGTTTCGGTTTATAGCTTTAACAGATTAGTTGAGCATTATTTGAGTGATGGCTAGGTTGGCAATAAGTATAGATACGCTGCTCACAACAATTGCTTTAGTGCTAGAGCTACCCACTCCCAAAGAGCCACCCTTTGCATAATACCCATAGTACGATGCTACACTTGTTATGATAAAACTAAATACGGCCATTTTAACCATACTGTATATGATATAGTAAAATTGGAAGGAAAATTGCAATCCCTCGGAATATTGATTTAGAGTTATAATACCAGTAAATGCAATTATTAGTGCCCCTCCTATGAGTCCTAAAAAAAAGCTCATAAGCATAAGTAGAGGGTTAAAAAGGGTAGCCGATGCAATTTTGGGAAGGATAAGGTAGTTTGCCGAGTTTATTCCCATCATCTCCATTGCATCTATCTGTTCAGAAATGCGCATACTACCAATCTCTGAAGAGATATTAGATCCCACCTTTCCAGCAAGAATAAGAGCTATCATAGTTGAACAAAATTCTAGTACTAGACTCTCTCTAGCCATATACCCTACATACATTTTGGAAATAATTGGGTTCTCAAGATTGGTTGCTGTTTGTATTACTATAACAGCTCCAATTGCTATTGAAATAACTGCAACAATAGGGATAGAGTTTAAGACAAGTTTCTCTGCATCGACAAAAAATTGCTTCCAAAAAATCTTGGATTTATCGGGACGTGTAAAGACTACCTTCATAAGAAGAAGGTACTGTCCTATTTGTTCGAGTGCTTTTTTCATTTATTTGAGTAATTTTGTACAAATTTACAAAGATTTGACCATACTATACCATACTTTTTTAAGCCTTTATCTTTTTGCTTCTAGAATAGCAGGGCTTTTTTCTGAAAAAGCAGCACTATTTTATGATGGAAGGAGAGGGCTCCTAGCTCATATTAAGCAGGTTGTGAGTTCAGAGCAAACTTTATTGGGAACGCGATATTGGATTCATTGTGCCTCGGTTGGGGAGTTCGAGCAGGCTCGCCCTTTAATAGAAAGAATAAAAGAGGAAGAACCACTCTCTTATATTGTGATTACTTTTTTTTCTCCAAGTGGCTATAAATTACGTAAGAATTATAACCTTGCTTCTAATGTGTTCTATCTCCCAATGGACACTAAGGCAAATGCTAGAAAATTTGTAGAGTATATAAAGCCCAATGTTGCTATTTTTATCAAGTATGAGTTTTGGAAAAATTATCTTACAACTCTTAAGGAGCAAAATATTCCTACTTACTTAGTCTCTGCAATATTTCGCGAAGATCAATCTTTTTTCAAATGGTGGGGAGCCAATTTTAGAAAGATACTTAGCAGATTCACCCATATTTTTGTACAAGACAGCCATTCAAAAACACTCTTAGAATCTATTGGCTATACAAATGTCTCTGTAGCTGGAGACACTCGTTTCGACCGCGTTATTGAGATTACTCGTAATAATAAGACTATACCTTCATTGGAATTTTTTATTGGGAACAAAAATATAAATGAGCAGGTTATAGACTATACTTGTTGTGTTGCAGGAAGCACTTGGCCTCCAGATGAAGAGTTGCTTCTTAGCTTTTTGATCAAAACAAATTCCTCTGCTTTAAAAATGATTATTGCTCCTCATGAGGTTAGTGAATCGCATATCAAAAAAATTGAATCTCTTTTTAACGCTTATAAAATTGTAAAGTATAGCGATTTCTTAGCACAGCAAGATAAAACTGGTGAACAACAGTTTATCCAAGTGCAGATAGAAAAATTGATAAATGCACAAATCTTTATAATTGATACGGTTGGAATTCTTTCTACAGCATATAGATATGGCAATTTTGCTTATGTGGGCGGCGGGTTTGGCACAGGAATTCACAATATCTTGGAGGCTGCTACATATGGTTTGCCTGTTGTGTTTGGGCCTAAATATGAAAAATTTAAAGAAGCTGTAGATTTGATTGCTCTGGGAGGTGCATTTTCTGTAGAAAAAGGTGAAACAGAGGTTCTTGAGAAACTTTTCGTGGATAGTAAATATAGAGAGTACTCTTGTGAAGTATGTGAAGATTATGTCAAAAAAAATATAGGAGCAACTGCTAGAATCTTAAAAACAATTGCTCCTATATAAATATATACTTGACTTAAAATAGAGTTGGTTTAAAACTTTATTTTTACTCCAATAGAGGCATTCCTTCCAATGCCCCAAAATCCACTAAATGTTGCGAGGGTATGGTCTCTTCCATCTTTTCCTCTCTCTATGTATGTCTCATTTAAAAGATTGTTTACACGTGCGTAAACATTGATGTAAAATTTTCTTGAATTTATCGTAGTTGTAGGACTCCAGTTAACTCCCATATTTACAAGTGAGTAACTAGGGAGCTTATATGAATGTTGTTTATCGGATGCACTCTGTCTCTCTTTAGGATCGAAATCGGCATACATACGCGAATTATGATTCCAATCGGCAGTTACTGAAAGTTTCTTGGTTAGGTTTATCTCTGCCAAAAGGGCAAGTTGAGTTTGAGGTGCATCGCCAACAGGGAGTCCGTCGCTATAAACGTTTATTACCTCTGTTACCAGTCCCGAGTAGGGGTCATAAATATTTGCAGATACATTATTTTTCCATTTCCAATCTCCAAAAGAGGCATATGCAGAGAGTGAGAGAAAATGATATGGGTTATAGTCACCTGTAATTTCTATCCCTTTGTGCAGTGCATCTAATCCTCTTATTAAATATCTAAGGTTTGTTTCATCGGGTTGTTTATATGGGTTAGACATTATGCTTCTGTTTTTCCACCATGCATAATAGGCGGTTATCTCTATAGATCCTCTCTGAAAAAGATGTCTAAACCCCACCTCGGCAAGTATATTATTTTCATTTTTTACATTTTCGGTAATATTATTATTTCCCGAAGAGAAAAATAAATTATTATATGGCACTCTGCTATATATAGCTGTATTTGCGTAGATAGAAGATGCTTGGTTCAATTTGCGATTAACCCCTGCCTTAAAGCTATATCCAGTTCCTGTGGCAATATCACTATAAATGTTTTGGGTATAATTATACCTATCCCACCTTTTATTTGCTGTTCCCATTGCCGAGGCACCAAGACGAATATCCCATTTTTGACTTTTATATTCTGCCGAGCTGTATAAAGTAAGATGGTTTATTATTTTACCATTATAAGTTCTTATAAAGTCGCCTTTTGTTTTTATGGGATTGCGGCCTGCCAACCCTGCGAGAGATGTATTTTCATAATTTTCGTACCAATATGTACCTCCAAGTAAGTCGGTAATTTGCTCTTTTTCCCAGGTAGAGTAGTATTGGTAATGAAGCCCACCTTGCACAATCCAGTTTTCTCCAGCTTTAAAACTAAGGTTACTTTTAACTCCAGTTTGGGTATGTCCTGCTAGGAAATCTGCTACAATGTTTCTAGCAGAACCAGCATCTGTTTTAGCTATAGCTTGGCTACTTGCTGCTATTTGTCTATTCTCTTGCTCTATAGTATCCCAGTCTATAAGCCCATTTTTTCGATAGCTTATTATTTGCCTACCTTTTGATTCACTCCAGTTGCCCCCTCCATGGCCTACAGTTAAATAGAGTGCAGTTGAAAGTTCTGTTTTGCTATTTATTTTATAAAAATGGTGCAGAGTTAGATACGGTTTGTGATAGAAGTTTTCACTTAATGTGCGTGCCTTTTCATTATGCAATCCCCAGTTTTTATTATACTTAAGCCCATATTGATCTACCTCTGCAGCTGTTAGTCTGGAAGATCTTTGTTGGTGCCTCTCTGGCGATCCCATGGCAGTGAATAGTAATGAGTGTTGGTTGTTAATAACCTTACTTATATTTACTAGATATGCCCAAGAACTAACATTAGTTGCAAGAGGATATCCGCTACCTCCTGCATAGGAGCCCATTGCAGAGAATGCCCATCCTTTTTTAGTTAGACCGCTACTTACAGATACATTGGTTTTGAATTGACCGTAGTCGGTTGCATAAAAGCCAACATTTGCTCCTGGAGCTGCCTCGGCACCCTTAGTTATAATATTAATAGTGCCACCTACCGAGTTATCCGATAACATAGATGCTCCAATCCCTTTTTGTACTTGAATGGAGTGAGTAGCATCACTAAGACCAAGCCAGTTATTCCAAAACATATTTCCGGTGACTAGACCCGATATTGGAATTCCATTTAATAGTACCGAAATATTCTCTTGTTTAAAACCACGAATATTTATCTTGGCATCGCCATAGCTTCCGGTTTCACTTGTTGCGTAAACTCCTGGGATATCTTTAATTAGTTCTGGATAGGTAAACCCGATTGCTTTTTTTTCTATAGATTTGGAATCTACAGTGGTCACTCGTAAAGGGCTCTGTCTATCCTTGATAAACGAAGCTTGGAAAGTGATTTGATCTAAATTAAGGTGTAGAGAGTCGGGGTTGTCCCGTGATTGTGTTTTGGCAATTAAGCCTATTTGCCCTGTAGTTTGGGCTTTAAGAATTGTTGCTTCTGATGAGCAAATGAGCAGGCCAATGCATAGCATTAAAGCACCGCTTAAACGGTTAAGGTTTTTTCTTTTCATTTTAATCTCCTTCCTTCCAGACTTTAACTGTCGGTACCGTAGTTACAACGGTTCTGCCATGATGGCTCGCGGACTATACCGCCGATCGGGAATTACACCCTGCCCCGAAGATTTGTTTTATTGGGTAAATAAATGTATTTAAATATCTCTAAAGTGCATATTTATTGCGCTTTAGAGATATTTTAGAATTTTATTAGTCGTTCAAAGAGAAACGGAAGAATGAGGTTACCTTAACCTCAGGATCTACTGTTTTAAGATATTGTGCAACTGTGATTTTGCCTTCTTTTACG
The DNA here is from genome assembly GCA_964367735.1 of uncultured Muribaculaceae bacterium. Taxonomy (GTDB): domain Bacteria; phylum Bacteroidota; class Bacteroidia; order Bacteroidales; family UBA932; genus Bact-08. The sequence goes on from CAYIYT010000011.1 coordinate 44,110, forward strand.
AAGGTTTGATCTTCTAGTGTGCTCTCTTTGAAAAATTTATTTAGTTTGCCTTCTGCGATTTTTTCAACCATGTTCTCTGGTTTACCTTCTTCGCGAATTTGGTGGCGGTAAATTTCCATCTCTTTGTCTATAACTTCTTGTGGACAATTGTCGCGAGTTACAGATACTGGGTTCATTGCTGTAATTTGCATTGCAATATCACGGCCTGCTTCGTAGTCAATCTCTTTTGAGAATCCAACTATGGTTGCAAGTTTTCCATTTGTGTGTATATAGCTTGCAATATAAGGAGCTTCCAAGTTTTCATAAAATGCAACAGCGTGTTTTTCGCCGCTCTTTCCTGTTTGCTGGATAACTGCTTCTTCTATTGAATGGCCATCTATTTTTACGCTGTGAAGCTCTGCTAAGTTTGCAGGGAACGACTCTAATGCAGCATCGGCAATTTTATTTGCAAGTTGTTGAAAATCTTCGTTTTTTGAAACGAAATCGGTCTCGCAACCAAGACATACTAAAATGGCTTTGTTGTTTGCTTTGTTGGTTTTGGCAATTACAGAACCTTCTGTGGTTTCACGATCGGCTCTTTTTGCTGCTACCATTTTACCTTTTTCACGAATGATGTCTTTTGCTTTATCAAAGTCGCCATTTGCTTCTACAAGAGCGCCTTTGCAATCCATCATTCCGGCTCCTGTCATTTTACGTAGCTTGGCAACGTCTACTGCTTTAATTTCCATTTTGTATAGTATAAAATGATTAAATTATTTGATAAAAGCCCCGTTGGAACACGGGGCAGTATTTGTTATGAGTAGCTTAAGTTAGTTAACCGTATTAAATACGGGACCTTTAGTAGAGTAAATTACTCGGTCTTAGCCTCTTTTTCTTCTGCTTTAACTTCTTCTGCTTTAACTTCCTCGGCTTTAACTTCCTCTGTTTTAACCTCTGCTAGCTTAGCCTCTTCTGGCTTGGCTTCTTTGCGAGGGCGAAGTTTTTTGCTTTCGGTACTCTCCTTTGCAACTTCTGCTGCAGATGCTTCTTTCTCTTTCTCAAATTTTCTTTCAGAAAGACCTTCGGCTACTGCATTGCAAATTATATCCATAATGAGAGTGATAGATTTAGCTGCATCGTCGTTTGAAGGTATAACGTAATCAATTGGGCCTGGATCGCAACAAGTATCAACCATAGCGATTACTGGTATATTCAAACGATTTGCCTCTTTTACTGCATTCATCTCTTTTTGGATGTCAATAACGAAGAGGGCACTTGGTAGCCTGTTAAGATCGGCTATAGAACCCAAGTTCTTTTCAAGTTTTGCTCTTTGACGTGTCACTTGAAGTTTTTCACGCTTTGCAAGTGTTTCGAAAGTACCGTCTGTCATCATTTTATCGATGGTGTTCATCTTTTTGACAGCTTTACGGATAGTAGGGAAGTTGGTTAGCATTCCACCTGGCCAGCGTTCTGCAACGTATGGCATATTTATGGCTAGTGCTTTTTCCGCTACAATTTCTTTCGCTTGTTTCTTAGTTGCTACAAAAAGTATTTTGCGACCTGCGCGTGCAAGTTGCTTCATTACGTTTGCAGCTTCGTCTATTTTTATAACGGTCTTGTGCAGATCAATGATGTGAATCCCGTTTTTCTCCATAAAGATATAGGGAGCCATTTTTGGATTCCATTTCCTCTTTAGGTGACCAAAGTGTACACCTGCATCAAGTAGTTCTTGGAAATTTGTTCTAGGCATTTTTAAATTTCTTTTTTAATAATAATTATTTCTCTTTACTTCAACCTGTAGTAGCATATATATGATCTTTCAGGTTTTCCGCAGAAGGACAAATACTGGTAGCTGTTTTATAATCAGATCCTTGTATTTTGCATCCGTTCTGTGCAATTTTAAATTGGCTTTATAACCTACATAGGTTATAAATGCAAACACTAACGTTTGCTAAATTGGAAGCGTTTACGAGCTCCGGGTTGTCCTGGTTTCTTTCTCTCAACCTCACGTGGGTCGCGGGTAAGAAAACCATTAGCTTTAAGGGCTGGACGGTACTGCTCTGCATCAACTTTGCAGAGAGCACGGGCAATGGCTAAGCGAAGTGCTTCTGCCTGGCCTGTACTTCCACCACCAAACATGTTAACGTTCACATCGAACATACCTGTTGTGTTGGTTAGTTCAAAAGCCTGATTTACGATGTACTGTAGAGTATCTGCAGGGAAGTAAACTTCCATTGCCTTACCGTTAATCGTAATGTTGCCTTTACCTGAGTTTACATAAACGCGAGCAACTGCTTCTTTTCGTCTTCCAAGGGCGTTAATTAATTCCATGCTCTGTTTAAATTTCTTTTAAATAAATTACTTTCGGTTGCTGAGCCTCGTGTGGATGTTCCGATCCTGTATAAACAAACAGGTTGCGGAATAACTCTGCACCAAGGCGGTTTTTTGGTAGCATGCCTTTCACAGCGTGCTCAACTACGTGCAACGGTTTACGTTGCAATAACTCTTTTGGAGTCGCAAATCTTTGACCACCAGGATATCCGGTGTGACTAACATACTGTTTGTCAGTCATTTTTTTACCCGTCAGGCGAACTTTCTCGGCATTGATAATAATAACATTATCGCCGCAGTCCACATGGGGGGTATAGCTTGGCTTGTGTTTACCTCTTAGAATAAGCGCTATTCTAGAGGAAAGCCTTCCTAGAATCTGGTCGGCCGCATCAATAACTACCCATTCTTTATTAACGGTAGCTTTATTGGCCGAGACAGTCTTGTAACTCAATGTGTCCACTTTGTTGATCTTTAGATTAATACATTATTTTTGTTGCGATTTCCCTATAAATAGGGGGTTGCAAAGTTATAACTATTTTTTAAAGTGACAAAATTGTATATACCTATTAATGTGAAAAAAACTTTAAAGCCTTATAATGATAGGATTCTATTTACTTCGTGCCACTTTTTATTTATTTGGTTACGATTGGTAAATACATCTTCAAAAGAGGTTAACACTGGTTTATTATGTATTAATCCTACCATCACTCCAGATTCCCCCGAAATAAGAGCATTCACTGCTTCATATCCTAACATACTTGCAAGCACCCTGTCGTTACATGTGGGAGAGCCTCCTCTTTGGATATGTCCAAGGGTGGTTATTCTTGTTTCGTATTCAGGAAGCCTTTCCTTTACACTTTTTGCAACCTCAACTGCTCCTCCACCTTTATAACCCTCTGCAACTATTATTATGCCCGATGTTTTATTTTTTCTCCTTTCAAACTCAAGATACTTGCATAGGTTATCAATATCTGTATTTACTTCTGGTATAAGCGCAGCTTCTGCTCCACAGGCGATTGAAGTGCTCAATGCTATAAATCCAGCGTCGCGCCCCATAACTTCTACAAAGAATATAATGTTGTGAGAATCGGCTGTATCTCTAATTTTATCTATTGCAGAAACTGCAGTGTTTATTGCTGTTTCAAAGCCTATTGTATAGTCTGTGCCATAAATATCGTTATCAATTGTTCCAGGAATTCCTATAACAGGTAGCCCAAACTCGCTTTGTAAAAGACTTGCTCCTCTAAACGACCCATCGCCTCCAATAACAATAAGAGCATCTATACCGCATTCTCTTATATTTTTATATGCAAGTGCTCTTACCTCTTTATCTTTAAACTCTGGGCATCTAGAAGATTTTAGCATGGTGCCTCCCTGAGATATAATTTTGGAGACAGAATGGGACTGCATACCCATGAATTGCTTGTTAAGAAGGCCTGCAAAACCTCGCATTATACCAACAGCTTCTATGTTGTTATAGATAGCAGTTCTTACAACAGAGCGTATTGCTGCATTCATCCCTGGTGCGTCTCCTCCCGATGTGAGAACACCTATTCTATGGATAGCTTTGTTTGTTGTCATATTTAAAAAAATATTAAGTTACAAAATTACTCTTTTTTATTGTTATGCAAATATCTACTTTTGTAGTCTCGCATAATACTATATAAATGAAAATCGCTAATATTGAACTGGGTAGTCAACCACTTTTTCTTGCTCCAATGGAAGATGTTACCGATCCTTCGTTTAGGTATATTTGCAAGGAGTTTGGTGCCGATGTGTTGTATACCGAGTTTATCTCTTCTGATGGGCTCATAAGAGATGCCAAGAAATCTTTGGCTAAACTAGATATTTTCGATTATGAACAACCTATAGGTATTCAGATATATGGTCATCTTATAGAACCAATGGTAGAGGCGGCAAAAATGGCCGAGGGAGCTGCCCCAGCTTTTATAGATATTAACTTTGGATGTCCTGTAAATAAAATTGCAAATAGAGGGGCAGGATCTGGGATGATGCGCGATCCCGATAAAATGGTAGAGATAACAGAGAAGATAGTTAAAGCAGTAAACATTCCTGTAACGGTTAAAACTAGGTTAGGGTGGGACCATGAAAGCCTAATAATACCTCAACTAGCTTTGCGTTTGCAAGATGCAGGTATAGCAGCTCTAACTATACATGGACGTACTCGTTCTCAGTTTTATAAAGGCGAAGCAGACTGGACCCTAATTGGTGAAATTAAAAACAACCCGGCAATTAAAATACCCATTATTGGTAATGGCGATATTACTACAGCTCAAGGCGCAAAAGAGGCTTTTGATAGATATGGTGTAGATGGTATTATGATTGGCAGGGCTACCTATGGACGCCCTTGGATTTTTAAAGAAATAAAACACTATCTTTCTACCGGAAACCTTATGCCAGAGCTTACTCTTGACCAAAAGGTAGATCTTGCACGCAGGCACTTGCTTAAATCTGTAGAGGTAAAGGGCCAAAGAGTAGGAGTATTAGAAATGAGAAGACATCTCTCTTCTTATTTCAAATCTTTACCTAACTTTAAAGAGTTAAGAATGAAATTGGTTACAGAGAATGACCATGAAGAAGTTCTTGTCTTATTGGAAGTTGTGAGAGAGAGATATAGAAATAGCTGAATGTAAAATAAAAATATAATAAATGGAGTGCTTTTTTATTAACAAAGTGTTGCTTTTACCTTATTATCTAATATTAAAGTTAAGGCACTATTTATATGATACAGGTTTTTTTAAATCTTTCAAATTTGAGATACCTATAATTGTAGTAGGCAATATTTCGGCGGGTGGCACTGGTAAAACACCTCATACTGAATTCATAGTAAATCATCTTATGAGTAAAGGTAGGGTAGCAGTTCTTTCAAGAGGGTATGGGAGAAAAACCAAAGGTTTTAGATATGTAGAGATGAACGATACTGCACTTATGAGTGGCGATGAACCTTTACAAATAAAGCATAAATTTCCTGAAGCTATTGTAGCTGTAGATGCAAATAGGGTAAGAGGGATTAAAACATTGATGAGTTTACCTATAGAAGAGAGGCCTAGCGTAATTGTTATGGACGATGCATTCCAACATAGGCGTGTAACCCCTTCTATTAGCATTGTTCTGATAGATTATTCAAGACCTATGGGTAAAGACAATCTTCTTCCAATTGGTTCGCTTAGAGATTTGCCAGAGCAAATTACACGTGCCAATATGGTTATTGTAACTAAATGCCCACCAGAGATGTCTCAAGCAGATCAATTTGTTTGGGAACACTCCTTAAAGCTAAGAAGTAACCAAAGTCTGTTCTTCTCTACTATGAAATATTTGGAGGCAGAGGCAATTTTTCCAGAGGGAGATAAAAGATATATCTATTCAAATTTCACACAACTTGTGACTGGGATAGCAAATCCCACACCTCTAGAATATGAACTTTTAGGTAAGTATAAAATTATTAAGAAAGTTCGCTATAGAGATCATAAAAACTTCTCTAAAAAAGATGTTTCCTTAATAAATAGAATGGCAATAAAATCGCCTAAAGCGGTTATATTCACTACAGAAAAAGATGCTCAAAGGATGGCTTCATTAAAAAACTTATCTAATGATGTGAAGCTTAGAATATTTTATCTCCCTATAGAAGTTTCTATTCTAGACGATAGAATCTCTGAATTCTACACTAAATTGGGATAGTTTATTTATAAAATTCTTTAAAATAAATTAGTATCTTTGCTAAGATACCATTATCAATAACTATTAAAATCAATAGCAGTATGTTTTTGAAAGATGTATATTTAAACAGAAGGAAAGAGCTTGCAAAAAAAGTAAAATCGGGGATTATGTTATTTTTAGGTAATTCCGAGGTTGGAATGAACTATCCTGGAAATACTTATAGATTCCGTCAAGACTCTTCATTTTTATATTTTTTTGGAATAGACCAGCCAGATTTGGCTGCTGTCATAGATGCCGAATCTGGAGAAGAGATTATATTCGGTGACGATGTTAGTATAGACGATATTATTTGGATGGGGCCACAACCTGCTATGTTAGAGAGAGCTCAAAGAGTAGCTGTGAATAAAGTAAAACCCTATTCTTCTTTAGAAGAGTATATTCGTTCAGCTACCTCGGCAGGTAGGAAAATTCATTTTTTACCTCCGTATAGAGATGATAATAAAATTAAGCTCCATAAAATGACAGGATTAGACTTTTCTGCTTTAAATAAAGGAGCTTCTGTAGAACTTATTAAAGCTGTTGTTTCACTGAGAGAACTTAAAGATAAATATGAGATAGAGGAGCTAGACAAAGCTGCTAATATTGGCTATATGATGCACTACACTGCTATGAAAATGGCAAAATTGGGTATGGTTGAGCAAGAGCTAGTGGGTGTTATGGAGGGAATTTCCATTTCTAATGGAACAATGCCCTCTTTCCCTATTATTTTATCGCAAAATGGTGAAACTCTTCACAATCATTCACATCATCAAATTTTAACCGAAGGGCGTTTACTTGTTATAGACGCAGGTGCAGAGACTAATATGCACTATGCTTCTGACTTTACAAGAACTTTACCGGCAAGTGGCAAATTCACACCTAGACAAAAAGATATTTATACTATAGTTTCTACTGCCAATAATATGGCAATAGATATGTTAAGGCCTGGTATAACATATAAGGAGGTTCATTTAGAGGCTGCTAGATTAATAGCTCAAGGTCTTATAAATTTAGGTCTAATGAAGGGCGATGTTGATGCGGCTGTTGCTGCAGGAGCACATGCTCTTTTTATGCCTCATGGTCTTGGACATCAAATGGGATTAGATGTACATGATATGGAAGATTTTGGTGAAGATTTTGTAGGCTATAGCGATACTTTTGTTCGTTCTTCTCAATTTGGGCTTAAATCTTTGCGAATGGGCAAAGAACTTAAACCAGGCCATGTAATTACCGTAGAACCAGGTTGTTACTTTATCCCAGCACTTATAGAAAAATGGAAAAAAGAGGGAACAAATAGCCAGTTCATTAATTTTGACAAGCTTAAGGAGTATTACACCTTTGGTGGAATTCGTCTAGAAGACGACATTCTTATTACTGAAAACAAATCTAGACTATTGGGAGCTAAAAGACTTCCAATTACAGTTGCAGATGTAGAATTAGAGATGAAAGATAACTAAAGGACTATACTAGAACTTGGTATAGCTCTGCAATTATCATTGCTGTTGCACCCCAAATTGTGTGTCCATTAATAACATAGCCGGGAGCATGCACCCATTCATATGGGCCAGCTTGCACCCGGCATCTTTTTGCGTAATCTGGATTGAAAAGCCCTAATGGTATGTGCAAATATTCGGAAACCTCCCTTGGATCGGGGATATATTCATCTATACCGTAGTTAACTGCAAGTACTGGATAAATGGTAAAGTTACTTGGGGGAACATATAGCTTAGAGAGCTCTCCTATTATTTTAATTTTATCTCTATCTATTCCTAACTCTTCGTAAGCTTCCCTGCAAGCAGTGGCAGTGTAGTCTATATCACAACTTTCGCATTTACCTCCTGGAAAGGCAATTTGCCCCGAATGAACTCCATGGTAGGTGTTTCGTTTGATTAGTAATATGGTCCACTCATTTCTATCTTCAAGAATGGCCCCTAAATTATCTTTGGCTGGAGTCAATAAGACTAAAACAGCAGACTCCTTTGCTGTAGAAGGTGGAGTCTGCTCTTTTATTAGTGATATAACTCTTGGTTCGGGGGCTAGTTTTAAATGCGCCTCTTTCCCCGGAAGTCTATTTGGAAGTACTATTTCTATCAAATCTAAATTTACTTATTTATACCTATTCTATCTAAGATAAATGCATACTCAAATGCAGTCTCTTTTATTCTATCGTAGCGGCCTGTGGCTCCACCATGACCTGAATCCATATTCATATATAGGAGTAAGATATTATTATCTGTTTTAAGCTCTCTTAGTTTTGCCACCCACTTGGTTGGTTCGTGGAAACCTACTTGAGAATCATTGATGCCCCCTGTAGCCAGAATGTTAGGGTAGTCTTGTGCTATAATATTGTCGTAAGGAGAGTATGAGAGTATATATTTATAGTACTCCTCTACATTTGGATTGCCCCACTCTTCGTACTCTTGTGTAGTAAGAGGGAGAGAAGTGTCTAACATTGTGTTAATTACGTCTACAAATGGAACAGCTGCCACTATAGTATTAAAGAGTTTAGGTTGCATATTTACTACTGCACCCATAAGTAGCCCACCTGCACTGCCGCCCATTGCTGCCAGTTTGTTTGCACTAGTATATTTGTCGTCAATAAGTTTTTGTGCACAAGCATTAAAATCTGTAAAGGTGTTTTTCTTGTTAAGCAATTTCCCATCTTCGTACCACTGCTCTCCTAAATCACTTCCTCCACGAATTTGTGCAATTGCATAGACAAAGCCTCTGTCAATAAGGGAGTATGCACTTGCGCTAAAATTAACATTTGAGCTAGAACCATAACTGCCATATGAGTATAGAAGTGCCGGGCTCTTGCCATCACGTTTGAGTCCATTTTTATATACAATTGCCATTGGAACATCTGTTCCATCACTTGCTTTTGCCCAAAGGCGCTCTACAGTATAATCGTCTGGATTGAATCCAGAAGGAACCTCTTGTTCTTTGAGCTTCTCACTCTCGTTTGAATCCATATTATATTCAAACAAAGTAGATGGCCTGTTGAGGGAAGTGTAAGAATATCTAAGTGTTTTGGTGTTGTATTCTGGATTTCCACTTAAGCTAGCTGTATATACAGGTTCAGGGAAAGTTATGTTGGCAATGCTACCTTCTTTTAAATTGTATACAGCTATACGATTAAGCCCTTTTTCTCTTAAATTTACAGCTATATAGTCATTATAAATATCGTAATTTTCAATTCTAATTTGTGGGTTGTGATCAATGAAAACAGTCCAATTGTCTTTGTTTTCAAAGCCTTTTAGTGGGGCTGTGTATATCATTCCATTTAATGATGATTCATCTTTATAGCGGATGTAAAATTTCTCTTTATGTTGGTCTAGACTGTATTCTACTCCCGCTTCGCGTGTTCTGAAAACTTTGAAGTTATCGTTTGGCTTGTCTGCAGCTAAGTATTGATATTCTGAGGTAGTGGTACTTTGGTTAACTATGAAAATAAGATCGTTAGTTTTACTTTTCATAACGTAGGTGTTAAAACGAGCATCTTTCTCTTCGTAAACAAAGTTGTCGCCAGATTTACCTCCGATAGTATATTTATACACTCTATATGGGCGTAAAGAATTATCTACTACTGTGTAGAAGATTGTTTTATTGTCGTTTGCCCATGTATATGAAGATGTTTTATCTATTGAACCAGGGAGATCTTCTCCAGTTTCTAGATCTTTTATTTTTATTATGTTCTCTGCAAAAGAACCAGTTTCATTAAATGAGTATGCAACTAAATTATTATTAGGGCTTACTTGATATCCTCTAAAGCTAAATGTTTTTTTGCCCTCTGCCATTTTGTTGACGTCAAATATTATCTCTTCGGGTGCATCTAAACTCTCTTTTTTACGGCAAAAAATTGTGTATTGTTTGCCACTCTCGGTACGTGAGTAGTAGTGATAACCGTTTCTGTATGTTGGGTAGCTTTGATCTTCTTGCTTAATACGGCCCAAGATTTCTTCGTAAATTTTACCTTGGAGCTCTTTAGTAGAAGCCATTACGGTATTGGTGTATTCGTTTTCTTGTGCTAGATAGTCTAAAACATCTTGGTTAGAGTTATCTCTTATCCAGTAATAGTTATCTACCCTCTCATTGCCAAATTCATTGAATGTTTGAGCAATTTTTTGTGCTACTGGCGGTGCCGGGAAATCATTTTGATTAGTCACTTTTACTTTGTTTGAGTCGCAGCTTGCTATTAGCAATGCAATAGCTATGAGCGGCATTATTTTAATTTTCTTTACCATAATAGATGAAGTTTAACCTGTGGAGATTATAAATAAAAAGATAATTTTAAGAAGATGAAATTACATATTAAAATTGTAATTTTCAATTATTTCAATTATTTTATCTTCGGGAAGCATAATGTTGAAGTTTTCCCAAAAAAGAGGATAGTACCTATATATAGTTTCAGAGAATAAAGGAAATTATTAAAACGAGAGAGTTTAGGTGAGTTTTGCGGCTACGAATGCGGTGGTCCAGGCTGCTTGCAGGTTATATCCGCCTGTTATTGCGTCTATATCAAGTATCTCACCTGCAAAATATAATCCTGGAAATACTTTGCTTTGCATGGTGCTCATGTTTACACTTTTTAGACTTACTCCGCCGCAGGTAACGAACTCTTCTTTAAAAGATGCTTTCCCTTTTACATTATATTGGTCGTTGGTAAGTATCTCGGCAATTTTATTTAATCCTTTTTTTCCTACCTCGGCCCACTTCTTTTCAATGATTTCTCCTTCTTGATTAAGGATAATTCCTTGTTTAGTGAGAAGAAAATCCCATAATCTTTGTGTTATGTTATAGGGTCTTACAGAGTGTACTTGTTTGGCAGGATTGTCTTTAGCAATGGCAATAATCGTTTCTAAAACTATTTGGTTATTTTGTTGGCCTGTCCAATTAACTTGTATTGTAAAGTCGTAATTTTGTTCGCTTAGTACTCTTGCTGCATACGAAGAGAGTTTGAGAACCGCGGGACCACTCATTCCCCAATGTGTTATAAGAAGTGCTCCTTGGGATTTTAGATTAGTTCCTTGGAGCCCTATAATTGCATTGTCTATTACTACTCCCATAAGTTCTCTTACAGGATTGGTGGGAATATTGAATGTGAATAGAGAGGGAACAGGATTTTCAATTTTATGACCTAATTTTTTGAGCCATTCTAGGCCTTTCTCTTTTGGAGAGCCGCCCGTTGTTACAATTACTTTATTGAATAGTTCTGTTATCTCTTCTTGTGTAGTTTCTAATTCAGAATTCTGGAAACGTAACCCAATTGTATCATTGTGACCTCGGTATATTTCTTTTACATCATAGCCTGTTTTGACTGATACTCCAAGCTTTTTGCACTCGTTTTGTAAAAGATCGGTTACCGAACGAGAGTCCTGAGAACGGGGGAAAACACAGTTATCTTCTTGAATAACTAGCGGTACACCCCTAGATTCGAACCACTCTATAGTGTTTTCTGTGCTAAATTCTCGGAAAAGATTTTTCATTTGCCTACCACCTCTTGGATATGCTGTTGCAAGTTCTTGATTGTCTGTACAACCGTTGGTTAAATTACAGCGCCCGCCTCCCGAGAGAGTAACTTTAGATAAAACTCTGTGAGATTTTTCAAAAATTACTACTTGTGATTTTGGATAGTTTTCTTTTAATGAGATTGCTGCAAAAAAACCGGCAGCTCCTCCACCTATTATCGCTACGCGAAAAATAGTTTCTGATTCCATTATTTCTTTTTAGAAAAACTTGCTTTTATAAGCCACATTTTATTTTCTTTAGATGCGTTTTCCATGGCTACGAAAAGATCTGGGGCTATTGCTTTTATTTTTTCTGCTGTCTCTTCAAATTTATTTGAAGGGAAAAGATAATACTCTGCTCCATCTTCTACCCATCTATTGTTTTGCGAATATGGGATATTTGTAAGAGGGTGTGTGTAATATTTATTAGATTCTGTATCCAAAAGGATTTTAAAACCTTCTGGACCAGTGAAAAGAGTAAATCCTAATAGGTTCTCGTTATAAACAAAGAAGTTATTAATATAAGTAAATTGCTTCTTTTGTGCACAAACAGTTTCGTATCTGTCCATGTCTATATCCCTAATAGATTTATCTATATTCATGTTTTTTACATAGGCCAAAACTTGTGGTAGGCTATCTCCAGCAGCAAGTTTATATACCTTGTTTGAATAACCAGTAAAATAAAGAGAGTTTTGGTATGTATGAAAGTGTTTTGGGTTAATCGAATTCACTTTTGTTTGCCCAATTTTCCATTCAAAATCTTCTTCTTGTGGGTGTATTACAAAGCTATAATCAGATATAGAGTTCTTTTGCCTAAGAAATACCCTTTTCTCATTTGAGATACCATACTCTACTGCATATATTCCTTCAAAATCATTTGATCTTAAAAATTCCCCATTAAAATCAAATTCACTTATTCTCTTTGCCTCTAACACTTCTATTTTATTTTCTTCCCTATTAACCATAAAATCTAGTAGGGTAGAAATTCTATCAATCTCTTCTCCTGCACATATTTTATTAATAAAATTCCCTGTTGTGTCAAATATCATTAAAGATCCTCTTAAAACAGAGATAAAGATCTTATCTTTAAATACTTCTATACTGTTAAGGTATATTTTTATATTTTCGTGCGTTGGTAATTGAAGTGGTATTATTTCATAACTAACTCTATAATTTGATTTTTCAAAAGGCTTCACGTTTTTCAGACTGTAATTCACAGCAATTTCAATTCCCTTTTCTCCCTTTTCCGACGAACCACATCCAGCTGGTAAAGTGGCAATTGCAAGGATTAATAAAATAGTATAAATAAAAATTTTAAAGCTATTTTTAGTAGTCATACGAAAGTGTTTAATGATTTTATTGTTATAATGTTTTTATTTGAGCCGCCAAAGGTCACAAAATATTGCGGCCTATCCAAATTGAGTAATGAGCAATTAGGTGTAATAGATTAGTTTAGATATCCATTTTTAAGAAGTAGTTCTGCTATTTGGATAGTATTTGTTGCAGCTCCTTTGCGAAGGTTATCGGAAACTATCCACATATTTAGAGCTTTTTTAATAAATAAGTCTCTACGGATTCTTCCAACAAATACCTGATCTTTTCCAAAAGCATAGAGGGGCATAGGATATGTGCACTCTTCTATATTGTCTTGGACAATAATGCCTTCAGATTTAGCCAAAATATTTACAACATCGGCAATTTGAAAATCGGACTCAAACTCTATGTTTACAGATTCGGAATGCCCTCCAATAACGGGAACTCTAACTGTGGTTGCCGAAATTGCAATGGAAGAATCTTCTAGTATTTTATGGGTCTCAGTTACAATTTTCAACTCTTCCTTTGTATAGCCATTGTCTAAAAATGAGTCTATTTGAGGAATAATATTAAGGTCTATTGGATATTTGTATACAGTTTCAAACTCTTTTTTACTATTGCAACAACTTTCCATCCTCTCTCCATGAAGCTGTGAAATTGCTTTTTGGCCTGTCCCTGTAACAGATTGATATGTAGAGACAACAATTCGTTTGATTTTATATATTTTATGAAGGGGAGCAAGAGCTATAAGCATTTGAATAGTAGAACAATTTGGACAAGCAATAATCATATCTTCCTTACTAACCATCTGCTTGTTCACTTCGGGTATGATTAGTTTGTTTTTTGGATTCATTCTCCAGAAAGAGGAGTTGTCAATGACCCTACAAGATATCTCTACAAATTTTGGAGCCCAAATTTCGGAAATAGTAGAACCTGCCGAGAAGAGAGCAATTTTAGGTTTTTTCATTAGAGCCTCTTGTGGTGTTACTACCTTCCACTCTTTACCCATAAATTGTACCTGTTTTCCTACAGATTTCTCTGATGCTACTGGTATTAATTCTGTTACTGGAAATCTCCTTTCTTCCAGAATTTCAATCATTTTACTGCCCACAAGCCCTGTTGCTCCAACTACGGCTACTTTCATTTAATCTGTTTTTTTGTGATTAATTATTCGCAAAATTATTATATTTTTTTTATTAAAAAGAAAAACATTACTTTTGTTCAATCTAATATAGACAAAGTAAAGCTAAATGATTAATATCTCCATATATAA
>CAYIYT010000012.1:0-15629 GCA_964367735.1 uncultured Muribaculaceae bacterium
TTATGAGACTTTCGAGCATAATTTCGAGTACATTTATTACTCAATAATAGTTCGAATTTAAACAATTTTTGGAATAAACCTATATTTTTTAATGTTTGGTATAAAATTTTCTTCAAGATACGGTATGGTTAGTGTTACTCCAATGCCAACAATTATCCCAAGGAAAGTGTAAATAAATAATAACATTGCTCTGCTCGGTTTGCTTTTTTCATTTGGCACAACAACGGGTTCTATGATTGTAAGTATTGGTGTAGTTTCAGTAACGGCAATCTTTGCCTGCTCTTTCTGCTTTGCGAGTTCGGTATATATTCCTAATAGAAGATTATATTCGGATGTAAGCTTTTCCTCCTGTGTTTTAGCAACTGCCGATGAAAAACTCTTATTTGCATCCCTGAATCTTGCAAGTTCTGCCTGTTTTGATTCAAAGTTTCTTTTTCCCTCTTCATAATTCCTTTCAACAAATTCAAGGTTACTTGCAACTTTCTCAATTTTGAATTCAGTTATATATTTTTGTAATAATTCCTGTCCTCTTTGAGCTAGTTCTGCGGCAAGAAGGGGTTCTGACATGTTAGAAGTGATTGAAATATACCCATCTTTACTATTGACACTAAGAGTTAAACTGGTATTTAATAAATTAGCGATTTTTTTCTCTTTTATGGTCAATGATTGCAATGATGAGGTATCGGATTGTTCAGTTTCGGCTGGTTTTCCTTTAATCGCCCTAATAATTACTCCCGGTAGCCCGATTGTATATTTTTTTATTGCTCCGATTATACTAAATTTTTGGTATTTTTTATCTGTGTAATATTCATATAATGAAATCGGTTCTTCTACTCCGTTAAAATGGAATTTTGAGTAAATTAACTCTTTTTGAAAATTAACATTGTCCATTATTTTGGGATATACAGTAGGTGAGAGAACCTCTCCTGAACTTAGGCTTCCAAGATTAATCCCTGCCATTGCAGCAAGTCCGCTTAAATTTCCTCCAGAACTTTTTTGTCCTGTTTGTGGCACCATTGTGCATGAGGCTGTGTAAACATTAGGAGTTGCAATTGCTACTAAAAAACCTAATACAGAAAATAATGCAGTAACCTTAATTATGAATTTGCGATTTCTCCAAAGTTTGTTAATAATTTCTACTAAATCAATTTCATCTTCAATAATTTGTTTGCTATGAATATCTTTTTCTTCCATCAGAATTGTCTTATTAGGGTTGTTACCATTGCTGCTGTTGATACTATTGAGGTTGTCAGGCCGAGTACCTCTGCCAGGGATGCACCTTTTCTCTCAGGTTTTTGTGGTACAATTATTTCGCATCCGGGCTCAATTTTAGCACCAAGGCCGGTGTCTACTTTGCCATTCATATAGACAATATATGGCCTCTTTTTTGCCCTGTTTGCATATCCTCCCGCATTGTCAATATAATCTCCCAGTGACATCCCTTTTGTATATGTAACTGTATTAGGGTACAATACAGCACCTGAGATTTTTACTGTTCCGTTGTATGTAGGGATATCAAGTACATCTCCCTCTCTGAGAACAATGTCATCCTCACCACCGGGGTTTGCCAGAGCTTTCTGCAGGTCAATGCCTACATAGTATGAATTTCCAAGTTCAACCATATTAATTGCGAGTGAGTCCTTTTCACTGCTGCTTGCAATCTTAAGGATGGACTCCATTCGGCTCCTCTCGCTCCTGTCCATCTGCCTTAATAGTCTGGCACCCTTGATATAGGCACTATTTGTTACCCCTCCTGCCATCTCAACTAGTGATGTCACTCTCATATCTCTTGTAGTTTTTGAATAACTCCCTTCAAAAAGAATCTCTCCAACGACTGAGACGCTCTGCTGAACTTCGTAGCCGGGGGAGCGTCTTACTGTTACTATATCAAACGGGAGAAGAGTGAACCTTTTATCTCCTGAAATTATTAACCCATTTTCAAGATTAAATGTGAATGTCTCGCTTTGGATATCTGATTGTATAGTACTCATTGGATTCTTGATCCTTCTGGAGACATCAATCTTTGCTCTTGATGCACTCTCCAGCAGACCTCCACCCTGGAGTATAAGATCTTCAATGCTCATATTATAAGCATATGGATAGGGGCCCGGTCTGTGGACCTCTCCCGCAAGTGTGACGCTTCTCTCCTCTCTTAGCTCATCTTTTGATGGCACATAGAGTCTGTCGTTTTTCTGGAGTTTAATATCTGTAATCTCTTTGTTAAGCAATTTATTCAGGTTGACAGATTCAATTCTTATTGTAAGATCAGGGTTCTCTCTGTATAGTAGTGCCCTTTCAAGGAATGCATCCTCTTTGGTACCCTCGGCAGAAAAGATAAGCTCTGACAGGGTAGAGATCTTTTCACCAAGTGCAAATGAGCCCGGTCTGAATACAGATCCATCTATTGTTACTCTGTTCTCAAATCTTTCAAGAATTGCACCTACTGAAACAACATCCCCATCTTGTGTCTTGAAGGTTGGGTAGTTTGCAGATTCAACTGTGTGTATACTCTGCTCTTTTTCCCCTTTTCTGCTGACAAGGAGGCTTAGTTTATAGGCCTCTCCTTTGAAGCCACCAGAAAATGAGATAAGGTCTGCAATAGTCTCCTCTTCCTTCATCTCATAAAAGAGAGCTCTTTTAACTTGTCCCTCAATCTTAACAAGTGCTCTGTATGGCTCAACCTTTACAAGGTCTCCGTCTCTCAGGGCTATATCCCCGCTGTTGTCACCCTTTAGGAGGTAATCGTACACATCAGATGAGGCAATCAGTTTGCCTGCCCGGTAAACCTTAATATCTCTGAGACTACCAATCTCGTTAATTCCACCGGCTGAGTAGAGGGCGTGGAAAACAGTAGAGAGTGATGAGAGTGCGTATGTGCCCGGCACCTCAACTTCACCCATAACATTGACTTGAATAGTTCTTGTTTTACCAAGAGTCACGCTTAAAAATGTCCCCGGTTGTGCCGATGCCAGGTCTGAATATATTCTGCTGAATGACCTTTTAATCCTGTTTCTTGCGTCGGCTATCTGGAGACCCCCTACCTGTACAGGGCCCACTCCGGAGGCCACTATCTTACCGTCAGGGGAGACTGTAACGGAGAGGTTGAGTTCGCTGTTGCCCCAGATATCAATAAGTACCTGATCCCCTGGTCCAAGAATATATGTTTCAGGGGTAGGGAGATTCATATTTGGCTGGAATGTCAGTTTAGGGTTTGAGAAGGTGCTCCTCCCAAACAGACTGTCCTTTTTACCCTTTGTCTCTTTTATTATTGCCTCCCACTCCTCTGGATTGGGGAAGTTTATAAGTGTTTCGCGCTCTCTGCTCTCAGATATCTGAGTAGTAGAAGTGCCTGTAGCAGTTGAGGAGCCGGAGGTGTACTGATCCTTTATCCTCTGAAGCTGCTCCATTGTAACCCCTTTTGCAGCAAGCTCTGTGAATATTTGCTCCTGTGATTTGCCTGATGTGCTTAACCTCTTAAGTTCGTCTGTAACCTGGCGGTCGCTCATCTGAGCAAAAAGGGCAGTTGCTGTAAGGAGCACTGCCACTAGTGTAAATTATCTCTTTTTGGAAGTTTACATTAGAGACTATTTTGGGGTAGACATTTGGGGAGAGAACCTCTCCAGAGCTTAGGCTTCCTAAATTTATGCCTGCCATTGCTGCTAAGCCGCCAAGGCTACCTCCAGCACTTTTTTCGCCTGTTTGTGGTACCATTGTGCAACTTGCTGTATAGACGTTGGGGGTAAACAGTGCTATAAATAGACCTAGTAGTGCAAAAGCTACGGTTATTGTAATTATTAGTTTACGTGATTTCCATAGTTTTTGTGCAATCTCTATCAAATCAATTTCGTCTTCCAAATTATTTTCCTCCATATTGTTTGCCACTATACTGTTGTTGTTATTATTATCTATCTGTTTATTCATAGCTATTATCTTAATAGTGATATAATCATAGCAGAGACAGATACTATAGAGGTAGTTATTCCTAAAACCTCTGTGGTACTCATTTTATTGCGTTCTGGCTTGCGTGGTACAACAATTTCGCAACCGGGCTCTACTTGGGCAGTTAGCCCTTTTGCTATTTTACCGTTCATATATACTACATATACTCTGCTTTTAGAGGCTTTAAATGCATACCCTCCCGCGTTTTTAATGTAGTTACCAATGCGCATATTTTTATTGTAGGTTACTGCATTTGGGTACATAACTGCACCAGATATTTTAACAACTCCGCTATATGTTGGTATGTTAATAATATCTCCCTCTCTTAGTACTAAATCGTCTTCGCCTCCTGGGTTGGCCATGGCTTTGTCTAAGTCTATACCTACGTTGTATCTGCTTCCTAGGTTTAACCTGGCAATTGGGATAGAATCGCGGCTATCTGCTTGGGCTAGTGCTAGGGTGGTGCTTTCTCTGGCTTGTTCGTCTGGGTCTTTTACTCTAGAGAGGCTGGCTCCTTCTCTATATGCTGTAGAGGTGAGGCCGCCGGCGCGTTTTATTATAGATGAGATTCTCTCGTCTCTGTTTGTTTTGGGGTAGTTGCCACCAAAGAGTACCTCTCCTTTTATTGTTATATTTTGTTGCACTTCATAACCGGGAGATCGTCTTACTGTAACAATATCGTATGGTTGTAGTACAAACTCTTTGTCTCCTGTTATAATTAGCCCATTCTCTAGTGAGAAGCTAAATACTTCGCTTTGAGTGGTAGATTCTGTTGTGCTCATTGGGTTTTTAATACGTCTTGCAACATCTATCTTAGCAATAGAGGCAGATTCTAATAACCCGCCACCTTGCAAGATAAGGTCTGGGATTGTTAGGTTGTAAACGAATGCATAAACAGCTGGTCTTTTAACCTCTCCTTGTAATGTTATTGTTAAATCTTCCATTAACTCATTGGTAGATGGGATAAAAAGGCGGTCGTTCTTTTTAAGTTTAGAATCTGGAATTTCTGTTCTCATTAGCTTCCCAAGATCTATTGGAAGGGTAGTTATGGTTAAGTCTAGATTCTCTCTATAAAGTATTGCCCTATCTAAAAAAGCATCTCCTCTTAAACCCTCGGCAGCGGCTATTAGCTCTTTTATGGTGTTGAGGCCACTGTCTATAGCAAAGGCCCCTGGGCGGTATACTGCTCCAGAGATAGATACTCGGTTTTCATATTTATCTAGTATGGTTCCAATTTGAATAATATCGGCATCGGCTAGCATAAATGTGCTGTAGTCAACTTGATTAACTGTATAGACTTTGAGTTCACTTAACCCTTTGCGATTTACAGATAGGTTCTTTTTAAAAGCATCGCCTTTGAACCCCCCTGCATACTCTATTAGAGTAGCAAGGCTTTCGTTATCTTTCATTTCGTAGAACATTGGCCGTTTTACCTGCCCCTCTATCTTTACCATTCTTTTGTATGGTTCTACTTTAATGAGGTCTCCCTCTTGTAGTGTAATGTTGCCTTTGCTATCGCCGGTAATAAGGTATTCATAGACGTCTACTGTAGAGATCTCTTTCCCCTCTCTGTAGAGTTTAATATCTCTTAGGCTACCAATTTTATTTACACCACCTGCAGAGTAGAGCCCGTGAAAAACAGATGCAAATGAAGAGAGGGTATAGGTGCCTGGTAAATTTACCTCTCCCATTATGTTTACCTGTATGCTTTTTATATTGCCTAGGGTTATTTTTATGAAAGTATTTGGGTGGGCCGAGGCAAGGTCTGAGTAGATGCGGCTAAACGCCTTCTTTATTTTAGACGACCCCTCTTTAATTTGTAACCCGTTTAGATTTACTGGGCCCACATTGGGTATTAAGATTGTCCCTTCGGGAGAAATTTTTTGACGGAAGGTAACTTCACTATTGCCATATATATCTACTATAATTTCGTCTCCAGTTCCTAGTAGGTAGTTTCCTGGAGTGGGTAGGTTAAAGTTTGGCTGAAATGTTAGATTTCTAGAAGAGAAGAGCTCGCGGCCATAAATCTCTTGTGGGCTATCTTGTTGGGTATCTTTTACCCCTACAACTTGGTCTGGCCCTGTTGCACTTGCCTCTCTGGTTCTCTCTTCTCCAGAGATTACGGTAGATGTTTGCCCAACTCTGCCTGCATCGTACTCTGCTTTTAAACGTTCTAGTTGTTCGCGAGTAACTCCTTTAGATGCTAGGTTAGTTAAGACCTGTTCTTGTGTAAAGCCCATTGTTTGGCTCCTTTTAAGCTCTTCAATAACTTGTTGGTCTGTCATTTGTGCAAAAGTGGCTGTTGCTATTAGCACAGCAGCCACTATAGTGAATAGTCTTTTTGCAATTTTCATATGTTGGGTGTGAAATATTAATTATCTCTTTTTTTTATAAGGAATCTATGGGCAATTATTTTATTTTTAGGCACGCTAAAAGGTTTTAATTCTTGTTCATATATAATTTTGCGATTTATCTCTTTTTCAATCTCTCTGTCTATGGCTTCGTAGTCGCTGTTTTGGCTTTTGAATTCTGGTATTAATATTTTTAGTTGCCATACTACATCTGTAGAGTGGTCATATTTGAGTGCGGTTGTTATTAGCTCTTCTATTGGAAGGTGTATTTGACTGTAGTTGTAGGTGCGTACTTTGCCAATTTTAATTTTTTCGTGATAGGTTGGGAGTGTGTTCTCTTCGTTTGCTAGAAGTTCTTCGTATAGTTTTTCTCCTTTGCGTAGCCCTGTCTCTACAATTTGTATATCTTGGCCTGGGATTTTGCCGCTTAGTTTTATCATTTTTTCTGCGAGGTCATATATTTTTACCTCTTCTCCCATATCAAAAATATATATTTCGCCGCCATGTCCTGTGCATCCTGCTTCTAATACTAGCGAGCAGGCTTCTGGTATGGTCATAAAGTAGCGGGTTATATTGCGGTGGGTAAGAGTAATTGGGCCGCCAGCTTCTATTTGACGTTTGAACAGTGGTACTACAGAACCGTTACTACCTAATACGTTACCAAAACGTGTAGTTACATATTGGGTTGGGTTTTGGCGGTTCTCTTCTTTATGTTTTAATGCGAGTGATTGGATATATATTTCGGCTGCTCTTTTTGTTGCGCCCATTACGTTGGTAGGGTTTACTGCTTTGTCTGTAGAGATCATTATAAAGCGTTTTACTCCTAGTTCAAAAGAGAGGTCGGCACATATTTTTGTGCCTAGCACGTTTGTCACTACTGCTGTAGATGGGTGATATTCCATCATTGGTACATGTTTGTAGGCGGCTGCGTGAAACACTAGGCTTGGCTGGGCGCAGGTGAATACCTGCCTCATGCGTTCTAGGTGAGATACGTTGGCTACAACTGGTTTTATCTCTACCCCGGTTTCCATTCCGGTGAGTTCTAGCCAGAGGTCGTTTAGTGGAGTTTCGGCTTGGTCTACTAGAACTACTTTTTTGCAGTTGAATTGTACCACTTGGCGGGCTATTTCGCTACCTATAGAGCCAGCTGCTCCTGTAATTAGAATTACTTGGTTTTCGAATTGGTCTTTAATGGCATCTTTGTCCATTTTTATTACGTTGCGGCCAAGTAGGTCTTCTATCTTTATTTTGTTTATTTGTGGGGATATTTGGCCATCTATATTTTGCCTGTAGCGGCTAATGGTGTTAACCATCATTACCTCTAACCCCTCTACAATGCATTTGTCGTAAAAGTCTTTTGGGTGTTTGTCTAGTTGTGCTTTGGTTACCAGCATTACATTTACATTGTACTGCTCTTTCATATCTTTTAGGTTGCCATTTACATGCAAAATGGGCAGGCCACATACATTTTTATTGGCTTGTCCATCTTCTATAGTTATAAAGGCTACTGGTTTAAAACGGCTGGTGCTCTCTCCTAATAGGTCGTTTGCGAGTTTGGCTGTTTCGTTATCTACGCCTAGTATAAAGGTGCGGGGTTTGTTTTTGACTAAGGCTCCAGATTCTAGAGAGTCAAAAATGATTTTTACTACTAGGCGAAAAGAGAGTTGCAGTGCAACTACTGTGAGTGCATGAATTATAGGGAACCAAAATTGTCTATAGAATACAGTGCCATCTGGTAGGGTGTAGGTTAAAGTGACACTTATTATTAAGTAAAGAAGAGCAGCCATTATAGCTGCTGGCCCTAGTTTTTTGAGATCGTGGAAAGATGAGAACCTTACTATGCCTCTGTAGCTCTTGAATATAACTGCACCAAGGGCATATAGAGACAATATGAGTATGAATTTTGGCCAGAAAAACTCGCCTGCTCCTTGGGCAAATGCTTCGCGAAATATCCAGAGTATTACGAATGCAGTTGCAACTATGCCTAGGTCAATTACAAAGATAATCCACCGTGGCATATAGTTATTCAAGAAGACCGAGAGATAGGGTCTTACTTTATTGAGAGTTTTTTTCATAAGTTAGGTAAGGGAAGTTATTCTAGAATTTGAGGTGAAGTATAGGCATAAGAATGTTGGTGAGTCACACAACAACTAACCTCTTTTTCCAAACACAAACTTACTAAATATACTCCAATTTGGTTTGTTTTTCTAATAGTAATGTAACAATTTGTGAATTTGAATAGTTCAAACTCACCCAAAATGTCTCTAACATATTAAAAAAGAGAATCTTGACTAATCCAAAATTCTCTCTCTCTCTTTTACGATTTGTAGATTTTATTCTATTTATTGAACAAGAATTTTCTCTAAACTGCTGTAAGTCTTGGTATATATAGTGTTCAGTGCATCTTTAGGAGTACTTTCTTTGTTTCTCCATTTATCTAGTAGTGTATTAAACTCTTTAAATAGCTCTATTTCAATAGGGTCTATTTGGGTAACGTAGTTTTCGTAGAGTGCTTTAAAATTGAAATATTTTTGACCATTGCCACGGGTAATGTTATATATTTCTCTCTCTTTTACTGCCAAAACAATGTCGCACATTGGTGCGTTTTGGTGCTCTTTGCTAGAGGTCATAAATTGAGGTAATTCTTGGTTAACCATTAGTGGAATTGCTATTCCAAGTGGTGGGTAACCCAAGATTGTATACATAACTACATGGTTTGGGTTTTCGCCTGGTTTTACTCCCTGCATAATGGTGGCGCAGGTAGATTCGCTTCTAGAGATAAGGTCTTGCTCTACAAAATATCCACTCCAGTTGCTACTCTTGTCTTGCATCTCTCTGTTGTAAAATTGTACTAGATCTATTCCCATTAGGCTGTTCTTAAAAGAGCGAGATAGATTGGCAGCAATCCATTGCGATGTAACCTTTTTACCAGTGTTAAGTTGTTGGTTTATAATAGATACTGCTGTATTGTAGCGTACATATCCCAATCCTTCGTTGAAAGTTCCGTTGAATGAGTGGTTGGTATATGCTATGTAGCCAAGTGGTGCAAAACGGGGGTCGTTCACATCCATCTTAATCCATTTAGTATCTGTACATTCATAGTATGCCGCTCCGCCGTGGGCGTCTATTACTGCTAGGTGAGTCTCTAGAGCTAGGGGTGTCATTGAATCTAAAAATTTCTCAAAATCTTCTAGAGTTGCGCATTTAGAGAGTGCTTGGAACATTACATAAGATACGTTATTCTTCTTGATTGATTTATCTTCGTAGAAGTTAAAAGAGGCTGTGTTCATAATTGAGAAGCCAGCATCGTTGGTGCCGCTCCAGGCGCTATTTCCTTTGCTTTCGCTGTTTACTAGAGCTATAAAGCTATATTTTTCTCCTTTAAATTTTTCTACTCGGTTGTTTAAAGACTCTGTGTCTCTGTGTTTCCACATAATTGGGCGCCCATCGGCTGTTACTTTTCCAGAGAAGATTGCCGAGGTGCATGCTCCGGCGTAGTTTGGAGTAAAGAGGGCAGCGGCCAACATTATAAATGCTGCAAAGAAGAATGAATTTCTAAATTTCATAGTGTTTGTTATTAGATTTATACAATTTTACAACTATTTTCTTTGATTTAAAATTTTCCCATTCTATTTTATATGCTTATTAATTACTAAATTGGTACCTTAATTGGCTCTTAGCCTATATTTAACTTATAACTAACTAAAACATATTTGTGATAATGAGTAGTTCCTCTTCATTTTTGAAGTCTGCGGTACTGGTATGTGCTTCGGTCTTTCTTTTTGTGGGTAGTCTCTTTGCCCAAAATAGAGATTTTAATTATTTTTTCCCTTCTAAAGCACAAACCTTTAATAAGGAGATTCTCTCTCCAGAGGCTTTTTTTGGTGCCAAAACTGCCGAGATGCATCTTACCTACGAGATGGTCTACTCTTATATGACTTATTTAGAAAGAGTGTCTAATAGAGTGGTTCTAGAGACTTTGGGTATGACCTACGAGTCTAAGCCTTTTTCTTGTGCTACTATTACTAGTGCCGCTAATATTAAAAATTTGGAGGCTATTCGTGAGGCGCATTTAGAGGAGATTACTACTGGAGTAAAGAGTGGTTCGGGTAGTGTGCCTACTGTAAGTTGGTTGGGTTATAGTGTTCATGGCAATGAGGCGAGTGGCATTAATGCTTCTGTTGTGGTGGCATATGTTTTGGCTGCTTGTGAAGATAAATATATTACAGATATTTTAGATAATTCGGTGGTTTTGCTTTTGCCTGCTTTGAACCCCGATGGTTGTAGCCGTTATGCCAATTGGGTTAATTCTAATATCTCTTTTGCTAAAAACACCGATGTTTTGAACCGTGAGGGCCGCGAGCCTTCTCCTGGTTCTAGGAGTAACCACTACTGGTTCGATCTCAATCGCGATTGGCTCCTTGCTGTTCACCCCGAGGGTAGGGCTATTTTAAAGGCTTTGCACCATTGGCAACCTACAATTGTGAGTGACTTTCATGAACAGGGTACTGCTACTGGTACTTTTTTTTCTCCTGGGATAGAGAGTAAAACTAATAAGGTTATTTTTCCTTCTAATTGGGAAATGACCAATAAGATAGCGGCTTTTCACCAATCTTATATGGAAGATATTGGAACTCTATATTTTTCGCGTGATGCTTTTGACGATTTCTATCCTGGCAAAGGTGGTTGCTATCCCGATTTGTTGGGCACTATTGGTATTCTTTATGAACAGCCCAACCCACGTGGTTTGAATAGGGTGCGTGAGCTTACCGAGTTGTCTTTGGCTGTTTCTGTTCGTAATCAAATTTTTTGCTCTTTTTCTGCTCTAGATGCTGCTGTTACTTTAAGGGAAGATCTTAGGGAGTATAGGCGCAACTACCTAAAATGGCAAAAGAGTATGTTTGCTCAGTTTAGTGGTAAGGGATATGTTTTTACTACAGGAAATGATATCTCTATGGGCCGAGAGTTTACTTCATTGTTAGATGCCCACGGTATAAATTACTCACTTAATAGTGCCGATATTAGTGCTGGGGGAGTTCTCTATGCAAAGGAGCAGAGTTTTATTGTTCCCCTAGAGCAAAGCACAATTAGTGTAATTAGGACAATCTTTGAGACCGAACTAGAATTTAAAGACTCTACTTTCTACGATATCTCTGGCTGGACGCCTGCTTTGGCCTACAACCTAAAATATAATCTAGTTTCCATACCAGCAGGCCAAATTTCTTCTAGCAATAATGCTACACCTGTTGTGCGCGAAGCCAAATTGCCATTAGTTAAAAAGGCTGGCTTTGCCTATCTTTTTGAGATGGACGATTTCTACTCCTATAATTTCCTCTACTACCTTCTAAACAAAGGCGTTTATCTAAAAGCTTCCGATGCACAATTCCACTTTAAGATGGATGGCAAAACCAAGCTGTTTTCTAATGGTACAGTTATGATTCCTACTAAACTTCAAAAATTTAGCGAAGAGGAGCTTCATGAAATTATTACTAGCTACTTCAAAAAGGTAGATGAGCTTGGCTTTGTAGTTGTTCGTAATGAGACTCCAGATAGAGGATTCATAGAAAAAGGGCTTGTGAAAGTATACTCTGTAGATAGTGGTGCAGGCCAAGAATTTGATCTAGGAAGCGAGCGTTTTCGTTGGATTTCTAAACCCTCTATTGCTATTCTAGTTGGTAGTGGTGCCTCTTACGGTTCTGTTGGTGAAATATGGCATCTACTAGATTACAAATTCCGCATTCCTGTAACTTTGTTAGATAACTCTTCACTTAGTGCTGCTACACTCTCTAATTACAATGTAATAATTCTTGTGAATGATATGAATTTGAGTAAATCTTCTAATGACGAGCTTACCACTTGGGCAAGAAGAAACACTTTGATTACTATTGGTGGTGGAGTACAATTTGCTAATAGAAATAATTTGACCAATATTAAATTTGGTTCAGTAGGTAGGGAACCTCTAGACTCCTCTCTTATCTCTTATGCCTACAATCTATTCAATCGCCGTTCCTCGGCATTTACGGGAGTAGTTCTCTCTACTAAAATTGATTTGAGCCACCCACTAGCCATAGGGCTTAAAGATGCCACTTTACCAGTATTTAAAGGTGGAAGCCTAGTTCTAGATAAATCTCGTAGCCCATATTCCATAGTTTCACGCCTAAGCTCAAAACCATTATTAAGCGGCTACATGACACCTGCAGTTGTGAAATCTATTAAAGAGACTCCTTACTTAATTTCCCAAAGAGGGCTAGTATTTTTCCCAGACAATCCTAACTTTAGAGGCTACTGGCTAGGCACTTCACGCACTTTTATGAACGCAATATTATTTCGGGAACTGCTTTAAATCATATTTATACCTATCTTTACACTTATATTTATATTAATGTTTTAACTTTAATAATTCAATAGACTTTCACATATGGCAATTTATAGTGTAATTACAGGAACAGGGCGTTACATACCCACAAAGAGTGTCAAAAACGAAGACTTTCTCACAAGTGAACTTTACGATGGTTATGATAAACCATCTAGTAAACTTGGTCAAGAAAGTATCGATAAGTTCTTGGAAATTACTACTATAGCCGAAAGACGCTATGCAACAGAAGATTTGCTTACATCGGATATGGCTTATTTAGCTGCTCAGAAAGCAATCTCTATCTCTGGTATAGACAAAGAGACCTTAGATTATGTAATTGTTGCCCATAATTTTGGAGATGTAAAGAGCGGGACCAACCGTACCGATAATGTACCCTCGTTGGCTGCTCGAGTTAAATATAAACTAGGTATAGACAATCCATTTGCAGTTGCCTACGATATTCTTTTTGGTTGCCCGGGCTGGTTACAAGCCTTTATTCAAGCCGATTATTTTATCCGCTCGGGCGATGCCAAAAAAATATTAGTGATAGGTGCCGATGTACTCTCTAGAATTTCTGACCCTCACGACCGAGACAGTATGCTCTATGCCGATGGAGCTGGAGCAGTAATTCTAGAAGCCCGCGAAAGCGCACACCCAATAGGAATCCTGGGCCATGTAACTCGCTCCGATGCCAAAGGCTACTTGAACATGCTTCATATGGGCACCTCCTTCCGCACCGCAGGCGCCACCACCCACACCCCCGCCGGCCAGCCCTTAGTTAACCCAAACTTAAACACCCCCATCTCCACCTTAGATGCTCCACCTACCTCATCTGTAGATGCTCCAACTACCTCACCTGTAGATGCTCCAACTCTAGATCCTAATAACCTCTATCTAAAGATGAACGGCCGCCGCCTCTACCAATATGCTCTAGAAACAGTGCCCCTGGCAATAAAAGCAGCACTAGACAAATGCGGTGTAGATATTAGAGAGGTAAGCAAAGTGCTTATCCATCAAGCCAATGGCAAAATGGACGAAGCAATCCTAAAAAGGCTTTACGCCCTATACAATATAGACGAAATACCCGCCAACGTAATGCCAATGTCCATCTCTAACCTAGGAAACTCAAGCGTAGCAACCCTTCCAACTCTGCTAGACCTAATAATGAGAAACAACCTAAGCTATACCGGCGAAACCTTCGACGATGCACTCACCTCCAGCGAAACTCCCGCCATATCCAATAATCCCTCTACATCCAATAATCACACAATTAATAAAGGCGACAAAATTGTATTCGCATCGGTAGGAGCCGGCATGAACATAAATGCACTAGTGTATATAGCGTAAATATTATTTTAAAAAGTTATTACTCTTTTTGGGGTGTTTTATGAATGTTTACTTTCGTAAGCTTTAAGTGGGACCAAAACTCCTTATAATAAACATTAAAATTTTCACTGCAAATGTATATTATCCTAATCGTTAGATGGGTCTAATGTTTATTATGATACACACTTTAGTTCTCTTTTCATTCCCTTGAGGATTTAAAATCGTGTTAATGTTTATTATCCTACTCTTTACAGGCGCCTAAATGGCATTATCATGATTATTGATCTTCTTTTATCTGCTCAAAAAACAGCTTTTTTTTTGAAAATTTATTTAATGTGTATTATCCTACTCATTAAAGATGTTTAAGGATTATTATATGAACACTTGAGGGACTCCTCTTAATGTTTATTATTCTACTCTTTGTGGGGGTTCAAAGGTTATTATGATACTCATTCAAAAAAGTGCCTAATTGTTTACATATATATCTGGGAACCACATAAATAATCATGCTAATACTAATATCATGCTAATACTAATATCATGCTCACAATAATTATGGTTGTGATTTTTAGTAGTAAAATTTTGATGCTCTTTTTCTGATTGATGTACGTTCAGTACCTTGCATTCTTACAATTACTATTCTTGACCCTACTTCTAGCAATTCGTGTTCAATTCTTAGAGCTTCAAATACTCTGATGTAGTTGCTCATGGAAACTCCTTCTACGCCACATTCTATTTTATGAAGAGTACTTCTTGAAATACCTGCTTCGATTGATAATTTTAATAAAGGTGTGTTTCCAAGTAACCTTCTAAACCGAATATTTTTACCAATTTCTTGTAAAATATTTACCTCCTGTGGTTTTATTAATCTACCATCCCAACTTCTTCTTTCTTTTGAAAAATTTATGCTCATAATTTCATTTTTTAGCTATAATTTAACATCTATTTGATTTACGACTCGTAATAAAAAATACTTAAGATTAATCGTTTTATTTCCGAGATTGGTAAGTAGTTAATGTCGTGTCCGTTCATTGCTTTTATTAGACAGATACTAATAACTTCTGGATTGTGAATAATATTTGATTCTTTTTCTACTATTCTGTCTCTCTCTATTAGTCTAAAAAAATAATAGTTAGATTCTGCTGTCGAAACCCCCAACAATTCTTTTTGCTCGCTCAACAATTCTTTTTGCTCGCTCATATCTCTCTCCTCATTTTTTCGATCACTAATTTCGATCACTAATTTCGATCACTAATTTCGATGATTAATTTCGATGATTAAAAATAGCCAATTATTGATTCGAGAATATAGATCACAAATTATTTATCGAATATGATTATACATTTATCTAATACCAGTATCTATTCCTGGAATACAAGAATAAATTTATGAATCAATTGTTTATGTGTGGGAGTGCAGAGGTGTTGATGGTGTTATTAGAAGCGGGGATTGTGTTATTGGAAGCGGGGTTGGGGTACGGGTATGCCGGCTATGTTTAGGATGCGGCGGGCAAAGGTGTCTATTAGTTGGTCTAGATCTTGGGGGTGGGTGTAGAATGAAGGTGAGGCTGGTGCTATTATGGCGCCGGCTTCGGCCAGGGTTGTGAGATTGCGTAAGTGGATGAGGTTGAACGGGTTCTCGCGCGGGACAATTACAAG
>CAYIYT010000012.1:15639-53153 GCA_964367735.1 uncultured Muribaculaceae bacterium
ATTACAAGCGTGCGGCGTTCTTTGAGCATTACATCGGCAGCGCGGGAGATGAGGTCGCTAGTGACTCCGCTTGCTATTCGTCCTATGGTGCCCATTGTGCAGGGTACAATTATCATGATGTTGGCTGCGTTTGAGCCGGATGCGTATGGGTGATAGTAGCTGTTATTGTCTATTGCGTTGGTTGGGAGTGGGCATGAGAGTTCGTCTTCCCATACTATTTTTGCGGTATCTGTGAAAACCATTTCTAGGTGAAAAAGCTCCTTGGCAGGAATGCCTATCGCTGGCGATATGCCTGTGGCAGATTGATTATCTGCCATGGGGGCCTCGGCATATTCTTTAATTATTTGAGCTATGCGTGCGGCGTAGATTTGGCCACTGGCACCTGTTACTGCGAGTAGTATTTTTTTCATTTTGTCTGCTAAATAGCCTTATAATTCAAAATAGACGGTTTGTAACCAGGTTTTGAAAAGTGGATCTAGGAATTCCCATCTTCCGTTTTCTTCTGTGAGTATCTCTTTTCTTTTGGCTGCGTCTTTTAGCCTTTTTACGTTTGCAGATGAGTTAAAGCCGTAGTAATTCATTGCTTCTATGGAGCTTAGTTGTTCTACATTGTCCATTACTGCTTTTAAAAAATTGATTTGAAACCTGCTCAATCTGCTGGTTATTAGTTGGTAGCGATAGGAGTGGAGCTCTAATAGTGAGTGGAAAGATTGTCTAACTACTTGTTCTGTAAGGTAGCCGCGGGTGATGGCATAAGAGATGTCTCCCATTTGTTGTGCATACCATGGGTGTCCTTCAGATAGTTCGTACATTAAATTTGCCATCTCTCTTGAGACTACTCGGCCTGTTTTATGAAAATTACGAATATATAGAGTGCTTAGGCTTTTATTGTCTAATGGTTCTAGTTTTATTCTCTCGGCAAAGTTATAGAAGTATTTTTTTTCTTCAAAAATGTGCTTCATTGAGTTTACCATTGAGCCGCTCAATATGTATGTTACTCCAGTTTGCCCAAGTAGTACATTTTCTATGAGTTTAATTATGTCGTATGCATTGTCTTGTTGTAGGAGTTCTTGGAACTCTTCTATATATACGATTGCATTTGTCTTATATCTTTGTGCTAGATATTCGGGGAGATTCAGAATTTTAGTTGTGATTGTGTCTGGTACTGGGCTGGTGTCTATTTCTGGTATCGATTGGTATTCCGAAGTTCCAAAATAGATCTCCATTTCTGGGCAAATTTCTTGTTGAAGAGCTAGTTTTTCGTCGGGAGCGTTGCAGTATGAACTTAGTAGGGTTGAGCAAACCTTTTGAAGTAGATGCTTTTTAGTTCTTACGTTAAAGAGATTGATATTAGATATTGTGAATTCATATCCATCTTTGCGTAAATTTATAAGCCCTTGTTGAACAAGTGATTTCTTCCCACTTTTTGGTGGCTCATACATTAACACATGTTGCTTTTGTCTAACCAAGTTGGTAAACAAATTTAACTCTAGTTCTCTGGAGACAAAATCTGCTCCAGTTACGAACTGATTATAAACAAAGGGAGTATCCATACCATTACGAAGATACAAAAAAAAGATTATTACGCAACGATTATGAGAAACTACAATTGTTTGTTGAGAAACTACAATTGTTTATTGAGCAGAAAATAGGCCCATTGCTTTTTCTAGTTGGTCTGTTACTTTATCTACTACTTCTTGGAGTTTGTTGCCAATGAGCATTTTGTACATTCCGCTAAGTTGGGTGTCCATAATTAGTTGAAAATCTGTTGTGCTAGTACTTATGCTCTCTAGATTTATAGTGAAGCTGAATGGGATTGGCGATGCGCCGTATTGTTCGTATTTTACTCTGGTAAAAGGTGTTCTTTCAATAACATGCATTCCTATCTCTATACCTTTTACTTTTCCTATTAAGGTGTTTGGAGTAGATGTTACTTCGGCTCCAGAGAGCATATCGGCTGGTATGTTTTGTGTGAAATTTGTGAGATCTGTGAAGATCGAAAATAGGACAGAGGCAGGGCGCGCTATTCTTACGATGCGTCCTTCTATATGTTGTGTATTACTCATGGTAATGCTAGTTAATTAGTGTGTTATTCTTGCCTCCAAGAATTATTCTTGCCTCCAGGTATCTGGATTGTAGCGCCAATCTTGCAGGCTTTCAAGATCTTTATCTTGTATATAATTACAACTTGCTGCCTCTTCTATAAGTGTGTCGTAATTTGTGAGTGTACGGAGTTCAAGATCGGCATATTCAAATGCGCGGCGGGCTTGGCTAAAGTTGTATGAGAAGATTGCTACCATTCCTAATACGTTTGCGCCTGCTTTGCTCAAACATTCTGCTGCAGAGAGTGAGCTTTGGCCTGTGCTTATTAGATCTTCTACTACTATAACATTTGCATTTTCGGGCAATTCTCCCTCTATTCTTGCTCCTGTTCCGTGATCTTTGGCTTTTGGCCTAATATAAACAAATGGTTTGTCTAAAATATTAGCAACTAAAACGCCCCATGCTATTGCTCCTGTGGCTACTCCAGCTATTACAGTGGCCTCTGGGTAGTTTTGTTCTACAAGGCGTGCTAAACTTTTAGCTACTAGAATCCTGGCTTTTGGATATGATAGTATTTTTCTATTATCGCAGTAAATTGGCGATTTCCAGCCCGAAGCCCATGTGTATGGTTCGTCTACATTTAATGTGACTGCTTTAACTACCAATAGTTGTTTTGCAATTATTCTTTCTATAGAGTTCATAATAGAGTATCTTTGTGCAAGAAAATTTAATTATTTAGTACAAAGATAGTAAAAACAATCCTTTTAGATGTATAACATTTTCTTTGGTAATCGTAGATTGGCTGTATGTAATAGGCTAGAGCAACCAATAAATGACCCATCTGCGGTTTTATATAGCCCTGGCTCTTTCCCAGATCTTGCCGATTTGCCTCTTCTTTTTCTTGACACACCCAACATTCGTACTTTGTGTGTTCCTAGTGCAAATGAAGAGATTGCTTTTAAGCAGTTGTGTACAAAATTAAATCATATAAATGCCGGTGGTGGCTTGGTTACTAATTGCCGAGGCGAATTTCTTTTGATTTTCCGTTATGGTTGCTGGGATTTGCCCAAGGGTACTCAGGAGCCTGGAGAGGATATTCGTACTGCTGCTTTGCGTGAGGTAGAAGAGGAGTGTGGTATTGGGCAGCTAGAGATTGGTGCTCATATTTGCAATACCTATCACACTTTTCATCGCGATGGTCGTTTTAACCTTAAATGTACCTATTGGTATCATATGGTATATACTGGGCAGAGTAATTCCACTGTTCCTCAAGCTTCTGAATGTATAGAGCAAGCAATTTGGGTAGCACCCGAAAATCTCTACAAATATTTAAGCAATACCTATCCATCTATTTTAGAGGTATTTGAACTAGCTCGCGTTAAGTGAGTTTTTGTCTTTAGCGTAAATCGGTAATAGTTATGTTGGGTTGGCTCAGATAGCTGCTGGGTATCTGGAAATGTGAGATTGGCCAAGATGTGGCTTGGCTCTTGATAGATTTGATGTGTATTGTGTAGCTGCTGTTATCTGTGCTTTGGTAGCGAATTATGCAGGGTAGGTGACTCTCTTTGTCTACTGCTATTATTAGACTTTTGTAGGCGGCAAATTTGCTTTTAGGGGCGAGTTCTATTTGCCATATTGGTTTGCCATCTTGTGGCTTGCGTGTTTCTACTGCTTTGCGGGGGTGTGTGAATTGGCTATTAGATTTGGTTAGAGATGTGAGAAATCCTACTGGGTTTTCTATTAGATCTGTTTGGGTGGTGTCGTTTGGAAATATTGTTAGATCTCTTGTCTCTTTGTTGAGTATCCACTTAGATTTGCCGTCGCAGTAAATTTCTAGTTCGGGATTTATAAGCTTGAATGCGTAGCCTTGTGCTTGAACAGTGCCTTGCATAGAACCGTTTACAGCTCCAGAAGGATGGGCCGCTGTGAGTTCGAAATTAAGTTCTATGGCGGGTTTCTCTTTGAGAGCTTGTGCCATTTGCCCAAGTAGTTTAGCTGCCTCTGGTGCCTGGGCAATGCTGGTGGTTACAGTAACGGTTGCAAAGACTAGTATGCAGATTCTTTTAAATATATTGTTCATAGCGGCTTTGCGTTATTAGTCTAGTGAGCTTAAAATTCGGTCTAGGGACAAGAAGTCCGATACTAGTACTTGGCGGGCTTTGCTCCCCTCCGATGGGCCTACAATTCCGGCGGCTTCTAGTTGGTCCATTATTCGGCCGGCGCGGTTGTAGCCTAGGTTCATCCTTCTTTGTATTAGAGATGTAGAGCCTTGTTGGAACTGAACTATTAGTTTTGCTGCCTCGTCAAAGAGTTTGTCTCTTTTGCCTAAATCTACCTCTCCAATTCCAGATGATTCTCCATCTTCTCCTGTATATTCAGGCAAGAAGTGTGCCGAAGAGTATCCTTGTTGAGAGCCTATAAATTCTGTAATTCTTTCTACCTCGGCGGTGTCTACTAAAGCACATTGTACGCGGGTAATTTCTCCACTTAAAGAGATGAGCATGTCTCCCCTTCCTACCAATTGATTGGCTCCTGTGGTCTCTAGGATGGTGCGGGAGTCTATGTTGGAGATTACGCGGAATGCTATTCGTGCTGGGAAGTTTGCTTTAATTAAACCAGTAATAATATTGGTTGTTGGGCGTTGGGTTGCAATTACTAGGTGTATGCCTATTGCGCGGGCTAGCTGGGCCAGGCGTACAATTGGCTCCTCAATTTCTCTACCTGCAGTCATTAAAAGGTCGGCAAATTCGTCTATTATTACTACTATGAAGTGCATGAATTTATGCCCTTTGAGTGGGTTGAGCTTGCGTGAAAGGAATTTTTCGTTATACTCTTTTACTGTTCTTACATGTGCTAGCTTGAGTAGGTCGTATCGTGTATCCATCTCAATGGTAAGTGATTTGAGGGTATATACAACCTTTTGGGTGTCTGTAATAATTGCATCTTCGCTATCGGGTAGTTTTGCAAGGAAGTGCTTTTCTATTTTTGAGTATAGAGATAATTCTACTTTTTTGGGATCTATTAGCACCATTTTTAGTTCCGATGGGTGCTTTGTATAGAGCAGAGATGTAATAATTACGTTCAATCCTACAGATTTACCTTGCCCTGTTGCTCCCGCTACTAGTAGATGGGGCATCTTGGCTAGGTCAAACATCATTGGTTCGTTAGAGATGGTTCTGCCAAGTACAATAGGGAGCTCGTAGTTAGATGCCTTGAATTTGGGGTCGTCTAATAGAGTCTTTAATGGTACTATACTAGGTGTGCTGTTGGCAACCTCTATTCCAACTGCATTGGTTCCTGGAATTGGAGCTATAATCCTAACTCCGCGAGCTGCTAGCGAAAGTGCAATATCGTCTTCTAATCTTTTTATTTGCGAGATTCTAACACCAGGGCTTGGTACAATTTCGTATAGGGTTACTGTTGGGCCTGTGCGTGCAAATATTTTTTCAATAGAGATTTTGTAATCTCCTAATGTCTTAACAATTTTGCGATTATTTCTTTCTAGTTCTTCGTGAGGGACTTTGTATATTTTAGTTTTATAATCGTCTAGTAGGTCTGTCCCAGGGGCTTTATATCTTGGTAAATCTAGACGGGGGTCAAAAAGAGTATCTAACGAGCCTTTTGGAATATCTTTAAGAAAATCGGCATCTTCTTCTTCCTCTTCTTCTTCTATAATGAGCTCTGGCCCTTCATTTGTCTTCTCTATTTCTGCTAGGTTCTCTATTTCTGCTAATTTTTCTGGTTCTTCTATCTCTTCTATCTCTTCTATCTCTTCTATCTCTTCTATCTCGAAGGGGACCTCTTTTTCTGAGATTTCCGATATTTCAGTTTGAATAGGATCGGTTGCTGTTTCTACTGCTGTTTCTACTGTTTTGGCTGCTTTTGGTTTCCTATGGAATATAGATTGTATTCCTCGGTTTATCCAAAGAACTACGTTGTAGTTGAGTAATATGAGCCAGGTTATTAATGCTACAAATATGAGCGATCCTGCTCCTGGTATGCCAAGCATTGCTATTAGCCATTGGTTTACGAAGTAGCCGTAAGAGCCGCCAACGCCGTTGCCAAACCAGAAATCGAATCTTGTAAATCCAAAAATAAAGGAGAATACTAGCGATAGTATTATTGCGCCAAATATGGCTAGGTATGAGATTCTAACAAGCTTTAATTGCTTTATTTTGAGAGAATAAATGGCAATTGCGCCAAAGAATAGTGGGAATATAAATGCTCCTAATCCAAAGAGTCTAGAGAGTAATAGGTTGGCCCAGAAAAAACCAAGTTTTCCACCTCCATTTTCTACTGGTACTATTGTGTTCCATACATCGGGGTGTGTCAATAGTGATTGGTCTTCGGCCCAAGTAAATAGGTAAGATAGCAATGCTATTAATGTGTAAGCAGAGAGTGCTACGAAAAAAAATCCTACTATAATTCTTACAGCTGCGGCACCTCTTGGAGCAGGCGCAGTCTCGGCATTTATCTTTTTCTTTTGGGCCATTTGTGATTTTGCTTGATATTAAATACGTTCTATATTGGCTCCTAGAGCATTAAGGCGAGCATCTATGTTTTGGTAGCCTCGGTCTATCTGTTCTATATTGTCTATTATGCTGGTTCCTTTTGCGCTCATTGCTGCTATTAGTAGTGCAATTCCGGCTCTAATATCTGGAGATACCATGCGTGTTGCTCTTAGTTGAAATGCTCTGTTGTGCCCAATAATTGTTGCTCTGTGTGGGTCGCATAAGATTATTTGTGCTCCCATATCTATTAGTTTGTCTACGAAGAATAGGCGGCTTTCAAACATTTTTTGGTGAATTAGTACAGATCCTTTCGCTTGAATGGCTGTTACTAGCAGTACCGATAGTAGGTCTGGTGTGAGCCCTGGCCAAGGAGCATCGGCAATTGTCATGATTGATCCATCCATAAAACTCTCTATCTCGTAGTTTTCGTGGGTGGGAATATAGATGTCGTCTCCTCTTCTTTCTACTGTTATGCCTAGGCGGCGGAATTGGTCTGGTATGATGCCGAGTTGGTCGTAGGCTACATTTTTTATTGTTATTTCGCTGGCGGTCATTGCTGCAAGGCCTATGAAACTGCCTACTTCAATCATGTCGGGTAAAATGGTGTGCTCTGTGCCTCCTAGTTGGTCTACTCCCTCTATTGTGAGTAAGTTAGAGCCTATTCCAGAGATTTTGGCGCCCATTCTGTTGAGCATCTTACAGAGTTGTTGCAAATATGGCTCACATGCTGCGTTGTAAATTGTGGTGGTGCCTTTGGCTAGTGTTGCTGCCATTACAATATTTGCGGTGCCTGTTACCGATGCCTCGTCTAGTAGCATGTATGCTCCTTTGAGCCTATCGGTTTTTAGGTCTATTGCGCTGTAACCATCTTTGAAGATAAGTTGTGCGCCTAAATTTTTAAGACCAATTAGGTGGGTGTCTAGCCTGCGACGGCCTATTTTATCTCCTCCTGGTTTAGACATATTGGCATACCCAAATCTTGTGAGTAGAGGGCCTACAAGCATAATGGAGCCGCGCAATGTTGCACTCATTTGACAGAATTCTTCTGAGTGAACAAAATCCATATCTACATTGGCTGCACAAAATTCCCAACTATGAGATATTGTGTGATTGTTTTTAGCGTTGGGGGCATTGTTTTCGAGATCTACCTGTCTTGCTGTAACTCCCAATTTCTTGAGTAGATTTATCAGTTTATCTACATCTAGAATATCTGGTACATTATGAATCAAGATTTTATCTGAGCTGAGTAACACAGCGGAGAGTATTTGAAGTGCTTCGTTTTTTGCACCTTGTGCTGTGACTTCTCCTTTAAGGCGTCTCCCTCCCTCTACTTTAAATACTGCCATAGCTAATGTTTTTACTTAGTTTTTACTTTCTTTTGCCTGTTTTTTTCTTGTTTCCTCGGTAGTTTGGCCTATTGTGAGAAGAGTCTCCTCTATAGTTGGAGTCGCTGCGGTGCCCTTGCTGATATGCTCCTGGCTGAGTAGGGGTGTGAACTAGTGGCGAAAGATGCATTCCTTCTGGCACTATAATGGAGCCACCAGAGAGTTTGGATATATCTTTGAATATAGTCTCTTCTGTTACCGTATCTTTATTCCAAATTAAATATTGTTGTCTCATATAATGAGCTAGCACCATAATCATGTTGTTACGAACTTCGTTGTCTGGCTTGATGGCTATCATATCTATCATATTCTGGATATTGCGGCCGTAGTGGGCTGCTCTTAATGGAGTCTTATCTAGAGGTATGAGGTTTGGCCGGGTGCTAAAAGTCTCTTTGGTTGGAATGGGATAGGGAGAGTCTATATCAATCCCAAAATCGGAAATGATTTGCACGTTATCCCAAAGAATGTGCCTATAGTCTTCTAAATCACGCAATTGAGGGCTAATAATGCCCATAACTCCTACAACTGAGCGTATCTGTTCGTTTCTTTTCTCTTTATCGGGTATGCTCATTACATACTCTATCATCTTTTGAACATGTCTTCCATATTCAGGCATTTTCAATTTGCTTCTTTGCGTATTATAATCCATCTATTTTATATTTCTATTCTTGTCTTATATTTCTATTCTTGTCTTGTATTTCTATTCTTGTCTTGTATTTCTAATTTGAGATTACTCAATTATCTTATCTAGCTCTAGCAAAGATACAGAAATATTTACACCAATTTCTTTAATTACTAGCTTAGCTTTCTTTTTGTTAATGTGCAGTACCTTACCAGATTTGTCCTTGAACGGTCCCGATAAAATCTCTACTTCGTCTCCAGTGGTTATTATTTTTCTACCCTGGGCAATCTTAAGAAATTCTCTAATTGCTTCTATCTCTTTTTCTCTTACTACTGCTGGTTTGCCAAGATATAAAACTACGCATACTACTCCATAGAGAAGTGGTAGTTCTCGTACTTTATGCTCTTCGCAATTTACAAAAATATATGAATTAAAAAGTGGAACTTCTACCTCTTTTACTCGGTCGCTCCATTGTCTTTTTACTTTATGTAGAGGAAGAAAAGTTTGAATCCCAACTTGCTCTAATCTCTCTTGGGCCCTCTTCTCTGCCCTTGCAGAGGTATATAAAACATACCAAGCCATCTGCGACTATATATTATATTTAACTTTAATTTTGGAACGCACAAATATAACGAATTTATGACTATTTCTATTATCTTTGTCTAGGCTCTTATAGGTAGTGCTTAACTAGAAATTTTATTTAACATATGTATAATCAATTAATTTCCAAGCAAATTAAGATGGCTGTTGTAGGATTGGGCTATGTTGGTCTTCCTTTGGCACTTGAGTTTGCAAAACATTTTTCTGTAATAGGTTATGATATTAACCAACGTAATTTAAAATTACTTCAAAGTAGAATAGATCCAAGCGGAGAGTTGAGTGAAGAATCTTTTAAAAATAGAGATATTACTTTCACTTCTAACTCCGAGGAGCTTCGCGATGCCAATTTTTTTATTATTGCGGTTCCAACACCTATAGATAAATACAATAATCCAGATTTGAGGCCTCTGCTTTCGGCTACTTTGGCTGTTGCAAATGTACTTCAACCAGGAGATTATGTTATTTATGAGAGTACTGTTTACCCGGGTTGTACTAATGAAGAGTGCGTTCCTCTTTTGGAGCGGGTTTCGGGTTTAAGAGTGCGCCGAGATTTTAAAGTGGGTTACTCTCCAGAGAGGATCAATCCAGGAGATTCTGAGCATTCGTTGAGAGATACAATTAAAATAGTTTCGGCTTGCGACCAAGAATCTTTAGATGTTGTTGCTAAAGTATATGAATCTGTGGTTACTGCCGGAGTGCATAGGGCTCCAGATATTAACGTTGCCGAGGCTGCCAAAATTATTGAGAATACCCAGCGCGATGTCAATATTGCTTTAATGAATGAGCTTTCTATTCTATTCAATCGCATGAATATTAACACTTTCGATGTTATTAAAGCTGCCGCTACTAAATGGAATTTTGTACCTTATACTCCTGGTTTAGTTGGTGGGCATTGTATTGGTGTAGATCCATACTATATGATGCATAAGGCTGCCGAGCTTAAGTATCACCCGCAGATGATTACTTCTGGGCGTTTTGTAAATGACTCAATGGGTGGCTATATTGCAAAACAGACAGTTAAGAAGCTTTTAGCTAATGACCTACCTCTGCTTAGAGCTAAAGTATTAGTAATGGGAGTTACCTATAAAGAGAACGTATACGATATTCGCAATTCTAAAGTTATAGATATTGTACGTGAATTACTAAGCTACCGCATTGCAGTAGATGTGGTTGACCCAAATGCCGACCCTCATGCTGTTGAAGAAGAATACCAAATTAAGTTAATGAGTACACCAGGAGGCAAATTCAAGCCCGCCAGCAAATATCACGCTGTAATTATGGCTGTGCCTCATCGTGAATATCTTCAAATGACCGAAAATGATTTCAAAGAAATTTTAGATCCAAAAGGTTTAGTTGTAGACGTGCGTGGCGTATTCAGAGATATTATAAAAGACCTCCGTTACTGGTCACTCTAAACGCTTACTAGCAAATTATTTTAAACGCTTACTAGTAAATTACTTAAAACTTTACGATTATATTTTAATGACCAAGGCTTCTTGCGGAGTCTTGGTTTTTTTATCTTTGCTTTATTATCTGCTCTGCAGCTTTGTATATGCCGCCGTTAGGCACTTTCCTGAATGGCTAGTATCGTAAACGTTAGACTCTCCTAAAGCATATGATAATGATCGTTGCTTGATGCTCATGATAATAGATGTTGAGGGGCTTTAAAGCTTTTCATAGTAAACGTTACCTTCCTTTTCCAGCATTTTCATGATATAATTATACCATCAATGCTTATTATAGTATGCTTTGGAGGGTCTCAAAGTCATTCATAGTAAACATTGACTGCAAAACTCTGGTGTAATAATTCTCTTAATGCTTATTATAGTAATCGTTGTGGGGTCTTAAGGCATGTTATAGTAACCGTTAACTCAATGCTAATTATAGTAGACTTTGGAGGCACTCAATGGCTATTAAAGTAAACATTCAGAAAAGCACTTAAAAACTTGTATAAACTTGTAAAAGCTTGTATATACTTATATATACTTGTAAAAATTTATATATACTTGTAAAAATTTGTATATACTTGTATAGACTTATATAAACTAGTAAAAACTTATACTTGTATATACTTATATATACTTATATATACTTGTATATACTTATATAAAGATAATCTAAGAGTATGAAAATAATCTGTGAAGAAAATATTTTAGTGCTGTGCGCTGGGGGAAAATAAAAAAAGCCGGAGATGAATCCGGCTTCGTTTTAATTTTGTTGCGATGATAATGAAGGGAGTTACGCCTGTGGGGCAACTTCTTTTGGCATTATTGATACATATGATTTGTTATTAACCGTTTTGCGGAAAACAACTATACCATCTATAAGTGCGTGTAGTGTGTGGTCTCTACCAATTCCTACATTCAACCCTGGGTTGTGTACTGTTCCTCTTTGACGTACTAGAATGTTCCCAGCTTTGGCAACTTGTCCGCCAAATAGTTTTACGCCTAATCGTTTACTGTGTGATTCACGTCCGTTTTTCGAACTACCGACACCTTTCTTATGAGCCATAATCTAAACTTTTTTCTGGATTAAAATTAAGCAATCTCTACAATTTGAATTTGAGTCAAATACTGACGGTGACCGTTTTTCTTAGTGTAACCTTTACGGCGTTTCTTTTTGAAAACGATAACTTTGTCTCCTTTTAGGTGAGCCAGTACAGTGGCTGTTACAGATGTTCCTTCTAAATAGGGCGCGCCTACTTTAATGGTACCATCGTTGTCTACCAAAAGAACTTTGTCAAAAGTAACTGAATCGCCTTCTTGGGCTTTCAAACGATTAACGAAGATCTTTCTCTCTTTCTCTACTTTAAATTGCTGTCCTGCAATATCTACAATTGCGTACATAAAAATAATTTGTTTAAAAATTACTGACTGCAAGCGGCTTTTCTGTTAATGAATTCTTCTCTTTTTAGATTAGATCTCTGCGTTTTCATAATTTAATTACGATTAAGCATTAACTTAATGGGCTCTTATTTAATAGCTTGACAATCTTCTGTCTAATAAATTTGGAAGGCAAATATATATATTATTTTTCTAGTATCAAAACATTCAAGAAAAATCATTTTTTAATAAGCGCTTTATTTTTTTCGTATGTTTGTATATAAGCCATGAGTATAGAGGCAGCGAAAATTTTAGTAGAAGAGCTTAAAGAAGGTAATGAAAAAGCCTTTGAGTTACTTTTCAAACACGAGTTTGAGAATGCTGTTTATTATGCCAATCAGTTCGTAAGAAATGAGTTAATTGCGAGAGATATTGCTCAAGACTCTTTTATTGCACTTTGGACATCTAGAGAGAAAATAGAGAGTAGTTTGCCAATAAATCCATATCTTTTTAGGATTGTGAGAAATCGTGCAATTAATGCTTTACGAGATAAGGTTGCAAAAGCTGCTCCTATTGATGTTATTGAATTTAATTGTGATTTAGAGATTCTAAAAGATGAAAATCTTATTTCGGGAATTGATGCATCTAGATTAGAGCGGTTAATTAGTGATGCATATGAAACTTTGCCACTTAAAGTAAAAGATAGTTTTGTTCTTAGCCGTATAGAAGGTATGAGTTATGAGGCTATTGCAAAAAAAAGAGATATTCAAGTTAAAGCAGTTGAGTATCATATTATGTTGGCATTAAAGCATTTTAGAAAAAAACTTAAAAGCCATATGTATCTGTTTTTATTGTTAATAATTAGCTGATTTTACCTTTGTTTAAGAATAGGTGAAAGTTTTTTAGTGTAAACGGCTTTAAGTATGTATTGAGTATAGAGATGTTAAGTTTAGATGTTAATGATGAT
The DNA here is from genome assembly GCA_964367735.1 of uncultured Muribaculaceae bacterium. Lineage (GTDB taxonomy): Bacteria > Bacteroidota > Bacteroidia > Bacteroidales > UBA932 > Bact-08. Next base: position 28,590 of record CAYIYT010000012.1, read on the forward strand.
GGAAGAGTTAGTGTTAAAATATATTCGCGGTGAGGCTTCGCTGCAAGAGCGTGAGCAGGTTTTGAGTTGGGTTGGGCAGAGTGAGGCTAACCGTCTTTTTTATATTGAGCAGAAGAAAGCCTATATAAGGGAGAATTTTCCTAATGCCGAGGCGTCTAGTAAAGATGTTATGGAGTTTAAGAGGCGTTTACAGTCACAAATTGATTTGGCGAGTGCGGGGAATTTGTTTTTGAGGTGGGCGATGAGGGCTGCGGCGGTTTTGTTTTTGCCTTTGGCTCTGTTTGCGGGCTATTTAGCTTTCGATAAATATAATGCGCAGCAGGCTGGTTTGGTTTCTAATTTGGCCGATTATGTACAAGTTGATAGTTCTGCTATTCTTACTTACCATACTAATGCGGGGGTTAAGGGGTTGGTGGAGTTGCCCGACGGGAGTTCTGTGATTTTGAATTCAAGTAGTAAAATTAGGGTTCCCTCTAAGTTTAATAGGGAGTCGCGTGTTGTTGAGTTAGAGGGTGAGGGGTATTTTACCGTTGCTTCCGATTCTACTTGGCCTATGTTCGTTAATACTACTAAGGGTGTTTCTGTTAAGGTTTTGGGTACTACTTTCAATTTGTCTTCTTATGAAAATGATCCTGAGCTTAAGTTTACTTTAATTAGTGGGCGTGTTAAGTTGCTCTCTCATAATAGTGGGCAGGAGATAGATGTACATCCTTTTCAAGAGGTTGTTATCCCAGATAATCATAAACAGAAGGGGGTTAAGCGGGTTGCTAATGTAGAGCTAAATACTGCTTGGAAAGATGGATTTTTAGTTTTTGAAGATGCTGCTTTATCTGAGGTTATTCGTAAGCTTGAGCGTTGGTATGGTGCGACAATAGTTGTTCCAAATCGCAAAATTTTGGATAATAGGTTCACTGCTTCTTTTAGCTCTGAGTCTTTGAGTCAAGTTCTTGAGTTTCTTAGGCTCTCTACTAACATTGGCTATACTTTATCTGAGAGTAATAAGGTTGTTCTCTCTCAAGTGGATCGCTAATAAATATTTTTTCGGGTAGGGGGGTGTGTTGTGTGTAGGTAGTTTATATAACCATATAACCAAACACTAAAAGTATGAGAAAATATTTTAAGTTCTCTGGAGTTGCTTGTTTAGCGAGCTTTCTGGTAGTTGTGTTGAGCTTGGTTTCTTCTGTTAATCTTTCTGCTCAAAATCTAAATTTGAAATTTAGAGATACTGCAATAAAGACTATTTTGAAGGATATAGAGTCTCAGTGCGATTTTAAATTTATTTACAGTAACAATCTTGTAGATGTTAATAAGAGAGTTACTATTGAAATTTCCAATGCTAAGATTAATGATGTGCTTGCTAAACTTTTGGATGGCACTAAGATTGATTTTCGTATTGTAGAGAAACAAATTATTCTTTCTCCTCGTGAGTTTCGTGAAGAGCAATTAGAGAAAGGAAAATTTAAAGTTAAGGGAGTTGTTTTTGATGCCTCTACTGGAGAGAGACTTCCTGGAGTTGCTGTGCTTGTAGAGGGTACAAATATAAATACTTCTACAGATTTGGAGGGATACTACGAGATAGTTTCTGCTCAAGATGCTAAGCTCTCTTTTATGATGATGGGCATGTTGTTAGAGAATATTGCTGTTTTGGGAAGAAAGGAGCTTATTGTCTATATGCAACCAGACAATTTACGCCTAGATGAGGTTGTTGTTACGGGTTATCAGGAAATCTCTAAAAACCAGAGTACTAGCGCTGTGGCTACTGTTAAAACTGAATCATTAAAAACAATTGGTATTACTAGTATAGACCAGGCTTTGCAAGGGCAATTGGCTGGTTTATCTGTTGTTAATACTGGAACGGGCCCAGGTGCTGCTCCTAAGGTTAGAATTCGTGGTACTGCTACTATTATTGGTAATTCGGAGCCTTTGTGGGTGATGGATGGTGTTATTTTGGAATCTTCGGTTCCTGTAACTGCTGCCGAGCTTAACAGCCCCGATTTTATGAATAATTTTAATAGTGCTATTGGTGGCGTGAGCCCTAACGATATAGAGAGTATAACAGTTCTAAAAGACGCCTCGGCAACCGCTATTTACGGAACCCGCGCTGCAAACGGTGTTATTGTTGTGACTACTAAAAAGGGTAAAAGAAATTCTTCTAATATCTCTTATAATCATACTTCTAAAGTAAGTGTGCGTCCTAATTATGGCGATTTTGATTTATTGAATTCGCTTGAGAGATCGCAGTTGGCTCTGGAGAACTCAGCAGACAATGCCTACTCTATGTTTATTTATGAGACCGAGGGTATGGAGGGGCTGTTGAGAGATTATTATTTAAATAATATTACTCATGAAGAGTTTACTTTGCGTGGTAGGCAGATGCAGGAGCGAAATACCGATTGGTTCAAGCTTTTGTTTAGAAATGCCTATACTCAAACTCATGATTTGAGCCTTTCTGGTGGTTCTTCTAATATGGACTATTATGTTTCTGTTGGTTACAACAACGAGCAGGGGATGGACAAAATGAGTAATTTCCGTAGTTATAATGCTATGGCTAAGATAAATGCCGAGGTGTTTAAGGGTGTCAAATTTGGTGCTACTTTGCAGGCGGGTATAAGGGAGCGCGATAGTTATCACCAATCTGTAGATCCGTTTTCATATGCTGTGAGAACTTCTAGGACTATTCCGGCTTTTAAGCCTAATGGAGATTATTATATGTATCCAAGTAGTATGTCTCAGGGTCAGTTATTCAATATTTTGAATGAGCAAAATCAAACTAATAGAGAGAGCTTTCAGTCCGATCTTAAAGCTAATTTTACTTTGGATATAAATATATTTAAGGGCTTGAAGTATAAGGGGTTATTTAGTTATGCTCTTTCTAATTCTACTCAAATGGATTATGCTACAGAGATGAGTACTTATGTGGCAACTATTCGTGGTTACGATTATGGGAATTATACCGAAAGAGAATTTAGCTCTACTAAGTTACCTTATGGTGGTGTTTACAACGATAGGGCTTATAACCAAAAAACTTATGTTTTAAGGAATGGTTTGGAGTATAAAAAGACAATTGCTAAAGATTTAGATATAGATTTAATGGCGGGGCAGGAGTTCCGTAATACAGATTATCGTGGTCTTATTTCTAGAACCTATGGCTATATGCACGATAGGGGCCATATCTATTTTGAGCCTACTTTGGGTGCCGAGACTGGCCACCTTGCTAGAAATATGGTTGATAGAAATCTTATGTCTAGGGCCAATGTCTCTTATTATGGTGTAGTTTCTAGTATTTATAAGAACCGTTATGCTATTAATGCAAATATGCGTTTTGATGGATCTAACCTATTTGGTTCTAATCCAGATTATAGATATTTGCCTTTATGGTCTTTCTCTGGTAAATGGATTGCTAGCAATGAGCCTTTCTTAGAGCATTCTAAGGTTATTAGTAATTTGCAAATTCGTGCTTCTTATGGTTTGAGGGGTAATATTGTTGAGGAGAGTACTCCGCAAATTGTTGCTACTGCTTTGCCGCCTAACCATAGTACTGGTCTACTCGAGATGGGTATTATTCAGGCTCCTAATCCCGATCTTAAATGGGAGCAAACGGCTTCTTTTAATGCTGGTATAGAGTTTGGTCTCTTTAATAACAGGCTATCGGGTGTTCTAGATTATTATCGTGATATGTCTACAGATTTAATTGCATATAAGAAAATTTCTAGTGTGAGTGGCTTTTATGGTAAATATCTTAACTATGCAGACGTTCGCAATAGTGGTGTAGATATTGCTTTAAGTGTAGATATTATTCGTAAGAAGGATGTTTCTTGGAGTGCCTCTATTAATATGGGTTATGTGAATAACGAGGTTGTTCGTTCTAATATAGATCCAGAGATTTCTAGTCTTGTGAGCAGTATGTATACTCCTGGAGATGTTGTTGTGGGTTATCCTGTAAACAGTATGTTTTCTTATAAGTATGCTCGTCTTAATGAGGAGGGAACTCCTATGTTCTATGATAAAGAGGGCAATGTTGTTGGTGCACTAGATGGTGGCATTATAGATATGGTGAATGATATAGGTGCGCTTAAATATGAAGGAAATAGGGATCCTCTTATTAATGGTGGTTTTAATAATGTAGTTCGTTATAAAAACTTTACTATGAGTGCTTTATTCTCGTTTGCTTTTAAAGGTGTAGTTCGTTTGCCCGAGATGGCTTATGCTTCGCCTCCTTCTGCCGATGAAAATGCAAATAGGTCTATTATGGGTCGTTGGCGCAAGCCTGGCGATGAGGCTACGGCTAATATTCCCGGATTTACAGGTACTTCGTATTTTACTGTTGGTGGTGAGTATTTCTATACTACTAGTATGTTTAATAGTAGTGATGCTACTACAGTTAGTGGAGATTTTATTCGCTTCCGTAACTTGACTTTAGAGTATAAACTTCCTGCTTCTGTTTCTAGAAGTGTTGTTGTTGGTCAACGTGCTTTTAAAGATATTACTCTTCGTTTCCAGGCTCAGAACATATTTGTAATTGCCAATAAGAAACTTAAGGGCTACGATCCCGAGACTGTTAACTATTCTGTTGGTGGTTATGGTTCAATGCCTATGCCTAGAACCTTTACTCTTGGATTAAGCTTTAATTTATAATTACTATGAGAAAATATAATATATTAACACTTTTGCTTGCTTTTATGGTGCTGTTCACTTCTTGTGAGAAGTATTTAGAGGAGATGCCACAAAACAAGCTTATGCCTACTACTATTAGTGACTATGAGCAGTTGCTTAATAGGGCATATATTTCGGAGCAAATTTTACCTTTCTTGGATGCTTTGTCGGACGATGTTGCCTTGATTGCTTCCGATCATGCTTTTCCTTCTCAGGATAGGGGGGATGTAAACGTTTCGGCTTATATGTGGGATCAAACTCATGAGGCTAGTATGATTGGTGGCGACATTGCTTTTGCTAAGTTTTATGAGAGTATTCTTTATACTAATCTTGTTATAAGAGATGTAGAGAATGCTGTTGGTGACGAACTTAATCAAGATAATAATAAATCTAAGAGTTTGAGTGTAAAGGGTGAGGCTATGGTCTTGCGTGCATATTCTTACTTTTATCTTGTAAATCTTTATGGAGAACCTTTCGACCCTGCTACTGCTGCAGATGCTATGGGTGTTCCTATTAATCTTTCTCCTTTGGCAGAGGATATTCTTTATAAACGTTCTTCTGTTAAAGAGGTTTATGAACTTATTATTTCTGATATGGAAATGGGTGTTAAGCTCTTGAAGGAGAATAAATATGATAATAAAAGCAAATTTCGTTTTAATTTAACCTCGGCAAAGGCTTTTTTAAGTAGAGTTTATCTTTATACTCAAAAATGGGAACAGGCTGCTACTATTGCTAATGAGGTTATTGCTTCTACTGCAGGTGTTTTCTTTAATCTTCATGATGCTGGTACTGTTCTTAGTAGGGCTACTTATACTTCTGGTTGGGGCCCTAGTACAGTTGGTTTATATGGAGAGGATTATCTTGATAAAGACAATGATAACATTCTTTTTGTGAATGGTTTAAATGAGAATGTTCCTATTTTTTCGTATCAGAATACTCATACTACTTTTAGTGTGAATAAAGCTTTTGAGGCTGTTTTTGAGCCGAGTGATATTAGGCTTTTCTATTTTATGAAACCTCAAAATTGGTATGGTAATAATGGGCTTGTTCCTAAGCTTACTTATGCTAAGAATCGCTATAAGGGTTACATGGATGTATATGTTTGCCAGCCTTCTAGTGGTTATAGTAGAACTATTCGTACAGAGGAGATGTATTTGAATGCGGCCGAGGCTTATGCTCAATTGGGTAATTTACAGGATGCAGTTGATATGCTTAATGCTTTGAGAGTTACTAAGTTTAGATTGGGTGAATATACTAATTTAGAGGTTGGTGACTTTAACAAGCAGTCGCTTATAGATTTTGCTCTTCTTGATAGACGTAGGGAGCTCTGTTTTGAGGGTCACAGGTGGTTTGACCTTAGGCGTACTACTCGCCCTGCTATGACTAGGGTTGGTTATGACAACAAGGTTGCTAATTTGGCAAAGGACGATCCTAAATATGTTTTGCAAATTCCTGCCTCGGAACTTAGTGTTAATCCTGGAATTGGCTCTGCGCCTCGGTAGTTTTATCTAAAGGTTAGATTATTTATCTAAAATATTGTTGAATTGGTTATTTAAATTGATTCAAAGTAATATTGAAAATTTTAAGAAAAAAACTATTAAATATTAAATGATTTTAAATTCAAATATTTCAAATATGAAAAATTTATATAAATATCTGTTGCTGGCTTTTGTTTCTGTTGTGCTTTTATCGTGCCAGAAAGAAGAGGTTTTGCACAGTAATTTTGAGGCTCCATTGCCGGTTCCTGCTATTGCGCAAGGCCCTTCACAGGCTCAAGCTATTTGCCACTATTTGTGGAAAACATACGATTTACATGTATATTATACTCTTGAGGGAGAAGATGCTGTGAACACTCCTATGGGGCGTTTTCAAACTAATATTATTCAGTGGAATAACCCCGAAGCTTTGCCTTTAAGAGCTGCTCATGAAGATTATGCGCTTCATTATTTAAATATGATGAAGTCTATTTTCTCTTTTTTTCCTAAGGATGTTGTTACTAAACAAGTGTTTAAGCGTTTTGTGCTTGTAGAGCAAAATCCTGCTAGTGTGGGCTGGTATTACGACGAGAATTTCGAAGATTATTATGATAATATTGCTGGTGAAGAGCCTTTGGGAATTTTGTTTTGTGGAGATCTTTCTGCCGATGCATACCCAAATTTTGAGGGTTGGAAGCAAGTATTTGTGCAGAGATTCTTTTCTGGTATTATTAGTTTCTTTGAAAAAGGGGTACAAATTCCACCTTCATATGGTATGGTTTCTAAGGATTGCTATTTATATGACGAGATGGGTTATTTCCTTTATATGGGTGATTATGGTGAATATATTAAGGAGAGTGGCTATGAGTATGGTTTTGTAGATCCTAGAGCTGCAGAAGACGATTACGATTTTGGTAATATTGACATCTCTTATTTAGTTGCTTGGGCTGTAACAGCTCCTATTGAAGAAATTGATAGAGTTCTTGCAGAGTATCCTAGAATGAAAGCTAAGTACGATATTGCTTCTGCTTTTTTTAAATCGAAATTTAATATCGATTTAAAAGTAATGCATGGCCAAATATCTGCTCTTGAGTTTTAGTACTATTATATTAACAACTAAGATCTATTTCTTAATTAAGTTTAATTAAATCACTAGTAAATCATCTTTATAATGAATAAAATATTTAGCAAATTAAGTTTTTTCTTTATAGCTGTTGCTTTTTTAGCTGCCTCTTGTTCGGAAGGCAATCAGTATAAATTAGAGGGTCAAATAATAGGTATTCCAGATAGTTCTGTTGTTTATATGTATGACTGGATTGATGGTGAGGCTCCGGCTTTGGATACTGCCTATACTGTGGGGGGCCGTTTTGTTATGAGTGGTTCTTTGGAATCTCCTGTATATGTTAGGATGATCATTGATACTACCCCTAATGAAGAGAAAGTAAGAGAGAAAAAAAGATTCTATGTGGCTTTTTTCTTAGAAAATTCTAAAATATCTATTAAAGCTACTGCAGTCTCGGCTTTCCGTCCTTACCCTATGGGTGGGGCAACAGATGGTACTTTTGAAATCAATGGTTCTAGAAGTGAAGATATTTATAGTGTGTACCAAAAATCTTTGGGTAACTTAAAGAGCTCTAATGACTCTTTGAATAAACTTTATATGGAAGAGTATTTTCGTCCTTCTTTAGATGGAGATATTAATGCTCAAAGAGGTGTGGAACTTGCTAATCTTATGAATGTTAATAATGTTAAAATTAGAGAAACTGCTTTCGATTTTATTGCTTCACACAAAAATGAATATGCATCTGCTCTTATTGCAATGTATGTTCTTATGGACAACGATGTTGAACTAACTCAAGAGGAAATTCTAACACTAATGGGCAATTTTGATGCATTCTATCCAGCCCTAAGCCCACTAACCGATTCTGCTACAGCTTCGGCCTCTGCTACAGCTTCGGATTCTCAAGTTGAAAGAAGCCTTTTTGTGACTAAATCTCAAAATACGCTAATCAATTATTTGAGCGAAATTGCCGATACTAAGATGGTTTTGGCAAATGGTAATCAATATATAGATCTAAACCTGCAAGATAGAGAAGGTAAAGATGTGAAATTGAGCGATTACATTGTGCCTGGTAAATATAATTTTGTTGAGTTTTGGGCTTCTTGGTGTGGTCCTTGCCGTGGAGAGATACCTCACTTGCGTCATATTAATGAAACATTTGGTGATAGAATCTCCTTTATAAGCATCTCTATAGACGAATCTTCTGCAGATTGGCATAAAGCTATGGAAGAAGAGAAGATGATATGGACTCAGCTTATAGATAAAAAAGGGTTCTTTGGAGAGGTTTCTACAAAATACAAAGTTATGGGCATTCCTTACAGTGTTATGATAGACCCCAATGGTAAGTTAATCATGGGAGGCCTTCGTGGCGCATACCTAGACGCCGCCCTGCTTCGTCTGCTAGACTAGATGTTGGCCTCGTTGAAACGACACTCTGCTCGTTTGCATTTCTTAAAACAGAGCATTAGAAGAAGTCAATTGTCTGAATATAAGGACTTCCAAAGAAATGCAACAAATTAAGAACTAAAAACCACGGCGATGAAAATGTGTGTGTATAAAAAAAAAGAGATGCTTTAAGCATCTCTTTTTTTTGGTGTGTGTGGTTAGCCGCCGAAGTCGTCGAAGGCGATGTTCTCTTCGGGTACGCCTAGGTTGTCTAGCATGCTGGTTACGGCGCTGTTCATCATTGGTGGGCCGCATAGGTAGTATTCTATATCTTCTGGGTTTTCGTGCTTGCCTAGGTAGTTGTCTAGAAGTACTTGGTGGATGAAGCCGGTGGCTCCGGTCCAGTTGTCTTCGGGTTTAGGGTCGCTTAGTGCAAGGTTGAAGGTGAAGTTAGGGAAGTCTCTTTCTATTGAGCGGAAATCTTCTTCGTAGAATACTTCGCGCATTGAGCGGGCTCCGTACCAGAAGCTTACTTTGCGGGTTGTTTTTTCTGTGTGGAATAGGTGGAAGATGTGGGAACGCATTGGAGCCATTCCGGCGCCTCCTCCTACGAATACAATTTCGTTGTTGGTCTCTTTAATGAAGAAATCTCCGTATGGGCCACTAATGGTTATTTTGTCGCCTGGTTTGCGTGAGAAGACAAATGATGAGCAGATACCTGGGTTAACTCCCATGAAGGCTCCTTTGCTTCTGTCCCATGGTGGTGTTGCTATACGTATGTTTAGCATTATGATGTTGCCCTCTGCAGGGTGGTTGGCCATTGAGTAGGCACGGAAGGTCTCTTCTGGGTTTTTCATAGAGAGATTCCATAGATTCATTTTGTCCCAATCTTCGCGGAATTCTGGTTGAACGTCTATGTCTTTAGAGAAATCTACATCGCATTTAGGGATATCTATTTGAATATAGCCACCAGAACGGAAGGCAAGGTGTTCGCCTTCGGGTAGTTTTACTACAAATTCTTTAATGAAGGTTGCTACGTTGTTATTGCTAACTACTTCGCATTCCCACTTCTTAATGCCCATTACCTCTTCTGGTACCTCTATCTCTATATCTTCTCTAACTTTAACTTGGCAACCTAGACGCCATTGAGTCTGTTGCTGTTTGCGAGTGAAGAAACCTACTTCTGTTGGAAGGATTTCTCCTCCTCCAGCTGTAACTCGGCATTTACACATACCGCAAGTTCCTTTGCCTCCGCATGCGCTCGGCAAATAAATTTTGTTATTAGATAATATGGAAAGCACGTTCTCTCCTGGAGAAACCTCAAGTTCTTTATCTGAGTTGATGGTCATTTTTACTATGCCCTTTGGTGTGAGCTTAGTTTTGGCGTAAAGAAGCAGTGCTACTAATAGAAGGGTTACTACTAAAAACGCGATAATTGATATAACTATTATAAGTGTTAAATTCATGATATTCAGTTCTATAATTTAATTCCCATAAAACTCATAAATGCTATTCCCATGAGGCCTACAACTATGAAGGTAAGTCCCAATCCTCTAAGTGGTGCAGGTACGTTGGAGTAAGAGAGTTTCTCGCGAATAGCTGCTAGTGCAACAATTGCTAGGAACCATCCTAGGCCAGATCCTAACCCGAAGACAGTTGCCTCGGCAAGGGTTTCGTAACCTCTCTCTTGCATGAATAGGGAGCCTCCTAAAATTGCGCAGTTTACTGCTATTAGGGGTAGGAAAATGCCGAGAGATGTATAAAGCCCGGGTGAAAACTTCTCTACTACCATCTCTACTAGTTGGGTTATTGATGCAATAACGGCTATGAAAATGATAAAGCTAAGGAAGCTTAGGTCAATATTTGCATATTCTGGGTTGAGCCAAATTAGAGCTCCTTCCGATAATATGTATTTATCTAGCAAGTAGTTTGCAGGTAGAGTAACTCCGAGTACGAATATAACTGCTGCTCCAAGCCCAATTGCTGTTTTTATGTTTTTAGATACTGCCAGGTATGAACACATTCCAAGGAAGTATGCAAATACCATATTGTCTACAAAAATAGACTTTACGAATAAACTTATTAAATCTTGCATTATTGTAATGTGTTATTATTTTTCAATTAATTCTTTTTGAATACTTCTTTGTACCCATATAAACATTCCTACCAATATAAGGGCCATTGGGGGAAGTATGAATAGTCCATTGTTTTCGTAGAAGCCGCCGTTCTTAATGTACCAAGATGCGGGAACAATGTCGTATCCCATTAGGGTTCCTGAGCCAAATAGTTCGCGGAAGAATGCTACAACTACTAGTATTATTCCATATCCTAGTCCGTTTGCGATTCCGTCTACAAATGAGGGCCAAGGTTTGTTTGCTAGTGCAAAGGCTTCTATTCTACCCATTATAATACAGTTGGTTATAATAAGACCAACAAATACAGAGAGTTGTTTACTTACTTCGTAGGCAAATGCTTTGAGTACTTGGTCTACCAAGATTACTAGCATAGCTACAATTACTAGCTGTACTATAATCCTTATTCTATTTGGGATTGTCTTTCTGATTACAGAGATGATGGCTTCCGAAAAGCCGAGTACTATTGTAACAGAAAGTGACATAACTATTGCGGGCTCGAGTTTAACGGTTACAGCTAGTGCCGAACAGATTCCGAGTACCAGTACCGATACCGGATTGCTTCTAAATAGTGGTTCTATAAATATTTTCTTATCCATGGTACTAAATGTTTTCTTCATTAGTTACTACTGCAGCAGCTTCTTTTGCTTTTTGGGCTGCTGCTTCTAGGTTGGCTTTAAAGAAGTTGAGATATTCGCCAATGTTTTTCTGAATCATCTCTTCTACTGCTACAGATGTTATGGTTCCCCCAGAAATTGCATCTACTTGGTGTGTGTTTCCAGGAGTAGCGCCTCCTTTTACTACTTGTACCGATACGTATTTGCCGTTGCTGTCAAAGATTTGTTTGTCTGCAAATTGATTATAAAACATAGGAGTAGTAATCTCGGCACCTAAGCCTGGAGTTTCTCCTTTGTGATCGAATACTGCTCCACCAACGGTGTTGAAGTCGTTTTTGAGAGAGATATAACCCCAAACAGGGCCCCAAAGACCAACTCCACGTAAAGGAATGATGTAGTATTTGTCGTTATTATCCATTGTGCAAATGTAAAGGACTAACTCTTTGCCATCTTCTACTATAGAGGAGTCGTTTATATGTTTTGCATATAAATCTTCTATGTAGGTGCCTTTATCTTCTACGGTTGCTGCATCTAGTCCAATATGAACCGAAAGTAGAACCATCTGCTTCCTTTCTAATTCTATGTTGCGCTGTTGTCTCTCCTTTAATAGTGAAGAGGCTAATGCTAGTACAACTGCTACTATTATTACTAGAACGGCAGCGTATATAATTGTGTATAAATTTTTATTTGTATCCATCTTCTCTTTCTCCTATTTTATGACAGCTCTTTTAATTCTTCTCTTGATGTTCTTTTGCACTACTGCATAGTCTATTAGCGGTGCAAAAGTGTTTAAGAGCAGGATTGAGAGCATCATGCCCTCTGGATATCCTGGGTTAAATACTCTAATTGTTACTGCCATTGCTCCAATTAAAAACCCGTATATCCACTTTCCACTATTGGTTTGAGAACCAGTTACTGGGTCGGTTGCCATAAATACTGCTCCAAATGCGAAGCCGCCCATTACTAGGTGGTTCCAAGCGGGTAATGCTAGATATGATTCTGGACCTGGTGCTACTGCGTTGAGTAGAAGTCCTACTAAAAGACCGCCTGCAAAAACGCTAACCATAATTCTCCAGCTTGCTATTCCTGTAAATAGAAGAATTGCAGCTCCTAAAAGTATTGCAAGTGTAGAGGTTTCTCCTACCGATCCTGGAATGAAGCCAAGGAACATATCTTGAAGTGATGGTATATCTAAACCAGCTTGTGCGTTTGCAAGAGGGGTGGCTCCAGAGAAACCATCTATAATGCCTTCTCCTTTAGAGAGTCCGCTTACCCAAACTTTATCTCCCGACATATATGAAGGGTAGGCAAAGAATGCAAAAGCCCTTGCGATAAGTGCTGTATTCCAGATGTTCATGCCTGTTCCTCCAAATACTTCTTTTCCAATAATAACCGAGAATGCTACTGCTAAAGCGAGCATCCATAATGGAATATCTACTGGCATAATAAGTGGAATGAGCATACCTGTTACTAGGTAGCCTTCGTTTACTTCGTGGCCGCGGATTTGTGCCGAGGCAAATTCTATTCCTAGCCCTACTCCGTATGAAACTATTACTAATGGAATTACTTTTATAAACCCATAAATAAAGGTTTGCCAAAAGTCCATTGGGGCGCCAGTTGCAAGTGAGTGTTGGTATCCTGTGTTCCACATTCCAAATAAAAGAGCGGGCATTAAAGCTATGATTACCATGGTCATGGTTCTCTTTAGGTCTATGCTGTCTTTTATATGCGTTCCTTTGTGCGTTACAGTATTGGGCACAAAAAGGAAGGTTTCGAATGCATCGAAACTGGAGTGTAGAAAGCTCAGTTTTCCACCTTTGCTGAACGTAGGTTTTATATTATCTACTAATTTTCTTATTGCTTTCATCTCTTTCTCTTATTACGACATTTCTTTAATCATAAGCTCGATACCTTGAGAGAGTATCTGCTGAATATTTGTTTTGGAAGGGCAAACGAATTCACAAAGTGCAAGATCTTCTTCTATTACTTCATATATGCCGAGTTGTTCCATTTGGTCTATATCTTCTGCCATAATGGCTTTGAGTAGATACATTGGGTAGATATCCATTGGAGTTACCTTCTCGTATACACCAGTCATAACTAGGGCTCTTTCGCCTCCATTAAGGTTGGTATCTAACGAATATTTCTTTTTAGGGAAAAGCCATGAGAAATAGGAGTGGGAAACACTGAATTTCTTAAGCCTAAATGGTTTAATCCATCCTAGCATTTCGTAATAGTTTCCTTCGCTTAGCAAGGTTATTTGATTATGGAAAAAGCCGAGGTATCCATTTGCTTCTACGCTATCTCCTGTGAGTGCGTTTCCGCTAATATATCTCACTGAGAGACTCTCTTGTTCTACAAATGAACTTATTGCGCTCATGCACATTCCTGGAAGAGTCTCAATGTAGCTTGGGTCTATTGCTCTTGGGCCTGTTACTGCAACTATTTTTCTAACGTCGTAAATGCCTTTAGAGAATAGTTTACCAATTGCTGCTACTGAATATAGGTCTACAGTCCATATTATATCGCCTTTGTTGATTGGGCTTATGTGGTGAATTTGAACTCCTACATTACCAACTGGGTGTGGCCCGTCGAATGTATGAATAATAGCTTTTTCTAATCTATGGAAAGGGCTACTTGCATAGTTTGACGAGTGCAGTGAGAGATGTACTCCTCCTGCTGTTAAATTACCTAAAACCTTAATCCCCATTTGAATGCTCTCTATTTCGCCCTTTAATGCGAAGTCTAGATCGGGTGCAAGGGGTGCCGAGTCGAATCCAGTGATAAAAATTGATTTGGGGTTGGCCTCGGGATTTGCAATAGTTCCGTATGGTCTTTGCTTAATAGCTGCCCATAGCCCGCTCTCTGCAAGGCTTTGAATAATTTCCTTTTTAGAGGCAGTGCGTAATTCTGGTATTGTAAAGTTTAGGTATTCGTTTTTACCATCGGCTTCAATTGTTACTGCAAGCAGTTTTCTTTTAGCTCCTCTTACAATTTCCAAAACTTTTCCGCTTACCGGTGAGCAGAGCTTGATTCTAGGGTCTGTTTTATGGGCCAGTACTGGTGTACCTGCCTTTACCTCTTCGCCTTCTTTAACTAATAGCCTAGGGTTAAAGGCTTTAAAGTCGGTTGGCTTTACAGCAACAATACCCGGCAGTATTGTCTTGGTAATTTGGACTTTTGCTTCTCCTTTGAGTGGAACATTTAGTCCTTTGCGTATTCGAATTTGGTTTGACATTGTATATATAGAATATGATTTGACGTTATGTTTGACATTACTATAATTAATTGCTTTTCTGCAATTTGTTAATTAAATGTTATTTCACATAAATTTTCCAATAATTTGGCGCAAAGATACACATTATTTGTAATTTTGCAGATAATGGACAGAGATTTTTCTATTATAACGGATGGGCTAAATGGTGCTCAAAAACAGGCAGTTGAGGAGTTTGAAGGACCTTCACTCATTATTGCAGGAGCAGGTTCGGGTAAAACTAGGGTGCTCACTTGTAGAATTGCTAACATTTTAAATAATAAGCACAAGGCCAATGCTATATTGGCCCTTACTTTTACCAATAAAGCTTCTAAGGAGATGAAGGAACGTATTGCCTCCTTGGTAGGTAGGGAGAATGCTCGTCATTTGTGGATGGGCACTTTTCACTCGGTTTTTATCCGTTTTTTGCGTGAAGATGCGGGTTTATTGGGCTTTCCTACTGCTTTTACAATTTACGATAGTTCCGATTCTAGGAGTGCTATTCGCAATTGTATAAAAGAATTGAATTTAGACGAGAAAACTTATAAACCCAAGTCTGTACTTGGTAGAATTTCTATGGCTAAGAACAATTTGGTTACCCCGGGTGCCTATATGAATAATGCTAATTTGATGCAAAACGATGTTATGGCTAAGATGCCCAGGATTGCAGAGATTTATGCTTTATACGATAAAAGGTGCCGTATGTCTGGGGCTATGGATTTTGATGATATTCTCTTGAATACTAATATATTATTGAGGGATTTTCCAGAGGTTTTAGATAAATTGCGTAATAGGTTTTCTTTTATTCTTGTAGACGAGTACCAGGATACTAACTTTTCGCAATATCTTATTGTAAAAAAACTCTCGGCAATCCATCGTAATTTATGTGTTGTGGGAGACGACGCTCAGAGTATTTATGCTTTTAGGGGGGCAAGAATAGAAAATATTCTCAATTTTAGAAAAGACTACCCCGAGGCTAAGGAGTTTCGTTTGGAGCAAAATTATAGATCTACTCAAAATATTGTTAAGGCTGCCAATTCGCTAATTGCTAGAAATTCGAGTCAGTTAAAGAAGGAGTGTTTCTCTGCTGCGGGAGATGGCGATATGATAGAGGTGGTAAAGGCTTATACAGATGTTGAAGAGGCTTTTTTGGTAGCATCTTCTGTTGTGGAGAGGATTTACAAAGATAAAGCTGCCTATAGTGAATTTGCTGTTCTTTATAGAACTAATGCTCAATCTAGAGCTATTGAGGAGGCTTTGCGCAAGCGTAATGTGCCTTACAAGATTTTTGGAGGAAATTCGTTTTACGATAGAGCCGAGGTGAAGGATATGATGGCCTATATGCGTTTGTTGGTAAATCCTAAGGACGATGAGGCTTTTAGAAGGGTGGTGAATGTACCCGCTCGTGGAATTGGTGCTACATCTTTGGGCTATCTTGCTGCTGCAGCAAGTGCAGCTGGGCTCTCTCTATGGGAAGCGCTGCACAGCGCACCCACCAGCAGTACTACCAGTACTCCTGTTATTGGCGGCTTAGACAAGCCTGTAGACCTACAAGCACATGGCCTTAAGGGAGCTGCCTGTAATAAATTTTTGGAATTCTGTGCAATTATTTCTGATGTGCGTTCCAAAATAGAAATATTAAATGCCTACGATATTTCAATGGAAATATTCATAAACAGCGGTTATGCAACTTTGCTTCGAAGTGATACATCTATTGAAGGACAGGCACGAGTAGAGAACGTAGAAGAGTTGTTCAACTCAATGAAATCATTTGTAGAAGAGCGCGAGGCCGAGGCTGAAGCCGAAGCTGAATTTCCAATTGACCCCAATGCTTCAGACGATTTACTAACCGAGCAGAATTTACCTCGGCCTACTTCAAGCGTTTTGCCATCCATTTTATTAAATGAGTATTTGGAAACAATTTCGCTCATGAGTGCTATTGACGACGATAATTCTAAGGAAGATAATAATAAAGTGAATTTGATGACGGTGCACTCTGCAAAGGGGCTCGAGTTTTCGTATGTATATATTATAGGTCTAGAGGAAAATCTTTTTCCTTCTGTAATGGGAACTGGTAGTGAAAGTGAGGTTGAAGAGGAGAGAAGGCTTATGTATGTGGCGCTTACAAGGGCAAAGCTTGCAATTACAATCTCTTATTCGCAAACTCGTTTCCGTTGGGGTTCAAATGTAAGTTACCCGCCGAGTCGTTTTTTGCGTGAGATAGATAAGAAATATTTGAATTGGCCCGATTTGGAAAGCGAATCAAGTGGCAATTCATTTGGTTCACGAGATTCATTCAGTTCACGAGATTCATTAGGTTCACGAGATTCATTTGGTTCAAGTAGTTCAAGTAGTTCACGTTGGTCTGGAAAATCTTCTGGAGGTGCAGATAAATCTGGATCATTGGCGGCGAGTTCTCCAATCATTAAAAGAAAACCAGCATTCACCCCACCTAAGCCACCCAATCCTGATTTTAGAGCCGATCCTATTTCTAAATTAAGAGAGGGGCAACGTATAGAACATGATAGGTTTGGTTTTGGGCAACTTTTGAAAATAGAGGGAGACCCTTTAAATTTGAAAGCAGTAGTAGATTTTGACGATGGAGGCAGGAAAGTTTTACTATTAAAGTTTGCAAAACTTAGAGTTTGCGAATGATTTTACTAAATTTTGATATTATTTAAAACTTTGGCACGGCATTTGTTATTTGTATAGATGAAGTTTTTCATAGTTTAAGTTTAGGTTAAGTAATGAGGTTTTATCCACCAGGGTAAGACCTCATGAAATTTTAGACCCATCCCAACTTGCTATTTCATTCAATTTTGATAGCCAATTAGGATTTTTCATAAAAAACGCATAAAACTCTTAAGTTTTTTGTACTATTTAAAATTTTGGCACGGCATTTGTTATTTGTATAGATGAAGTTTTTCATAGTTTAAGTTTAGGTTAAGTAATGAGGTTTTATCCACCAGGATAAGACCTCATGAATTTTTAGCCCTATCCCAAGCCTCAAAAAATATGCATTCTTTAAATGATTATTAAAATTTTCATATAACATCTTTGTTGCATATTTATATCTATACAAGGTTTCAGTGCTTTTCTGAATGTTTACTTTAATAGCCATTGATGGCCTCCAAAGTCTACTATAATGAGCATTTAGTTAACGGTTACTATAACATGCCTTAAGACCCCACAATGATTACTATAATAAGTATTAAGAGAATTGTTACTCCAGAGTTTTACAGTCAATGGTTAATATAAATGACTTTGAGACCCCCCAGAGCATCGTATGATAAGCATTGATAGTAAGATTACTATCATGAATATACAGGTAAATGCTGTCAATGATTACTTTCATAACCTTTAAGGGACCTCAACGATTACTATAATGAGCTTCAAGCAACGGTTATTATCCTATTCTTTTAAAAGGTCTAACGTCCACGATAATGGACATTCAAAAAAGTGCTCAAAAGCATGTTAACATAAAATTAAGAACTTAATTATCTAAAATTCTCACTAGGATTAGATATTTTTATTCAATTATCTTTTTCTGTTCCTTTTTGCTAATTGTTCATAATATATTTGACTCTGAAAATCAATTAAATATTATGTGTTATGAGGCGAGAGAATTTACCTGAGCAAAAAAAGAATAGCAGCTTTGTTGTTGCTGTATTTCAATCTATTATGATTATTTCAATAATGGTTGTGCTAATTATTTCAATTGTTTTAACAACTTCTTGCAATGGGCTCACTATTATAGAAGATAATGAGCAAGGAACTTTAGTTGTTGGTTTTGCCAAGGAGTATAAAACCAGCTTGGCTAAAAATGCCAATTTGGAGGCAAATAGTGCGTATGCAGCAAATGCGTATGCAGCAAATGCCTATTCGGCAAATGCCTATTCGGCAAATGCCTATTCGGCAAATGCCTATTCGGCAAATACGTATAGTAGAGATGTGCCCGATACTAATCTGTTTATTTTAAGTATTAAAAAAATTGCGGGTGATCTTGTTTATAAGGGCCTGTATTCCGAAAGACCAAACGAATTAAAATTAAACACAGGGAGTTACGATTTTGAGATTTATTCACGAGAGTTTGCTGGCCCTGAGTTTGATGCGCCTAGATATTATGATTCTGGAACTGTAGTTATAACTGCTGGAAAAACTACTTCTGTCTCTTTTTTGTGCCGTCAATCTAATGGTGCTATGAGGCTTGGTTTTACCTCGGCATTTAAAACTCGTTTTAGTGGTTATGTTGTAGAGATTGAAGATTCTAAAGGGAGTGCTTTATATTCTTATACCGAGAGTCGTTTTTTATATTTGAATCCTGGTGATGTTTTTATAAGATTAAAATTGAATAATTCTTCTTCGGGATCTAATTCTGGAGGGAGCGGGGCAGAGGATTCGTTTTTAGTGACGAGGAAATCGATCGCTGCTATGGAGATGGTTACTGTTAATTTACACTCTTCTGTTTCTGGAGGAGATTCAGGTGGAGATCCTGGAAGTGAAAACCCCCATGGAGATTCAAAAGTATTTACAGGAATTTTGATGGATACATCTTCTGTGTGGAGTTCGCAAGATATAGTGGTTGGAGAGAGACGAGATGGTAGTACTAAAGATCTTGCTTTAACTGTAGATGAGATTGCCGGTTTTGTTGGTGCCAAGGGTGTTTGGGTTAGTGGTTATTTGGTAGGCTATCTAACAACCGGGTCTCTCATCTCATTAGCTCCGTTCGAAACCGAAACCAATATTGCTATTGCTGCAATTAGTGGAGAGAAAAATAGAGATTTGTGTGCTGGAATTGCTCTTACTGCAGGAGCTGTAAGAAGTGCTTTGAACCTTAAAGATAACCCTCAAAATATTGGCAAAAAAATCTATGTTAAGGGTACAATAGCAGAAAGTTATTTTGGATTAAAAGGTGTAAATAGTGTTACTGAGTTCATTATTGAATGATTATGAATAAATATTAACTCAATAATCTACATTAGGGTATTTATCTATAAACTTTTGTAATTGTATGTAGGGCTATTAAGAATTAACATGTAAATTTGTAATTATATAATAATTATTACTTATGGATTATTTTGCACATGAAACAGCTGTTATAGATCTTGGAGCAGAAATAGGGAGTGGTACTAAGATTTGGCATTTTACACATATTATGAGTGATAGTGTTATTGGTGAATCTTGCAATATTGGGCAGAACGTTGTTATTTCACCTAAAGTTGTTTTAGGGAAAAATGTTAAAGTTCAAAATAATGTTTCTGTTTACACAGGAGTTGTTTGTGAAGACGATGTTTTTCTTGGACCCTCTTGTGTTTTTACAAATGTGACTAATCCTAGAAGTGCTGTGGTAAGAAAGGGGTATTATGTAAATACTCGTGTTTGCCAAGGTGCTACAATTGGTGCAAATGCGACTATAATTTGTGGTAATGATATTGGAAAATATGCTTTGGTGGGAGCTGGTGCTATAGTTACAAAACCGGTTCCCGCTTATGCTTTAGTGCTTGGTGCGCCTGCAAGAATTGTTGGGTGGGTAAGCGAATATGCGCATAAACTTGAATTTGATAAAGATGGGTTTGCAGTTTGTCCAGAAAGTGGGCAAAGCTACCGTTTAACAGAAGAGGGAGTGATAAGAGTTATCTAAATAAGAGTTATCTAAATATGTGTAGTAAAACGGTTGAAAGTTAATTATGATGCAAATACAAAGAGATTTCCTTACAAAAACTCTATATGCTACAGATGCTTCGGCATACCGAGAATTTCCAGAGGGGGTCTGTTTTCCTCAAAATAGTTGTGATGTTGTAAATCTTGTGTTGAAGGCTTCTAAAGAGAAGTTTTCGATTATTCCAAGAGCGGCTGGTACTTCTTTGGCTGGGCAGGTTGTGGGTAGTGGTGTTGTTGCCAATATCTCTCGTTATTTGAATAAAATTATAGAGATAAATTTTCAAGAGCGTTGGGCTAGAGTAGAACCAGGTGTGGTTCTAGATATTTTAAACAAAGAGGCTAGTGTGGGTGGGTTGTTTTTTGGGCCCGAGACTTCTACTTCTAACCGTTGTTGTATGGGGGGAATGGTGGGTAATAATTCTTGTGGCGCCCACTCGTTGGTTTATGGAAGTACTAGAGATCATTTGCTAGAGGCTACTGTTGTTCTTTCCGATGGTTCTATTGTTGTTTTTAAAGATCTTTCACACGAAGAGTTTTTAGCTAAGCAGAATTTAGAGGGCAGGGAGGGTGAGATTTATAGATATATGGCTGCTCTTTTGAAAGATGAATACACTTTAAAGGAGATTGAAGAACAGTTTCCAGATGTAGCGGTGCGTAGGCGTAATACTGGTTATGCTTTAGATGAATTTGTTGCTTCTAAATACAATTTGTGCAAACTTCTTGCTGGGAGTGAGGGGACTCTTGCTTTTATTACTGAGCTTAAACTGAATTTAGTTCCGTTACCTCCAAAGGAGAAAATGTTGATTTGCGCTCATTGCTCTTCGTTAGAAAATGTTTTTAAAGCTAATTTGGTTGCTTTGGAGCATGGCCCAGTTGCTGTTGAGCTTATGGATTCCAATATTTTAGAGCTTAGTAAAACGAATATTTCTCAAAGTAAAAACAGGTTTTTTATTTCTGGAGATCCTGCTGCAATTATGATAATAGAGTTTGTTTGCGAAACAGCAGAGGAACTTTCAAATAAAGTGACTTCAGCTAAAGAGTCTCTACTCGCTAGTGGTTTTGTATATCATTGTAGCTTAGTTTCTGCCAATCTTGCTCCTCGTGTTTGGGAATTACGTAAGGCTGGGCTGGGATTGCTCTCGTCTATGGTGGGCGATGTTAAATCGGTTTCTGTAATTGAAGATACTGCTGTGACTCCTGCAAGATTGCCACAATATATGGCCGATTTTAGTGTGATGCTAGAAAAATATTCCCTTAAGTGTGTCTATCATGCCCATATTGGTACTGGAGAATTACATTTAAGGCCTCTGCTTAATCTTAAAAGTAGTTCTGATGTTGCTCTTTTTAGAGAAATTGCACGTGAAACGGCTCTGCTTGTAAAAAAACATAAAGGTTCTCTTAGTGGAGAGCATGGCGATGGCCGTTTGAGGGGTGAGTTTATTCCCCTTATGTATGGAGAGTTTCTGTACGGTATTATGAAGGAGATGAAGAGGGTGTTCGATCCCGATGGTATTTTTAATATGGAGAAGATTGTTGATACTCCGGCTATGAATACCTCTTTGCGTTATGCTCCAGATGTTAAGGTTAAGGAGTACGATACATTTTTTGATTTTTCGGCACAAGGGGGTTGGATACGTGCTATTGAGCAGTGTAATGGATCGGGTGATTGTCTTAAGTCTCATTTGTTTGCGGGAACTATGTGTCCTTCTTTTCGTATTACTGGTATGGAAAAGGATAGTACTAGGGGGCGTGCCAATATTATGCGAGAGTTGCTTACTAACCCACGTACATCTAGAATTTTTGACCAAGAGGAAATTCTTGAAGCTTTAGATCTTTGTATCTCTTGTAAGGCTTGTAAAAGTGAGTGCCCATCTAATGTAGATATGACTCGTTATAAGGCAGAGTTTTTGCAGCACTATCACGATATTTTTGGACCTTC
Organism: uncultured Muribaculaceae bacterium; assembly: GCA_964367735.1. Taxonomy (GTDB): domain Bacteria; phylum Bacteroidota; class Bacteroidia; order Bacteroidales; family UBA932; genus Bact-08. The sequence goes on from CAYIYT010000012.1 coordinate 50,766, forward strand.
GTTTCGCACTTTTATGATTTCTAGGATGGCTCAGGTGCAAAAGATTGGTTCTCTGTTTCCTTCACTTTATAATTTCTTTGCTTCCAATAAAATAACCTCGGCAATCCTTAAAAAAACATTAAGTTTTGCTGCAGAAAGAGAAATTCCTACTCTTTCGCGACATACTCTACGTGCTTGGGCCGCAAATCATGCGAGATTGTCCCACCGTGCAAATTTGCGAAAGGTTTATCTGTTTGCCGATGAGTTCACTAATTACAATGAGGCTCAAGTGGGGATTGCTTTTATTGAGCTTATGGAGAGGTTGGGATATACAGTTATAGTTCCCAAGCATGTAGAGAGTGGCCGAGCTGCAATGTCTAAGGGTATGTTGAGGCGAGCCAAAGTTCTTGCTATTAAAAACGTAGAGTTGTTGAAGGATATTATTTCTCCAGATACTCCTTTAGTTGGAATAGAGCCTTCTGCAATTCTCTCTTTTAGAGATGAGTATCCTTCTTTAGTTCCTTTGGAAATGCGTTCTGATGCTTCGCAATTGGCCAAATGTGCTCTTTTATATGACGAATTTATAATGCGTGAATTTGATGCTGGGCATATAGATACATCTTCGTTTACAGATGCAGCTTTAAGCATTAAACTTCATGGGCATTGCCACCAAAAATCGCTTGCTTCTGTAGAACTTTCGGCGCAGATGCTCTCAATACCGGTTAATTATAAAGTTGAAACTTTAAAAACTGGCTGTTGTGGTATGGCTGGCTCTTTTGGTTATGAAAAAGAGCATTATAAATATTCTATTGAAATAGGAGAACAACAGCTATTTCCTCTAGTACGTGCTGCTGCTTCTAATGTACAAATTGCTGCTCCTGGAATTTCTTGTCGCCAGCAAATTAAAGATGGTACAGGTAGAACTGCTCTTCATCCAATAGAGATCCTAAAAAAAGCGGCCACCCATTTGGGTTAGCCGCTCTTTACGAAACAGATTGTTTTTTATTTTCTTGTACCGTAGCCAGTTCCATTAAGTGGTCTTGCTCCTGCTTCGGTTCGTCTAGAACTTCTATTCCCTGTGCCGTTCATTGGGCCATTGCCTCTGTTCCCTCGGCCTTTTCCCTGACGTACGCCATTTGCATTACCTATTCCATTGCGACGTCCTGCTCCTGATCCATCTCTAACACCTTCTCTGTTACCTGTTCCATCCATGATACCTTTTCCGTTCCCAATTTTACAGGTTCCATTTTCGAAATTATCGCAAATGCCATTCCCGTTGTTATCTACAAAACATGCTCTTTTTGCTTGATTTGTAGTTGTTTCTGTGGCAGTTCCTGTTTTTGCAGTTTGTGCAAAGCTTGTAGTTGTAAATGCTGCCAATGCTAGGCCTATTAATAGTACTTTTGTTTTCATTGTAATTGTTTTTTTGTTGTTTCTATTAATAAGACAGATGGTTTTACTTTTTCCTACGGTTTTAATTAATTTCTTTGATTGCTTTGCCTGTTTCTTCTACTCTCTCTATTTTTGCCGTTTCCATGCATGTTGAGATTCTCTTTAAAGAGTGGATCAAATATTTTTTCAAGTTTTTGTGCTTGGCTTGGAGTACAGTTTTGGCGGAGTTTAAGATAGAAATCTGTTGTAATTTCTTTTAAATTTGCATGTGCAATACCAATGCTATCTGAGTAGATTCTGGTTAAATTTCGGTTTGGGGTCTCTTTGTGCATCTCTTGAGATAGCTTGTTTTTATAGAAATTTAAGTTATTGATCTCTTCATTGGCGTAGTGTCTGAATTGGCGACTTTCATTTCTGTAAAATTCTAATTGTGATTGATCTAAGCCAAGTTCAGACTTAATATATCTACCACTGAGTGGCGAACTCTCTGGATCTATAATTATACTATCTTCTTCTAAAGCATTTTGTTTACTATTAATAAATATAGTGGCAATGGTACTTATATTAAGTAGTGCTAAGAAAATTACAGCCCAGTATAGGATTTTGTATTTTGTATCTCTTTCCATTTTTATTCTTCTACATTATAAAGATAGAGGTTTTCTAGTTGAGAGTCATTAATATTCACTGCAATTGAGTTGTTTTGTTGTGAATTGTATCTATTGGAAAGGGTAAAGCTATTTCCAAGAAACACTCCTAATGCGAGTACAGCAGCAGCGCTTAATGTCATTGCAAATTTGAAAACAAGCGTTCTTTCAGGTGTAGACTCTTCTAGATGATTAATGTTTTGAGCAATAATCTTTTCCATAACCTTTGCAGCAAGAAAAGGATTAGGCTTTATTTCTAATTCTTTCTCTAAAAAGGTATCTAGGATATTTTTTATGGGTTGTTTGTTATCAATCATTTTCTTTTCCCCTTTTTTTTATGCGATTTTATATTTCAGCTGCTATATTATTAGAC
>CAYIYT010000013.1:0-45095 GCA_964367735.1 uncultured Muribaculaceae bacterium
TTATTGTTCTTTTATAATTAAAAAAGGGCTGCAAATATAAACTAATATTTTCAGCCCTGCAAATTAATTAATTTTTAGTTCTTATCAATTCTCCTAAGCTATTTTTTGATAGGAGCATTTTTAAGTACCTCAATCATATATTTCCACCATTTTTCTACGGTGGCAATATTTACTCTCTCGTCTGGAGAGTGAGGGGAGCGAATTGTAGGACCGCAAGAGATCATATCCCAATTAGGATAAGTTCCTCCAAGAATTCCACACTCAAGTCCTGCATGAATAGCTTTTACCTCTGGCTCATTTCCATAAAGCTCTTTATAGATTCCTTTCATTGTTTTAAGAATGTCTGAATCCATTCGTGGCTGCCATCCAGGATATGCACCAGTAAGAGTAACCTCGGCACCTGCCAATTCAAATACACTTGATATTGCAGTAGCATAGGCATCTTTTGCACTATCTACAGAACTTCTCATTAATGTATTAACTTCTATAATACCGTCTTGAGACTTAACTATTGCTAGATTATTTGAAGTCTCTACTAGCCCCGGCATAGCATCGCTCATACGCTCAACTCCATTAGGGCAAGCATATACTGCTTTTATCATTTTAAGAGCAGTTATATTATCTATAATAGTATCGGGCGCATCACATTTCTCTAAAACAATGTTAAGATCTGGTTCATGAGCCGCAAGTTCACTCTTAATAAAAGCAAATTGTTCTTTTACAATCTCTTGAGCTCTAGCTGAATTTGCAGAAGGAACTGCCAAAAGAGCAAATGCTTCTCTTGGTATTGCGTTTCTAAGACTTCCACCCTCAATTGAAGATAATCTCACATGCAATTCATTAATTAAAGGAAGTAAGATCCTTACCATAACTTTATTGGCGTTCCCTCTTCCAAGGATAATATCCATACCTGAGTGGCCACCTTTGAGTCCTGTTATGTTTAATTTATAACCTTCATATCCAGCTCTTATTCTCTCTTCGGTATATTTAAATATAACATTAGCATCTAGACCTCCAGCACAACCAACATAAAGCTCTCCTTCGTCTTCTGAATCTAAATTTATTAAAATATCTCCTTTTAAAAGCCCTGGTTTAAGTTCTCTTGCACCTGTCATACCGGTCTCTTCGTCCATTGTGAAAAGTGCCTCGATAGGGCCGTGAACCATAGACTTATCTTCTAGAACAGCCATAGCTACTGCAACACCTAAACCGTTATCGGCTCCAAGTGTAGTTCCTGTAGCATATACCCACTCACCTACAATTCTTGCCTCAATAGGGTCTTTCTCAAAATCGTGAACTTTATCACTATTCTTCTGAGGGACCATGTCTATATGAGCTTGTAAAATAATGCCTTTACGATTTTCCATTCCTGGGCTTGCAGGCTTACGAATAATCACATTGCCTATTTCGTCTTTTATAGTTTCTAGGCCAAGATCGTTTCCAAATTTCTCCAAGAAAAGTATTGCTTGTTCTTCTTTTTTGGAAGGCCTAGGTATTTGAGTAAGAGAATAAAAATGATTCCAAACCCTCTCGGGCTTTAATTTTTTAATGTCCATAATGTATTTAATTTAATTAATTATTAATTGACAAGTTCAAAAGTAACAAAATATGATTAAACCTACAACCTACCTGTAGCTATTTCTAATGGAAAAGAGAGCTCTATTCCCAATTGGTAAACAGGGATTCTTGACTGTAGTAGAAGTTCCTGACCATCCATGAGCCTAGCATTTACAACAGCTGGTTTTCTATAAGTTACCTTATCTTTACTAGAAGAAGATGCATCTATATTCACAGACGCAACTTTTTCTTCTTTTATTAGTTCTAGAACCACAGGCCTACCCGATAAATTATTAGCCGGCATCAAGCCTGAACTTTCCGAGATTCTGAATGCTATATATATCTGTTTTTCGTTGTTGGCTTTAGGGACAACATCGAAGCTCATTTTCTGAATTTTGGTATTAGTTTTACCCATAAAAAGAGTTAGATACTCTTCCTCTAAACGGTTTATCTCTTCTACAGCAGCTCTTAATGCATCTCCACTAAAAGTAGCATCTGTGTCGCCTGTAATTATATTTAGCCTTTTAGCCCTTAAGTGAAATATTTGAGAAGCAATCTCTTCGGCTCTTTTTTCTATACTTTTCTCAACTACATGCTGTTGCTGCACAGCAACTCTCTCTGCACCAGAAGCGCCCTTAACAGTTCTATAAAGTGTACTTTGCTCGCTGGTTAAGTTTGAGCCAGCTACCGATTTAGCATAAAGCGCATTACTATTCAAATCCGAGAATTGAATCTTTTGAGACTTTCCAGCATATGAATCGGACCACATAATTAATCCTTGGTTTGTCATTTCCAAAAAGTTAGCCGATGCGTTTCTTTGTTTTCCTAAAAATAATGCAATATTAACAGAAGGATCGGCTTCTATATAAGGTATTAACTCTACAGAACTTATTTTAAAACTCTCTCTATTTCCTTCTATAGCCTCTACTCCCAAATATTTTTGAGCAAACTTTGCATAAGGGCCTGCTATAAATGATTCGTGAGTTGCCTCTACTATTAAATGAATATTAGTTATGGGCAAAGAATATACAATGGCTCCAGCAGGTACCCTATCTCCAGGGTTCAAAATTTGTGAACTCAAATTTGTTGCTCCCAGCATTATGAATATAGCCAGAAAGACGCTTAAACTTCTCTTCATCTTTATTATTTTTAATAAATCAATATCTTTATAACACCAAACATCACTTATTGTGCGTTTGTAAATTATTTTTTGTTTGAATCTCGTTATCTTCAACTCCTCTTTTCCACCTTTTATGACTCCACAACCAATTATTGGGATCTTTTTGTATAGCCTTTTCTAATAAACTTGCATAGGTGTTAGTAATATAACCTGGCTCGCATAAAGATGGATTATCTGTTATCTCTGTAAATCTAACAATATATTTTCCCCTTTTCTCTCTAGCCATCTCTATAAAAACGACTGGACAACCAGCAGCACGTGAAATAACTTCAGGTCCGTTTATCATCAAAGTTGGCTGATTAAGGAAAGAGAGCAAAAACTTAGAGCCTGGCATAGGTGCTTGATCCGAAACTAAAAAATAACATGCAGGTTTCTCTTTATTTTTAATTATAGCTCTTGCTGCACTATTAGATTCAATAAGCTGAGTGTTGCAGTTAGCCGTTCTTGTCCAATTCACAATATCGTTGGCAAAACTTGAGCGCTGCTTCTTATAGATAAAGTTAAAATGTTTGCCAGTAAAACCCATCGGTTCGGAATTTGAAAAGTATTCCATTTTAGTTAGGAATTCCCAGTTGCCCATATGGCCACCAACAATTATTATTGGACTACTGTTTTTATAATACTTATAGAGGAGTTCTGGGTTTTCTACATATCCCATATTAGAGATCCCCTTTTTAGAGAGAGTGATACTTTTAATGCTTTCTGCAATTATATCTGAAATATTATTATAGAATTTTTTAGCTGTCTCTTCTACCTCATTATAAAGAAAATTAGGGAACGATCTAGAGATATTTGTAGTTACAACAGAGCGTCTGTAGCCAAATACTTTAGAGAGTATAAATAGAAAGATTCTAGAATTAAAATAATGCAGCCTAGTAGGCAACAAAGATATTAGGCAAATAGGGAAAATTGCTACTGAAAATAAAACTTTACGCATTTTATGCTTCAACTTTTAAACAAAGTTATTCAAAATTTACTATTTTTGCGAACATTAGATTTTATAAACTAGTTAATAATTTGATTTTATGTTCAAAAAACATCCAAAGGGATTACTAGCAGCAGCACTCACCAATATGGGCGAGCGCTTTGGCTTCTACATCATGATGGCTATTCTCACATTGTTTATCTCGTCAAAATTTGGCTTGTCAGAAATAACAACAGGGTATATCTATTCAGTTTTTTATGCCTCAATTTATGTATTGGCATTGGTTGGAGGCTTAATTGCCGACAAAACTCAGAATTACAAACGTACTATTATGTGGGGTCTAGTGCTTATGGCAGTGGGCTATTTTATTATTGCGATTCCAACTCCCACACCTGTGCCAAACCACCTACTATATCTTGCTCTAACTTGTTTTGGGCTTCTAGTTATAGCTTTTGGTAACGGTCTATTCAAAGGTAACCTTCAGGCTTTGGTTGGTCAGATGTACGATAAGAAAGAGTACAAAGAGAGAATGCTTGCCGAATACGGTGTAGACAAAAATGGCAAACCAGTAGATATGAGAGACTCAGGCTTCCAATTGTTCTATATGTTCATTAACATTGGTGGTTTCTTTGCTCCTTTTATTGCAATTGCTGTTAGAAACTGGTTTTTAAAAACAAATGGATTTGATTATAACGCACAACTTCCAGAACTTGCCCACCAATTCTTAGGTGCCGATTCTGCTTCTATGAGTGTGTCACAACTAGACAATCTACAAACATACGCTAACGAAGTTACTTTAAATGGTAGCGTAGTTTCTGACTTAACTGAATTTAGTGGTCAATATCTTGACACTTTCAACAAAGGTTTTCAGTATGCTTTCTTCGCAACAATTGTTGCTCTTGCAATTTCATTTGTAGTATATCTAATGAATCAAGATAAATTTCCAGATCCTGGAACAGGTAGTGTTAAGCTTAAAAAGGGAGAAAAAATAGCTAAAGAAGAGATTACAATGGCTGCCGATGAGATTAGACAGCGTATTTATGCTCTTTTCGCAGTTTTTGGAATCGTTATTTTCTTCTGGTTCTCTTTCCACCAAAACGGATATTCTCTAACATATTTTGCAAGAGACTACATTAACTTAGATGCGATTAATATTGACTTAGGCTTCACTTCAATTAAAGGTGCCGAGATATTCCAAGCAATAAATCCATTCTTTGTTGTTATGTTAACCCCTATCATAATGTTCATCTTCGGTAGCATGAAGAAAAGGGACAAAGAGCCCTCTACCCCTATGAAAATTGGAATAGGTATGGGTATTGCAGCATTGGCTTATCTGTTTTTCCTAGTTGTTTCAATGGCTCTTCCAGACAAATCTGCATTGGCTACAATGTCTTCAGGTGAACTCAGCGTAATGAAACTCACTCCATGGGTAATGATAGGAATGTACTTTATACTTACCGTTGCCGAGTTGTTTATTTCTCCTTTAGGATTATCATTTGTATCTAAAGTAGCTCCTCCACACCTTCAGGGTTTAATGCAAGGTGCATGGTTGGCTGCTACAGCAATAGGTAATAGTATACTCTTTATAGGTGGAATCCTTTACACTTCAGTGCCACTATGGGCATGCTGGATGGTATTTGCCGTAGCATGTGCATTCTCTATGATTGTAATGCTTTCAATGGTTAGATGGCTAGAAAGTGTAGCTAAATAAATATTCATCAAATTTTAAAAAAGAGAATGGTTAGTTCAATCATTCTCTTTTTTTATATACCCTAGTGAAAATACTTTATCCTAAAATGAAATTTATACCTTTGTAGAGATACTGACATACGGGAAATAGAGATAAAAAACAATGCAAAACAGAAAATTCAACAGCGAAATAAAACTTATAGCATTCGATGCCGATGATACCCTTTGGGTAAATGAGTACCATTATAGAAAGGCCGAGGAGAGATATACAGAACTAATGTCTATCTGGTGCGATAAAAAAACAGCTATAGAGGTGCTTTTGCGAATAGAGAAAGACAATTTGCCATTACTGGGATATGGATCAAAGCCGTTTATAATATCCCTAATAGAAAGTGGAATAGAGATAAGTCAAGGGAATCTTTTAAATGAAGAGATAGAATCACTAATACAGATTGGCAAAGAGACTATTGGGCAAGAAATAGAACTACTACCCAATGTGAATAATGTGTTAGAATCTCTTCACGGTAAATATCCTTTACTGCTTGCTACTAAAGGAGATCTTAAAGAACAAGAGTCTAAAGTTGAACGTTCGGGACTCAAAAAATACTTCAATCACATAGAGATTATGAGCGAAAAGAACAATGATAGTTACTTGAACATAATTTCAAAATTAGGAATCGAGCCAGAAAACTTTCTAATGATTGGCAACTCATTTAAATCAGATATTCTTCCTGTACTTGAGATAGGAGGCAATGCAATTTACATCCCAGCACAAATTACTTGGGCTCACGAAATTATTGAAGAGAAAGAACATCCGAACCTAATTAAAATAGACGGTTTAAATAATATCCTCCAATTTTTTAATATTAATCCCTCATAATTAATTCCAATTAAACTATATTTATTATGATACCTTTTAGAGCAAATAGAAGTTACAGAAGATTTTACCAAGAGCACGATATTCCTCAGGAACATCTTATATCAATGATAGAAGCAGCTCGGCTTTCACCTTCTTCAAGAAATGTTCAGCCAATAAAGTTTTATATAAATAATAATCGAGAAATGAATGCCAAGATATTCCCCCTACTTGGCTGGGCAGGCTATCTTAAAGAGTGGGACGGTCCAATAGAAGGAGAGAGACCTGCGGGCTATGCAATACTTTTACATGACAAATCAATCTCGGCAACCTACTCTTGCGATAACGGAATATTTGCACAGAGTATACTTTTACAAGCAGTAGATTTAGGCTGGGGTGGTTGTATGATAGCCTCAATAAATAAACAAGAATTATCTCAACTGCTAGAGCTTCCGCAAAATTTAGATCCAATATTAGTGATAGCTCTTGGTAAACCAAAGGAAAAAGTAGTTGTAGACAATGCAAAAGAGGGAGAGATTAAATATTGGAGAGAGACAGACGGGACACACCATGTACCCAAAAGAACTCTGGAAGAGCTAATCTGGAAACTTTAATTATAATATTATTAAATAAATAGAGAGTTGGATTTTAGACCTTTAGATATTATATCTCTTGCATCGGATAAAAAACCCTTTGTTATGGCAGGCCCATGCAGCGCAGAGAGTTTAGAACAGACTCTTAGTACTGCAAAAGAACTGAGTTTGCAAGGGATTAAAGTTTTCCGTGCCGGCCTTTGGAAGCCAAGAACAAAACCAGGTTGTTTTGAAGGGGTTGGTAAACAAGGATTAAAGTGGCTACGCCAAGTAAAAGAGAGCACAGGCATGCTCCCAGCAACCGAAGTTGCTAATGCTATGCATGTTAGGGAAGCAATAAAAGAAGAGATAGATGTATTGTGGATAGGTGCAAGAACAACTGCCAATCCATTTGCAGTGCAAGAAATTGCCGACGAGCTCAAAAAACAACTTAAATCACGCAAGAAAAAAAACATAAATATTACTGTTCTTGTAAAAAATCCAGTTAATCCAGATTTAGATCTTTGGATAGGAGCAATGGAAAGAATATCCAACGCAGGAATAGAGCAAATAGGTGCAATACACAGAGGGTTTAGCACATACGAAAAAGGACTCTTCCGTAATCTTCCGCATTGGCATATTCCAATAGAGCTTAAAAGGAGAATGCCTCAACTTACAATTCTATGTGACCCAAGCCATATAGGTGGTAGAAAAGAACTTATATATCCTATTTCCCAACAAGCACTAGATATGGGATTCTCTGGGCTAATGATAGAAAGTCATATTGACCCTAGCTGTGCACTTAGCGATAAAGAGCAACAAATAACACCCCAAATGCTCAAAAGCATAATGGATGTTCTTGTGATTCGCGAAACTACAGACACTTCGGAAAGTTTAATAGAGTTAAGAAGAGAGATTGACGAGTTAGATCAAAGATTTCTTGATTTACTATCAAAAAGAATGGCAATTTCTAGGGAGATAGGTCGCTACAAAAAAGAGAGTAACATACCTGTACTTCAACCCATAAGGTACAATCACATGGTTACCGCAAGAATTGCCCAAGCACCAGAATTAATGGTAGATAAAGATTTTATAAAACTCATTCTTCAAGCCATTCACGAAGAGTCTGTAAGGCAACAACTTGAAATCTTCAACTCCCACCCCATTTAGCCATTTTCTTAAAAAGAGCCTATCAGAACTATTCTGAACACCCTACCATATTTTAAAATTAGTTAAAAGATTTCTTGGCACACGATTTGCAATTATTAATGTGAGAAGTTTTTTCATAGTTTTAGTTTAGGTTAAGGTTTTAGTTTAGGTTAAGTAAAAGGTTTTGGCATCGTCTTACAAGACGGTGCCTTTACTTTTAAAATAGGTTACTTCTTCATTATTTTTGATATTATATAAAAAGTAGTATATTTGCAGGCCTTTTCTCGAGAAGATTAGGAAGTTAATTTAATTAAAACTTTAAAAATCAAAGCATTATGGCTGTTAAAATTCGTCTGTCAAGACAAGGAAAAAAGAACTATGCATTTTTTCACATCGTTATTGCAGATAGCCGCGCACCACGTGATGGTCGCCTAATTGAACGCATTGGCGTTTACAACCCAAACACAAACCCGGCAATTATTGAACTGGACAACGAAAAAGCTCTTCAGTGGCTTTTAAATGGCGCTCAGCCAACAGAAACTTGCCGCAGGATTCTTTCTCATAAAGGAGTTCTTTTAAGAAAACATCTACAAGAAGGTGTTAAAAAAGGAGCTATTACACAAGAAGTTGCAGATCAAAAATGGAACGCTTGGGTAGAAGAAAAAGATTCTAAATTAAGCAATCAAAAATCTGAAATTGCTCAAACCAAACGTGAAGCTAAGAAATCTGCTCTAGAAGTAGAGGTCAAAACAAACGAAGCAAGACAAGAAGAGATTGCCAAGAAGAAAAGAGAAGAAGAAGAAGCTATTGCCAAAGTTGCTGCCGCTAAAGCTGCCGACGAAGAGGCTGCTGCTGCAGAAATTGCTGCAACAAAAGCTGCTATAGTAGCTGAAAGAGCAGAGGGAGACGCACCTGTTCAAGAATCAACAGAAACTCAGGAATAATCGCCATGATGGAGCCAGCAAATAAATTGCTCTCTATCGCAAAGGTCATAAAGTCTTTTGGAGTTATGGGCGAAGTACTTATAAAGTATGCCCCATCATTTCAAGGAGATATAAATAAAAAGAAACCGGTATTCATCACATTTGATGAGTTACCGGTTCCTTTTTTTATTGAAAGCATCACTCCAAAAGGGGCAAACCAAGTTATATTGAAATTAAGAGGGATAAACAGTATAGAGCTTGCCGAAGAAGTTATAGGACAAATTGTTATGATAGAATATGGCTGCCTTAAACAAGAAGAACCCTCTCTTATAGACTTTATTGGATTCAAAGTTCAAGACTCCAATGGTGTTATTATTGGGACAGTAAGTAATTTCTATGAATATCCTGGAAATCCATGTTTTGGCATAACTCGAATAGATAAGGCACATAGCGAACTATTGCTTCCTGTACACGAAAATATCATTTTAGGGTCGGACTCTTCTACTAATATCCTTTTTGCAAATATCCCCGACGGGCTTCTAGACTTATAATTTACGCCACCCTACCTTCTACCAATTAAATAGAAAGCCTACAGATAACTTGGGCAATTCTGGCTGAATCTCTAATGGATTAAACATATTTGTTAAACGATACCTAACATATACAGAGTAATCTCCTTTGGAAATAGCTCCATATAACCCTGCTTGCAATGGATTAAATTTTGAGCCATCTCTATATTTAAATTTATCTGTTTTCCCAAATAATGAACTCTTTACAATATATCTTTTACTGAAAGAAAAATCTACGTACCCACCTAAATCTAAAATAAAAGGGTTCCTCTTAGGAAATAAATAGAACCTATTAATAAGGCCAGTTCCAATATTGTCCGATCTAAAATACTCTTTTTTAATGTATCCTGGCACAAATGGAACTATAATACCCTCTTGAGCAGCATCTCTAAGCTTGTAATTATAATTAGTATATTGAAAGGTTGAACCTATTGCATAGCCCCTAGATGGTCTATAAAAATACTTATAACCAAGCTCTATGGTATTTATCCTTCCGTAATGAATATCTATAAACTCTTCTCTATTAAAAGGAATCATAGTGCCAAGGCCAAAGAAGAACTCATCGTATATTTGTGGGTATTTTGGTGTTGCTCTCTTTTTGATTGCACTTTTGCTAGTAACGTGTGAGTAGTAATTAAGGGTATCTTGTTTTTTTATTGTAATTGGAGATTGAATTGCAATTTCGGCTTCGCCAATTTTTATTACTCTTTGAGCAAAAGTTCTATTTGCCCCGGCAAATAGTGTTGTTACTAATGTAAAAGCAATCAAAGAATATTTAATTGTATTGTTTTTCATGTGTTTAAGAGTATTATGTTTGAATAGATTGTTTAAGAAAGCGATCTCTGTTTTAGTTATTTTATTCTAATTTTTCCAGAAATTGCTGCGTTAATAACCGATTTATCTATCTCTCCAAAAATAGTTATTATAGAAAATTCTTTAGGCCCTGTTGTTAAAAATAGCAAAGCACCTTTTGTATTCTCAGTTATATACATTTCTAGTAGTTCATCGTTGTTCTGAACTCTTGCAACTTTGTTTAACTTCTCTATATCAATAAGTTTGTCAAGATCGGCTCTAAACAATTTACTTACTTGGAACCCGTTTTCCATAGCAGAAGTTCTAATATTTAAAATACGTAATTGTGATATTTTAGAGAGGAGCTCTTTTGTAGATAGGTCTACACTGTTACCTTCTGCCAACTGTAATAACATAGGAGAAACAAGAATAGATTCAATATTTTTCTTTTTCTCATATTTATCTAAGAGATCATTAATCTGCTTAACTTGACCAAACATTAATAGTGGAAGCAACACAGCTATCATTATTGTTACTATTTTTTTCATTACTTAATTTTTAGTTGTTACTGTTAAGACGATCTACTTCATTATCTTGTTTCAGAAAATCTCCCAAGGAGGTTAAAGGAGAGATTGCATCTCCTACTTTATTGAGGTTTTCTAATTGAACGCTACTTTTTTCATATTTACCTAGTATCGAATTTACTCTAGACAATTGTGATTCTGCCATAGATAGAGCCAACTTATTATTTTTAACATTTACACCGTCTATAGTCAATTTCAAAGAACCGTCATTCTCTGGTAAAAGCATGATTGTAAAAAATATAATGGCTACTGCGGCTGCAATGGAACCCCACCTAAAAAAAGAATGCGATTTGATCACAAAGGGGTTGTGATTTATAGTAGAAGAGCATTTAGAGGTACTCTCTATAGATTGTTTTTCACAAGAAAAAGAGTTAAAGAGAGGTTTATACATTATAAGGTCACTTGCAACATTTCCAGCAAAGTAATCTCTAAGCTGCTGCTCCTCTTCTAGTGTAGTAAGGGCATCAAAATATTTATCCAAAATATTTCGAATAATTTTGTTGTCTATCGATTCCATTGTTGTTCCAATTTTTCTCTTAATTTTTGTCTTGCTCTAGAGAGTAATGTTCTTACATTACCTTCGGATGTATCCAATATTATTGCAATTTCTTCCATCTCATACCCCATTATATCCCTGAGGCGTATTGCCAACATTTGATCTTTAGGTAAAGTATTTACGTACGATAAGATATTATTTACCTGGTCTTTACTCTCTAAAGTTTTAGCAGGATCGCTTTCACAAAACAGTTTAAAGGTGGGCTTAAGCCCCTCCATATTGTTTTTCTTGAGCTTCAGATAATCTAGACATACATTTTTTAATATATGGATTAAAAGAGCCTCTGGGTTCCTAATCTCCTGATTTTCATTCGATTTCCAGAGTTTAATAATTGCCTCTTGTACCATATCTTCTGGAGTGGAGGCACCATCCTTTACAAAGCCGTTTGCAAAGCATATAAGCCTCGGCCGTAACCTGCCTACTAAAATATTAAACTCATGACTTGTCATTCCATAGATAAGACGAACTAAACGAAATGTTGTTACAGTTAATTATTGGAATTATACTCTTGTTCGTATAATATATCTCCATCTTTCCCTCGGCGTATGTTCACGATGGGGTTCTCAAATGTTCCTGTAACAGTAATAGGTATCCCTATAATACCCAAAGGAGGAAGCCCTAGCCTCATTTTAATATTCAATCTACCGTCTAGAGTTGTTTGCCCTTCAAATCTAGGCCTAAACCCAAAAACTCTCATACGGGTTCTATCTATTGTAACAATATTATTTTTGATTGAAGTATTAATGAGTACTGCTTTAAGATTTGGATTATTCAAACTATCTCTACCTACAGCTTTAGAGATTGCTCCAAGTACCTTTAGTCCTTTAACATTCACATTTTCCAATTTAATATATCCCTTACCCTTTACAGAGGGATATATAGGTGTCATTAGAGAATCTAGCGTTGTAGAAATCTTATAATCCACAGAGACAAGCCCTTCTAAGCTAGATGCTGTAGAGAAAAGTTCTCTCATCATGGGAATTTCACGATAGGCACGGGCAATATCGAAAGAATCTGCACGAGCATGAAATTCAAGATTTGCCTTTACTCTTTCTATTGGTTGGTAAGTTGCATCTAGACGAAATTGAGCTCCCGCAATATTAACTCCGGTACCATTTATAAACAGAATGCCTTTAGCAATTGCAACTTCTCCTTTAAAATTCTTCGCTTTGATTGACTCATAGTTTATCTGCTTAATGTTTGCCCTAAGTGATAAATTAATCTTTTCGGGTAAAAGAATAACTCCTGCCCGGGTTATATCACTATTTGTCTCCTCAAATTCAATAGAGGTAAAATCTTTTAAATTAATAGAGTTCGCTGCAACCTCTAATGCTCCCGAAAGATCTCCGTTTGCAATAAAGAAGTTTATAAAATTAGAGGCATACCCATATATTTCCATGGTGTTTACACCATACTTAATCGTACTATTTTTTAGAATAGCTCTATCTTGGTCAAAATCGAATTCCGAATTAGGAATTTGAACAGGGAAAGGATAATTGGCACTAGAGTATTCAAAATTAGAAAGTATAAGAGTTCCCGAGCCCTCGGCATGGGCAATAGTTTTAACTCCCTCTATAGCATTTTTACCATTCAAATAGAGATTGGCATCTAATTTCCCCTTTACCTTAGCGTTTTTCACACCAAATAGAAGTGCTATTTTATCTAGATCTAGAGAACCTCTAGAGGTCACATTATAATTAAGATCTTCAAAGTTTTCTAAGTCGCACTCTAAGTAAAATGGCGATTCTGCAAATTTAAACTCCATAGGTTTCAATGAGAGTTTTAAACCTGCCAACGTTCCAGTACTGTTTTTAATGCTTAACTCGGTATCTATTTCTTCTAATTTTTCAGTAGTATAAGGAGTTGTAAAAGATCCATTTGTAAGACTTATATTGATGTCACAATTTGGTATCTTTCCATTAGATTTATCTAATTCACCTTGGGCAAATATATTGTAATTGAGTGTCCCTGTTGTATAATATTTATTGAGCCCTAGTGCCTTAGATAAAGTATCTAAATTCAAGCTACCATTCCCAACGATATTAACAATTGGAGTTGAAATACCTTTTATTT
This sequence comes from uncultured Muribaculaceae bacterium, assembly GCA_964367735.1. Lineage (GTDB taxonomy): Bacteria > Bacteroidota > Bacteroidia > Bacteroidales > UBA932 > Bact-08. The sequence continues at coordinate 13,426 of CAYIYT010000013.1, forward strand.
GAATAGCAATTTTATTTTCGCGCCCAGTTAAATTAAATGAGAGTGTATCTGTTTTGAAATCTAGGCTCTCTATATCTAATAATGACATGCTAATAGAAGAACTGAGTCTTATATTTTCTATTGGAACAGGAGCTTCTTTATTCATAATTTTACCATTATAAATATCGAATGAGAGATCTAAGTTAGGAGATAGAGCTGTGCCCTCTTTCGTTTGCCCAGAGAATACAATATTAGCTTGTGCATCTCCAGAGATTTGGGAGCTAGAAAGCCAATGAGAGTAATTGCTAGGCAATAGAGATAAAATATCCTTGAACGAAGCTCTTTTAGTAGATAGGTTTACATTAGCAGAATAGCCATCTTCAAATAATTTCAACTCTCCATTAAATGAAGCAACAAGCTCTTCTAACTGAACTCTGTTTTTAACAAGTTTAAAGTTCATTCCTTCTCTATCTAGGCGAGTTAGGAGTTTTGCTTTTATTCTTTTTTTATCAATGTAATTTACTCCTTGATAGAATAGAACAAGAGATTCTACCTCTACTCTAGAACGTAAAGAGATGTTTTTCCCTTTTAAGCTTCCTCGGCCTTTATAATCTAAATTAGAAAGCTCTATTGAAAGATTTGAAGTTTTATCTACAAATGATAACTGCCCTCTTTTAATATTTATGCTCTCTATTAATACCCCCCCTAATAAAGAAAACCCACTGTTGGGCACACTCTTATTATCAAGAGAATCATTATCATTAACTACGCTGCTGTTATTTAGGATGATAGCTATTTTAGGTTCATTTGCATATATCTTGCTAACCTTAATGTTATTACCGAATATAGACAAGAGATCTACTCCTAAACTAATCTCCTTACTAGATATAAGAGTATCCTTATCGAAGCCAGGAACAGTATGTAAAACAACATGGGACAAAGTAACTGCAAGTGTTGGAAAATGAGAGAAGAAAGAGACCTTAGCATCACTAAATTCAAAAGTGCCATCTATGGAGTCATCTATTAGTACCTGAGCTTGCTCTTTAATTTTATCTGAAAAGAGTAGAGTAATTATAATCATTAAGGTTATTAATGACAAAAATGCAATAATTAAATACTTTAAAAAACGAGTAATTAATCTCTTCATATTTATTATTTACTTTAATGGAATTGCTGTAGCAACTCTTTCACCTTAGAGACTTTACTCTCCAATAGTTCTTTTGATGAAGCCTCGGCAAGGAATCTTAAAAATGGCTCGGTATTAGAAGGCCTTATATTAAACCACCACTCCTTAAACTCTACTCTATATCCATCAAAATCTAAACTTACTAATGCCTTTTCTTGAGAAATAAAATAGTCTCTCACAGCATCCATCGCCTCTTGCTTTTTCTCTATTCTAAAGTTTATCTCTCCTGAATTCTCATATTTTTCTATCTGAGCAATCACTTGAGAAACCGATTTCCCATCCCTCTTCATTTTTGCAAGCACCCCAAGGATAATCAATGATGCCATAATCCCAGAATCACTATAAAAGAAATCTCTAAAATAGTAGTGGCCGGCCAACTCTCCGCCATAAATACCATCTATCTCCCTAAGCTTAAGAGCTGCAAATGCTCTCCCCACCTTCCAAGTATGAACCTTTGCACCCATAGGCTCCAAATATTCACTCACAGCTTTAGAACTTCTTATATCTTGTAATACTTTGCCTTTAAGTCCTTTTTCTTCTAAAAAATAGTGCCCAATTAGAGCTATCATAAGATCGGGAGAAATAAACCTACTTTTTTCATCCACAAACATAACTCGGTCTCCATCTCCATCGAAAATAACCCCTATATCACAAGCTTTATCTTGCACCAGCTTTTGAAGATCTACAATATTTTCTGGAGCAAGTGGGTTGGCATCGTGGTTAGGAAAAGTACCATCGAGTTCATCAAAAATATAATGCAATTGTGGCGATTCATTGCCCAACACATCTTTAATAAGGATAGCAGCCATTCCGTTAGAAATATCTACTCCAATATTTAACGCCGAGAGATCTTTTTTATATTGAAGCAAAAAAGAGATATACTCATCCTTAATGTCCATATAGTGAACAGCTCCTTTATTTTTTGCGGGAGTAATTTGCCGAGTTTCAATCCACTTTTGAAGAGTTCCCAAGCCGGTATCAAAACCAACCGGTAGAGCATTCTCTTTTGAGACCTTTAATCCATTATATTCCTTAGGGTTATGAGAAGCCGTTATTTGTACCGAGGCGGTGAAACCATATTTACCCGTTGCAAAATAGACCATTGGAGTGGTAGTAAGCCCTAAATCATACACATTTGCACCTGAGTCTGTTATCCCTTTTACAAGATACTCTCTTATCTCTGGAGATGAAACACGCACATCTCTCCCTATAATTACCTTAGTAGAATTTAAAAGTTCTGGTAAAAAAAAACCAATTTTGTAAACGTCTTCTTTATTAAAATCTACATTGTAGACGCCTCTAATATCGTATGCATGAAATGCTCCCATAACTCAAATTTATTTAGCAATTTTATAACTAGTGTTTACTCTGCCTGTCTTTATGTTATTAAGTTTTGAGCTTAGCATCTTTTTTCTAATTGGAGCAGTTCTATCGGTAAAGAGAATTCCCTCTAAATGATCCATCTCGTGCTGAACCATCCTACAAGCAAAACCGTCTAACTCCTCTACAACTGTATTAAAATCTGTATCAAGATAAGAGATTTTAATGTTTTGCGGCCTCTCTACAGAAGCATGAATATCTGGAATACTAAGGCATCCTTCATTATAATCTACAAATTGATCGCTCTCTTCTAGTAAAACAGGATTAATCATAGCCCTTTTGAACTCCTTGAGATCTGGCATATCTTCCGATAGTAATGAGCCATCTACCACAAGAACTCTAATAGATTTGCCAACTTGAGGAGCAGCAAGACCAACACCATCGGCCTTAGTCATTGTTTCCCACATATCGGAAACAAGTTGCTTAATCTCTTGCTGTATCCCAGGTGCTTTTACATCTATCTCTATGGCTTTTTCTCTTAAAACCTGAGCACCATATACATATATAGGTAAAATCATCTTTATAAAAATTTAAATTAAAACTTCTCCTCTGCTTTTTCTAATAGCAGAACTATCTAAATAAGATTGCAATATAATTGCTGCACTAATTTTGTCTACCATAGATTTATCTCTTCTATCCATTTTTTTTACGCCACCATCTATCATTGTTTGAAATGCAATTTTTGAGGTAAAGCGTTCATCTTCTAAACTAACAGGAATATCGGGAAAATGTTTCTTTAATAGATTTAAAAATTGATCTACAAATTTAGCCCCTTCAGATGGAGTATTATTAAGATTCATTGGATATCCTACAACAAACCTTGAGACTCTCTCCTTTTGAATGTAATTCTTAAGGTATTCAACAATAGTGCCAGAGGGAACCGTTTCAATAGCTGTAGCAAATACACCCAAAGGATCGCTTACTGCTACTCCTGTTCTCTTTTTACCATAGTCTATTCCAACAATTCTCTCCATAATGCAAAGTTAGTTTTTTTTTGTACATTTGGGGTTTATTTATCACTATGCCAAGACTATTTTCATACGATGAATTTGCCGGTAGAAGCGAAATAGTTCGCATCTTTGCCAACAAACATAGCCCTGTAATTATTTGTGATTCTGAGGCTAAGAGAAATGAACCTCTCAACGTTAAAGTTAAGATTGGCAAAACTGTAAAGCACCCCAACTCCCCAGAGCACCATTATCAATATATTCAACTTTGGAACCTAGAAACACTAATTGGCACTGTACAACTTGACAGAGCGAGTTTTGGAGATTCCCCTGTACATGTAGAGGCCAATTTCACATTTTCTCCCAAAGTAAGCTTGCGCCTTACGGCCCTTGCATACTGCAACCAACATGGGTTATGGCAAAGTGAAGAGATATTTGTTAAGGTAAAGGACTAGTAAAAAGATTATAAATCAGCTGTTGGTAACATGGCAAAAATTAAAAAAGAGAAGAGAAACAAACTTCGGAATAAATTCCGCTTTTCAATTTTCAACGACACCTCACACGAAGAGATTTTCGTAATACGTTCTAATGGACTCATGATGATAGTAAGCGTTGCTTTAGCAGTAATCTTACTTGTTGGCTCTGTTACAATTCTCATCTCATTTACTCCTCTAAGAGAGTTTATACCTGGGTATCCAAACGTACAAACAAGACGTGCAATAGTGCAAAATGCCATTAAGGCCGACTCTCTTGAACAGGTCATTAAATTGTGGGACTTTCACTTAAACAATATTCAAAGAATTGTAACTGGAATGGAGCCCCTCAATCCAACAGAAATTGCAGAAGCAAGCAAACTATCCGATTCTACCTCTTCTATCACCGATATTAAAGCCTCTACCTCAAATAGTGACTCTCTATTTCGCGACGAAGTTTTAAAACAGGAGCAATTTAATCTAAGATCCCAAGATAGAAAAATAGAGCAAATAGAAGGGCTTCATTTTTTCTCTCCAGTAAAAGGAGTTATTTCCAATGGATTCAATGCAGCAACAAATCACCCTTTTATAGATATTGCAGCCCCTGCAAACTCGGCAGTATCGGCCGTTTTAGACGGAACAGTAATTCTCTCTACGTGGACAGATGAAACTGGTTATACAATACAAATTCAACACGATAACGACTTAATTTCTATATATAAGCATAACTCCAAGCTTTTAAAAAAAACAGGTGAAAAAGTAAAAGCTGGTACTGCAATTGCTTTAGTAGGAGATACTGGTTCATTAAGTAGTGGTAACCATTTACATTTTGAATTATGGCATAAAGGAGTGCCTATAGATCCTCAAAAGCATATCAAATTCTAGTAGTAATTACTACCCTAGCACAATTATGAAGAGACGAATTGCAATTTTAGGTTCCACTGGTTCTATCGGCACACAAGCTTTGGACGTTATTTCAAGACATCCAGACTTGCTTTGCGCCGAGGTTTTAACTGCCAATTCAAACACAAAACTCTTAATAGAACAAGCAATTAAACACGACGTAAACGCTGTGGTTATTGCCGATGAATCTAAATACGAACAAGTTTTTAAAGCGCTAGACCCACATGGAATAAAGGTTTTTACTGGGTCGGAATCTATTGGTTCCCTTGCATCGGCGCAAAACATAGATATAGTACTCACTGCCATGGTAGGTTTCAGTGGCCTAAAACCCACAATAGAAGCTATAAAGGCTGGCAAAGCAATTGCTCTAGCAAATAAAGAGACCTTGGTTGCTGCCGGATCCATTATTATGAAGTTGGCAAAAGAGTACAATGCACCAATCATTCCTGTAGATTCCGAACATTCTGCTATTTTTCAATGTCTTCAAGGTGAGCGAGGCAACTTAGAGAAAATCTTACTAACAGCATCTGGAGGTCCTTTTTTAAATAAAACAAAGAAAGAGATGGAAGGGGCTACAATTCAGGATGCACTTAATCATCCAAAATGGAGTATGGGCTCAAAGGTTTCTATAGATTCTGCTACAATGATGAACAAAGGCTTGGAGATGATAGAAGCTCATTGGTTATTTGGTATGCAACCACAAAACATTGAGATTGTAGTTCATCCCCAATCGATAATTCATTCAATGGTTCAGTTTACAGATGGATCTGTGACCGCTCAATTGAGTATTCCAGATATGAGACTCCCTATTCAATATGCATTAACTTACCCCCAACGAATTTCACTTAATACAGAGAGAATAAACTTTGCAACTCTTTCCAAATTAGATTTTTATAAACCCAATTTAGAAAAGTTCCCATCTCTAAATATAGCATATAAAGCTATAGAACGTGGAGGGAATATCCCTTGTGCAATGAATGCAGCAAACGAAGCTGCAGTAAAATGCTTTTTGGAAGGAAAAATTAAATTCACACAAATAGTACAAGTAATTGAAGAGACAATTAAAGAGAGTTCATACGTTAAAGAACCAACTTTAGAAGAGATATTTGAAACAAATACAATTGCCTATAATATCGCAATTAAACTATGCGATGATTATCAAAAAGTAAATTAACAATAAATAGTAAAAAACTAAATGGAGATACTGTTAAAAATATTGCAAGTAATTCTTGCACTCTCAATATTAGTGCTAGTGCACGAATTTGGTCATTTTTTCTTTGCCCGCCTTTTTAAAATAAGAGTAGAGAAGTTTTATCTTTTTTTTGATATAGGATTCTCTGTTTTTAAGTTCAAGCCTAAAAATAGCGAGACTGAGTATGGTATAGGATGGCTCCCTTTGGGAGGATATTGTAAAATATCGGGAATGATAGACGAGAGTATGGATAAAGAGGCTATGAGTCAAGAACCTAAACCATGGGAATTCCGTAGTAAACCTGCATGGCAGCGCTTTATAGTAATGTTTGGTGGAGTATTCTTTAACTTTATTCTTGCTATTTTAATATATGCTGCAACTCTCTTTACTTGGGGAGAAGAGTACCTTAAAACCGAAGATGCAATCTATGGAGTCCAATGTAACAATCTTGCACTAGAGATGGGATTTAAACATGGAGATAAAATAGTCTCTTTTAACAATGAGAAAGTTGCAAAATTCCACGAACTTCAAATAGAACTAGCTCGTAACCAAGCAACCCAAGCTCAAGTAATTAGAGATGGAGAAGAGATAACCGTGAATATAGATCAAAGCTACCTAGCGCAGGTACTAAAGACTCCAGAGATGTTCACGCTAAGAATCCCTTTCCAAATTTTAGAAGTTCCCGACACATCTCTAAATGCGGGTACTCTTCTACCAGGAGATAGGATAGTCTCTATAAACATGCAAGAAGCAACAACAATTCAGGATATTCAACCAATTCTGACTCAAAATAAAGGAATGACATTACCAGTTTCTATTTTAAGGAATGGAAGCTTGTTAGAAGAAAACATACAAATTAACTCCGATGGTTTGATAGGTATAGTTCTTGATGGAACTTATAGTAAATTCTTTAACGTAACAACAGAGAATTATTCATTAATAGCCTCAATACCAGCTGGTTTAAACAAAGCGACAACAACAATAACAAACTATTTTAAAGAGCTTGGGCTCATATTTTCTCCTAAAACAGAGGCATATAAATCTGTCGGAAGCTTTATAGCAATAGGGAAAATATTCCCTTCTTCATGGGATTGGAGAATTTTTTGGACATTAACAGCTTGGCTTTCAATAATGCTAGCTGTACTAAATCTTTTGCCAATACCTGCTTTAGATGGAGGACACATCCTCTTTCTTATCTATGAAATTATAACACGAAAAAAACCAAGTGACAAGTTTTTAGAGTATGCGCAAATAGTTGGAATGTTTTTTCTATTCGGAATCATGTTCTTAGCATTTGGAAACGATATTTACAGACTTTTTAAATAAATTAGAGATGAAAGCTTTCAAATTACTTTTAATAATTGTCGCTATTGTTTCAATAGAATCGTGCAAGTGCACAGGGGGGCCACAATTAATGCCTAATGTGAGCGGCAAGGCAGGGGAAGTCGTTATTGTAATTGGCAAAGGTGACTGGGAAACCGATGCTGGAGCTGCTTTGAGAGTTGTACTAGCAGCCGACGAACCACACCTTCCTCAAAAAGAGCCAATGTTTACCCTTGTAAATATTCCAGAAAGCGCCTTTTCAAGGATTTTTCAAACCCATCGCAATATTATAATAATTAACATTCTCCCTAACCAAGAAGAGGCCAAGATTATTTTTCAAGAAAACGTTTGGGCGGCACCACAAATAGTAGCAACAATTTCGGCTTCTAGCGGGAGTGAGATAGCAAAGGTTGTGCTACAACAACAAGATAGATTATCTGGAGCAATTTTAATGGCAGAAAGAAACCGCAACATCCAAAATGCAAAAAGATATGAAGAGAAAGAGTTGCGAGCTGTTGTATCAAGTGAGTTTGGCGGCTCACCTTATTTCCCTAAAGGATATAGCATAAAAAAGAAAACCGATAACTTTATTTGGATTTCGTATGAAACTACATATACCAACCAAGGTGTATTTGTATACAGATTTCCTTACAAAGACTCTACCGATTTTTACCCCGAAAATTTAGTAGCACGCCGTAATGAGGTCCTGTTTAGAAATGTTCCTGGGCAAATAGAGAAATCCTATATGACAACAAATCTTCTTGAAGAACCCTCTTTAAGATGGGTTCGTTATAATAAAAGAGACTTTGCCGAGCTTAAAGGACAGTGGGAGGTACAAAATGATTTTATGGGTGGTCCATTCATAAGTCACTTCTTTATGGATAAAGAAAATCGTAATGTTATTGCTCTAGAAGCTTTTGTATACGCTCCTCGTTACGACAAAAGAAATTACTTACGCCAAGTTGAATCACTTATTTATTCTTTTGAGCAATTTTAACCAACTTTTTTTGGAACAATAAAAAAAACATATATCTTTGCACTCCCAAGATCGAAAAGATCGAATCTCTAACGGTAAGATCTATTAGTTTTTGAATGGTCCGTTCGTCTAACGGTTAGGACTCAAGATTTTCATTCTTGCAATAGGGGTTCGATTCCCCTACGGACTACAAAATAAAAAATAAGTAAAATGGCAAATCACGCATCAGCAGAAAAGCGCGCGCGCCAAAGCGCAAAACGCAGAATTCATAACAGGTACTATGCACGTACAACTCGTAATGCTATTAAAGCACTACGAAACACTACCGATAAAGATGCTGCATTGGCGCTGTTACCAAAAGTATCTTCAATGTTGGATAAATTGGCTAAAATTAACGTTATTCACTCAAACAAAGCAGCAAACCTAAAAAGTGGTATTTCTGCACATGTTAACAAATTGAGTTAATTTTTACGATTTGTCTCCAAAGAATAGAAAATGCTTCCCACTTTTGGGGAGCATTTTTATTTTAATTATACCATGAAAAAGAGACTTTCCATAAAAGAGTGGAGTAAAGACGAAAGACCTAGAGAGAAGCTTATGGAAAAAGGGGCAGAATCCCTTAGCGATGCCGAGCTCATTGCCATACTTGTAGCCTGCGGAACAAAAGAAGAGAGTGCACTAGATATTTCAAGAAATATTCTACTTAAGTGCGAAAACAATCTTAGAGAGCTCTCTAGAATGAATTTCGAAAAATTAAGAGAGATTAAAGGCCTTGGGCCATCGAAAACTATAACACTACTTTCGGTTTTTGAACTATTTAAACGATTTATGATAACTCCAGGCAAAGAGTTAGCTAGAATCCATTCGTCTGAATACGCAGCAAAGGTTATAAGCCCTATTTTAAGAGACCTTGGGCACGAAGAGTGCTGGGTGCTGTATTTGAACCGTGCGAACAAACTAATATGCAAAGAGAGGCTAAGTGTGGGAGGAGTTTCGTCTACTGTAGTAGATGTAAAGATTATTATTCGAAATGCTCTTGAAAAACTGGCTAGTTCACTAATTTTAGTACATAACCACCCGTCGGGAAATGCATCGCCTGGAGAAAACGATAAAATTCAAACAAAAATACTTAAAGATGCCGCATCTCTTTTCGATATTGCACTGCTAGATCATTTAATAATAGCTGGAGATGGGTATTTTAGTTTTGCCGATGATGGTATGATTTGATTAATTTGTATATTTGAATCAAATTCTTCATAATTATATTCAATGAATATTATAAATCTAGGTAACAGCAACTCTGCACTTAATAATTTTATTGCAGAAATTAGAGATTCTTTAATACAAAAAGATAGCATGAGATTCCGCACCAATCTAGAGAGAATTGGAATGGTTTTCGCGTACGAGATAAGTAAAGTATTAGAATACAGTGCTAAGGATATCACTACCCCTCTAGGAATTGCTAAATGCAACGTAATGGAAAATAACATTGTTATTGCCAGCGTTCTTAGAGCAGGTTTGCCTGTACATCACGGGATGCTCAATATATTTGACAAGTCCCAGAATGCTTTTATTGCTGCTTACAGAAAATATGGGAAAGACAACAAGTTTACTATTCAAATAGAGTATACCAGTAGCCCAAGTTTACAAGGCAAAGTACTGCTTTTAGCAGATACTATGCTAGCCACCGGCTCCTCTGTAGTACTTGCATATAATAAACTTTGTGAAAACGAGGCACCAATACATACACATTTGGTATGCCCTATTGCTAGTAAAGATGGTGTTGAATATTTATCTAAGCATCTCCCTCATAAAAGAGTAACATTGTGGGTTGGAGCAATTGACGAAGAACTCACAATTAAATCTTATATAGTTCCGGGCTTGGGAGATGCAGGCGACCTTGCATACGGCTGTAAGCTATAGTTTTAAATAAAACTATAGCTTCTCGTACACTTTCTCTCCATTTACAAAAGTCATCATTACATTAGTGGTAGGTACTTCGTTACCAGCTACTGTCATGATATCTTTATCTAGAATAACAAAATCGGCATATTTACCTTTCTCTAAACTACCTTTGACTCCTTCTTCAAAAGAGGCTTTTGCTGCCCAAATAGTCATAGATCTCAATGCCTCTTCTTTGGTTAAAGCATTTTCCATTTGGAAACCTTCTGAAGGAACAAAATCTAAGTTTTTTCTATATACTGCAGAGTGAAAAGTATATAGAGGATTAACAGATTCTATAGGAAAATCTGTACCAGATGGTAACCAGCCGTTCTGAGCTAAGAGCTCTTTATATATATATGCGCCTTTGATTCTATCTCCCACTCTTTGTCCTGCCCATAGCATATCTGATGTACAATGTGTTGGTTGAATAGACGGTATTATTGAATATTTACCAAACATATCAATATCTTCTGGCGCAATTATTTGTGCGTGCTCTATTCTCCAACGTCTATCATTACCTGGTTCTAAGAATTTAGCGTAAGTGGTCAAGGCATTCCTATTGGCAGCATCTCCTATACAATGGATTGCCACTTGGAAATTGTGATCATACGCCCATTGACACATGCGGTTAAAACTCTCTTCAGAGATGCCCGGTACACCTTTAGTAGATGGCATATCGGAATAAGGCTCCAACATAGAGGCCCCTCTAGAGCCAAGAGCGCCGTCGGCAAATAATTTAATAGTAGATATTTTAATACGGCCATTTTCATATGGTGCAGTAAATTTTTCTAGATTAGCTTTACTTGGAGAGAGCATTATGTTAGTTCTTATTTTTAATTTCCCTTGGTCATTAAGCTCTTCCAATATCTTAATAGTAGAAGAAGCACCTCCGGCATTTGAGACAGATGTAAGTCCATATTTAAAACACTCCTCTTGAGCAGCAATAAGCATGTCGGCCCACTCTTCTGGGGTTGATTTAGGTGAAATAGAGCCAAATCTACCACAAGTTCCTTCAATAAAAACACCCTTAAATTTACCATTCTCCATAAGCGCTTCGCCTTTTGGAATTGAAGGATCGCCAGGGGTAAGACCAGCTAATTTAATAGCACAATCATTAGCAATAACTGCATGAAAATCTATTCGAGATAATACCACAGGTATATCTGGGAAAAGTTCGTTTAATATAGTGTTATTTGGAAATTCCCCGTTGCCCCATAAAGTTTGATCCCAACCATCTCCCGAAAGATATGTAGGATTAGTCTCGTCGTACCTTTTCTTTAACCTCTCTGCAACTTCTTGAAAAGATTTGGCTCCTCTAAGGTCTACCTCTAAAAGGCCAGGTCCTAGTAAATTGAGATGGCCGTGAGCATCATTAAATCCAGGATATAATGGAGCACCTTTAAGATCTATTACCTCACTTGCTTTATAATTACCAATTATATAATTATCATCGCCAATGTCTAGGATTTTGCCATCCTTTACTGCAATTGCAGAGCAAACCGAAAAATCTTCATCTACAGTATAGCCTATTGCATTAATAATTAAAAGATCGGCCTGCTGCTTCACTTTGCAACTGGATAAGATGGACAAAAGAATGAGTCCGTAAACAATTTTTTTCATACCAAAAAGTCTTGAGGGTTATACAAGTTATTTATTTTTATACTAGAGTTCTTTTCTTAACCGAGCAATAGGTATATTCAACTGCTCTCTATATTTTGCAACGGTTCTTCTTGCTACTCTATATCCTTTCTCATTTAACACACTAACTAATTGCTCGTCTGTGAGTGGTTTTCTTTTATCTTCTATATCTATACTCTCTATTAAAATATTTTTTATTTCTCTAGTAGAGACCTCCTCTCCTGAGTCTGTCATAAGACCCTCCGAGAAGAAATATTTTAAAGCATAAATTCCAAAATGAGTTTGGATATATTTACAATTTACAACTCTAGAAATAGTAGATATATCTAGATTTGTTATCTCTGCAATGTTTTTTAAGACCATGGGTCTTAGTTTGTTTTCATCTCCTTCTACAAAAAACTCCCTCTGGAAATCCAAAATAGCATTCATTGTATTGTTAAGAGTGTTATGTCTTTGTCTTATTGCCTCTACAAACCATTTTGCAGAATCTAACTTCTGTTTAACAAAAGTAGCAGCCTCTTTGCCAGATTTATCGTTATTAGCCGACTTCATGAGCATATCGGCATATCTTCTATTAACTCTTAATTCTGGAACAGAAAATCTTGGCATAGTCATTACTAACTCGCCATCTTTATAGTCTAAAACAAAATCGGGTACTACCTGCTGGGCTTGCTCTGTATAAGAATCGTCAATCTGCCCTCCTGGGCGTGGGTTTAAGCGAACTATCTCGTCTATAGCATCCCTTAACTGATCTTCGGTTAAAGAGAGTTTAGATATTATTTTTTGGTAGTGCTTTTTGGTGAATTCAGCAAAATGATCCTCTAAAATTACTCTTGCCAATTTTACCGAAGGAGAGCTTTCTCTTAATTTAATTTGTATAACTAAGCACTCTTGTAAATCTCTGGCTCCTATACCTGCAGGTTCAAATTCCTGAATTTTTTTAAGAATTGTTACCAACTCTTTTGGATTCGTCTCTATACCTTGCCTAAAGGCAATATCGTCTGCCAAGGAGTCTAAATCTCTACGAAGATATCCATCATCGTCTAAGCTGCCAATAATAAATCCAGCAATAGATTTTGAGCGATTATCCATTTGGCTATAACCTAATTGAGCCTCTAAACTTTGGTAAAAACTCTCTTTTACAGAAAACACATTGTACTCGGGTCTTAAATCTTTACCTTGATTATTTACATATAGCTTATACGAAGGAATTTGATCATCTGAGCTATAATCGCTTAGCGATACATTCCCCGTACTAGAATCGTCATCGTCTCCATCAGGAACCTCGTCAAGTACTGGATTTTCTTCCAACTCTTTTTGAATACGCTGTTCTAGTTCCATAGTAGGAAGCTCCAATAGCTTTATGGTCTGAATCTGAAGCGGAGATAGCTTTTGCTGTAATTTTTGTTGTAATCCCTGTTTTAGCATATATTGTGGAGCGTTTATACAAAGATATGATTTTTATTTAACTTCGCACTCGATATGTATATAGATGTAGAGAAAGTTATAGGAGGCAAAAGACCTGATTTGCTTAAGGTTATACCTAAGTTTTTAATAAATTGGGTTAAAAAACTTATTCATCAAGAAGAGTTAAATGAGCTACTTACACAATCGGGGCACCTCGGGGGCATAGAGTTTGCTACAGCCTCTCTAAAAAAGTTTAATGTCACATACAAAGTTCACGGCTTAGATGGACTAGATAGAGACAAACGTTACATAATTGTATCTAACCATCCTCTAGGAGGTTTAGATGGAATTGTAATGATTGAATTGTTTGGGAAGATTTTTAAAGAAGTTCGTTTTGTAGTAAATGACTTACTTTATCATGTTGAGCCACTGAGGCCTGTTTTTATTCCTATCAATAAATATGGGATGCAGAGTACTCATACAGCCCAAATGATTAAAGAGAGCTATGAGTCCGATGCTCAAGTACTCTATTTCCCAGCAGGACTTTGCTCTAGGCTAACTAAAGGTAAAATAGAAGATTTAGAGTGGAAGAGAAGCTATATTAATCAAGCAATTAAGTATAATAGAGATATATTACCTGTCTATTTTGAAGGGCGCAATTCGGAATTTTTTTATAAAATTGCCAACATCCGTAAAAAACTTGGTATAAAATTCAATTATGAAACAATCCTTTTGCCTCGTGAAATGTTTAATAAAAAGAACTCTCAATTTAATGTTTATATAGGGCAACCTATAGCCAATAAGCAACTCAAAGAAGGTACTGTTGCACAATGGAATAGAACAATAAGAGAACAAGTTTATTCAATAAAAAATGATTATGGAACCAGTAATTAAACCTGTAGATAGAAAACTAATTATTGACGAGCTTCACAGCGATAAATTTATTCGCAATACTCGCAAAGGAGATAATAAAATATATGAAATTACAGCTCATGACTCGCCACACACTATGCGCGAAATTGCTCGGTTAAGGGAAATTTCTTTTCGCCTTGCAGGTGGAGGCACGGGTAAAGCTCTAGATATGGATGAATTTGATACCGATTCAAAAAATGCTTATAAACAACTTATTGTTTGGGATCCTAAAGATCAAGAAATCCTAGGCGGGTACAGATATATTCAATGCTCGGGGTTAAAGATGGAGCATATGGCAACAAGTGAGTTATTTACCTTTTCGGACCAATTTATAAAAGAGTATCTCCCTTTTACCATAGAACTTGGTAGATCTTTTATACAACCTAACTACCAAAGCACAAATATAAGACGTAAAGGGCTCTATGCTCTAGATAATCTATGGGACGGCCTTGGTGCACTCATGTTGAGATACCCACATATTAAATATTTCTTTGGGAAAGTAACTATGTACTCTTCATATAATCTTAGAGCCAGAAATACTCTACTTAATTTCTTGAACAAATATTTTAACGATAAAGAAAATTTAGTAGTTCCAATATCTCCCTTAGAATATGACTCTTCAAATCCTTATTTTGCCGAATTATTCGATCACGAAGATTACAAAGAGGCATACAAACACTTGTCTAAAGAGATAAGAACATTAGGCGAAAATATTCCACCTCTCATTAACTCATATATGAATCTATCCCCAACAATGAGAGTTTTTGGTACCGCAATAAACGAAGATTTCGGAGGAGTAGAGGAGACTGGGATAATGATAAATATATCAGAGATATATCCCGAAAAAATAGAGAGGTATATTAGTCCACTTAAGAGGCTGGCTCAAAAATTTAGGCCAAAATGGTGGCACACTAGAAATTAATCACACTAGAGACAGTTAAAATAGCTTAAAGAGGAGGAAAATTAATATTCTCTCGAACAATAAATGCCGAGGGGTACTCTCTTTCAATCTCTTTTAACATTTTAACGGCATGAGATTTAGTTCTTAAGTCTCCCACAGTAACTTTAAAGTAAGGGTTATCGTAAGTTCTATAGACTCCTATGCCTGGGTGTTGCTCAGAAAATAAGCCCACCACCTGTTCAGACTTAGCTCTTGCCTGTTGATTATTGTTAAAAAAAATTCTTATTCTGTAACCAGAAATTTGGCGATGAGAAGCATTTGAAATGTATTTGTTAAGCTTTTGCCTAATATAAGGCTTTTGAACTAACTCTATTTCCGACCCAAAGTAATCTAATTCTTGAATTACCTGAATAATATCTCTACGAAAATAAGCTGAATCTAGAATGGTAACTTTATTTATAAGAGTATCTCTTCTTAAAGTATCTCTAAAAATATAGTCTTTTGTTTGTGATCTTAGATTTATCGTAGAAAATAATACCAAAAAGAGAAAAGTATATTTTAATAATGTTTTCATTATATTGACATATTGAGATATCTATTATTAGCGTACCTATTATTAGGTAATTAAAGCCTTTTGGATAAAGTTTCCAATGGCATATCTTTTATTTTAACTACCCTTTTTCTTCCTATAGATGGCTTAATAACAGCTCTTGCATCTACTTTAAAATCTGTATACTTCCATTGAGATAAGTTCAAGCCCATAGAGAGTAAGGAAAGAGGGTCTAAAATATCTAATCTAAAGACTAAATTGTTTACACTTATGCTATTAGCAGCTACAGTATCGCACCTTCCTAGAGAGACCATTGCAAAATTAACTCCACTGCGTTTTAAAATACCATCGGCACTATTCAGGTATAGCTCTTTATTTGTTGGATTGTCAACAACAAACTGGACCTCTACATCTGCCGAACTAGTGTTTATCAATTTAAAACTCTTTACACTAACTTCTTTAATTTGTACTTGACCAAGCTTAGTACAACTAGTAAAAAGAAGTGACACAAAAAGCAGCGAAACTAATAATCTATTCATCATTTTAATTTTCTATTACTGCAAAGGTACAAAAAAGCATATCTTTGCAGAATAATATTATTTAGGTAATGACAAACAAATTCTATTCCGTAAAACCTATCTTAGACTCAAAACTCAAACAAGTATACATAGAAACTTACGGTTGCCAAATGAATGTGAGTGATAGCGAGGTTGTTCTCTCTGTCCTTCAAAGCAATAACTACTCTTTATGTGAAAATATAAAAGATGCCTCTCTTCTGTTTATAAACACTTGCTCTATAAGGGACAATGCCGAGCAAAGAATTTGGGCGCGTCTAGATTATTTCGGCTCTCTAAAGAAAAAAAACAGAAACCTCAAAGTTGGAGTACTTGGCTGTATGGCCGAAAGATTAAAGGAAAAACTTTTAGAACATGGAGTGGTAGATATTGTAGCAGGGCCCGATTCTTATCGCGATCTACCTCTACTTATAGCGGGCATTGCCAATGGGAACAAGCAAATCAACACAATTCTTTCCGAAGAAGAGACTTATGCCAATATTTCTCCTGTAAGAATGGATAAGAACGGAGTAAGTGCCTACATCTCTATAATGAGAGGATGCAACAATTTTTGCTCCTATTGTGTTGTGCCATATGTTAGAGGAAGAGAAAGAAGCCGCGACCCTCAAAGCATTGTGAACGAGGCAAAACAACTTTTTCAAAACGGATACAAAGAGGTAACTCTTTTGGGTCAAAATGTAAATTCATACAACTGGGACAACACTGAATCCCAAACTGTAACATTTCCAAGACTTTTAGAGATGGTAGCTCAAATAGATCCTACTTTAAGAGTACGATTTTCTACTTCTCATCCAAAAGATATAGATGAGTCGGTTATAAGAGTGATAGCTCAATACTCCAATATTTGTAAACATGTGCATTTACCCATACAATCTGGTAGTAACGCTATTCTTAAAAGGATGAATCGTAAGTATACAAGGGAAGAGTTTTTACAAAAGGTAAAACTTATAAAGGAAATCATTCCAGAATGCTCTCTAAGTACCGATATTATTTCTGGCTTCTCTGGAGAGACAGAACAAGACCACCAAGATACTCTATCTATATTAAGAGAGATTGGTGGATACACTTCTTATATGTTCCAATACTCTGAGCGGCCCGATACTGTTGCTGCAAAGCAATATCCCGACGATGTGCCCAATCATATAAAAATAAAAAGGCTAAGTGAAATTATTGCTTTACAACACGAGGTTTCCCACATATGCAACAAAGCCGATCTAGGTAAAAGTTTTGAAGTACTAGTAGAGGGTACCTCCAAAAGATCTTCCAAAGAATTGTCTGGAAGAATCTCTCAAAATAAAGTCTGTATTTTCCCTGCGGGTGAACATAAAGTTGGTGATTATGTTAATGTAAAGATCACTTCTTGTTCGTCTGCAACTCTTAAGGGAGTTGTTATAGAATAAGAAGATTGTATCGTATAAAAAAGCTATAATCTATAAATCATTAACAACAATTAAAGATAAAACTACCGCTATGACAAAAATGCGCACATTCTATATAGGCGAGCTTAAGACAGAAGCTGAGCACCTAAAATCTGGAAGTAAACTCATAACAGAGGCACCAGAAGATAATAATGGGAAAGGAGAAATGTTCTCTCCTACAGATCTTTTTGCAACATCTTTGGGCTCTTGCATGCTCACAATTATGGGAATTTCTGCACAAGCTCATGGTTTTTCCATTGAAGGCACACGTGTAGAGACAGAAAAAATAATGGCTGCCAACCCCCGCAGAATATCGGAGATTAGACTAGAGATATATTTGCCGCGCAATGACTATACTGCAAAAGAAATGAGGCTTATAGAAGCCTCAATCAAAACTTGCCCTGTAGCAAACAGTATTCACCCCGATATTATCAAAAGAATATCGTACCACTTTCCCGAATAATCTAAAAGAAAAGATAACGGCATGTAGCTATTCCAGCTACAGCTGTTGCTTTAACATCCCCTTTAGGCAATATTATTTTTATAAGTGAATTAGAAGTAAAGCTAGTCTCGGCAGTAAAAATATTACCTGTTGATGGGCTCACTCCTACTCCATAAAAATAGGTTCCATTAAATAAAGTAGCAACTGCTCCTGTGTTAGTATCTACAGAGTATATTGAAGCTTTTTCTGCCATATAATTTGCATCAAAAGTTGTGTTGTAGGTATATATTTTACCCTCTATTAAATCTGAGGTAATATATCCATCCATACTATCTACAGGTACTTCAACTACTTTTATTACACTTAGTGTTAATGGATTAATATTCACAACTCCTTTATCTGGAAATGAAGCCCAAAGTGTTGCATTTTTATCAAAAGCAAGGTGTTTTGCTGCACCTGTAATGCCAGAAGGTCTAATAAGTCCTTTTGATATCATATTATCTCCCGAAACATCCAACACTTTAACTCCTTCTTGAGTGCCTATAAATAGGTAGTTATTATGTAAAACAAGCCCCTCGGCACTTGTTCCAACTAATACTTTTTTCAATAGTTTCTTTGTTTGTACATCATATACAGCTACATAAGAATTATGATATCCCCAAAAACCACTTGGTAGATCTATATGGTCATAATCCCAATTAGTAACGTATATTCTGGTATCTGTAACAATAGCAGCTCTTGGAGAAGCAAGCCCCTCTGTAATTGGCTCCGATGCAAGTTTTACGGTTCTTGAATCTATAATCTCAATTTTATCTGGATAGTTACAAATTAAATAAGCTTGTTTATTTGGAGCAATGGCACCCGAAATAAGAGTAGCACCAATGGAAATACCATTTGCTTGCTCATAAACCCCATTCTGAATAGTTTCTGTAACCTCGTCGTAAAGTGAGATACTTGCAGAATGTTCCGAAAAGTTACCTTGGTTTAAAACAATCACCTTTTGATCCATTAGAGGAGGTAATTCTGGTTCAACCTTTGAACAGGCTGTAAAAGAGAAAGCTACTAACGCAGTTACTAATAATTTAAAAAAAATACTTTGTTTCATTTTGTTTTTCTGTTTATTAATTTGGTTTAATTTAATCTCTGTTCTTAGAAGAAATACTTTAGAGCCAATTGCCAATTTGTGCCTGGCATTGCATAGAATTTTACATTCTGATATTTCTCATTGGTTATATTTTTAAGTGCAAAATTTACCGAGTAACTGCTCTTGCCCAAATCGCCCTTATAAGAGAGCCCAACATCTATCAAAAAATAGGGGTCTAGCATATCGAATATATCAAGAGTACTCCTTTCTCCTGTATATAGTAGATTTATATATGAACTAATAGCTTCTCTACCTACTGAAAAAGAAGTTCTTATTGAGTTTTTTGGTTGGAATGCAAGTTGTTTACCTATAGATGGATCTTCGCTCCATAATCCTTTTATCATTTTCACATTGGTATAACTATAGTTAACTGTAGCTCCCATATTCCAAGGAGAAACCTCTTTTTTAAAGGAGAGTCCAACTTCGGCACCTTGTGAAATCACTTCGGGTATATTTTGTGGCCGCCATACTTGGCCTGCAGGTAACCATCTAATCCAATCCTTAACTTCACTCCTATATATTGTTATAAAGCCCTGAAAAGAGTTATTGACACCAATCAAACTGTAATCTACTCCACTCTCGGTAGTAAAAGATTTTTCACTTTTAAGATAAGTATATACTCCACCCCAATAACGATCGTTCAAAGAGGGAACTTTACTGTTGCCAGAGAGAGCAGCTCTTAGTGCAAGGGTGTGTCCATTTGAGCGGATTGGAGTGTACTTTATATCTAAAGAGGGCATAAAGGGAATCTTACTATTGGTGACCCAACCTACTCTAGCTCCTGCAGATAGAATCAAATTCGAAAAAGATTCTGGATTATACCTTGCTAGAAAGAAAAGATAGGTACGACTCTCTTGTACCGAGTCGGAAAATGATTTAGCCGATGGCACCGTGTATTCATACGAGCCCCCTCCTTTTAACATAAATTGGGCACTCGAATATTGAGCCTCGGCACTCCCTAAAAACTTAGAAGATTCTATTATATCTTCTTTATATCTTTCATAGTCATTTGCAAACGAAAGCCTTGCGCTATAAGATAAAATAGAGCCTGCGCCACTATAATTGAGAGATGTTCTTAGGTTTCTATCTAAAACAGATGCATAGGTTTCGGGTCTATCATTAATAGAGACAGAGGGTTGAATCTCTCTATCGAAAGAAAGGTACCATAAATTAAAGGAGAGAATAGATGAGTCTCTAAATTTTTTGTACAACTCCTGCAACACTCCTCCATTTATATATCCGCTATTTTTTAGTCGTTCTTTGGGGAGGCCTGGTTTGGTATTGTTAAGGAATGAGTAGTCGTTTTTTGCCGAGGTGTAAAAGATGCTTGTGCGGGATTCACTATTTTTGTTTGAGTATCTAAAAGTGGCTCCCGTATAGAGTGTAGAGTAACTTCCGGCGCTTAGCAAGAGGTCTCCACTATATCCTTTTTTCCAAATAGGCTCGGTTTTTAGCTGAAGGCTGCCACCAATACTTCCGTCTCCGTAAAGAACAGAACTACCACCAATATGAACATCTAATTTATCAAAAAAATAAATAGGAACATGGTTAAGATTGGTTTGGCCCATTGTTGGTACAGACAGGCTCATACCATTCCAAGCAACAGAAGTATGTGAAGATGATGTGCCCCTTACCGAGAGATAAGAAGCTGCTCCCCTACCATACTCCTTAATGTATATTGAACTTTGCTCTTTAATATAATCGGCCAAAGAGTTAGTTTTCATTTGTGAGAGTATTTCTTGTGAAGCTCTCTGTATATTGGTTCCCAAAGCAAAAGAGCTATTGGGCGAAGTAGAACGTCTAATTCCACTGTTAACAATAACCGAATCTAAATTCTGTTTTTTTACCGTATCAATATTATAAATAGCATCCTGCGCCGATACTTTACCAGCGAAGATTGCAGTAAATGCAATACAAATAAAAAGACTAATAAAAGATATACTTCTGTACATCGCGCCCTATCTCCCGAAAGTTCGATTAAAATGTTAGGCCTCCAGCAGGTTTTCTGACTTAGCTTTTACTTTCGCACCTTCCCGCCGTTTTTGGCAGTGGTTGGGAGGCGAAAAACCCATTCGGGTAAGCATTACAGCAGCGGGTACTGTTTCCGATTCTCACGGAATTCCCTTTCTAGTAAGCAATGCAAAGTTAGTTAATTAAATTTAATTTTGCGAGGGTTCTAAAATTAACTACTTTTGCAATCCAAAGTTTACCAAGAAAAATAACTGCCCGGATGGCGGAATTGGTAGACGCGCTGGTCTCAAACACCAGTGACCGTAAGGTTGTGCCGGTTCGATCCCGGCTCCGGGTACAAAAAAAGCAGGTAGAGATGCCTGCTTTTTTTGTACCGTCGCCTGAAGGACGCAGGCTCCTTTATCTGACCCACCCCCCACCCCCGCCTAAGGCAGGGGAGTTGTCGCTTCGCTCCGAATAAATAAACCTAATTGATAATGTATTAGTTAGGGTTTTCTTATTAACGATTTGCGCCATTTCTATTTATGACTGTGAAAATAGACAGAAATTTCTCTCTGAATTTCCTCATTTGATTGGTTATCCTTCGTTTGAAAACAAACGAATTTGAACGTTGAATCTGTGTTTTATTTTCATGGTGTCCGGCACAACCTTATTTATTTCTCTTTACTTTGAACCATTTATAAATATATCTTGCGGATATGTATAATAATATTAGAATAAATAAGAATGATGACCCCGGGGCCTTATTAAAATTTGGCAACAGCACTTCAAATAAGGGCTTTTTATCAAGAACATAGCACCCTGAAACAAAGAAAACATATGCTATTATAACTCTTGCTATATAGGAGTATGTGGATTTATTCATTTTTATTAGATTACAAAAGTTCCCAAATAATTGCCCCTATTGCACCTAATACACCTCCAATAGGTCCACCAGTTGCAGTACCAAAAGCCCATCCCCATAGAACGCTAGCTACAGAGTCATTATTAGCGGCCTCTCCAATTAACGCCCTTTCCTGAGGAGTAATATAACCTTTTGTCATATTTTGATTAGACATCGCTATTTCAATAGATGCCACATACAAAGATAGTGAATTTATACAACCATCTTTTATATTATCTTCAAAATCCAGCTTATTCAAGTCGTTAATTTTTCCTTTAATATGTTCTTTAAGTTCATCCAAAACCGTAAACCTGATTCAGACTAAATCAGTAAACTTTCGGCTGACGATTTACACTTCATCAATTGATTTTGCCTTATCAAAAAAATTGATTGAACGTCTTTCGCTAAATACTGTTTTTGTATCCATAATTTATTTATTCAATATAAGTCAAAATTAAGCTAAAAACTTATAAGTAAATATTGTTTCCAATATAAATTGTTTTACTTTTGTACAAGGCAATGAGGTCTGCCATAACCGTCTTTCTCCTGAAAGGCTAATGACTTCTACCATTGAAATTCAAATTTAAATTTGGTATTTATGGTAAAGTCATTGTTAATAGTTGGTCTTGGAGGATTTATAGGAACTGTTTTCCGCTTTTTAATTTCTCGCTATATTCAGGTTTCATACCTTTCTGTTTTTCCATGGAGTACATTTATAGTCAATATTCTTGGTAGTTTGTTAGTTGGTATTTTTTTTGGACTTTCCGAAAAAGGCAATTTACTGACACCCGAATGGAGAATTTTTCTTACCGTTGGAGTTTGCGGGGGTTTTACTACATTTTCAAGTTTCGCAGACGATGCATTTATTTTACTCCAAAATAAAGAATGGCTACGCTTTGCAGTTTACCCAACACTTAGTTTTTTTCTGGGTTTAAGTGCTGTTTTTATTGGACGTTCACTCATTAAACTTATCTAATATGGAAAATCATTCATTAGTTGTCCTACTACGTATTTTCATTAGTTCTACTGATAAAGAAGGGAGTGCAGTTTTATATGAAGACATCGTATTTAAAGCCAAAAAAGCTGGGCTTGCAGGAGCCACAGTATTAAAAGGAGTGCTTGGTTTTGGAGCCAGTTCGGTTATTCACTCCTACAAATTTTGGGAGGTAAGCGAGAAAATCCCCATCTTAATCCAGATTGTTGACGAGGAAAAAAAAGTCATGGACTTTTTTGAATCCATACGACCAACTCTAGAATCTATGCGCTATGGTTGCTTAGTCACTACGCAACAAGTCAATGTATTATTGTATAAATCAGGTCAGGAAAAAATATTTGACCTTTAAAACGCAAAATATGAAAATTATAAAAGTCGAATCTTTAGAGATTCTTGATTCTAGGGGTTATCCCACTGTAGAAGCAAATATAACATTGGAAGACGGCACAAAAGCGCGCGCAATGGTTCCTAGTGGTGCATCTACAGGTGAACGAGAAGCTACGGAACTTAGAGATGGCGACATGAATCGATACGGTGGTAAAGGCGTAATAAAAGCTGTAGAAAATGTAAACAAGATTATAGCTAAAGAAATAGTAGGAAAATCTTTCAAAAGTCAGCGTGAATTAGATTATCTCATGATTGAATTAGACGGTACAACTAATAAGTCTAAACTTGGAGCAAATGCGATATTAGCGGTTTCAATGGCTTTCGCCCGTGCCAAATCATTTAGTGCAAATATACCCCTATATCAGTATTTAGGCGGAAGCAATGCTTACTTATTGCCAGTCCCATGTATGAATGTTATAAATGGAGGTGGTCATGCCGATAACAATGTTGATTTTCAGGAATTTATGATTGCACCACACAACGCTCCTTCATTTAGAGAATCTATCCGCATGGGAGAAAAAGTATTCCATAGCCTAAAATCAATTCTAAAAGCAAAAGGTCTAAGCACAGGTGTAGGTGATGAGGGTGGGTTTTCTCCTGATTTAAAATCTAATGAACAAGCTGTCGAAATGATTTTAGAAGCCATAAATAAAGCTGGATATACACCTGGAAAAGATGTTAGTCTCTGTTTAGATCCTGCAACTAGTGAAATGTGGGAAAATGGGAAATATAAGTTTTTCAAAAGTTCGCAGAAATCAGTGTCAAGTGATGAAATGATTAAACTTTGGGAAAGTTGGGTAAGGCAATATCCAATTGTTTTGCTAGAAGATGGCTTGGCTGAAAATGATTGGGAAGGTTGGAAAAATCTAACAGATTTACTGGGGAATAAAACAGAAATTGTGGGTGATGATTTATTCTGTACAAATAAGTCGATACTTACAGAAGGGATTAATAAAGGTGTTGCGAATTCTATTTTGATTAAGCTTAATCAAATTGGTACTGTTACTGAAACACTCGAAACAGTTGAACTTGCCTATAAAAATTCATATAATTGTTTTGTCTCCCACAGAAGTGGAGAAACTGTAGATAGTTTTATTGCAGATTTAACAGTTGCCATTAATGCAGGGCATTTAAAAACTGGTAGTGGATGCCGTGGAGAACGTGTAGAGAAATTTAATCAACTCATACGGATTGAACATGAATTAGGGAAAACGTCTAAGTTTGCAGGTATTAATGCTTTTAAAAACGCTAAATAATAATCAACAAAAAAAGAGGATAGTCTCCTATCCTCTTTTTTACTACTCATTAATTATATATTAAATCTCTTCGAACCTTGCTGTGAAGAACCTTAATTGCTTGGGTTCGTAAACAAACTTAAGCCCTTTAATATCTTCTTTGTGTTTGTAAAGTTTAATAACTGCATCGGCAACTAAATCCATATGGCTATAAGTATATACACGGCGTGGAATAGTCAAACGAACTGTCTCCAATTTAGGTGCGTGATTCTTGCCTGTAGCTTTATCTCTTCCTCCAGAAACAATACCACGTTCCATAGATCTTACTCCAGATTCTACATAAAGATTTGCGGCAAGACTTTGTGCAGGTAGTTGCTCTTGAGTTAAATGAGGGCAAAACCTACGAGCGTCTAAGAAAACAGCATGGCCTCCAACTGGTTCTACAATAGGCACACCAGCATCTAATAATCTTTGTCCCAAATAACGCACCTGTAAAACCCTGTGCTGAATGTATTCAAATTGCATTGATTCTTTTAGTCCTATGGCCATAGCCTCCATATCGCGACCTGCCATTCCACCGTACGAAGGCATTCCTTCATAAACAACCACCAACTCTTTGGCTTCATTGAAAAGCTCCTGGTCATTCATACATAGAAAGCCTCCAATATTTACTAGACAATCTTTTTTACCACTCATGGTGCAGCCATCTGAATAGCTAAACATCTCTAGCACTATCTCGCTAATAGATTTATTAGCAAAGCCTTCTTCTTGCTCTTTTATAAAGTAGGCGTTTTCTACACAGCGGGTTGCGTCGTAAAATACTTTAATTCCATATTTATTGGTTAGCTCCCTAACTTCGCGCATGTTTTTCATAGAAACTGGCTGCCCACCGGCAAGATTCACAGTTACTGCTAAACATACATAAGCAATATTTTCTGCACCTTTTTCTTTGATAATGGTTGCAAGTTTTTCAACATCAATATCTCCTTTGAAAGGAATATCTATGTTTGCATCATGTGCTTCATTGCGAATAATATCTACAAATATTCCACCATTACGCTCTTGATGATAACGAGTAGTAGTAAAATACATATTGCCGGGCACATATTGCCCAGGTTTAATAGCAATTTGCGATAGTAAGTTTTCCGCTCCACGCCCTTGGTGAGTAGGGACTATGTGTTTAAATCCAAATAATTCTTGAACAGTTGCCTCAAGGTGTTTAAAGTTTTTGCTGCCTGCATACGCTTCATCGCCAATCATCATTCCGGCCCATTGTTTATCACTCATAGCATTAGTTCCGCTATCGGTAAGTAAGTCAATGTAAACATCTTCTGAATCAATCAGAAATGTATTGTAACCTGCATCTTTGATTACTTGTTCACGCTCTTCTCGCGAAATCATTTTTACAGTTTCTACGCTCTTAATGCGGAAAGGTTCCGCAGGATAAAATTCTTTATTCATAACAGTGTTTTAAAATTGTAAGATGTGGTATAACTCCATACAAACATAAAGATAAAAGAGTGTTTTTCAAAGAAAGGGATTTATTATGGTTACTCATCTTTTATTCTATGTAATATATTTACTCCACGTTAAGAGGTGAAATTAAAACACACAGCGTATTAACTGAACTGTTTTTTCACCCGCCTTTTTAACTATCCATTTTTATTAAAATATACGATGTAAGGCTTGGATAATCAAGAAAAAACATTTTTTCCTTTTTATGACATAGTCAGTTTAATTTAGGGTAGCCAAAAAATAATAGGGCTCATTATCAGTGAGTTATCTTTATGGTTTGCTATTTACAAAATTATTGCATTCAAAGAGAATAACTACCTATTTATAATCAATATGGCTATTTTCATTATAGACTCAAATCAAAACTCCGAATAATCTGCTTAATGAGGTGTAAAAGTCGTATAACACTACTAATTGAAACATTTTTAGTGAAAAATAAATAATTATATTAGTATCGCCTTACATAGCAGTAAGGTAACTTCAAAACAAACTAAACTAAAAACTGTTTTATGAATGTAACAGCGCATTTAAAAAGAGCGAGCAAATTATTTGCTATGACTCTGTTACTCCTCACAGTAGGAGTTTACTCATGGGCTCAGGTACGCGTTACCGGCAAGGTAATTGACGTTAATGGACAGCCTTTAAGTTATGTTACCGTAGTTGTTAAGGGTACTACTACAGCCACAAACACGGCCGATAACGGTACCTTTACCATCAATAACGTTGCGAGTACTAGTACTCTCTGTTAGCTCTATTGGTTACAAAACACAAGAAATTGCTCTAAACGGAAGAGCATCTGTAGAAATCGTTCTCGAAGAGGACGCATTATTAATTAATGAATTGGTAGTAACCGCACTAGGTATTTCTCGTGAAAAGAAAGCCTTAGGTTATGCTGTTCAAGATGTAAAAGGTGAAGAACTTCAAAAAGTTCGTACTTCAAACGTGGTTTCTGCTCTTGCAGGCCGTGTTGCTGGTGTCCAAATCTCGGCAGCATCTGGTCAAATGGGTGGTGGCGCTAAGATCAATGTTCGTGGTAACACCTCTTTGACTGGTAACAACCAACCTCTGTTTGTTGTTGATGGTATTCCAATTAGCAATGCAGACTTTTCTTATGGAGCTACAGGCAGTGGTGGATATGACATGGGCAACCTTGCAGGTGACCTAAATCCAGATGATATTGAATCTATGTCTGTACTTAAAGGCGCTTCTGCTACTGCACTTTACGGCTCAAGAGCTGCCAACGGTGTTGTTATGGTAACAACTAAGAAAGCAAGAGCAAATCAAAAAACTTTTGGGGTGAGCATTAACTCATCGGTAACATTCGAAAATGCAGCCTATATGCCACAACTTCAAAGAGATTATGGTGGTGGTCTTATTTTCGAAGGTCCTGGAACTTCAGAAGGATTCCTTACAGCTAGCATCGGAGGCAAAACATACAAGTATGTAGACTTTGTAGATGATATGAGCTGGGGTCCTAAGTATAACCCTAACATTAAAGTTCTTGGTTGGAACTCATTTGACTCATGGGATACTGCTAACTACCTAGTTGAAAAACCTTGGATGTATCCTAAAAATGACTACAAAACATACTTCCAAGGAGGTGTAAATTTGACTAACAACATTCAGATTGCAAAATCTAGCGACGCTGGGTCATTTAGGATGTCATACACAAACAGTGAAATAACAGGTATTACACCAAATAGTAATTTAAAAAAGAACACCATTAGCTTTAGTGGTACTGGCGTTTTTAATAAATATCTAGAAGGATGGGCAACTGCTAACTACGTAAACAATAGTGCTACAGGTAGGCCTGAGACTGGTTATGGTGATAGGAACCCTGCTCAAAAAATGTGGCAGTGGTCTCAAACATCTTCGGACTACAAAGATCTTAGAGCTTACGTTAACCCAGATGGGTCACAACGCACATGGAACAGATCTTCTTGGGATGATGCAACTCCTGCATATACCGATAACCCTTATTGGTCTGCTTACAAAAACTACCAAAGTGACCATAGGAATCGTGTTTATGGTAATGCTGGTTTAAATCTTAAAGTAACTGACTGGCTAAAAATCACAGGCCGTGTTGGTCTAGACTATTTCAACCTTGCAATGGAAGAGAGAGCAGCTGTTGGTTCGCAATCTACATCGGAATACTATCTTGATAGTCGCGAGGCTCTTGAAATTAACTCAGAGTTGTTTGCTAATTTTAGCAAGAGATTCTTAGACGACAAACTAGGAGTATCTGCTTTACTAGGAGTTTCAAATTCAAATAGAAAATCTTGGAGAACAGGTGGTATTACAGTTGGGGGTCTTGTTATCCCTGGCCTATACAACCTTTCTAATTCTCAAACAAAAGCTACAGCATACGATAGCAAAAGCATAAAAAAAGTTAACTCTGTATTTGGTAATATTACTTTCGACTACAATCAGTTTGTATATGTAGATATCACTGCAAGAAATGACTGGTCGTCTACACTTCCTTCAGACAATCGTTCGTATTTCTATCCATCGGTTAACGTTAGTCTTGTTCTTACAGCACTAGATGCTCTTAAAGAACTAAACTGGTTGAATTTCGCTAAATTACGTGGTGGTTGGGCACAAGTAGGTAATGATACAGATGCATACAATCTTGAATCTTATTATGCAGCTTCTACTGGAGGCTCATTTGGAGCAAACCCTCGTTACAACCCTCCTACAACAATGTCTAATCCTTTCCTAAAACCAGAGTCTACAAAATCTTGGGAAGTAGGTTTGGAAGCACGTATGTTGGACAATCGTGTAGGCCTTGACTTATCTTATTACAAAAAAGATACTTATGATCAAATAGTTCCAGTAATGGTTTCTGGAGCAACTGGTTATGCAAGTATGTATATTAACTCAGGACATATGAGTAACTCAGGTATTGAAGTAACCCTCAATCTTACTCCTGTTAAGACAAATAACTTTACATGGGATATGCAGTTCAATATTGCAACTCTAGATAACCTTGTTGTAGACATCGCTCCAGGTCTAGATTATTTAAATCTTCAGAATGCTCCTTTCCGTGTTAAATCGGGTGCTTTCAAAGGCTCTTCTTATCCAGTTATTTATGGTACTGGTTACGTATATGACGATGCTGGGAATAAACTTGTTAACCCTGCAAATGGATACAATGCTCAAACTCCAATAAAACCTATTGGTAATGCAACTCCTAGCTTCACTGCAGGATGGTCTAATACCTTTAATTATAAAGGATTTGACATGAGCATTCTTCTTGACATGCAAAGAGGCGGCCATATGTATTACACATCTTACATGTGGGGTATGTATTCTGGTTTGCTAGAAGAATCGGTATGGAAAGATGGTATTGACATTCGTGAAAATGGAGTTGTACTTGATGGCTATTATGGTAAATATGATGATGCAACCAGTAAATTCGTTTATCTAGATGCGGCTGGAGCAGTAACAACTACTCCAGTAAAGAACACAAAAAATCTTGCTGCAGACTCATATGGAGGAGCTTTCTACGACAGATGTGACGAACAGAATGTATTTAGCACAGATTACATTAAACTTCGTGAAGTACGTTTAGGTTACACTATCCCTTCAAAATATACAGGCCCAATCAAACAGCTTCGCGTGTCTGCTTTTGGCCGTAATTTAGCAATCTTTGGTGCGGCTACTAAGCATTTCGACCCAGAGTATCTACAAATGGCAGGATCTAACGCACAAGGTATTGAAGGTGGATATATTCCATCTACAAGATCTTATGGTTTCAGCCTAAGCTTTAACTTTTAATTAATAGGAGATACTATATATGAATACTATAAAAAAACTATTTTTCGCACTTTTGGCACTGCCTATTTTATTAACAAGCTGTGACAAAAACTTCGACGAAGTTAATACTAGCCCTAACTCTACTACAAGCGTTCCTACGCCATATATAATGACTTATGGTCAACGAGAGCTTGGTTATTTACTATTTGATGTTTGGAATTCTGGCCGTACTTCTGAATTGGCTGCTCAACATTGGGCTCAAAGAAACTACACATCGGAAGACAGGTACCTCTTTAGACAAGGTACTACAGACTCCTATTTCAGAAACACTTTCTTTAGACTTCAGAGCTTTCAGGATATCATTAACCTAAATACCAATGAAGCAAGCAAAGGAGATATGGCTGCATATGGAGACAACGCAGTTCAAATAGCAACAGCTCAGCTAATGAAAATTTGGGCAATTGAACAACTTGCAGAATCCTTTGGTGATGTTCCCTACACAGAAGCTCTACAACCAAAAACTATTGTCCAGCCTAAATATGATAAACAAAGTGACCTATTCCCTTTACTTCTTGCCGACGCAAAAACAGCAGTTGATGCCCTAAAAACAGCAAGTAAGGGTTGGACACAAGGAGATATCCTATATAAAGGTGATCTTGCAAAATGGATAAAGTTTGGTAATTCCATACGATTGAGACTTGTTGTTCGTCAGTCAAATGTAAAACCAGATTGGAAGATAGCTGCAAAAGCTATAATTGCCGAGGGTGTTATGACTTCAAATGCCGATAATGCTCAAATTAAGTTCACAAGCAAGGGCTCGCCAAACGAAGCCCCTTTATACAATGGATTTATAGTAGGTAAAAGGAATGACTTTACTTTTACTAAACAATTCCTAGGTCTATTAAAAGGTGTAAACGATACAGATAAAGGTTTTACAAATCCTTTCTTAGGATTGGTAGACCCAAGACTTGCAGTCTTTGCAGGAGTATCAAATATCTCTGTAGGAAGAGACATGGGAGTTCCTTACGGTATGACTGATGCACAAACAGGTGCTTTTGTTGCTGCAAACTCAGATAAGGTTATTAGCTTGACTAGGACACCGCTACCTCTTATTATTAGCGAAACAGCTCCTTCTACACTTCTAGACTATGCAACAGTGTGTTTCATGAAAAGCGAAGTAAACGATTGGGATAGAACTGCTTTTGAAGCTGGTATTAGAGCATCTCTAGCACAGTGGGGTGCCGTTGTAGACGAAGCATACATAACAGGAGTTCTTAATAAGTTCGACGCTGCATCTACAACTCTTAAAGGAGAAATGGTTGCGACACAGAAATATATTCACCTCCTTACTCAAGGCTTTGAAGCTTGGGCAGAGTATCGCAGAACAGGTTACCCAAAATCACTTGTTAAACCTGGCGAGGTTACATACAACGGAGTTCTTTTTGTTGCTGCTAACGCAACAGGTGGCGATATAGTTCCTCGATTGATGTATGATACTAATGAATACACTCTAAACAAAGCTAATGTAGAAGCTGCGGCCACAAGTATTGGTGGAGACGCATACACTACTAAACTTTGGTGGGCTAAGAAGTAATCATTCTTTATATAATTTTAAGGGCTGCCCATTATTGAGCAGCCC
>CAYIYT010000014.1:0-43879 GCA_964367735.1 uncultured Muribaculaceae bacterium
TATTACCATCAATCTATGAAGGGTTAGGGTTAGTTTTATTAGAAGCTCAAGCATTAAATGATATTATAGAAAAAAATAAAAAACTCAAGAGTTTATAATGAATCTTAAGGTTATAACTAGAAACATAGGTATCGCTCTCTTGCTGAATGCTCTCTTTATGTACATTTCGGCAATAGTTTCTGCTATATATAATTATGATGCATCTTTTTCTCCTCTGCTCTTAAGCGCTTTTATAACATCTGTTGCGGGTGGTTTTCCTCTAATTTTTGTTACTAAGCACTACGATATCAATATAAGGGAAGGTTTTATAATAGTTGTTTTTGCTTGGGTTATCTCTTGTCTTTTTGGGATGTTACCCTATGTTCTCTATGGTGGAGAGTTTTCTATAATAAACTCATGGTTCGAGAGCGTCTCTGGTTATACCACTACAGGTTCTACTATACTTACTAATGTAGAGGGGGTACCTAAGGGATTGCTTTTTTGGCGTTCCTCTACCCACTGGTTGGGTGGATTGGGAGTTGTAGTGTTTATGTTGCTTGTGCTACCATCTGCTAGTAGTTTTAGAATGAGGCTTTCTAAAATGGAAATATCTTCTCTTTCAAGAGAGAACTTTAGATTTAAAATAAAGCAGACAATACGTATTATATCGTCTGTCTATTTGGGGCTTACAATTGCAGAGACCATATTACTTAATATTGCAGGGATGGATTTTTTTGATGCAGTTAACCACTCTTTCAGTACTGTAGCTACGGGTGGATTTAGCACTAAAAACCTTTCTGTTATGCAGTTCAACTCTTTTCCTATAGAGTTGATTATTATGTTCTTTATGGTATTATCTGGCATGCACTTTGGCTTGTTATATTCTGTTATTGCAGGAAAACCTGGAGATTTGTTTCGCTCTCCTGTAATTAGATTTTACTTGATAACATTTATTGTAGGAGGGTTGTTAGTCTCCTTAAATATTTGGTTATCGGGAATTAATTTAAATCTAGGATCTTCATTGAGACAGGGTTTCTTCCAAGTAATTTCCATTGGTACAACTACAGGCTTTGCTACTGCAGATTCCTCTGTATGGCCACCATTTGCTATGCTTATTATAATCTTTTTTTTATTCCAAGGTGCTTGTTCTGGCTCTACAACTGGCGGTATTAAAGCAGACAGAATTTATATATTTTTTTTATCGGTTAAAGCACAACTTAAAAAACAGATACATCCCAATGCAATTGTATCCATTAAAATTAACAATCACTCTATAGAGAGAGATGTTGTTTATTCTATTAATCTTTTTATTGCTTTATATATTACTGTTGTGTTTGTGGTTGCAGTTTTACTCACTTTAATGGGAATAAATTTAGAAGATTCTTTCTCTTCTTCTGTTGCATGTATGGGCAATGTTGGGCCTGGCTTTGGCAGCATAGGTTCCTTGGGGAATTACTCTCACTTCCCTACGCTTGCTAAATTGCTTTTATCAATAGAGATGCTCCTTGGCCGTTTAGAGATTTATTCAATAATGGTATTGTTCTTAATTTTTAGATGGAGGTAATGCATTAGAAATGGCAGTAGCAGATTTTATTTTCGAAAAATTAAATAGTGGTTTAGGTTTTGACCCTACAACATGCCAAAAATCCCTTTTTGCATCATTGGCTTCATTTATTACCGAATCTTCCCAGAGTGATTTGATGCTTATAAATGGCTATGCTGGCACAGGTAAAACCTCTTCATTATCCTCTTTGGTAAAGGTGCTTAAGGAGTTTTCAAAAACTTTTACTTTAATGGCACCAACTGGTAGGGCAGCTAAAGTATTATCTGGTTATACTGGTTATAAAGCACTTACGATTCATAAGCAAATATATAGACAACGCTCTATGAAAGATGGCGTTGGCCTTTTTTCTCTAAATGTTAATAAAAGTAAAAACACGTTTTTTATTGTAGATGAGGCGTCGCTTATTTCGTCGGCATATGGCGATTCTAGCGTTTTTGGCAGTGGTAGATTGTTAGACGATTTAGTTGAATATGTAAGATCGAATAGTGGTAATAAGCTCATTTTAATTGGAGACTCGGCACAGTTGCCTCCTGTGGGAGAACTAATATCAAATGCTTTGAGCCTAGACTATCTAAGAATGTATGGAGCTGTAGAATATTCCGAACTTAAAGAGGTTGTTAGGCAGGCACAAGATTCGGGTATTTTATATAATGCTACCATTATTAGAGAGATGATAGAACGTGGGGAAGGCGGTTTTCCTCAATTGATGACAGATGGATTCGACGATATAGAGAATATTACTGGGACAGATTTGATTGAAATGATCTCTACCTCTTATGATAGATGGGGTATAGACGAAAGCCTTGTTTTGTGTAGGTCTAACAAAAGGGCAAACAGATATAATCAAGGTATAAGGGCAAAAATTCTATATCGCGAAGAGAGAATAAATCAAGGCGATAAACTTATGGTAGTTAAAAATTGCTATCAATTTTTAGAAGATGTAGAAGATTTGGATTTTATAGCTAATGGCGATGTTGCCGAGCTGGTTAAGATTGGAAGTTACCAAGAGAGATATGGTTTAAATTTTGCGCAAGCAACACTTCGTTTTGCAGATTATAATGATGTGGAAATTAGTGCAAAGATAATTTTAGATACGCTAGAGAGTGAGACAGCAAGTTTGAGTTCAGAGCAAAACAGAAAGTTTTTTAGTGAAGTAATGGAAGACTATTCTCATATTGCTAATAAAAGGAAGAGGATGGCAGCTGTAAGAGAAGATCCTTTCTATAACGCCTTGCAGGTTAAGCATGCAAATGCAATTACTTGTCACAAATCTCAAGGAGGGCAGTGGAAATCTATCTTTATTGATAATCCATTTTGGAAAGGGGATATTTCTGTAGAAGATTTAAAATGGCTCTATACAGCTATTACACGAGCTGTAGATAATGTTTATTTTGTTAATTTTGACAAACGATTTTTTACTTGACAATTAAATTCAGATATTTCATTAAAAATTATTGCTTTATGAAAAACAATCTCTTTGTAAAATTTGGGACACTCCTAGTGTTTGCTCTCTTTATTTTTGCTTCTGTTGAGGCTCAGCAACCAATTAAATCTATCCCTATGCCACATTCATGGCAAGACAACGATAATGCTGTGTTGGTACAATCTCAAGGAGCAAAGAGGGTCTATTATCAATACAATGTTAAGAAAGGGACTATGCAGGAGATTGATATTAAAAAAGCTCCTATCACAGATCCTTATGTCTCTTCTAAAGGGGGAGATATCTTTTATTTCTACCCTTCGGGAGAAGAGAAGCGCTTGACCAATTCTCGTGAAATAGAGTTAAATCCAACTATGTCTCCAGATTTTAAAAGAGTAGCTTTTACACGTGATAACGATTTATACTCTATAGATGTAGAAACGATGGAAGAGGTACGTTATACATTTGATGGTTCTGACCTCATTTTAAATGGTTGGGCTTCGTGGGTATATTATGAAGAGATATTTGGAAGAGGTGGTAGATATCGTGCATTTTGGTGGTCTCCAGATAGCCGCAACATTGCATTCTATAGATTCGACGATTCAAAAGTTCCAATGTTTCCTATATATAACTCTGCAGGCCAACATGGTAAATTGCTACAAACTAGATATCCAAAAGCTGGCGACCCTAACCCAGAAGTGAAATTCGGTTTTGTTGCTGCAGCTGGTGGAGATGTTATATGGGCACATTTTGACGCTTCGGAAGATCAATATTTTGGGACTCCATATTGGAATTCTAATAGTGTTAATATAATGGTTCAATGGATGGATAGAGATCAGAAGAATTTTGTTTTGTATGATGTAAATAGTTTGGATGGAAGCAAAAAACCTATTTATAAAGAGAATCAAGAGACTTGGATAGATTGGATAGGAGATATCCGTTTTGGAAAGTGTGGTTTCTATTTTATTCGTGATTTTGAATTATGGGAACAGATATACTTTCAGAGTTACGATGGCTCTAAACTTGAGCGCCTAACAACGGGTCCTAATTGGGGAATTAAAATTACCTCTTTTGACGAGGAGAAAGGCTTAATCTATTATACTGCTAGAAGAGATGCATCGGTTAGAAATGACATCTATAAATTAACTATGAATAAAAAAGGCAATAGTGTAAATAGAATTTCTACTGGAGAGTACAATTACAGCATGCCACTAGTATCTCCCGATGGGAAGTATGTTTTAGCACAATACTCTTCACTGTCTGTACCTAGCCGTTTGGTGTTACTTTCAGATAGTAATAAGGGAGTTATAAAACCTGGAGAAGATAGAGTTATAGCCGATAGTAAATCGGACTCATTTGAATCTACTAACCTTCCTTTGCCTCAATTAATGTACATAACTACACCAGAAGGTTTTAAATTGCCAGGAACTATTATTTATCCTCTTAATTTCGATGAGAATAAAAAATACCCAGTTATAGTTAGTATTTATGGTGGTCCAAATTCTACTAATGTGATGGACTCTTGGAGAAGCCCTTCTTCTACACAACTTTTGTGGGCAAAAGAGGGAGTTATTCAAGTTTCTCTTGATAATAGAGCCTCTGGGCATGTTGGTAAAGAGGGTATAAACTTTATACATAGAAATCTTGGCCACTACGAACTTCTAGATTACATTCAATGGGCAAAATATCTTAAAAGTTTGCCATATGTAAATGGAGATAAGATAGGAATTACAGGATTTAGCTATGGTGGAACAATGACTGCTATGGCATTAACAGAGGGGGGCGAGTATTTTAAATATGGAATTGCCGGAGCAGGTGTTTATGATTGGCTTTTATATGATAGCCATTATACCGAAAGATATATGGACCTACCAAAAGATAATCCAGACGGATATAAAAACAGCTCTGTGGTAAGCAAAGCTGCTTCTTACAAAAGCGATACAGGCTCTTTACTATACCTTACTCATGGCACATCGGACGATAATGTTCACTTGCAAAATACAATTCAGCTTATAGATGCGCTTCAAAAAGAAGGTAAGGTATTTGAACTAATGCTTTATCCTGGAGCTATGCATGGATATGGAGGATATCAAGGAACTCATTCTGCTTCTGCAACTATAGAGTTCTGGAGAAAAACCTTGCTTAATTAAC
The DNA here is from genome assembly GCA_964367735.1 of uncultured Muribaculaceae bacterium. GTDB lineage: Bacteria > Bacteroidota > Bacteroidia > Bacteroidales > UBA932 > Bact-08. Next base: position 5,115 of record CAYIYT010000014.1, read on the forward strand.
TTTATTGTTAAACTATAAAAAACATGGAGGTGAATAGATATCTATTCATCTCCATGTTTTTTTAATGACAGATGTGGTTATACTACTTAGAAGCTATAAGCATTATAAGGTTATAAATATCCCAATCCGATGCCAAATTAAAATCTTTTACTTTATCTGATAATATATCGGTAGATCTAAGCATCTCTTTTTTATCTATAGAGATGTTTTGTGCAATTAATGTTGTAACAGCCATTTGAGTATTTACTAAATAGGTATCAAAGGTGTTTTCTATAGTGTTAATTATAGTAAAATTAATGTTTGAGGTAGAGTAATCGTAATACCATTTTCCACCAAAATCTTTATAGTTTACAACATAATTGGCATTTGTTACAATAATATCTTTGTTTTTTGGAGTACGACTAAAGAAATTTTGATAGGCAAAGCTTCTTTTTTCTACATTCATTGAATACTCTATTTTCCCTATTGCCAACGACTTCTTTTCAATGTATATTTTGCCTCTAAATAGCATCTGATCATACGTGTTTAGTTGATTAAAATTGACAACATAAAAATCTTTTCTGTCAATTTCTGTAGATTTATCGTACTCAAAAGTATAAGATTCACTTATATTATGAGCATAGCAGCCAAGGAATGGGTTTTTTGCAACATCTAACTCTAAAGCAGAAATTGGACCTCCTTGTAGTTTAACCATTAAAGATTCTTCGTTATCTAGATTAGAATTACCTCGTATACTTTTTATAGCAACAATATCTTTTTTGTTAGATAGGTAAGACTCTTTTACTACATCTAAAATTGCTTCGTTTGTAGAGATGCACTCGTTGTTTTTATAAATATTTTCTTTGTAGAAAGTATTCATCGCATTTTTTGAGTTTGGATAGTTTTTATGAATTGTAAAGAGTGCGCGACTCACCAACCCAGCAGCATCGTACTTTGGATGACAATCTTTTAATTCATTAATTTTTTGAGCTTGAATAGATGTACCAATTTGCAGGAAACTTAGTAATAGAATTAAAAATTTTGTTTTCATGACTTTAATTAATTTATGTTTATTTACTTACTAGACGAAGTGCTCCTTAGAAAAGTTGCAACAATGCTAAAGTTTAATTAAAATAAACATTAAATAAGTCACTAATAGTTAGGGTGTAGTTAGAGGATGTTTAAAGATTGTTCTTTTATTTTCTCTAGTTCGTCTTTCATTTGAACAACAAGTTTTTGAATTTCTGCATCATTTGCTTTCGATCCTAATGTGTTTATCTCTCTCCCTATTTCTTGAGTTATAAATCCAAGTTTTTTGCCAGGATACTCTTCTTTCTCTAGGGTCTCCATAAAATAATCACAGTGCTGTTTAAGCCTAACTTTCTCTTCGGTAATATCTAATTTTTCTAAATAGTATATTATCTCTTGTTCAAAGCGATTCATATCTGGATTCTCTAAAGCCTCTACAATTTTTGCTTTTAAGCGTTCTTTAACTGTAGTAGTTCTTTTTGAATCAAGAATTTGAGAAGCATCTAAATATTCTAATATGAGAGAGATTCTCTGTGTGAGATCTTCTTGAAGTTTTTTTCCTTCTGTTTTACGAAAACAGATGAGTTTTTCTACTGCTTCTAATATAGTAGCTCTAATAATATCCCAATTTATGGCAAGCTCCTCTTCGCTCTCCTCTTTTTTTGCTGCTGTGTCTATAACATCTGGTAATCGCAAAGCAGCGGTTAAAAGAGTATCGGCAGAGATAGGAGAATTTATTTCGGATGTAAGAGAATTAAGCTGTTTCATATAGGAGTGAAAGACCTGCGCATTTATTGAACGGCCAGCGGCTTCTTCTATATATTGAGTATTTGCAAATAGATCTATATTACCTCTTTGTAATTTAGAAGATATTAATTGCTTTATCTCTATCTCTTTGTCTCTTGGTACTATTTGTGTTTTTAATGAAATATCGGCACCTTTTCCATTTACCGATTTTATCTCTATGGTTATTTTGTTATTCCCGCAAATACACTCTGCTTTCCCATAACCTGTCATGGACTGTATCATCTTGTACGATAAATTTAGTAGATATTAGTATAATAAGAGCCAAAGTTACAAAAATGCAGTTAGGAAATTCGTATATTTGCACCTTTATTAAGTGGAATATTAAAAAGATGGAAGAAAATAGAAAAGAAACTGCAGGCAATACAAACGATTCTTTGGAAGTTCGTAGTCTAAATTTTTTGGAAGAGATTGTAGAAGATCATCTTGAACAGGGTATTCATAAATCTATACTTACTAGATTTCCACCGGAACCAAACGGATATTTGCATATTGGACATGCCAAAAGTATTTGTCTAAATTTTGGTCTTGCTAAAAAATATGGAGGGAAAACCAATCTTCGTTTCGACGATACTAACCCTACCAAAGAAGATGTAGAATACGTAGATTCTATTAAAGAAGATGTTAAGTGGCTTGGTTTCGATTGGGCTCAAGAACTTTATGCTTCAGACTATTTTGAGCAGCTCTACGATTGGGCTTGTACTTTAATAGAGAAGGGGCTAGCCTATGTAGACGATCAAACTCAAGAAGAGATAAGATTAAATAGAGGCACGGTAACAAAGGCTGGGACTGATAGCCCTTTTAGAGAGAGAACAGCTCAAGAGAATTTGCTCCTATTTAAGCAGATGCGAGATGGTCTGTTTTTAGATGGAGAGAAGGTTTTAAGAGCTAAGATAGATATGGGGCACTCAAACATGCTCATGAGAGATCCTATTATGTACAGAACAATTCATGCTCATCATCACAGAACTGGTGATAAATGGTGCATCTATCCTATGTACGATTATGCTCATGGCCAGAGCGATTCTTTAGAGAAAATAACTCACTCTATTTGTACTCTTGAATTTGATGTTCATAGGCCTCTTTACGATTGGTTTATAGAGAAGTTAGAGATTTTCCCATCTAAGCAATATGAATTTGCCCGTCTTAATATTACCTATACTGTAATGAGTAAAAGGAAGCTATTAGAGCTGGTTAATAATAATTACGTAACTGGTTGGGACGATCCTCGTATGCCTACTATTTGTGGGTTGAGAAGAAGAGGCTATACTCCTGAATCTATTAGAATGTTTGCCGATAAAGTAGGCGTTGCCAAAAGAGATAATATTATTGACCTTTCGTTATTAGAATGGTGTGTAAGAGAAGATCTTAATAGACGTTCAAATAGATATATGACTGTACTTGATCCTGTTAAATTGGTTATTACAAACTACCCAGAGGGGCAAACAGAGTATTTTAATGCTGCAATGAATCCAGGTGAAGAGAATGCCGGGAGTCGTAAAATTGCATTTTCAAGAGAGCTTTTCATAGAGAGAGAAGACTTTATGGAGGAGCCTCCTAAAAAATATTTTAGACTTAGACCTGGTGGTGAGGTTAGGTTGAAATACTCTTATATCATTAAATGTGAGAACATTATTAAAGACCAAAATGGCAATATTACTGAAATACATTGTACATATGACCCTACAAGCAAACCTGGGGCAGGGGAGTGGCGCTCAGTAAAAGGTACTATTCACTGGGTATCTGTGCAACATGCACAAGAGATTGAGGTTAGATTATTAGACCGTCTTTTTTTAAAGCCAGATATGGACGACTTAGAAGAAGGTAAAGAATATATAGACTATTTAAATCCAGAATCACTCAAAATTGTAAAAGGTTATGCCGAGCACGCTCTAGTAGAAGACAAATCTAGTGTAGCAGTGCAGTTTGAACGAATAGGCTACTTCATTTCAGATAATGTAGATTCTACTCCAGACAAACTTGTTTTCAATAAGACAGCAGGGCTTAAATCTACTTGGTAGTTAGAATAGCTTTTGGAAAGGTTTAGGTTTTGGCTCGGTGGTTGAGCCACTTTCCAGAATTGTAGTAGATGACTGCTCCTATAAGGCCAGCGCTCCAGCCAATTGGGATTGACCACCATATTCCGGTAGGTCCATAATAACTTGAAAGCAAATATGCTAAGGGAACTCTTATTGCCCAGAGTGAAAGTGTGGTTATTAGCATTGGTATAAAGGTTGCACCTGCACCACGCGTTACTCCGTTAATTACAAACATTGTAGAGAAAACTACATAGAAAGAGGTAACAATAACAAGATATTCACGGCCTATTTTTATGATTTCGGCATAATGAGGAGATTTTATATCTGTAAATAGACCCATAATCTCATTTCCAAAAAGAACAACTACTAACGTTAGAGAGAGGCATATTATGGTTGAGTATACTAGTGTATATCTAAGTCCTACTTTGATTCTATCTAGCCTGCCTGCTCCAAGGTTCTGTCCTACAAATGAAGAGAGTGCTGCTGCTAGATTCATTGCGGGCATAGAGACAAACATATCTACCCTGCCAGCAGCTGTATATGCTGCCAGTACAGGAACTCCAAAAGGTGAAACAATACTCAGTAAAGCAAGACTGCCAAGCCCAACAAGGGTTTGTTGAACTCCCGAGGGTAATCCAATTTTTAGGGAAAGCTTGAAATTAGCCCAATCAAACTCCCATTTTTTATAATTGAGATTAAATCGAATGATATTATCTTTCTTGGAATTAAGATGGTACCATAATGCTAACCAAGCCAGAACAGTTGCAATGGCAGTTGCCCAAGCTACTCCTTCTACTCCCCATCCAAAAACAAGTACAAATACTAAATCTAGTATCATATTTATAACCAGGGAGGCTGTTATAAAGTAGACGGGAGTTTTGGAATTCCCTACACCTCTTAGAATAGCAGATAATCCAAACATGGCAAAGCTAGGCATTGTGGTGGTAAGAATTATTATATCGAAGTATCTAACGGCATCTGGTAAAACTTGTGCTGGAATTCCTAGCATTGTAAAAAGTGGGCGGCTCAATGCAAAGAATATAAGCGAGAGTACTAGAGAACTTACTAAAAGAAAAACTTGTAGGGTATCTGAAGTAATTTTAACATTGCGAAAATTCTTTGCACCAAAATATTGTGAAACAAGTACAGATGCACCAATGGCAATACCACTGATGAGTGCACTCATAGTAAAAAGAATAGGAAAACTGGCTCCTACTGCTGCTAACGCAACTGAGCCTACATATTTTCCCACTACAATGCTATCTACAACGTTATAGAGCTGTTGGAATACGTTCCCAATTAGCATAGGAACGGCAAACATTAATATTTGTTTTCCCTCTTTTCCCTGCGTAAGGTCTTTCATCTAATATTTCGAGTATTTGTTAGAACCTTTTTTCGTAGGAGTGACAGTAGGGTTGGCTCCCTTTAGTATTATAATAATCTTGGTGCTGTTTTTCGGCTTTATAAAATTGAGAAGCTTTTGTAACTCTAGTAGCGATTCTATATCCTCTATGGCCTAGTATGTCAAGTAACTCTTGAGCTTCTTTCTTTTGAGCTTCGTTAAGATAAAAGATTTCTGATCGATATTGACTTCCAATATCGGGCCCTTGTCTGTTCATTTGTGTGGGGTCGTGAATCTCTAAAAATAATTTTGCAAGCTCTCTATAACTTATTTGATTAGAATCAAAAACAACCTCTACAGCCTCGGCATGCCCCGTTCTTCCTGTGCAAACATCTTGATAGGTTGGGTTTTTAACATTGCCACCTGTATATCCACTAACTGCAGATAGAACGCCCCATTTTTTTTGTAGTAGATGTTCAACTCCCCAGAAACAGCCACCTGCGAAAATTGCCGTCTCTTTTTTCTGTGGCACAAATACCATCGAAATTGAATTGACACAGTGTCTTGTGTTTTTTGAGGTTAATTTTTCGCCAATAAAAACATGTCCTAAATGACCATCACAATTAGAGCAAACAATCTCTGTTCTAAGCCCATCGGCATCGCGGTATCTTGTAATAGCTCCTGGTATTTCGCTGTCGAAACTAGGCCAACCACAATCCGATTCAAATTTATCGGAAGAACTGTATAGTGGTGCATTACATTGTTTGCAATGATATGTGCCTATCTCTTTGTGTTTATAGTATTCTCCAACAAATGGAGCTTCTGTCCCTTTGTTTATGATAACTCTCTTCTCTTGTTCTGTAAGAGTTTTCTTTCCTTGACCTTCCATGATTATAGGTACTAAAAGTAATGTTAAAATTAAAAGTCTTATAATTTTCATATATTCCATTTTCTTAATTGCTCAATCTCTTGTGCCCATATATCGGGATTTGGAGTCTCAAGAATGAGCGGTATATTGTTAAAACGGCTATCATTCATAATTAGTTTAAAAGGCTCTTCTCCTATATAGCCAATACCTATGGAATCGTGGCGGTCTACTCTAGTGCCCAACTCTTTTTTAGAGTCGTTTAGATGCATTCCTTTTAAATATTGAAAGCCTACTGTTTTTTCGAAATGGTTGAATGTTTCTTTGAACCCTTGAGCAGTTGATAGATCGTAACCAGCGGTGAATGAGTGACAAGTGTCTATGCAAACACCCACTCTGCTTTTATCTTCTACGTAGTGAATAATTTGAGCTATCTGTTCAAAAGTGTGGCCAAGATTTGTTCCTTGCCCTGCTGTATTTTCAATAACAGCTATTACTCCGTTGGTCTTTTCTAAAGCAATATTGATTGAGTCCGATATTGTACGCAAACAGCTGTCTATATCAACTTTGTTAAGGTGGCTACCGGGGTGAAAATTTAGTCTGTCAATTCCTAATTGCTCGCATCTTTGTAATTCATCTAAAAAAGCATCTCTAGATTTTTCAAGCGCTTCTTCTTCTGGATGTCCTAGATTTATTAGGTAGCTGTTGTGAGGAAGAATTTGCTTAGGTGTAAATCCATATTTCTCACAATTTTCTTTAAAAGCCTCTATACTACTTTGTGATAGAGGTGCGGCAACCCACTGTCTTTGATTTTTTGTGAAAAAAGCAAATGCGGTTGCTCCAATTTGATGTGCATTAATGGGGGCATTTTCTACTCCGCCAGCTGCGCTTACATGCGCTCCTATATATTTCATATTCTTCATATTTTCTATTTACACAACAAGCTTAAAACTCTATTGTTCGCTTACGAAATAAGATTTTTTAACTAAACTCATTTAACTTATTTGAGAATAATCTTTTTGTTCTCTTTTAAGACGGCCGAGCGATAATTTAAATATTCTATTTTTTTCTTCTGTAAGCAGAGGGTCTTCGTCTAAAATCGTTTGAGCGTACCGGCGCGATTCTTCTAGTATTTGGGAATCCTTTGCAAGGTTAGATATTTTAAGATCTATTGGGAGCCCACTCTGTTGAGTACCATCCATATCTCCAGGGCCTCTCATTCGTAAATCGGCCTCGGCTAGTTCAAAACCATCGTTAGTAGAACACATTAACTCTATCCTTTGACGAGACTCTTTACTTAGTTTGTAACCAGTTTTTAAAACGCACCAAGACTCCTCGGCACCACGTCCTACTCGCCCTCTTAACTGGTGAAGTTGTGATAGGCCAAACCTCTCGGCACTCTCAATAACCATAACCGATGCATTAGGGATATCTACCCCCACTTCAATAACAGATGTTGCAACTAAAATATGGGCTTTACCAGATGCAAAAAGTTCCATATCGTGGGCTTTATCTTCGTTTTTCTGTTGGCCATGAACCACAGCAGTTATATACTCTGGGGCTCTAAACTCCTCTATAATGCTCATATATCCATCTTGCAGGTTTTTATAGTCCATCTTTTCACTCTCTTTAATAAGAGGGTAGACTACAAAGATTTGCCTCCCTTTTTTTATTTGCTCTTTCATAAAAGAGTATATTCTATCTGTTTGGTTATCCATCGCATGCAAAGTTTTCACTGGTTTACGGCCAGGTGGAAGCTCGTCAATAATTGAGACATCGAGGTCTCCATAAAGTGTCATGGCAAGGGTTCTAGGAATTGGAGTGGCTGTCATTACAAGAATATGGGGCATAATCTCACTTTTGCTCCATAGTTTAGATCTTTGGTCTACTCCAAAGCGATGTTGTTCGTCAATTACAGCAAAACCTAGATTTTTGAATTGGACCGTATCTTCTATAAGTGCATGTGTGCCAAAAAGAATATGGATTTCTCCACTGAGTAGCTGGGCAAATAGAACTTTTCTCTCTTTTGCTTTTGTGCTTCCGGTGAGCAAAGCAGTTTTAATTCCTGTCCCTTCTAGAAGTTTTAAAGAACCTCTGTAGTGTTGCCCGGCTAGAACCTCTGTTGGTGCCATAATGCAAGATTGGTAGCCGTTATCTGAGGCTAAAAGAGCAGTTAATATAGCCACCATTGTTTTTCCACTACCAACATCGCCCTGTAAAAGCCTGTTCATCTGTTTTCCGCTCACAATATTGGAGCGAATCTCTTTTATAACTCTTTTTTGAGCACCAGTTAATTCAAAAGGAAGTTTTTTGTAACAATCGTTAAAATAATCGCCTACACGAACCATTCTTACTCCAGATATGGCTCTTTCTCTCATACTTTTTTGTTTGAGAAGCGAGAGTTGTAAATAAAATAGTTCTTCGAATTTTAATCTAAATTGAGCTTGTGCTAAAACCTTCAAATCTCTTGGAAAATGAATGTTCTGTAGAGTATCTGATAATGGTAGAAGTTTTTTTTCTATTACTGTATATGGAGGTAAAGTCTCAAAAATAGAGCCTTCGCACTGTTTTAACAAAATGGCCATTAGCCTTGCAATTTGCTTGTTACCAAAGCCGCTGTTTTTAAGTCTCTCTGTAGATGGATATACCCCAAGCATATTACCAATGTAAATAGGGTTCTCTTGGGAGGCTAATTCAATCTCTGGATGAACCATATTTAATACCTGATTGAAATAGGAGGGCTTACCAAATATAATATATTCGGAATTGGGCTTTAACCAATCTTTAATCCATTTTACTCTTTGAAAGAATACTAAGTCAATTATCCCAGTAGGGTCTTGGAAGGTTGCTACCAATCTTTTTGAACGAGGTTTGTCTCCAATTATACTTATTCTTGTTATTTTTCCCCTTAGCTGAATATAGCTCATAGAGGGTTCTACCTCCGATATAGAATAAATTTTTGTACGATCTATATACCTAAAGGGAAAGAATAGGAGCATGTCTCGGTAGGTTTTTATTCCCAATTCCTTCTCAAGAAGCTCTGCTCTTTTAGGCCCAACACCGGGCAAGTACTTTATTTCGCTCTCTAGGATAGTTGGCATAAGACAAAGATACAAATCTTATCTAAAATTTGTATCTTGCAAAAATTTTGACTCTACATACAGAGCAATTATAGCAAATTCACAAAATGAGTAATAAAATAGTAGTAGGAATCACCCAAGGAGATAGTAATGGCATTGGTTACGAAGTGATTATAAAAGCATTAAATGGCCTAGCCATATTAGATATTTGTACCCCAGTTATTTATGGATCTTCAAAAATCCTTGGGTTTTATAAGAAGCAAATTCCAGAGGTAGATAGTTTTACTACTAATATTATTGGAAAAGCAACTGAGGCTCATCCTAAAAGAGTGAACATTATCAATTGTGTGCCCGAAAATTTCATTGCCGATCCTGGTAACGAAACAGAAGAAGGTTCTAAAGCTGCTCTTTTATCATTAGAGGCTGCAGTCAAAGATCTTAAAGAGGGTAATATAGATGTGCTCGTAACTGCTCCTTTTAATAAATGGTCTATGTCTAAAGAGGGATTTTCATTTCCTGGCCACACTGAATATTTAACTAGCGAATTTGGAGCAGAAGACTCTATAATGATGATGACTTCTCATGATTTAAAAGTGGGTCTTGTTACTAATCATTTAGCAATTTCTAAAATTGCACCTGCAATAAATAAAGAGATTCTTAAAAAGAAGATAGAGTTAATGTTGGAATCTCTTAGAAGAGATTTTGCACTCGATAGACCAAAAATTGCGGTATTGTCTCTAAATCCACATAGTGGAGATAATGGCTTGCTTGGAACAGAAGAGCAAGAGACTATAAAACCTGTTGTTCAAGAGTTTTTTGCTTCTGGAGAACTTGTTTTTGGCCCTTTCCCCGCCGATGGTTTTTTTGCATCGGGTTATAAGAAAAGTTTTGATGCAGTTCTTGCAATGTATCACGATCAAGGGCTTATCCCATTTAAAACCCTTTCTTTAGACCAAGGAGTAAATTACACTGCGGGGCTATCTGTAATAAGATGCTCTCCAGATCATGGGACAGCATTTGACATTGCTGGGAAAGGTAAAGCAGATCATTTATCTATGCTTGCTGCAATTTATACTGCTTGTGATATTTATAATAATAGGATAGCATACGACACCCTTAGATCAAATCCTTTAAAAGTAGAAGTGCCGGGTATTACTAGGTCATTTGATTAGAGCTTTTCATGATTGAAATTTATACAGATGGTGCTGCAAGAGGCAATCCTGGCCCTGGAGGCTGGGGGGCTGTGCTTCGTTCTGGAGGGCATTACAAGGAGCTCTCTGGTGGTTTTTTTTGTACTACTAATAATAGGATGGAGTTGCTTGCTGTTATTTGCGCATTAGAAGCAATAAAACGCAAACATGCTACTATTACAGTATGGTCAGATTCTAAATATGTGTGCGATTCTGTAAATAAAGGATGGGTTTTTCAATGGGAAAAAAAAGATTTTGCAAAAAAGAAAAATCCCGATCTTTGGAAGAGGTTTCTAGTTGTATATAGAAAACTTAGTGTGAAATTTGTATGGATAAAAGGGCATAGTGGCCATTTGGAAAATGAAAGGTGCGATAGATTGGCTGTAGAGGCCTCTTTTATGCCAAATCTACCTCAAGATTTGGGTTATATGGAGTGTAATCTTGATTCCGAAGCCATGGTTCAAAGCCCGCCTCTATTATAGTCTTTTGCATACTCTCTTTATTAATACGGTTGGTTGCTCCAGCGCTAGAGACTACATTCTCTTCTATCATTATAGATCCCATATCGTCTGCTCCAGAGTGTAATGCTACTTTGGCAAGTTCTTTTCCAATAGTTAGCCAAGAAACCTGAATATGGGGGATATTATAAAGAATGATTCTGCTTATTGCTATCATTTTTAGATGTTCTATCACTGATAAACTTTCAATACTATATAATTCACCCAATCTTGTCCCTTTCATTTGCATTGGCCATCCTATAAACGCGGTAAACCCAGGCACTCCTTCTCTTTTTTTATTTTGAATTTCTCTGAGTATAAAAAGATGCTCTATCCTCTCTTCTAGTGTTTCAATATGGCCATATACCATTGTTGCTGTTGTTGGTATACCTAGAGAATGGGCACACTCCATTACTTCTACCCATAACTTTTCGTTTGGTTTATTAGGTGAGATAATTTTACGAACTCTTTGGGAAAGAATCTCGGCACCTGCTCCTGGAAGGGAATCAAGTCCTGCTTTTGTTAACCTTAAAAGAGTCTCTTTTATAGATAACTTACTTATTCTAGCAATATGAGCTATCTCTGGGGGCCCTAAAGCATTTAATTTTAGAGAAGGGTTGTATTTTTTTAGTTCTTTGAAAAGATCTTCATAAAATTCAATTCCGTAATGAGGATGAAGGCCTCCTTGCAGCAAAAGTTGATCTCCTCCTTCTTTAAATAGTTCGTCTATTTTTACTTTATACTCTTCTATACTTGTTGTATAGGAAAACTCTTTTTGAGAAAGAGTGCAATGGAAGTTGCAGAATTTACAGCCCGAAATACAAACGTTTGTATAGTTAATATTCCTATCTATTTGCCAGCTCACTTTTTTGTCAGGTACTTTAGCAAAACGAATAGTATTGGCAATGCTTAGGAGCTTTGCTACTGGAACTTTGTTATATAAAAAAAGAGCCTCTTTAACATTGAGCTCTTTACCTTCTAATGCTTTCTCGATAATGGTCTCACTCTTCATTTTTCTCCGTTTAAACGGTGTAAGGCAAAAGTAAGAGTTTTATTTATATATTGTTACAAAAGAGGTATATTTGTAAATTAAATTTTAATCAAATAAATATATAATGGATAATTTTTTCGAAGGAGAAAATTTGCGTTATGCAATGATTGGCAGCGGAAGCTGGGCAACGGCATTGGCTAAATTGCTAATGAATAATCAAGAGAAAATCTCGTGGTATGTTCGCAGAGAAGATATGATTGATGAGATGAAGAAATCTAATCACAATCCATTTTATCTTCCCTCTGCTAAATTCGATCCTAACCGCATCTTTTTTAGCTCAGATATAAACGAAGTAATAGAATCGGCCGATGTTCTGGTTTTTTGCATTCCCTCGGCATACTTCCTTCCCGAAGCAGAGAAGATTACAAAGTGTTTGAAAGAGAAGTTTATTGTGAGTGCTATTAAAGGTATTATCCCTATAGACAACATAACGGTTGCAGAGTATTTTAATAGAAAATATGAAATTCCATTTAGTAGTATAGGCGTTGTGAGTGGCCCTTGCCATGCCGAGGAGGTTGCTATGGAGAGACTCTCTTATCTTACTCTTTCAAGTAAACATATAGAGGTGGCTCGTTCTTTATGTGATGTTTTTGCGTGTAGCTATATTAAAACAGTACCAGGAACAGATATTTATGGGGTGGAATTTGCAGCTGTTCTTAAAAATATTTATGCAGTAGCAGCTGGGGTTTGTAATGCTCTTTCTTATGGTGATAACTTTATGGCTGTACTCATTACCAATGCTTTTCATGAAATGAGAGAGTTCTTGCATGCCTCCCATCCAGATTCTACTAGATTGACCTCTACAAGCGCATATTTAGGTGACCTTTTGGTTACTAGCTATTCGCAATTTAGTAGAAATAGAACTTTTGGTAGCATGATAGGAAAAGGATATTCGGTTCAATCTGCTCAATTAGAGATGAATATGGTTGCCGAGGGGTATTATGGCACAAAATGTATTTTCGAAATAAATAAAAAATACGGAGTAGATATGCCAATTGCCGATGCTATGTACAAAATTCTATATGAACAGAAATATCCAGCATATGTTATAAAACAATTATCCGATAATTTACAATAATATGGAAACTACAAAAGGTATATTAGATATAGATATTAAAGGTGTGATGCCTTTTGTCACAGAAGAAGAATATTCGGTATATAAAGAGAAAGCAAAAGTGGCTTTCAAAACACTAACTAATGGTACTGGAAGAGGAAATGAGTTTCTTGGATGGCTGAATCTTCCAACAACTGTTACAGCTTCGCAAGTTAAGGAGTACAACCAGATAGCTTTAGAGTGGAAAAATAGCACCGATGTTGTTATTGTAATTGGAATAGGTGGTTCATATCTTGGAGCAAAAGCTACGCTAGAGGCTCTTATTCATCCGTTTGCATCTGAAATTCGTCCGAACGGTTGGCCTAAAGTAGTATTTGCTGGTCAAAATCTTTCAGAAGATTATATGGCAGAACTAATGGATCTTATGAGTACTAAAAGGGTTGCTGCAATTGTGATTTCTAAATCTGGAACAACAACAGAGCCTGCAGTAGCTTTTAGACTTATTAGAAAGCATATAGAAGAGAAATATGGGAAAGAGGATGCATCTAAAAGAATAGTGGCTATTACCGATAAATCTAAAGGGGCTCTTAAAGAAGTTTCCGATAAATCTGGCTATAGAACATTTGTAATTCCAGATGATGTAGGAGGTAGATACTCTGTATTAACTCCAGTGGGATTACTTCCTATGGCAGTTGCTGGGTTAGATCTAGAGAAGATGATAAAAGGAGCTTCTTATATGAGAGATACTTGTTATTCAGAATCTCAAGATAATCCTGCGATGAAGTATGCCGCTATTAGAAATCTTCTTTATTCAAAAGGCAAAAAAACAGAGATACTAGTTAATTTTAACCCTAAACTTCAATACTTTGCCGAGTGGTGGAAACAACTTTTTGGAGAAAGTGAAGGTAAAGAGGGTTTAGGGATCTTTCCTGCATCTGTCAATTTTACCTCGGACCTACACTCTATGGGGCAATATATTCAAGAGGGAGAGAGATTTATTTTTGAGACAGTTGTAGATATAAAAAAGGCAGCTAGGAGTGTGGTTATTAATAGTGATTCTTCGGATTCCGATGGACTTAATTTTTTATCTGGTAAATCATTGGAGCAAATAAACAAGATGGCTCGAACAGGCACAATGTTAGCTCATATAGATGGTGGAGTTCCCAATATTTTGATAGAAGTTGAGCATTTAGACGAATATAATTTAGGAGCTCTTTTCTATTTCTTTGAATTTGCCTGCGGTTTAAGTGCATATATTTTAAATATAAATCCTTTTGACCAACCAGGAGTAGAGGCATACAAACAAAATATGTTTGCGCTATTGGGTAAACCTGGGTTCGAAGAGTTAGCCGCAAAACTAAGAAAGAGGTTATAGTACTATGAAATTTCTTGAAAAAATAGCACTAGATTTCTATAATAGAGAGAAATCTGGTATTAGAGAGTTATGCTTTGTCTTTCCAAATAGAAGATCTGGACTTTTTTTTAGGAAATATCTTTCAAACTTGTCCGATAAACCTATCTTTTCTCCTGCAATAATCACTCTTAAGGATATGGTTATTTCATTATCGAATAAGAGAGAGGCCGATAGATTAGAACTTTTATTTGATCTCTACGATATTTATAAAGATGTATCTAATACTCCAGAGAGTTTCGATGATTTTGTCTATTGGGGTGAAATAATTCTAAATGATTTTAACGATACAGATAAGTTCATTGCAAATGCGAAACAACTATACTCTAATGTAAAAGAACTTAAAGAGATAGAGAGCGATTACAGCTTTTTATCTCCTGTGCAATTAAAAGCTGTAAAAAGCTTTTGGGAAGGTTTTTTGCCAGAAGGTAACAGTGCAAACAAAAAAAGTTTTATTACCACTTGGGAATTGCTTTTTCCTCTTTACTCTAAATTAAAAGAGAAGCTTTTAGAAAAGAATGCTGGGTATGAAGGCATGCTATTTCAAATGATTGCTCTTAATAGAGAGCTTTTAGAACCTTTAAGAGAATATAGAAATGTAGTTTTTGTAGGTTTTAATGCATTGAACGAATGTGAAAAAAAGATTTTCAAAGCTGTCCAAAACATGACCATTGCCGATTTTTATTGGGATTATCAAGGAGAACTTACTAGAGACACAGATAATAGGGCTTCTTATTTCATGGATTATAATCTCTCTACTTTTCCATCAAAATTTGATATTTGCTCTACAGAGAGAATAAGAACTATCCCACAAATTGAGGTAATAGGAGTTGCTTCGTCTGTAATACAAGCAAAGATTGCAGGTGAAATTTTAAAGGAGATGCCAGGCACAACAGATAGTGCTGTTGTTCTTCCAGACGAGTCATTGCTAATGCCAATGTTAAATTCAATACCTGCAAATATTGAACAAATTAATATTACAATGGGCTATCCTGTAACCGGGACACCTTTGATTTCGCTAATAAAACTAATTACAGAGATGGAGTGGAATGCTGGGAGCATCTACTACAAAAGGGCTCTTCCTCTTTTAAAGCATAGTTATATTAGAAAATTATCTGGAGATAGTGTTCAGGATATTTTGAATACCATTGTTAAAGAGAATATTATATATGCAAAAAGAGAGTTGTTTGAAAAAGATGATTTTCTTAAATTACTATTTTCAGAAATTCCTGCTGGAGATAATTCCCCGGCTCTTCTTTGTGATAAAATAACAGCGATATTAGATTTAATTTCACAATCGAAGGGAATAAACAGAATTGAGAAGGAGTTTATTTATCATATTCACACTGCGATTACTAGAATAAGAGGAATTCTTATTCCTATGACATTAAAGACCTTTGGAAGATTGCTAGATATGCTAATACAGGGCTTGACAATCCCTTTCCGTGGAGAACCTCTCTCTGGTCTCCAAATTATGGGAGCGTTAGAAACTAGAGCACTTGATTTTGATAATATTATAATTTGTTCTGTAAATGAGGGGTTATTTCCTAAGAAGAGTGTTTCAAATTCTTTTATTCCTTATAATTTAAGATTGGGATTTGGGTTACCTGTTAAAGAGCATGAAGATGCACTTTATTCATATCTCTTTTACAGACTAATTTCTCGGGCCAAAAAGGTTTTTCTTCTATACGATACACGCACAGATGGTCTCAAGAATGGAGAAGCTAGTCGTTTTATAATGCAGTTAAAATATCTCTATAATTTACCTATAACAGAAAAGAATGTTATTTATAGAGTTGAACCTCAAGTTAGAAAAGAGATTTCTATAGAAAAAAATAGGGTTGTGATGGGTAAGCTCGGTCAATTCTTAAAATTAGATAGTGGAAAAGTTTTGTCTGCCTCGGCATTAAATACCTATATAGATTGTCCTCTGCAATTTTATTTCTCTTATGTAGAAGGGATAGAGATAGAAGAAGATGTTTCCGAAGAGTTAGACTCTAGTGAGTTTGGTTCTATATTCCACTTGGTTATGGAGCGGCTATATAAGCCTTACGAAGGAAAAACAGTAACTAGAAATTTAGTAAAAGCTCTTTTAGAAGATGAAAAATCTATAGAGGATAAAATTAATGAAGGGTTTTTGAAATTTAAAAACATTTCAGATCCAAAGGGATATGCTCTTCTTATTAAGAGGCTTATAGTTAAATATGTGCAAATAACCCTTCGATACGATATGTCGGAAGCGCCTTTTGAGTATTTAGGTGCAGAAAAAAGGTTAACCCCTTTAATTAAAGTGAAGTCTGGCATGGATGTGCCATTGAAAGGATTCATAGATAGAATAGATAAAAAAGAGACATTAAGAATTGTAGATTACAAAACAGGCAAGGGCGATATGAATTTTAGGAGTATTGAGTCGCTTTTCGATTCTTCTTTTAAAAGCAGAAACAAAGTTGCCTTCCAAATGTTTTTGTACTCTTTACTTTTAGAGCATAATGGAGAACTTATAGCAGAGCCTTATTTTATAAGAGAGCTAGTTAAGGGTAAATCGCATCGTATTTTTGTAGATGAGCAACAAAAAGAGGAGTTTAAAAATCTTTTGATAGAACTTTTAGATCAAATTTTTAATCCTGATATCTCTTTTTGCGCAACAGAAAACAGCAAAGTATGCGAATATTGCAATTTTAATTCAATCTGTTATTAATTTAAAGTGATATGGCAGGTTTAAAAATTATAAAAGCGTCGGCTGGTTCAGGTAAAACACACACTCTCACTAGCGAGTATATCAATTTATTATATAAAAGCGAAAGGGCCTACAGGCATATTTTGGCAGTTACTTTTACCAATAAGGCAACAGAAGAGATGAAAAGAAGGGTTGTAGATACTCTTTATAAGAATAGTCTTCTAGACCCTGTTGCTAAGAAAAAACTAACTGAAATATTACACGATTACTCCTCTTTTGCAATAAGCACAATAGATAGGTTTTTCCAACAAACTATGAGGGCATTTGCTAGGGAAATCGGTAAAAACAGTGCCTATAGTGTAGAGTTAGATCAAGAAATGGTTCTATCGGAGGCCATAGACAATATGGTTATGGACCTAGATAAAGAAGAGAATGAAGAGTTATTGGATTGGCTTACTAGTTTAGGTGCAGCTTCTGTTGAGAGTGGTGCAGGGTGGAATTTTAAAGGGAAGCTAATCTCGCTTGCTAGTGAAATATTCCGTGAAACATATAAAAATATTAGAGGAGATTCTAGTAGTGAGCTTATTAGTAAAAAAGCTCTCTCTCTCTTTAGAGATAACTTGGTTACTATTAAAAATGAGTTTGAAACAAACCTTCTAGATATTTCTGTAAAAGCTCTTAAATGCATGGAAAGGCATAATTTAGAGCCTATTAATTTTAAAGGTGGCTCAAGATCGGCCATGAATTTTTTTACTAAAGTCTATGGCGGAGATATACCACAACTGCCAAACGCTTTCCCAGAAATGGCTCAATCTCCAGAGAATCTTGTTGCTCGTACTACAATTAAAAAAGATCCCGCTTTATATAGTTCTATAGAAAATTGTTGGGGCGATGGGCTTGCAAATGCTTTGGAACAAGTGTGCGATTTATACGAAACCGATATATTTAAATATAATACAGCTATTGCTGTATATGACAATATTCATACTTTAGGCGTACTGTCCGATGTAGAGAAATTTGTAAAGCAATATACTCAAGAGAAAAATATTGTACTAATTCCAGAAACTACAGAATTACTCAACAAAATAATTGATGGTAGCGATGCTCCTTTTATCTATGAAAAGACAGGCACTCGTATAGATCATTTTATGTTAGACGAATTCCAAGATACATCTTTAATGCAGTGGCAAAATTTTCGTCCTTTAATATTGGAAAGCTTAGCAAAGGGAAATGAAAACTTAATAGTAGGAGATGTTAAGCAGAGTATTTATAGATGGAGAGGTTCAGATTGGAATCTATTAAATAAAGATATTTATAACGATATCTTACCAGAAAATATAATAAATCTAGACCTTCGTAATAACTGGCGCTCTACCAAAAGTATAGTTGATTTTAATAACAACTTTTTTCCTCATCTAGATGCTGTTTGTAAAGAACAGTTAGAGGCACCAAATTTAGATGTTTACTCTTCTGTAGAACAGGAGATTTCTAATTCAAAAAGAGAAAATGAAGGCCATGTATTGGTTAAATTTTTTGAAAATGAAAAAGAAAAAACTCCATGGAAAGAGCTTGCTATGGAACACTCTATTTCACTGATTGAAACTTGGAAAAAGAATGGACATAGCATAAAGGAAATTACTTTTTTAGTAAGAACCAACAGCGATGGACAGATGATGGTTAACTATTTACTAGAAAAAGGATATCCTGTTATTTCCGATGAAGCTCTATTAATTAGCTCATCGCCTTTAGTTAGAAGAATTATATCTATACTTAAGTATATCCAAAATCCAAAAGATAGTGTAAATAATACTATTGCAAAATTTCTTGGTTTAGATACTGGTAATATAAGCTCACTATCACATTTACCACTATATGAATTATGTGAACAGGCAATTAGAGAGATGCATATAAAATTCAGCGATTCTGAATCACTTTTTATAAACTCATTTCTTGATTTGGTGCTTGATTATGGCAAAGGAGAGAATGCCGATATTGCTGCGTTTATTAAATGGTGGGAAAAGAATGGATCAAAAAAAAGTGTTCCAGCTCCAGAAGGGCAAGATGCTTTACGTGTAATGACTATCCACAAGGCAAAAGGGTTAGGCATTCCAATAGTAGTTCTTCCATTCTTTGAATTGCCATTAGACTATGGTGGTTATAATGCGCCCACTTTATGGTGCCGTTCTAGCCAAGAACCATATAGCTCTGTACCTATGTTTCCCATAAAATATACAAAAGGTCTTGCCAATTCATTTTTTAATGAAGAGTATAGAGAAGAGAAAGTTAAAGCATTTATAGACAATATGAATCTTGCCTATGTTGCCTTAACTAGGGCAGAAAATGAAATGGCGGTTTTGTGCCCAATTCCATCTGCAAAAGGAGAGTCTCTATCTGTTTCCAAAATTCTTTATTCAATGCTAGAGAGTGCCTTAGAGGAAAATGAATATAATGTAGGATCTTATACACAAAAAATAGATACAAAATTGGAGGAGCTTGGGAATGTAATTAAAGTACCTGCTTTTATCTCATTTAATACAGATAGTCGTTTGAAACTAGCATTAAGAGGAGAGGAGTATTTTAATGAAAGGAGTAGCAGAGGGCATGGGCTTATTATGCATAGGATAATGGAAAATATTGTTACTGAGCTAGACCTTGAAAAAGCTCTGAATATGGCATTATCCGAAGGAATACTCTCTTCTGAAATGAGAGAAGAGGCCCAAGTCAAAATTAAAAATATGTTTGAGGCAGTTAGGGAGAGACATTGGTTCGATGGAACTTACAAGGTTTATAGAGAGTTAGAGATTCTTGAACCAGGTGGATCATTAAAAAGACCCGATAGAGTTCTTATGGGAGCCCATGCTCAAGTTATAGATTTTAAATTTGGCAAAAAGAAAGAACAATCTCATATTAACCAAGTGAGAGAGTATGTTTCACTCATAAAAGAGGCTGGGATTGCCTATGTAAAGGGTTTTGTTTGGTATCCAGACGATAACGAAATTATTGAGGTCTAAAGTTTATTTTGGGAGATTTAAAATTTTCGAAAGTTCAAAAATCACTTGTTCTGTTAATGCATCTTTTGATATCACTCTGTTTTGTTTGTCTAGAATATAAAACGAAGGAGAAGGCCTACGGTCGTACAATCTTTTCATAGTAATTTCCATTTCGTTATCGTGAGCTATAATCCAATATGGTTTAAAGTTTTTTGCCGATTTCTCCCAATTTTTCAAATCATCTCCAGTGTAAACTGCAAGCATATTAAATGATTTTGAAGCAAGTTCAATAACTTTGTTATTAGAAAAGTATTCTAGAGATGCTTCACAAGCAGGACAATCTGGCTCAAAAAACATTATTAAGGTTTGTTTTCTAGGGAGAGTATGTAAGCTACCTTGTTTGCCTTCTATTGTAGTGAATTGAAACTCTTCGGAGATCTCTCCAGGGTTATTTCTAAGAGCAAGTTCTAATTGTTCTTTGTATCTCTCTTTAAGCAATGGATCGAACTCATGGTTAGCAATAATAGTATTTAATACAATAATGTAAAAGCTTTCGTTTCGTAATCCTGAATTGGGGCCATATAAAGACATTTCAAGAATCTCTAATAAATAGTTTTTAAGTGGTGGCGTTGCTTCTAATATTTCTTTTGTAAATTGTTCAAGAGAATTATTTGCAATATTTGTAGGGAAGTTTTGTAGATTATTAATATAAGATGAATAGTGAACATCTATAGCTAGTTTATCTTGAAGATAAGATGAGTCAGAGAAATCCATCTCATCCCAAAAATGATTTGCAACATATAATTCCCGAGCTTCTTGTGTTGAATAGATAGCAGGAATCTCTATCATTTTTAACTTTGGAACTGTAATCTCTTGTTTTTCTTTCCCATTTTGACAAGCAATAATAGATGAAAGTGAGATTATTGTAATAAATGTAATGTTACTGAGTTTCATAAAATAGATGTTTAGTGTTACAAACATATAAAACTTGTTTGGTATTTAATTGTTAACTAAATTATAACTTTGAATTTAGCTTACTAAATTAAATAAAAATATTAAAATAAACTTATAAATATATGGGAGAGATTGAAAAATCGGATATAGCTTTGATTGGTTTAGCTGTTATGGGCGAAAATCTTGTGCTCAATATGGAAAGCAAGGGTTATAGAGTATCTGTATACAATAGGACAGAATCTGTAACTAATAAATTTATAGATGGTAGGGCTTCTGGGAAACAAATTAGGGGCTTTAAAACCTTGAGAGAGTTAGTAGATTCTCTTAAAAGCCCTCGTAAAATTATGCTTATGGTTCGTGCTGGTAAAGCTGTAGACGAACTTATAGAAACTCTAATTCCTATGTTAGATAGGAATGATATAATAATTGATGGAGGGAATTCAGACCATGCCGATACTTCTAGAAGGGTTCAATATGTAGAAAGCAATGGCTTACTATATGTAGGAGCTGGTGTCTCGGGAGGAGAAGAGGGGGCTTTAAAAGGGCCTGCAATTATGCCTGGTGGCTCTGAAGAGGCTTGGCCAGCTATAAAAAATGTTTTTACCGATATTGCTGCAGTAGCATCAGATGGTTCACCATGCTGTGAGTGGATAGGAGCTGCGGGTTCTGGACACTTTGTTAAGATGGTGCATAATGGTATAGAGTATGGCGATATGCAGCTTATTTCTGAGGCTTATTGGGTGCTTAAAAATATGACTGGGTTCGAAAATGATAAAATTGCCAATGTATTTGAAACTTGGAACAGCAGCAAACTCCAAAGTTATCTTATTGAAATAACGGCAAACATCATGAAATATAGAGAGAAGGATGGTTCATATCTTATAGATAAAATATTAGATAGTGCTGGGCAAAAAGGTACCGGAAAGTTATCTGTAATTAATGCCATGGATTTGGGAGTTCCCCTAAACTTAATTGCTACTGCTGTTTTTGAAAGATCTTTAAGTTTCTCTAAAGATTTGAGAGTAAATGCAGCTTCAGTTTTTAAAAGAAGCCACGGTAAATATGCAACTCCCGAACCTCAAGAAGTATACGATGCTCTGTATGCCTCAAAGCTCGTCTCTTATGCTCAAGGTTTTGATATGTTAAAGAGAGCATCCGATGAGTTTGGCTGGAAAATGGACTTATCTTCTATTGCCAAGATTTGGCGTAATGGATGTATAATTCGTTCGTCTTTTTTAAATAAAATTGCCGAGGCTTATTCTCAAAAGGTGCAACCACAACATTTACTATTAGATCTTTATTTTAAAGAAGAGATAGAAAATGCCTTAAATTCATGGAGCTCTCTTGTAGCTAAAGCAGCTGTAGGAGGAGTCCCTTTACCTGCATTTAGTAGTGCTCTTAACTACTTCTATTCTCTTACTAGCGAGACTTTGCCTGCAAATATTCTTCAGGCTCAAAGAGATTACTTTGGAGCCCATACTTTTGAGCGAAAAGATAGAGAAAGAGGTCTCTTTTTTCACGAAAATTGGACAGGTCAAGGTGGAGATACCAGCTCCAGAGTTTATAATGTTTAATAGCGTTTTTAGTTTTTATTATTTTTATGAAAGAACATCTAATAATTATATTTGGAGGCAGTGGCGATCTTGCTTCCAGAAAACTCATACCGGCCCTTTACTCTCTACACGAAAGAAAAAAAGAATCGGTCCCTTTTAAAATTCTTGCTGCAGGGCGTACCTCCCATACAGATGATTCTTTTAGGAAACATTTGATTGATAAAGGAGATTATTCTAACAAAGAATTTTTTAAATCTGTTTTCTATTTACAAATGGATCCCTCATTAGAGGATGAATATTCAAAACTAATAGAAAAGTTAAATGAGTTTGAAATAAGTGACTATCTTTTTTATTTAGCCACCCCTCCCTCTCTATATGAATCAATTCCTATTAATCTTAAAAAATGTGGCTTAAATAGCCAAGATGGATATGGGGAAAATATTAACGCGGGGGTAAGAAAAATAATTGTAGAAAAACCATTTGGTTACGATTTAGATAGTGCAATAAAGATGAATGCTATTTTAAAAGAGGCATTTAAGGAGAAGCAGATCTATAGAATAGACCACTACCTTGGTAAAGAAACTGTCCAAAATATACTTGCTCTCAGGTTTGCTAACACAATTTTTGAACCTATATGGAATAGGAACTATATAGAGAGAGTAGAAATCACTGCCGTAGAAAACATGGGAATAGGGAGCCGAGGTGGATTTTACGATGGGGTAGGTGCTTTGCGCGATATGGTTCAGAACCATCTTATTCAAATCTTAGCATTGGTTGCAATGGAGCCTCCTGTTATTTTTGGAGAGAGAGAGTTTCGTGACGAGGTTGTTAAGGTTTACAACTCCTTGAAACCACTAACAAAAGAAGAGATCCCTTCTAGAGTAGTGAGAGGGCAGTATATTGCAGGAGAAAAAAAAGGAGAAATGGCCCTAGCCTATCGCCAAGAGAAAGGGGTAGAGTCCAATTCACAAACAGAGACATTTTTGGCAATGAAGGTGAAAATTGCAAACTGGCGTTGGGAGGGAGTTCCTTTCTATATAAGAACAGGCAAACAAATGCCCACTAAAGTTACAGAAATAGTAATACACTTTAGACAAACTCCACACCGCTTATTTAGTTGCCGAGAAGAGTGTCCAAATCAAAATCAACTTATAATAAGAATTCAGCCAAACGAGGGCATGGTGCTTAAATTTGATATGAAAATTCCAGGAAGCGGCTTTGATATAACTCAAGTTCCTATGGATTTTTCTTATGATAAACTAGGTGAAGTAAACAGTGCCGATGGTTACTCTAGACTTTTAGAAGAGGCTCTTAAGGGGGATAACACACTATTTACTCGAAGCGATGCCGTAGAGGCAAGTTGGCGATACTTTTCTCCCATACTAGAATATCTTACAGAAAATTCTCAATTACCTTTACATGGCTATCCAGCAGGAAGTTGGGGGCCACTAGAGAGTGAAGCTATAATAACAGAAGGTCATAGATGGACAAATCCATGTAAAAACCTCACTAATACAAATATCTACTGTGAATTGTAAAATTGAAATTTAAAATGGAAACAAATAGAGCAGATGATCTCACACTTTTATTAATAGAGATGATAAACAATAAAGAGGGTTTTTTCCATCTTGCAATATCTGGAGGAAGTAGCCCTTTAACTCTATTTTCTCTCTGGACTGGAAAGTATAAAGATCTTATAAAATGGAGTAAAATAAAGCTATTTTGGGTAGATGAGAGAGCAGTTGCACCCAATAATGAAGAGAGTAATTTTGGCTCGGCAAAGAGACATTTACTTGATCTTATTAATATTCCAGAGTCTAATGTTTTTAGAATAAAAGGAGAAGAAGATCCCAGTAAAGAAGCTTTGAGATATAGTTTACTAGTAAAAGAGCATTTACCTATAAAAAATACCTTTCCAGTTTTTGATATGATTATTCTTGGAATAGGAGAAGATGGTCACACCTCTTCTATTTTTCCAGGCCAGACACATCTATACAATCATGAACAACCATTTGCAGCTTCAGTCAATCCCTATTCTGGTCAATTGAGGGTCTCAATGACAGGAGGCACTATTTTGGCTGCAAATAAAGCACTCTTTTTTTTAACAGGAGCATCAAAAATTAATACCGTAGAGATGATAGAAGCTAATATTGGTGAGCTAAAATACCCTGCGTCATATTTACTTAAGCACCTTGGTAACTCCTCAATTTTTTTATCTTTGTAGTAAAGAGTTCCATTTTGCACTAGAAAAACTTTAATTAAATTATAAATAATTACCTAACTTAATAACGATCAGTATGAAAAGGATGATTTATCTTACCATTCCGGCACTGCTTTTAATTAGTCTGTTTTATTGTGGGAATGCCTATTCTCAAGAAAATCTTAGTTATCAAAAACCTCCCAAAGAGATTCTTGATATGTTAGACTATGAGAGAGCACCTTCGGTACGCATAGATTCTCGTAAAGAGAATATGATATTTTTTTATAGAGACAACTATAGAACTTTGGAAGATCTTAACCAGCAAGAGATGAGATTGGCAGGAATAAGAATCAATCCTATAACAAACATTGAGACATCTGTTACTTATACAAATAATATTAAAATTAAAAGAATTGGAGACGAGAAGGAGTTGCAGGTTAGTGGCCTACCTCATAATCCAAGAATCTCTAACACACAATTTTCTCCAGACGAAACTTTAATGGCATTTACTCATACTACCGATAAGGGTGTAGAGTTATGGCTACTTAATGTAGCAGATGCCTCTGCAAAGCGTATTTCGGAAGCTATTCTTAATGCAAACTTAGGTAGCCCATATAGTTGGCTTAAAGATAATAGCGCTTTTCTTGTAAGAGTTCTTCCTTCTTCAAGAGCAGCTTTGCTAGATGAAAGTATGAATATCCCTACTGGTCCAACAATCTCTGAAAGCCACGGGAAAGAATCACAAAATAGAACTTATCAAGATTTACTTAAAAATAGACTTGACGAGAAAAATTTTGAGACACTAGTTAAATCGGAACTTTTCATTTATGATCTTGAAGGAAATTCAAAAAAGTTTATGAAAGAGGCACTTTATTCAAGTGAATCAATATCGCCCGATGGAAATTATGTTATGATTACCACTATAGAAAGACCTTATTCCTATATTGTTACAATGAGTAGATTCCCACAAACAAGTATAGTGTACGATTTTTCTGGAAAGAAGATTAAAACAGTAAATGAAATTCCACTAATAGAGATATCTCCGAAAGGTTCTTCTAGCACGCGAGAAGGCAAAAGAAGTATGTCTTGGAGGTCTGATAAACCGGCAACCCTCTATTTTGTGACAGCTTTAGATGGAGGAGATGGAGATAAAAAAGTTGATTTCCGCGATCAGGTTTTTCAGTGGGAAGCTCCTTTCGATAAAGAACCTATTTCTATGGCCAAGACTCCTCAGCGTTATTCTGGGATATCATGGGGCAATGAAACAAGAGCTCTTATTATGGATAGTGACAGAGATAAAAACAACTCTAAAACATATCTTTTTGACCCATCGAACCCGAATTCACAACCTATTGTGATTTTTGATAGAAATACAGAAGATGTATATTCAAACCCAGGAAGAGTTGCTTCTATAAGAAATGAATATTCTAGAATGGTTATGCAAATAGATAACGATAATGTTTATCTAGTAGGAGATGGATATTCTAAAGAGGGACAATTCCCTTTTATAGATGAACTAAATCTAAAGACCCTTAAAACAAAGAGAATATATCAAAGTAGTTATACAGATAAAAAAGAGGATATCGAATCTATAGACGATATTAAGAAAGGAAATATTTTAGTGAGAATTCAATCTCAGACAGATTTTCCAAATTACTATATGAGAAACATACGTAAGAAAAAAAATAATCTTATTCAAATTACCAATTTTGACAATCCTTTCTTAGTACTTTCCAATGTACATAAGGAGGTTATTAAGTATACTCGTGAAGATGGAATTGAACTTTCTGGAACTTTATATTTGCCAGTAGGTTACGATATGAATAAAAAAGAGAAGGTTCCAATGCTATTGTGGGCATATCCTAAAGAATATAAAGATGCTGCAGCTGCAAGCCAAAGCACACATAACCCAAATTTGTTTACAGTTCCTTCATATGGTTCATTTGTATATTGGGTAACTCGTGGCTATGCTGTTCTCCAAGATGCTGCTTTCCCAATAGTAGGCGAGGGCGATAAAGAGCCTAACGATACATTTATAGAACAACTTATTATGAATGCAAAAGCTGCGATTGATGCTGTAGATGCATTGGGTTATATAGATAGAACAAAAGTTGCTGCAGGAGGGCACTCCTATGGAGCATTTATGACAGCAAACCTTCTTACTCATTGCGATTTATTTGCATGTGGTATTGCTAGAAGTGGTGCTTATAATAGAACATTAACACCATTTGGATTCCAAAATGAAAGTAGAAATTATTGGGATGCACCCGATGTATATACTAGAATGTCTCCTTTTATGAATGCACATAAAATGAAAACACCGTTACTTTTAATCCATGGCGAAGCCGATAATAATACTGGAACTTTTACAATGCAGTCCGAGAGATATTTTCAAGCATTAAAAGGACTAGGAGCTCCTGCAAGACTTGTTCTTCTTCCAAGAGAGAGTCATGGCTATGCTGCAAAAGAAAATGTGTTGCATGTATTGTGGGAACAAGATGCTTTTCTTGAAAAACATCTTAAAGGGGTAAAATAGGAAATACTATAAAAAAATTCAGGCCTGTCAATGTTAAATTTGACAGGCCTGATTTTTATCAATTAAAAAATAAACTTATTCTTTAGACCCTGCATAGTATTGATCAAGAATCTCTTGAATATCGTCTATGCAACCGCCGCATACAGTACCGGCGCCGGTAACTTCTCCAACATCTTCTACTGTTTTACAGCCTTTCTCTTCAATGGCTTTAAGAATTTCATTTTTGTAAACTTCGTTGCAATTGCAAATAATAGTGTCTCCGTTCATGCTTAATTTTTTTGTGGTTTATATTTCTACATTTTATTAACAATCATATTTGGAAATTGTTGGCTATAGCTATGGTTTTAACTCTACTTTAAGGTGAAAAACATAGTTGTACCTTTATTTAGCTCAGATTCGGCCCAAATCTCTCCTCCATGTTTATCGATTATCCTTTTAACAGTAGAGAGGCCTACGCCAGTTCCGTTAAAATCTTTACTGCTGTTAAGCCTTATAAATGGTTGAAATAGTTTTTCTGCTTTAGACATTTCAAATCCAATGCCATTATCATTTATATAGAATAGTTGTTTCCCATAATACTCTTTTTGACCGAATATTACTTTAGGATGTTCTACTTTTGAGCTATATTTCACAGCATTACCCAAAAGGTTATCTAGTACTACTCTTATCATAATAGGGTCGGCAAATGCACCCAAATTTGGTTCTATTGATATGATTGGACTTTCTCCGGGATATCTAACTATAATCTCTTTAATTACTTCATTAGCTATATCGCTAATATTTATCTCTTTTTGTTCAATTTCTACCCTTCCAGATTGGGAATATGATAATAAGTCTCTAATAAGCTGATTCATTTGTAATGCAGAATCTTGCATATACTTAATATGTTTTTTTTCCTCTAGAGATATTGTGCTGTTAGGGTTCTCTAGTATTGTACCTGCAAAACCAATAATAACAGAAAGAGGCGAATTTAAGTCATGAGATACAGTGCGTGCAAAAGCATCCAAATCTTCGTTTGCTTGAATAAGGTCTCTATTTGTTATCTCTAATTTTTCTTTTATCTCTGTTAACTCGTCATTTCTTTGAATTGCTGTATCATAAACCGAAACGAGTAAATCTAAAATTTGTTTACGACCAGAAGTTATTGAAAAATCTTCTCCTCTATATTTAATTTGAATAGGCTTGTTGTTAGATTCTTCAATCTCTATTTCTTGGGTGTCAGAATTACTCATCAAATGAGTAATTCTAGAAATAAGATGCTTTTCGTCAAAGGGTTTTGTAATAAAGTTATCTGCTCCTGCTTGGAGACCTCTTATTATGTCAATAGGGTCTTGAAGTGAGGTAAGAAGAATGATAGGTATTTTACTTGTATTATTATTCTCTTTTATTTGCTTGCAAAACTGATATCCATCAATTCCAGGCATTATTATATCGCTAATGATAAGAGCAGGTTTCTCTTTCTCAACTATTTCTATTGCTTCCTCTGCAGAAGAGGCAATTTTAAAGTTAAAATTGTGTTTTTTAAAGAAATATTCAATTCTTTTTGCCTGAACAAGTGAATCTTCTAGTGCCAATATGTATCCTTGCAAACTCTCTTTCATTCTTTTTTATTTAATATCTGGTTTATTTCTAAAGCAATATCTTGTGGGCTTAATTTTTTGCACTGTGCATTCAATTTTGCTGCCTCTCCTGGCATACCAAAAATAAGTGATGTAATTTCATCTTGTATTAGTGTATATGCTCCAGATTCCTTGAGCTTTTGTAACGCTTGCGCGCCATCTCTACCCATTCCTGAGAGCAGTATTGCAGTACATTCTACTGGATCTCCTTTTATTATACTTTCAAAGAATATGTCTATAGATGGAGTATGTCCAAATTTATTTGCATCTTTTAAAGGAGGAGATAATTTAATAATAGATTTATCTACTATTGTTAAATGATTACCGCCTGGGGCAATATATATTGTATCATTTATTAATCTTTCTCCAGATTCTGCAATTTTCACACGACTTTGAGAGTATTGTTGAAGCCAAGTTGCATAACCTTCTGTAAAGTTATGGTCTATGTGTTGAATAATTACTATGGGGGATTTTAAAGGATAGACCAAAGATTCTAAAATTATTCTGATTGCTTCTGGGCCTCCTGCCGAGGCTCCTATAGCAATTAGCGAAATAACTTTAGGGCGCACACAAGAATTATTATTAACCTCTTTAGCCTTGAAGGCTGTTGCTGTATTATTGCTTATAGAATTAGTATAACCAACTTTAATACTGTTAGTCCTTTTAATAACTTTAATTTCGGACATTAATTTTAAGAGATTCTTATATTTAGTTGCCGAGGCTTTGTAATTTGGATGTTCTGGTCCATAGGGCTTTGGCAAAATAGCTACTGCGCCAGCATTGAGTTCCTGAATTGCCATATTAACTTGGTCATCTTTATATAGAGAACTTATAATTACAATTGGCACAGGATGATTTCTCATTATTTCATAAGTAGCCTCGAGACCATCCATAACAGGCATAATCATGTCCATACTTATAACATCGGGCTTAAATAGCTTTGTATATTTAACAGCTTGTTCTCCATTAACTGCTTCTGCTACAACTTCGAACCTATCATCGTCTTCTAAAATACTATTAAGTATTTTTCTAATTAATGCAGAGTCCTCTGCAATTAATACTTTTATTTTTTTATTTGTAGAGTTATCTAGCATTTATAAAAGCCTTTTTATAGTTTCTATTAAATTACTTTTTTCAAAATTACTTTTTACAATATAGGCATCTGCTCCAGAATCCATCCCTTTTTTCATGTCGGAAGAAGATTCAAGCGCTGTTACCAATATTACAGGTATCTCTTTAAGTAAAGGGTTAGTTTTGATCTTATAAGTTAATTCAAATCCATTTAGATTAGGCATCTCTATATCTGTTACAACAATATCGAAGAAATTTGCTTCTATTTTAGAAAGAGCATCTTGCCCATCAATAGCTGTTGTAACATCGTATCCTGCACTTTCAACCATGTTTCGGAGCATAGATCTAATTGTTATAGAGTCTTCTGCAATAAGGACTTTGGTCTGTTTTTTTTCTGTATCGGAATCTACTGTATCTTCTATATGGTAATTATGTTCTTCATATAAGAAGGTATTTGCCATAACTTCTTTAACATTCACAACTGGTACCACAATTTCATTTTTAATTATAGTAACGCCAATAATGTTTTTTGCATAAGTAAGTTGTGGTCCCATTTTTTTTAGGATTCCTTCGTATTCTTGAGTTACAGAGTCTACAATATATGCGATTGTATTATTTTTATGTGTAAGATAAACAATGTAAAAATAGTTATTTGAATAGATCGATCTTTTTTGTTCACCTATTCCAATGATAGAAGAGAGTATTGCAAGACCTACAGTATTTCCTAAACTGTCTTTAATAACAGTTTTATTACCAATTGTACTTACTTCTGAGTTGCTGGCTCTCCTAATTCCTTTTACATATTGAGAAGGAATAATAAGATCTTGTTTACCACATTTAACAAGAACCCCTCTAAAGGTAGTAATGTTCTGTGGAATGGATATTGAAAATTTAGTGCCTAAATTAATTACTGACTCAGTATCTATTGTGCCTCCTAAATTAGTGATTTTATCAACTACAATAGACATTCCAAGCCCTCTACCAGAAATATCGGTTACAAATTTTGTAGAGGAGATACCAGATTTAAATATGAGATCATAAATCTCTTCGTCATTAATTATTTTTGATTTTTCTTGACTTATTATTCCCTTTTTTACTGCAGATTCAATAATTTTTTTCTTATCGATCCCAGCTCCATCATCTTCAATAATAATTTTGACTGTTTGTTCTGGTAGTTTTTTAACAGTAATCAAGATAGTTCCTTCTCTTGTTTTTCCTGCCTTGATCCTCTCTTGAGGTAGTTCTATTCCATGATCTATAGAATTTCTTAGGATATGTATTAGAGGGTCTTTTAGTTCCTCTAATATTCTCCTATCTATCTCTATATATGCACCTTCTGTTTTGAAATTAATCTCCTTAGAGTACTCCTTAGAGAGGTCTCTAACCATCTTAGGAAGTAATTTTAGCAGAGTGTCGAAGCTAGAAAGCAGAGTGTTGCGAATATTAGCAGATAAATCGTCAGCCATACGTGTAACTGTACTGTGGAAATCTGTTAAATCTTTAAGTAAATTGTAAATTCTTGGCTCTCTATGAGTTTGATAAATATTATCAAGTTCGTTCCTATAGTATTCAAGGTTATTTTTAATAGCAATAAAGCTTTCTGTTTGTATAAGAATATTGCTTAAGTGCTCTGTAGATAATCTTACTGAGCCAGAATCAGGACTGTGTTTTTGAATCTCTTTTGGCAAAGAGGTAGTGTCATTTATTGTGTTATCTATAACAGTATCTATAGGAGAAAAATTATTGGGAGTTTCAGACAACTGAACTACATAATCAAGGTTTTTTATTGATCGAGAAATTTTCGAAGAAAAATTTATTCCACTTAAATTGCTTGTCTCTTGTAGAAGTTCTCCTAAAAGATCGGTAAAGTCATGAAGGCTATCTAGCAAAGTTGGTGTCAACTCAATATCCTTGTTCTTAATTTTTCCAAAAACCGATTCCAAAGAAGAACAAACTTTTTCTATATCGGGTAAATTTACTGCCCTAGCAGCCCCTTTTAAACTATGCGTACTTCTGTAGATAGCCTCAATTACTAAGTTAATAGTCGATTTTTCTCCTGGGATAAGTTTAAAAAGACCTTGCACTATGGTTTCATAATGCTCTTCCGATTCTGTTTTAAAATCGTTTAGAAGCTCTTTATAGAAGGAGTCAAATCCCGGATTATCAATCATTGTTTTTTAGAGATTGAACTTTAATATAATTTTTTTCAAAGACTTGCCCAACTTATTTACTTCACTCGTTGCATTTTGAGCTTGACGTATCCCAGAAACATTTAGCTCACTTGCTTTCTTTATATTCTCCATTGCAGGCACAATTTGATCCATTCCAGCCATTTGTTGGTGATTAGAAGATGATATTTGCATTGCAGCATTGGCTGTTTCTTCAATATTTCCAGCAAGGATATCTATCACTTCTCCACTTTGAATTGCCAAAGATTTACCAATTTCTACAGTTTTTTTGGATTCTTCAGTTACTCCTTCTGTTTCGTTTACAAATTTCTCAATCTCATTCAAAATCTCTTTTACTTGTTGTGTTGCTCTTTTTGATTGGTCTGCTAAATTTCTGATCTCTTGTGCTACAACAGTAAATCCTCTGCCATGTTCACCTGCCTTAGCTGCTTCTATAGCAGCATTAACTGCCAAGAGATTAGATTGGTCTGCAATATCGGCAACAGAAGAGGTTATCTCTCCAACTCTACGGTTTTGTTCAGATAATTTTATAACGGTAGAAGATATTTTTTTCATTTGGATATCTATCTGTTCCATCCCATTAATTACCAAGTCTAGTGAGTTTTGCCCTTTTTCGGCAGATAGTTTAACGCGACTGGTACTTTCGAGTAAAGATTTTGCCCTATCGTTTGCAATAGCGGCAGTTTGTCTCACCTCTTCTATTGTTGCAGTAGTCTCTGCCACCGAGGCCGCTGTTTCTGATGCGCTTGTAGACATTTCTGTGATTGTAGACAAAATCTCTTCGGAAGATGCAGCTAAGACATTTATTCCACTCTTTATTTCTGTGGTAATATATCTTAGCATTTTAGAGAGAACAGCAGAAACGAGAAGAATTATTAAAACAACTATAATACCAAACCAAAGAGCATTAGATGCAATGCTGGAACGAATGGTTTTGTAATTTGTTATTAAAACTTGTTTTTTCTCTAATAACAGACTTTCTGTAGTTATTAAGCTTTCTCGAATCTCTTCGTAATCTTCATATAAAGAGTTTTTTGTAAGTGTATAAGCTTCCTCCGTTTTGCCAATTTTTAAATAATTTTCATAAGTTGCTCTGGTAATGAAATATTTTTTGATCACTGGCATTATACTTATAAAGCTATCTTGAATTTCCGGATAATTTTGCAGTGAATTCTCAAGCATTAGTAGTTGCCTTTCCATCTCACTTTGTTTATCTGCTATCTCAATAATAGATTTATTAAAGTCGTCTAAATTTTTTTCTACTAATAAAAAGAGAGAGAGTGCTCTCATTCTGTTGATATTGGCCTTAAGGGCACTTATTTCGTGAGTAATACTATCTATTGTTTGGATGTTTACATTAATTTTCTCGATTTTATCAATTTTGAAGAATGCAGCAGCAAGAATTGCTACAATTGATAAAATTACTAGAGCAATTCCAGACATTATTGCTCCTTTAGTATGGATGTTATAAATTTTTCTCATTGTTTATAATTATTTCTGATGATGTCAATATTTTTTGTGCATCTAATAAGATAGTGTTATCTGGTAGCAACCCGGTCATATAGTTTAAATAGTTTTCGGGAATGTTAGATGGTGGTTTTTCTATCAGAGCAAGATCTTCTGTAAATATCCCAAATAAACTGTCGCATATAACGCCAAAATACATCGATTCCATATGCAATACTATTAATCTGTTTAGGTCTGTAAGGCCTTTGTCTCCCATTTTGAACAATATTTTAAGATTAATGGCAGACACTATCCTTCCTCTTATATTTACCACTCCAGCTAAGAAGGGTGGGGTACCAGGGATTGGCGTAATCCCTTTTATAAGATGTACTTCAGAGATATATTTTGTTTCAAAAGCATATGTTCTAGACATAAGAGAAAACTTCATTATGACTATTGGTGTTTTAGCCATACTCTCTCTCTCATTTTCTGAGTTTTGTAATGCCCTTAATTTTAATATTTCCTGTTCGTCTAACATTTTTGCTTATTGCTAATTTATTAAATTTTCTAGCATTTCAATTATTCTTTCGGCTCTAATTCCGCCAGAGTCACTAACTTCTTGTTTAGGATCTAATTGTATAGCTTGTTTAAGAGCTGTTCTAAAATATTTTAAAGAGAGCTCCTTTTTATTTAATTCTACATATATGTTTCCCAACATATAATTGGCAAGAATGTGGGATGGATTTATATATATACATTTCTTATAATATTCGGCAGCCTTCTCATAATCTCCTTGTTCAGAAAAAATAGTTGCATAAAGATATAAAAAATCTAAGCTGATACTATCTGTACTAGTGAGTTCTTCAAGAATAGTTAAAGCTTTTGAATACTCTCCCTTATTTGCAAATTCTCTTGCTGCTTGCAGTGGAGAGGTTTCTGTAGTTTTTTTTACTTCATTAATAGGAGGTAAGTTTATACTTTTAGATCTTAATTTACTAGTATGCAATATGTTTGCATGAATTGATTTATCTCTGACAATTCTCTTTTTTTGTATAAGAGAGGCTTTGTCAATTGTAGTTCTTATTTTCTCTGTTTTTTCTAACATTTCTTTTGCTGTTAATGGTTTCTCTCTTTTGTAGAAAAAACCTTCCCCAACTTTAGCTTTATCGAAGCAAGGAAAAAGATCGTTGTTAAGCTCTACTTGAGATGTAACAAACCAACCACCATTGCAAAGAGAATCGTAGAACTTCATTGCAACCTCTTTTATAGTAGAATGCGAAAAATACATAAGAACATTTCTACAGAATATTTAGTTAATGTCATGTAAACCCTTGGCTCTGTTTGGGTAATTCTCTGTAATTAAATTAAGATGAGAAAATGAGACCATCTTTCTAATGGTATCAGATATTTGCCACTTATCCTTAATGGGTGTAAAATATTTATCTCTAATATTATTTGGTGTTTCTCTAAAAGACCACTGTGTATATAATCCTTCGTGAGCTTTTTGAAGTGCCTTATCGCTTAAATCTGTACCAATTATTTTTACATTATTAGCAATATGTGCTGGTAGCAACTCCTTAATAAGTATTGCAAGAGTAAATGGTTCCTCGCCAGAACTACATCCTGCGCTCCAAATTTTATAGTTTCCATTGCTTATTTCAACCTCTTTTGCAATGATTGTTTTAAATAGATTCATTGCAGGAGCTTCCCTGAAAAAATAGGTCTCATTTATAGTTAAAGCACAGGAGAGTTCTGTGTATAAATGATTGGGAATAGAATTGAGTTTTATAATATCTTCTATAAGTTTTTCGGGACTCAGTTTTCCTTGAAATAATTCAGATGTTCTTTCAAAGCCACGCAAAAGTTCTTCTAGGCGATTAGTTGGGTAATTGAGTCCTAACTCTCGTCCTATGATATCTGCAGCGGTTTGCAAATGGATTTTATCTAAAAACTTTTTATTGTTCACTTAATTTGTTGAGATCTATTATATCTTTATTTGTAAAAATTACTTCGGGATTGTAAAGATAAATTATTTTATGTTCTTTTTCGAGAAGATTTACCGATAATAAACCTGGAAATAAAGCATCAGTTTCTTGAGTCTGTTTTGGGTCTAATTCAGTTATATCACTTACACTATTTACAATAAGAGCCATTTTCTTGCCATTTTGCTCTATTAGGACTAATTTATCATTTATGCTCAATTTTTCCTCTGATATACCAAATCTAACATCAATAGAAACTACCGGCATAACTACTCCTTTAAAGTTAATAATGCCTTTAATTATAGGGTTATCGGAATTTACAGGAGATATCTCTTGAGCAGGTATAACTTTATCTACAAAAGAAATAGGGATAGCAAATGAGATACCTCCTCTATCTAATAACAACACTTGCGTTATATCTATATTATTGTACATATTCAAGAATTTGTTTTGCAATTATTCCATTAACCGATTGATTCTCTCCAAATTTAACGCCTCTTTCATTGAATCTTTTTTCAATCTCTTCAATTGTTTGCTTACCAATATTATTATCAGATAATTTTATTTTAAACCCTAGCATTTTAAAGAATTCTTCGGTTTTTTCTATTGTTGCGAAAATTGTCTTTTCTCTGCTTGCGGTATCTAATCCTACGTGTTTAATACCAAATACTCTTTCTCCAAATTGAATAATCTTGTCTCCTTTTTCTTCTCTAAGAATCCACATGGTACCTGGTAATACTATCGTTAGTGTATGAGCATGAGTAAGTCCATGAAGAGCTGTAAGTTCATGTCCTATCATATGGGTTGCCCAATCTTGAGTAACGCCCATAGATATAAAACCATTCAAGGCCATTGTGGCAGAGAGCATAAATGTAGCCATGTTATCGTAATCTATCTGCTCTTTTTTTATCTTTGGAGCTATCTCTAAGATTGTTTGTAATATGCCCTCGGCCCATCTATCCATTAGAGGCGATTGACCTGTAGTTGTTAGGTATTGCTCAAGAACATGGATAAAAGTGTCTGCGATACCACAGGAAACTTGAAAGGGTGGAAGGGTATAGGTTGTTTGCGGGTCTAAAATTGAAAATAGCGGGTGTTTAGAGTAAAAAGCAAATTTTTCTTTTGTCTCTCTATTAGATATAACTGCACCAGAATTCATCTCGGAACCTGTGGCAGGGAGGGTTAATACAGTAGCCAATGGTAATGTTTTACCTCTACCATAGTTCCCTTTAAGAGTCAATTCCCATGCATCTCCATCATAAAGTATTCCTGCAGCAATTAGCTTTGATCCGTCAATTACAGAGCCACCACCCACAGCAAGCACAAAGTCACAATTGTGTTCTTTACCTGCTGCAATAGCTTCTCTAAGAGTCTCTATAGATGGGTTCGGCTCAATGCCCCAAAATTCGTGATAAGTATGCTCTTTTAAAGCATTTATAACTTGCTCGTAAACTCCATTTTTTTTAACACTACCACCTCCAAACGTTACAAGAATAGTCTTATCTAATGGAATCTCTTTAGAGAGTTTAGATATGGTCTCTTTGCCAAAAATAAGTTTGGTGGGATTATGAAATGTAAAATTATTCATTGTTGCTGTTGTTTAATTTTTGTCTCTTTTAAGTCAAGTAATCCCGATGAGTTAAAACCCATCGGGACAAGTATAGAGAGTGTTGTGCTCTTTCAATAGAGCAATGGAAGGTAGTAGTTTATTTATCTTTTTTAAGTAAATCTCTAATTTCTGAAAGTAGTGCAATATCTTCAGGAATTGGTGCAGGTGCAGTTGGTGCTTCTACTGGAGCAGGTTTGCGATTAAG
Source organism: uncultured Muribaculaceae bacterium (assembly GCA_964367735.1). GTDB lineage: Bacteria > Bacteroidota > Bacteroidia > Bacteroidales > UBA932 > Bact-08. The sequence goes on from CAYIYT010000014.1 coordinate 42,487, forward strand.
TTTATTCATTAACCTAATCATTGCAAAAATAGAAAAGGCAATGATTATAAAATCAAAAACCACTTGAATAAAGTTGCCATAGTTAAGAGTCACGGCAGGGTTTAAAACCTCTCCTACAGTACTTAAAATTTCGGGCTTTAGGGTTATTTTTAAGTCAGTAAAATTTACTCCGCCAACAAATAGACCAATGGCAGGCATTACAACATCTGCTACTAAAGAAGAGACTATTTTACCAAATGCCCCACCAATAATAATACCAACAGCCATATCTACAACGTTTCCTCTCATTGCAAATTGCTTAAATTCATCTAATAGTTTCATAGTAATAATATTAATAATTGAAAAAATGTTCGTTACAAAAATAGAAATTAAATGGCTATATTTGTGCAAATTATTAAATTATGGAATGGATTAATGCACTATTCACAAATGAAGGTGTTGCTCAGTCAGTTGTTATACTGGCAGCAGTAATCTCAATAGGATTATTACTCTCGAAAATTAAAATTGCAAATATTTCATTTGGCATTACTTGGATATTATTTGCTGGTATCGCTTTTAGTCATTTTGGGCTAGGTATTAATTCTCAAATGCTTCATTTTATTAAAGAATTTGGACTAATTCTCTTTGTTTATTCTATTGGATTACAAGTTGGGCCTGGTTTTTTCTCTTCTTTTAAGAAGGGTGGAATTCAACTTAATATGCTAGCAATGGGAGTAGTCTTCCTTGGTGTTCTTGTTACTGTTTCATTACATTTTATAACAGGCTTATCTATGCCTACAATGGTGGGTATACTTTCTGGTGCTATTACTAATACACCAGGGCTAGGTGCTGCTCAACAAACTTTTCTTGATATTAACGGTACTACCGATCCTACAATAGCTATGGGATATGCAGTAGCCTATCCTTTGGGTGTACTTGGCATTATCTCTTCATTATTATTAATAAGATTCTTTTTTAAAATTAACCCCGAAAAGGAGAGGACCGAATTAGAGAAATTAAATGAAGATAATCCCGATGATACAATCAAAACTTCTATTAAAATAGCAAATCCAGCCATTTGTGGTAAAAAGATAGTAGATATTAAGAGGCTTATAGACAAGCATTTTGTAATTTCAAGAGTTGCTAAAGGAGAGGAGTGGGTTAAGATAGCGGGGGCAGATACCGTTTTAGATAAAGACTATGAAATTCTGGTTATAACAGAGATTCAAGATAAAGATTCTGTGATAGCATTTTTAGGAACAGAGATTTCTAAAAGTGAAGAGAAATGGAATATTATTGATCTAAATGTTTTGCCTAGGAGAGTTTTAGTTACAAAGGGTGCGGTTAATGGCAAGAGCCTTTCAGATCTTAAATTGGGAAAAGCCTTTGGAATTACTGTAACTAGAATAAATAG
>CAYIYT010000015.1:0-42417 GCA_964367735.1 uncultured Muribaculaceae bacterium
AGTAGGTAGCCGCCAACTTTTAAAGCCCGATGAGAAATCATCGGGCTTTTTTTGTTATTATAACTCATCTCATAATTCATCGCCGTGGTTTTTATATCACGTTTCTTTATCAGACAATAGCAATTCTCCATCACGACTGGTATGCGCTCTGCATAGAGTTGGTATGTACTCTGGATAGGGTTGGTATGTACTCTGGATAGGGCTGGTATGCACTCTGCATAGAGGCTAAAGGATTATTGCTCACTTATCTTCTAAGGCACTATAGGCTAGGGAGATAGCTTTTCAAAATAGCCTTAAAAAGGCTTATTTACAAAAATTAAAGTACTTATTGTTAGGATGTTACTGTATAAGTGAGTATTGTGTCCCGTCCTGAAAAAGGTTTACACATAAAAAATGTAAACTTATGAAAACAAGGAAAACACATTCACCACTTTGCGAGAGCAAAGTCATTAGAGAGTGCGATCGGCTTCACGACGCATGTCATTGTCTTTGATTGAGTGGCGTTTGTCGTATTCACGCTTGCCTCGAGCAAGTGAAATGTTAAGTTTGGCAAAACCCTTTTCAGATAGGAATAGGCGGGTGGCTACAATGGTGAGTCCTTTTTCTCTACTACCTCTAAACAATCGTCTAAGCTCTTTTTTGTTTAGTAGCAATTTGCGATCTCGGCGTGGGTCATGTTGATTAAAGCTCCCCCACCAGTAATCTGCAATGTGCATGTTTTTAACATAGAGTTCTTGGTTAGCAAAATAGCAATAGGAATCTGCAAGCGATGCTTTCCCGGCCCGAATAGATTTAATTTCGGTTCCAGAGAGCACTATACCTGCAGTAAAGCTTTCAATCAATTCGAATTCGAAAGAGGCTCTTTTGTTTTTTATCTCTATTTTACTCTTTGTTTTAACCATTGGAGTGCAAAAATAGTGTAAATTTGCGGCATGAGCAAAGAATTAATTTGTGTGCTAGGCCCAACAGCATCGGGAAAAACAAAATATGCGGTTAAGTTGGCTTATGAGTTAGATGGAGAGATTATTTCTGCTGATTCTCGGCAGGTATATAGAGGTATGGATATTGGAACAGGGAAAGACCTAAAAGAGTACAACTATAATGGTGTAGATATTCCTTTTCACTTAATAGATATTGCTCAACCTGGTTCTAAATATAATATTTTCGAATATCAGAGAGATTTTCACAGGGTTTTCCAAGAGGTACAACAGAGAAGTAAGCAACCTATACTGTGTGGTGGTAGCGGGCTTTATATTGAGGCTGCAACGCAAGGTTATTCATTGCCCCAGGTTGCACCTAATCCTGTTCTTAGGACTCAGTTAGAGTTATTGAGCGAACAGGAGTTAGTTCTTAAACTGCAACAATTAAAGTCTATGCATAACACTTCGGACATAGATAGTAGAAAAAGAGCTATTAGAGCCCTAGAAATCGCTTTAAGTTCTCCGGCCAATATCCAAAAATATGCACCTGTAGATACCCGCTTTATAGGTATTTCTGTTAGTCGGGAACAGAGAATAGATAAGATTGATAGACGGTTAAAAGAGAGGCTAGAAGGAGGAATGATAGAAGAGGTGCAGGGTTTGCTTGATAGGGGAATACCTGCCGATGATTTAATTTATTACGGGCTAGAGTACAAATTTGTGACGCTTTATATCACCGGTAAGCTTAGTTACAACCAAATGTGGAAATCACTAGAAACTGCTATCCATCAATTTGCGAAAAGACAGATGACTTGGTTTAGAGGTATGGAGCGTAGGGGAATTAAAATTGAGTGGCAGGAGCCCATTTAAAGAAGATTATCTTGATCTTGAGGGATAAGATGTTGTCCTCCCGATGGATACTGGAATATTTTGAGGTCGAATTGACCAACAATTGCCAGCACATGATCGAATATATCTGATTGGATATTCTCGTAATTAACCCAATTTTTATCTGAGATAAAGAAGTAGAGCTCTACTGGAATACCTTTTTCGGTAGGCTGTAATTGCCTAACCATACAAACAATATTTTTATTTACTAGTGGGTGACGTTTAAGAAATTCGTTTAGATATGCTCTAAAAACACCAATGTTGGTTTGGCGGCGACCATTTACAAGAATAGAGTTATCAATATTATTTTCTTCATTATAAATATCAATTTCTCTCTCGGTAGATTCTAAGTACTTTTCTAAATAGGAGATTTTTTTAAAGCGTTCAATCATTTCTGGAGTGCAGAATTTGATTGTACTCATATCTATAATAACAGATCTTTTAACCCGCCTTCCTTCGCTCTCTTGCATCCCTCTCCAATTTTGGAAAGATTCGCTAACTAAAGAGTAGGGTGGAATAGTGGTTATTGTTTTATCAAAATTACGAACCTTTACCGAATAGAGGCTTATCTCTTCTACATCTCCATCGGCGCCATATTTTGGAACAGTAATCCAATCTCCAGGGCGGAGCATGTCATTTACAGAGAGTTGCCAGCCTGCTACAAATCCAAGGATACTATCTTTGAAAATAAGCATGAGTATTGCCATTGAGGCACCCATTGCAGCAAACAAAGAGGTGAAACTAGTATTTATAATTATACTTAAAATTATTATACCACCTACAAAATAGGCAAGAACAGCAACAATCTGAAATACCACCTTCATTGGTTTATTGGCATATTCAGCTGTATTAGAGAAAATTATTGTGAGAGCTTTGGTAGCAGCCGATATGGCCTGTAGTAGAGCAACAACAATAAATATTTGAGCACCTCTTTGAAAAAACTCAACGGCTAGATCACTCCTAAGTGCTATTGGAGCAGCCATATGTAAGATAATTCCAGGAATTATTTTTACAAGATGTTTTAGAACATTGTGGTCTATGAGAATATCGTCCCATTTATTTGATGTATACTTTACAAAGTGTACCACAACTTTATAAATTATTACACGAGCAAAAAGATTAGTTAAATAGGCTATAATAAGTAGCAATGAAACGCTTATTACCTCGTCTAGAGTTGCAGCTAAAGTGGGGGAAACCCCCCACTCTAACAGCAATTCATAAATTTTGTCTACTATTCCGAAAAGAGCAGTTGCTCTTGTTGTTATTACATTCTCCATAATAGGCATTTATTTGGTTCAGTAACCAGTTAGGTTTAGTTTTCTATCCAACCCTCGCAGCTACACATTAAGTTTCTGTCTCCGTATCCATTATCTACACGAGCAACATTTGGCCAGAATTTATTATCACGTATCCACGCTAAAGGATATGCAGCAGCTTCTCGGCTATATGGATGGCTCCACTCATCGGCACTCAGTTCATTAACTGTATGAGGTGCATTTTTAAGTAGATTGTCTTCTTTGTCTGCCTTTCCATCTCTAACTTGATCGCACTCTTTTTTGATAGCAATCATAGCTTCAATGAATCTATCTAATTCTGCCAATGACTCACTCTCTGTAGGCTCTACCATCAAAGTATCTACCACAGGGAAAGAGATAGTAGGAGCATGAAAACCATAGTCCATAAGACGTTTTGCAACGTCGGTAGCATCTACTCCATACTCTTTGCGGAAGTGGCGTAAATCTAAAATACATTCGTGACCAACTCGGCCATTGTCTCCACTATAAAGAGTTTTATAATAATCTTTAAGTTTTATAGAAACATAGTTTGCACTAAGAATAGCAATCTGGCTAGCCTCTCTTAATCCTTTTGGACCTAATAACTTAATGTAGGCGTGAGTTACACAAAGTGCCGATGGATAACCATATGGCGCAGAACTAACTGCTTTTACGCCTTGACCATTGTTGTCTTCCAAAAATGGATGACGTGGAAGGTAAGGAGCCAACTCTTTTGTGCAGCAGATTGGGCCTATTCCAGGACCACCACCACCGTGAGGAATTGCAAATGTTTTGTGAAGATTCAAGTGACAAACATCGGCGCCAATAAATCCAGGATTTGTAATGCCAACCTGTGCATTCATATTTGCCCCGTCCATATACACCAAGCCTCCGTTCTTATGAGTAATATCCATAATTTCGCGGATATTAGATTCAAATATACCGTGAGTAGAAGGATAGGTAATCATAATACAAGAGAGGGTATCTTTATATTTTTCAGCTTTTTCGCGAAGATCGTCTACGTTTACGTTACCATTTTCTTCACAAGAAACTAGAACAATTTCCATTCCCGCCATAGCTGCCGAAGCAGGGTTTGTTCCGTGTGCCGAGGTTGGGATAATTGCAATATTTCTTTGAGTATCGCCCTTGGCAATATGAAATGCTCTTATTGTCATAAGACCAGCATATTCACCAGAAGCACCTGAGTTAGGCTGAACAGAACAGGCTTGAAAACCAGTTGCTGTAGCTAAATCAGTTTCGGTTTCATGAATAAGATCTAAATATCCTTTTGCTTGATCTAATGGAACATGTGGGTGCATATTGGTAAGTTCGCTCCAGCTCATAGGCATCATCTCTACTGCAGCATTTAGCTTCATAGTACAAGATCCAAGAGGAGTCATAGAGTGAGTAAGTGAAAGATCGCGACGTTCAAGCTTTTTAATATACCTCATCATCTCGGTTTCGGAATGGAAGCGGTTGAAAGTAGCCTCTTGCATAAATTTACTCTCCCTTGGTAGGAAAATAGCTTTCTGCTCAACTTTAGGGCATTCGCTAATATCTATTCCAAAAATGGAAAGAACCTCTATTACCTCTTTGCAGTTAGAGAGTTCGTCAAAACTCATTCTAACTGTAGTATCGTTAGGGTAGTAGAAATTATATCCTTTTTCGATAGCTTTTTGTTTGATTTGAGATGCGTTAATCTCGGTAATTTCTATTGTGTCAAAAATATTTTCTGCCGAAAGTTTAAATCCTTTTTTAGACAATAGCGTAGCAGCTACTGAGGTATATTTATAAATATCTTTTGCAATATCTATAAGGCCTTGAGGCCCATGATAAACTGCATACATACCACTCATGGTTGCCATAAGAGCACTTGCAGTACAAATATTGGAAGTAGCTTTTTCTCTCTTAATGTGTTGCTCTCTTGTTTGAAGAGCCATTCTTAGAGCAGGATTTCCCATTCTATCTACAGAAACTCCAATTATACGGCCTGGCATATTTCTTTTGTACTCATCTCTAGTAGCCATAAACCCAGTTGTAGGACCACCAAAGCCCATTGGTAGGCCAAAGCGCTGCGCAGTACCCACGGCAATATCTGCACCCCAAGCTGCAGGCTCCTTAAGAAGAGTAAGCGCCATTAGGTCTGTTACTGCTGTAACTAACACTCCATTTGAGTGAGCTTTTTCACAGAAAGCAGAATAGTCGCAAACCTCTCCGTTTGCTGCAGGGTATTGTAGTACTGCTCCAAAGCATTTTTGATCAAAGTTATATTCATCAAATTTGCCAACTTTAACCTCTATATTTAGAGGTTCAGATCTTGTTTGTATAACAGCAAGAACTTGAGGAAATATATTTTCATCTATGAATACTATATTTCTATTCTCTTTTTTAGCCTCTCTTGAGCGAAGTTCGAACATCATTCTAACTGCTTCGCCAGCTGCTGTAGCATCGTCTAATAAAGAGCTATTTGCCATTTCAAAACCAGTAAGCCCAGAAACCATTGTTTGGAAATTTAGAAGAGCCTCTAAGCGTCCTTGAGAAATTTCTGCCTGATAAGGAGTGTAAGAAGTATACCAACTAGGGTTTTCAAATACATTCCTTACAACAACAGGAAGAGTACCGGTGCCATAAAAGCCAAGCCCAATCATTGAACGAAAATGGCGATTTGCACTTACCATGCTTTTTAAGTTTCCTAAATATTCTTGTTCGCTCACTGCTTCACTTATTGCAAGCGGTGCTTTTAAAAGAATATTCTCTGGAACTGTTTGTTTAACAAGCTCGTCCAAGCTGCTTGCCCCAACGATTGACAACATTTGTGCAATCTCGTCTTTACGGGGACCGTTATGCCGGTATTGAAAAGGAAGTGACATATAGTACTATTTATAAGGTTATTAATAACAAATTGAAACCACAAAGATACAAAAAATAAACAAAATTTGTTTATTAAAATATTTTCATATTTTTGTGGTGTAACAAAATTATAACCAATGAATCTATTAAAAAGAAAAATTTCTGAATTGCAAGAACGCACAGCCAAAGCGGTTAAAGGCGGTGGCGATGCTGCTATTGCTAAGCAGATTGCAATGGGTAAACTTCCTGCAAGGGAAAGAATTAGCCAATTGCTAGATCCCGGTTCTTTCTTTGAGTATGACCTCTTTATAGAGCACGAAGCTAGAGAGTTCGGTATGGAAGGAAAGAATTTAGCGGGAGACGGAGTAGTTATTGGAACTGGTACCATAAATGGGAAACCGATTGCTATTTACGCTCAGGATTTTACGGTAGCTGGGGGCTCATTAGGCTCTATGCATGCACGAAAGATTACTAAGATAATGGACTATGCATTAAGGATGCGTATTCCTCTTATAGGAATTAATGATTCCGGTGGAGCAAGGATACAAGAAGGAGTTAACTCACTAGCTGGTTACGGAGAAATATTTTTTCGCAACACTCTTGCAAGTGGTGTTATACCTCAGCTATCTGTAATTTTAGGCCCATGTGCAGGGGGAGCAGTTTACTCACCTGCGTTAACAGACTTTGTGTTTGTTGTAGATAAAATTTCCAAGATGTTTATAACAGGTCCAGAGGTTATAAGATCTGTATTGGGAGAAGAGATTGACATGGAATCTTTGGGAGGTGCAAGAATTCATGCAGAAACAACAGGAAACGCACATTTCTTTGCTAATAGTGAGGTTGAGTGTTTCGAGCAGATTAAAACACTGTTAACTTATATTCCATCTCATAACGACTGTAAGTGTGTTCCTGAAAAGGTTACAGAGCCAGATGTCAAAAAATATAAGATAGATAAAATTGTCCCTCCCGACCCTACTAAACCCTACGATGTTCGTGATGTAATAAAATCAATTACAGATAGTTCAGAGTTTTTTGAAGTTCAAGAGCTATGGGCAGCCAATATTGTGATAGGGTTTGGAAGATTAGGTGGCCGAACTGTTGGGTTCGTTGCTAACCAGCCAATGGTGTTGGCAGGAGTCTTAGATTGTGACTCTAGCGACAAGGCAGCAAGATTTATTAGATATTGTGATGCCTTTAATGTTCCCCTTGTAACTCTAGAAGACCTTCCGGGATATTTACCTGGTGTAGATCAGGAGCATGCAGGAGTTATTCGTCATGGAGCCAAGTTATTGTATGCCTATAGTGAGGCTACTGTTCCTAAGGTTACGGTGATTTTAAGGAAAGCCTATGGAGGTGGGTATATAGCCATGAACTCCAAACATCTAAGAGCCGATTTCGTATTTGCTTGGCCAATGGCAGAGATTGCTGTTATGGGACCAGAGGGTGCTGCTAATATTATTTTTAGAAAAGAGATAATGGAGGCCGAAGACCCAGATGCTATGAGGAAATTGAAGGTAGAAGAGTATAAACAAAAATTTGCAAACCCATATGTAGCTGCTTCAAAAGGTTACATAGACTCTGTAATTGACCCTAAAGAGACTCGTAAATTTTTAATTCACTCATTCGATGTTTCGGCCAATAAAACTGTAAAAAGACCAAGTAAAAAGCATGGTATTCCACCATTTTAGCGGATTCTGCCATGTGAATTAAAACCCCATGGCAATATATTGTACGAAAATCTGAATATAATTTGATAGAAAAACATGAATGATAATAAACTAAAAACAGATAAATCGTCAGAAGTTTTGCAAATTTTTCCTGGTGCAAGAATATACGAAACAAATCTTACTAAAAAATTTAGAGAGAGAAAAACATGGAAAAGTCCCGATAAACAAGAGGTTAAGTCTATTATTCCTGGTGTGGTTATCTCACTAAATGTATCGGAAGGAGATTCTGTAACAGAAGGGACTCATATAATGACTTTTGAAGCTATGAAAATGTATAATATTGTTCTAGCACCACTAGATGGTACTGTCCAAAAAATATATGTTAAAGAGGGGCAAAATGTACCAAAAGGCGATATTATGATCTTTATAAAGGCGAATCAAGATGTAAATGATAATTCTAGCTCACTAGAAGATCCCGTATATGTGAATGATAATGAAGATAATATTAGCGACGACGATCTAAATCTAATCGTATAAAAATAAATAGAAAGATTGTAAAACTCCATAAAGAAGATCCCCCGTAGCTCACAAAGGGCAGGGGGATTCCTATTACAGGCATTATCCCTATTGTCATCCCAATGTTTATAAAGAAATGCAAAAACATTATAGATGCCAATGAGTATCCATATATTCTGTTAAAGCTATCTTTTTGTTTTTCGGCAGAGTTTATAATTCGGATTATTATGAAAAGGTAAAGGAAGATAATAATTGAAGATCCAAAAAAGCCCCACTCTTCTCCAATTGTACAGAATATAAAATCTGTACTTTGCTCTGGAACGAAATTAAATTTAGTTTGGGTTCCTTGTAAAAATCCCTTCCCCATGAGGCCACCAGAACCTATTGCAATTTTTGATTGATGAACATTGTACCCAGCCCCTTTTAGATCTACATTAATTCCTAGTAAATTTTCTATTCTTGCTCTCTGATGGTCTTGAAGTACTCTTTCAAAAAAGAACTCCACAGAAAAAATGAGTACAACCGATGTAATAAATACTAGAGTAATATGCCATAGTCTTGCACTTCTTTTTCTAAAGCTTTGAATAATATGATAAATAATCAATGGTGATATCACTATTGCTAGCCAAGCTTCATTTGGTAATTTTACCAAGTTACTTACAAATGGTATTTGCCCTATTTTTGCCGAGACAATCATGAAGTATATATATGGTAGCAATATTAAAATGTGCCTTACAGGAAATTTAGAGGTGAAACCTCTAGCCAAAATAACAAGGCTTGTGAGAACGATAATTGCTACAAAAGGAGAGAAACTAAGAGTAACTAGAAAAAGAAGTATAGAGAGTAAGCCTAGCGCTAGATACCAACCGCTGAGCCCTTCTCTGTAGAGCATAAATATAAATGCAGTGTATATCAATGCCGATCCAGTCTCCTTTTGCATTACTATAATTATCATAGGTATAACAATTACCAATGCTGTTTGAAAAAAACCTTGGAAAGATTTTAAACGGAATCCGTATTTGCTTATAAGAGCAGAGAGTGCAAGAGTTGTAGTTATTTTTGAAAGTTCGGCTGGTTGAAATCTAATAGAACCTATTGCAAACCAAGAGTTTGAACCATTAATTTCAATGCCAAAAAATATTACAGCTACAAGTAGTAAGAGTCCAATTGCATAACCTAACCACGCAATGGCGCTGTATACCTTTGGGTTGACAATAAATAAAATAAAAAAAGCGATTACGTAAGAAGTGATTATCCATATAAACTGTAATCCATATCTCTGGGAAATATCAAAAATACGAGCGTGATCTTCTTCAAAAACAGATGAAAAAATACTAACCCAGCCTATCATTGTAAGAATAATGTAGGCAAGTACTAACCACCAATCTAATTTTCTATATTCTTGTCCTGCAATCATCTTTATTTTTTTAAAACGCTGTTTATAAGATTGCTTTCTACAATATGTTTTTCCAAATCGTATCTTAAAACTTCTCCATTAAGATATTTTTCTACCAATAAAGATGCTATTGGAGCCGCCCATGTTGCTCCAAAACCAGCATTTTCAATATAAGCAGCAACTGCAATTTTAGGATTATCTTTAGGCGCAAAACAGATAAAAACTGAGTGGTCTCTACCATGGGGGTTTTGTGCTGTTCCTGTTTTACCGCATATATCAAGCCCTGCTACCTGTACTCTAGTGGCAGTACCTCCCGATCCTGGAGGAGAGTTTACAGCCAGGTACATTCCTTCTATTACTTTATAAAAATGAGATGTATCTACAAGAGTATAATGTTTCTGGGTATATTCAGGATTAATTAATGTGTCTGGCGATCCCTTAATAAGGTGAGGGGTATAGTAATATCCTCTATTTGCTATTGTAGCAGCAAGGTTTGCAAGATGCAAAGGTGTGGTCCCTAATTCTCCTTGACCAATGGCAAGTGAGAGAATAGATAGAGAATTCCATTTGTTTTTTCCATGGATTCTGTCGTAATCTTCTGCACGGGGCACTCTTCCTGCTTGTTCCGAAGGAAGATCGCTGCCGAGTTTATGCCCAAAACCGAAACTTTCTACTACCTCTTTCCATCGTAAAAACCCCTCTCTTACCGATCCGTATTTTGGATTATCTATTATATGACGAAATGCAATGCAATAGTAGGTATTACAAGACATCATTATTGAGTGCGTAAGATCTAAAGGAGATGGGTGTGAGTGACAACCTACTCCCCTCCCTACATGGTAACCACCATTGCAACCATAGGTAGTTTCACTTTTAACAACTCCCTCTTCAAGAGCTATAAGAGCATTTACAAGTTTGAAAACAGAGCCAGGAGGGTATGGAGACATTGTAGCTCTATTAAACATTGGCTTGAGGGGGTCATTTAAAATTTCTCCGTAGAATTTATTTATTGCCCCAAGTTTTGAAACATCTATTCCTGGGCTAGAAACAAGAGTTAGTATATCTCCAGTAGAAGGTTCAATTGCTACTACACTGCCAACTTTATTTTGCATCAAAGTCTCTACATATTGCTGTAGTTTGGCATCTATAGAGCTTATTATGGTTTTCCCGTGTACTGCTGGCAGGTCATATTTGCCATTGGCATAGCTAGATTTTACTTGATTATGAACATCTCGCAGATAGATATTGTACCCTTTTTCTCCTTTAAGTATGTGTTCATAAGATTGCTCTATGCCAGTTCTACCTATGTAGTCTCCCATTTTATAACTGGGGTTACGTCTTAGAAATGAAGTGTCGGCCTCGGTTATATAACCTAAAAGATTACCTCCAGCATTAAAAGGATAATTTCTTATTGTACGAGAAATTGAGCTGAATCCTAGAAATTTATAAGCTTTTTCATGAAAGTGAGAGTATTGTTCAGATGATATCTGCTTCACAAACGGTAAAGATTGGTATCCAATGCGCCTTCTGTATAAGCGATACTCTTTGAGTCTCTCTCTTACATCATTAATATCAAGATCGAATATATTACACAAGTCTAAAGTGTCAAACTCTCTCACCTCAATTGGAGTAATCAATATATCGTATGAAGAGGCGTTGGAGACTAATATTTTCCCATTTCTATCTAGTACAAGACCTCGAGCTGGATATAATACATCGTATCGGAAAGCATTATTACTTGCTGTAATTTTATATTCTTGATCAATAACCTGAAGGTTAAAAAGTTGAATAATAAAAGCAAAAGCAACAACTAGAGCTCCTATAATTAGTACGTTTTTCCTTTTAAATTCAAAAGCCATAATTGATTCTATCTAGCCTTTTTTATAAAAAACACCAAATTCAATAATTAAAATTAGTAATGTGTTAACTACAAGACTAATAATTACTCGAGGTAGATTAGAGACAAAACCTATGAGACCGAAACTTTCTAAAGATGCTAAGACTAAGTGATGAATAGACAAACAAATAATTATATAAGCAGCAAATCTACCAAAACCAAGTTGGCGCATTCCTGGCCTTATCTGGTTTTCAAGATCGCCTTTACGATAGATTAGTTTGAAAACTTTGGGCTGGCTAAGCACCATTATAATTGAAGCGGCACTGCTCATCCCCAATATGGAATTAGAGAAATAGTCTATTGCCATACCCATAAGAAAAGCCAATAACATTAACTTATTCAAAGAGACATTTACAGGTAATGTCAATAAAAATAGAGGATATACAGATATTGCCACCAGAGGGCCAAAGTCTACAAGAGCTGTGATTACAATTTGCAAAATCACAAACGATATAAACATTATGATATTACTAAAATTGAACCTCATTTTCATTAATTATTTGACCTAGCTCTTTCTCATTATTATTTATAACAATATTTACGTAGCGAAGCGTATTGAAATCTTGAAATAATTTTACTTGGATTCTATGATGTGCCCCCTTTATTAGAGAAGATTTCCTTGCAGTCCCAAGTGGAATATCTGGAGGGAACATGGTAGAGAACCCGCTTGTATAGATAGTATCTCCCACCATGAACTTAATGTGATAGGGAATTTCTGTGAGTGTGGCGTAATTGGTTCGGCGTCCCTCCCATACCATAGGGCCGAAAGATTGTGAAGGGGCAATTTTGGCACTTACGCTCTGAGTTGTATTTAAAAAAGAGATTACATAAGAGAAATTGTCCGATACAGAGCTAACTATGCCAACAACCCCTCTAGGTGAAATTACTCCCATGTCTTTTTTAACACCGTGAATTCTGCCTTTATCGAGTATTATAAAATTTTGGAGCTTGTTTGTACTATTAGAGATAATTTTAGCTGGGATATAAGAAAACTTAGTTTCTAACTCTTTATTAGTAGAGTAAGTTAACGAAGTATCATTTAATTGAAGTTTGGCATTAAGCTGCTCTAATTTAGTTTTGAGCTCTAAATTCTCTTTAAGTAAGATGTAGTTCACCTCTTTCAACCCAATAAAATAGCGAATATCAGACATAAACCCAGATATGCCCCCCTTTACATGCATCATTGCACCAGAAATTTTAACCTGTTGGAAAAGACTATCTTGTGCAATAAAAAATATAGAAACACCCTCCAAAACAAGAAAGAGAATCAATGTTGCTAAACCACGTATGAGGGGAGACTTGTTCCACATCTTTCTCTAACGCATTAAAAATGGAAGCTTATCTGTATTCTTTAAAGCAATACCAGTACCTCTAGCAACAGCGTGCAAAGGATCTTCCGATACATGAAATTTAATGTTTATTTTGTCATATAGTCTCTGCGCCAAGCCTCTTAGTAAAGCACCACCACCTGTAATATAAATACCATTCTGGACAATGTCGGCATACAGCTCGGGTGGCGTTTGCTCTAAAACTTGAATAATAGCAGTCTCAATTTTTGCAAGAGATTTATCTATACTGTGGGCTATCTCTTGGCTAGTTACACTCACCTCTACAGGGTGGGCAGTCATAAGGTTAGGCCCTCTAACAGTGTATGGCTCGGGATATTCTTCTAGCTCAGACATTGCTGCACCAACCTTTATCTTAATATCTTCTGCTGTGAGTTCTCCAATTTTAATGGAGTGTTGTTGCCTCATATATTGCTGGATCTCATATGTAAACACATCTCCAGCAACACGAATGCTCTGGTTTATAACTATTCCACCAAGCGAAATAACAGCAATTTCTGTAGTACCACCCCCTATATCTACAACCATGTTTCCAGAGGGCACTTCTACATCTATACCAATACCTAGTGCAGCAGCCATTGGTTCATATATTAGAAATACATCTCTACCTCCAGCATGTTCGGCCGAGTCTCTTACAGCACGTATCTCTACCTCTGTACTCCCAGAAGGGATACAGACAACCATTTTTAGACTAGGAGTAAAGAAAGAGTTTCTGTAATTTATCATTTTGATAAATCCACGAATCATCTGTTCTGCAGCGTTAAAATCTGCTATAACTCCATCTCTTAGTGGCCTTATGGTTTTAATGTTGGCGTGGGTTTTCCCGTGCATCATTCGAGCCTTCTGCCCAAACGCGATTGGCTTACCGGTGTTTTGGTCTATAGCAACAATGGAGGGCTCATCTACTACAACCTTATCATTCATAATGATAATTGTATTAGCTGTGCCAAGATCTATTGCCAGTTCCTGTGTGAAAAAAGAAAATCCCATATTCTTATATTGTAGTATTTAGGTATAAGGTTAATCTATTAGTTAGTGCTTAAAATGTCTTGTCCCTGTAGTTACCATTGCAAGCCCTTTTTTATTACAGTATTCTATGCTTTCGTTGTCTTTTATTGAGCCCCCAGGTTGGATAATTGCGGTTATTCCCACTTGGTAGGCAATTTCTACACAATCTGGAAAAGGGAAGAAAGCATCGGAAGCCATTACCGAGCCTCTAAGATTAAAGCCAAAGTATTGGGCTTTATTAATAGCTTGGCTTAAAGCATCTACCCTAGAAGTTTGCCCTATTCCAGATGCTAATAACATAGAGTCTTTTACAAGAACAATGGCGTTGGACTTAGAGTGTTTTACCAGTTTGTTTGCAAAAATCATATCTTTAATTTCTTGTTCGCTAGCTATTTCTGTTGTTACTAGCGTTAAATCCAGTGCTGTTTCACTTACTGAATCTCTCTCCTGAACCAGAACCCCGCCCAGCATGCTCCTAAATTTTTTATTACTTCGCAAATCACTGTCAGATACAAGAATAATTCTATTTTTCTTCTGTTTTAGAATGTCCATTGCTTGGCCCGAGTAAGAAGGAGCTATTATAACTTCAAAAAAGAGTTTGGTTATTTCTTTAGCAGTTACAGCGTCAATCTCTCTATTGGAGGCTATAACACCACCAAATGCAGAGAGAGTGTCGGCCGCAAGAGCTTTATTCCATGCCTGAGCTATTGTCTCGCTAGAAGCGCAGCCACAAGCATTGTTGTGTTTTAAAATAGCTATTGTTGGCTCGGTAAAGTCCCAAATGAGTTCAATTGCAGCCTCAATATCTAATAAGTTGTTATAAGAAATTTCTTTCCCATGGAGCTGTTTTGGAAGGTTCGCTGTAGATCCATAAAAGCGTGCTTTTTGGTGTGGATTCTCTCCATAGCGAAGTGATTGGCTCTCTATTACACTCTCTTTAAAAGCATCAATAGAGGTACTCTTTTCAAAATATTTAAAAATTGAGGTATCGTAATGTGAACTTACATTAAAAGCCTGTGCAGCAAAGAAGAAACGCTCTTCTAAAGTAGTACTATTATCCCTATTCAAAACTGTTAAAAGATTGGAGTAAAGTTCTTTGCAAGGAATAATGACAACATCTTTATAATTTTTTGCAGCAGCTCTAATTAGAGAGATACCCCCAATATCTATTTTTTCAATAATTTCTTGAGCAGGAGCATTTGATGCTACATACTCTTGGAAAGGGTAAAGATCTACTATCACAAGATCTATTGCAGGAATTTCATATTGAGTGAGCTGTTCAATATCTAATGAGTTCTCTCTGCGGGCAAGAATGCCCCCGAATACCTTTGGGTGCAAAGTTTTAACACGGCCACCCAAAATTGAGGGGTATGACGTTATATCTTCTACAGCAGTTACTGGTATTCCCAGCTCTTTAATATAATCACAAGTGCCTCCAGTAGAAAGAATTTCTACTCCCGATTGATTTAATTTTCTTGCAATTACGTCTATTCCCTCTTTGTGATAAACAGAGATTAAAGCTCTTTTGATTGTTCTATTTCCCATATCCTATAATAAGCCGTAAAATTACAAAAATATACAATTAATACCTACTTTTGTTACTGTAAATAGGGCCATAACATGGAAAAAAAGTTATATGCAATAATTGTTGCCGGTGGGCAAGGGAGTAGAATGGGCGGCAATGTTGCCAAACAGTTTTTGGAAATAGGGGGGAAACCCATAATAGTTCACACAATTGAAAAATTTTTAAAGCTCAACACCCCGCCCCAAATAGTATTAGTTCTGCCAGAAAAATCTAAACAAGAGTGGAAAGACTACTGTTTTGAAAAGAGGTTCACTTTCCCTCATACTTTGGTCTCGGGAGGTATTACCCGTTTTCATTCAGTTAAAAATGCACTTAAACATATTAAAAAAGGTGGGCTTGTTGCCATTCATGACGGTGTTAGACCTTTTATAGATGTTAGCTTTTTGGAAGAATTATACAGTATTGCCAACAAAGAGGGTGCTGTTATTCCCGTAATTGCACCAACAGATTCAATGAGAATTATAGAGAGTAATGGCGGATCCCATATTACCAATAGAGATAACTACGTAATGGTGCAAACCCCGCAAGTATTTCATACAGACATACTGCTGAAAGCATACGAACAAGCATACTCACCATCTTTCACAGATGATGCATCGGTTGTAGAAAATATGGGTATGAAAATACATCTTGCTCAAGGCAAGGCAACAAATATCAAGCTTACTAATCCCGACGATTTGCTACTAGCAAACGCTTTACTTAGCGTTTTTTAATGGAAGAAATTTTATTAGGATGGTCTTTTACCCATACTTGCCTCTCTATTGCTTGATCTAAAGAGATAAATGTTTCGGTTTGTTCTACAGAAGGGATGTTCTGGATTGTATTAATAAGAATCTCCATAAGGTGATCATGATTATAACAGTAGATTTTGAGCATAAGGGCATGTTTGCCAGTCACAAAGTGACACTCAACAACTTCAGGAATGTTTTTAAGTGCTTCAATAACTGAGGGATAATGATTTGCTTGTGCAAGACTCACTCCAACAAAAGCACACACATTAAGCCCAAGAGTTTGTGGTTTTACAAGTAACCTAGAACCTGTTATAACTCCTAAGTTCTCCATTTTTTTCACTCTTTGGTGAATAGCTGCACCAGAAACTCCACACTCGCGGGCAATCTCTAAAAATGGCATCCTTGCATTTTTAACAAGGAATGAAAGAATTTTTTGGTCTGTTTGATCAATCTGATATTTTGGCATACTGGTTAAGAATAATAGGTATGACAACAAATATAGTAATAAATTGTATTAAATTGTATTAAATTTTTGAAAAAAGAAAAGCCAACGTATAGGTACATCGCCCGAACAGGCTGTAGCATAATCGGAAAGAGAGCACGGTACACATATATTCTTAGAAGACTTAATACAAGGGACTTCCATCCACCAACGCCCTGTAGATCTACTTGTTATAAAAACAAGATCTTGCCCATCTTGTCCCATACTTACAATTTTTTTTAAAAATAATTCTTCCTTCTGTACGCTATGGGGATCTTCATCTATATTGGAAGAAAGTGCTTCTATCACGTGCCATATAATCTCTGCTGTAAGCTCGCCGGCGGGTAGATTAGATTTTAAATCGGAAGGTATTCCATAAATAAATAGGGTTTTCAGCTTTTGGCTCATCCCAATATATCTTGCTAATTGACAGATTTCCTCGGCATAGAGGCCGTTTGGCGAATTTAGTGGGTTATTGGGGAAATCGCATAACCTTACAGACCGTAAATCTATAAATGAATACTCTTTTGTACGAATTAATGGTTCGGCAAGAGAAATGTCTTTACGTAAAATCCCTAATCTTAACTCTTCGAAGTTTCTATCGTTAAGTTCTCTTATTTCTGAAATATTGGTGCGGTATGATTGATATCCAATATATGAAAACTCTGTAAGATATGTGCTCTGTAAAATTGTCTTTTGAATATTTTCTCCTAATATAGAGCTACCAGGAGAGATCATAGATGCTGTAAAGTTATTAGAGGAGATAATAGTTGTGAGTCCAGGAATTTTATCTCCACATAAAACAATCGTTTTTATTCCTAGTTCAGCTGCTAGCTTTTGGGTCTTAGGGAGCTGGTTTATCCCAAGACGAGTGTAATAGAGTTTGTATTTGGAATGGGCATGCAACTTCTTTAAGAACCCTGCCATGGCACTATTGCCAGTGGTATCCACTATAAGTGCAGGAGTCCCTTCAATTGCAACACTTATTGCTGCTGTTGGTATTACCTCTAGTGGATAATTATTTTCCATTTTTCTTAGATTTGCCGCTTTTTGAACCCTTCTCGATAATTTCTGATACAGCGTCTAGATCTAGTGTGGTGGGGTCTGTTCCTTTAGGTAATTTAAAATTATCTTTTCCCTTTTTTATGTAAGGGCCGAACCTTCCATTAAGCACTTCTGCCTCTATCTCTGGAAAGCTTTTTATAAGCTTCTGAGCCTCTTTTTTAGCATGGTCTACAATAAGTTCAATGCTTTTTTCTAAATCTATTGTGTATGGGTCGAGGTCTTTCCCTAAAGAGACGAATTTCCCTTTGTATCTTAGGTATGGGCCAAAACGCCCTATGGCGCAAATAATATCTTCTCCTTGGTAAGAACCTACGTTTCTGGGTAGTTCAAATAGCTTGAGAGCCTCTTCTATAGTAATTGTCTCAATTAGTTGCCCTTTTGCCAAGCTCATAAACTTCTTGTCTGGGTCTTCGCTATCACCTATTTGGGCAAGAGGGCCAAAACGGCCTATTCTTGCATAGATATTTTTACCTGTGGCGGGATCAACTCCTAAGAGTCTCTCTGCGTTGGTGGGTCTAGATTCGGCTAGAGTAACATTTACTTGCTCGTGGAAAGGTTTGTAAAAATCTGCAATTAATTCATTCCAAACTAGTTTACCCTCGGCAACTTTATCGAAACTCTCTTCAATTTTAGCGGTGAAGTTATAATCTAGAATTGCTTTAAAATGGTCTATTAGAAAGTCATTTACAAGTATTCCAATATCTTCTGGGAAGAGCTTGTTTTTCTCTGCTCCCCAAGTTTCTTTTTTTGTTTTAGAGGTAATTTTTCCTTTTGAAAGTATAATCTCTCTGAAGTTTCTCTCTAAACCTGGCCTTGTGTCTTTTACAATGTAGCCTCTTAATGTTATTGTAGAAATAGTTGGAGCATAGGTAGATGGCCTTCCAATTCCAAGCTCTTCTAACTTTTTAACTAAACTTGCTTCGGTAAATCGAGGGGGCTTTTGAGTGAATTTCTCTATTGCTTTTATGGTTTGGGCATCCATAGCTTGGCCATTATGAAGCTCTGGAAGAGTAAATTCTTTCTCTTCTTCGCCGTTATCGTCATCTTTAG
This sequence comes from uncultured Muribaculaceae bacterium, assembly GCA_964367735.1. Lineage (GTDB taxonomy): Bacteria > Bacteroidota > Bacteroidia > Bacteroidales > UBA932 > Bact-08. Next base: position 18,675 of record CAYIYT010000015.1, read on the forward strand.
ATTCTATATAAACTTTAAGAAAACCATCGAATGCTACTCTATCTGCAGTGGCTATAAATGGATGTTGTACCGAATCTGAAACAATAGAAATTTGAGTACGTAAAATTAAAGCATCGGACATTTGTGATGCAATTGTGCGTTTCCAGATTAGGTTGTAGAGCTTTTTGTCTTGTGCAGATGCCTCTATGTTAAGATTGGACATAGAGGTTGGGCGAATAGCCTCGTGGGCCTCTTGTGCTCCTTTGCTCTTTGTTGTGTATTGCCTAGTTTTGGAGTACTCTTTACCATAAAGTTCTGTAATAGTTTGCTTGGCAGCACCTATTGCCAGTTTAGAAAGATTCACAGAGTCTGTACGCATATATGTTATAAACCCTGCTTCGTATAGGTTTTGGGCGGTTCTCATTGTTTGGCTTAGTGAAAAGCCGAGTTTGCGTGAGGCCTCTTGTTGTAGGGTAGATGTAGTAAATGGTGGCGGTGGGGTTCTTTTGCTCTCTTTCTCTTCTACTGAGCCTATTTTGAATGAAGCTCCTTTGCATTTTTCTAAAATGGCTACGGCCTCTTCTTCTTTATCGAACTTGTGAGAAATCTCGGCATTTACTAATGCTTTTTCTGCCTCTCCTTGAGGGTGAAACTCTCCCTCTACCTTAAATTGTGATTTGGCAGTAAAATCTTGAATCTCTCGTTCTCTCTCTACAATGAGCCTTAGTGCAACAGATTGAACCCTACCTGCAGAAAGTTTTGGTTTAACCTTTTTCCATAACACAGGAGAGAGCTCGAACCCTACTAGGCGGTCTAGCACCCTTCTTGCTTGTTGGGCCATTACCAAGTTCATATCTACAGCTCTTGGGTTCTCTATGGCGTTTAATATAGCGTCTTTTGTAATCTCGTGGAATACAATTCTCTTTGTTTTTTCCTTTTTGAGGCCTAGGGCCTCTTGTAAATGCCATGCAATAGCTTCTCCTTCACGGTCTTCGTCGGATGCTAGCCATACAATATTAGCTTTTTTTGCAAGCGATTTTAGTTCGCTCACTACTTTCTTTTTGTCTTCGGAGACAATATAATCTGGCTCAAAGCCTTTTTCAATGTCTATTCCTAGATTTTTTTTTGATAGATCCCGGATGTGTCCAAAGCTAGACTTAACTGTAAAACCGCTTCCCAGAAACTTCTCGATTGTCTTGGCTTTAGCCGGAGACTCAACAATAACTAAGTTCTCTCCCATATATAATAATGCTTGGTGGTTGCAAAGTAAAGGATAAATTAAGGTATAATCAAAATTTTTATTTCTAATTTTGTAGATTGATACACTAGGAAATAACATTGAAAATGGATATTAAAAAGAGACACAAGTTGGTTAAGTGGTTTTGGATTTTGTTGCTGAGTCCTTTTGTTTTATTGGTTTCTGTAATTCTTTTGGTGGGGCTATTTGCAGATATTCCTTCGTTTGAAGAGCTAGAAGATCCCAAGAATAATTTGGCCACAGAGATTATTTCTGAAGATGGAGAGATATTAACTACTTTTCATATTGAGAATAGATCTTTTGTTACATACCAAGAGCTTTCGCCCTCTTTGGTAGATGCTTTAATTGCAACAGAAGATGTTCGCTTTTACGGGCATAGCGGTATTGATTTTAGAAGCTTGGCTAGGGTTGGGATAAAGTCAATTTTACTTGGACAAACAAGATCTGGTGGTGGTGGTAGCACTATTACTCAGCAGTTGGCAAAAACTCTTTTCCCTAGGGATACTTTAGAATCTTCTTTTCCTGGAGCTCATATTTTTAAACTTGGGGTTTCAAAATTTAAAGAGTGGATTACTGCTGTTAAATTGGAGAGAAACTACACCAAACAAGAGATAATAGGGATGTATATGAATGCTGTTTTCTATGGCAGCAATGCATTTGGAATAAGAGCGGCTTCAAATACATTTTTTGATAAACATCCTTCTCAGTTAACTATTGAAGAGGGGGCTCTACTTGTTGGAATGGTTAACAAACCTACTCGTTTCAACCCTGTTTTAAACCCAGATCACTCGCTTGCAAGGCGCAATCATGTGTTGAATCAGATGCGAAAATATGATTTTATTGAGAGAGATCTTTATGATTCTCTTATACAGGTTCCTATTAAGCTCTCTTATAGCAGGCAAGATCATAATTCGGGCTTGGGCCCATATTTTAGGGATATGTTACGTAGGGTTATGCATGCTAGCGAGCCTAAGCTCTCTTATTACCGCCAATATGAAGATTATAGGGCAGATTCTACAATGTGGAAAGACGATGCTTTGTATGGTTGGCTAAATAAAAATTTAAAGCCAGATGGCTCTAAATATAATTTGGATAAAGAGGGGCTTAAAATTTATACCACTGTCAATTCTAAGATGCAGCGTTATGCCGAGGAGGCTGTGGCAGAACATTTGGGAGGGGAGTTGCAGGGTGCTTTTTTTAGTGATATGAGGTGGAAAACAAACAAGCCTTTCTCTAATAGTGCTCCTAAAGATGTTGTAAACAACATTATGAGACAGGCTCGCCGCTGGAGCGATAGGTATCGTAATATGAAAGAGAGTGGCGCTACAGATAAAGAGATTGAAGAGAGCTTTAGCAAGCCTACAAGCATGCGCATCTTCTCTTGGAAAAAGAGTTCAGTTGGGGGTTTGAGTAGTGGTATAGATACCGTTATGTCTCCAAATGATTCAATTAAGTATTACAAATCTTTTTTGAGGGCTTCTATGATGGCTATTGAGCCTGGGACTGGTTTTGTGAGGGCATATGTGGGCGGCCCAGACTACCGCTACTTTAAATATGACAATGCCCGCCAGGCTAAGAGGCAGGTTGGTTCTACTATTAAGCCATTTTTGTATACTCTTGCTATGCAGGAGGGGATGACTCCTTGCGATAAAGTGGTTAATGTGCCGCAAACTTTTATGGTGGGCGATACTACTTGGACTCCAGAGAGTACAGATAAGGCAGAGTGGATTGGACAGCGCGTTACACTCAAATGGGGCCTTACAAAGAGTAGTAATAACATCTCGGCATACCTAATGAAGCAATATGGCCCTATGGCACTTGTAGAGATGTGCCGCCGTCTTGGCATTAAAAGTTTTTTAGACCCTGTAGTTTCATTATGTCTTGGCCCTGCAGATCTTACACTCTATGAGATGGTTGCCGCCTATAACACTTACCCGAGCAAGGGTGTTTTTATAGACCCGCTTTTTGTGTTGCGAATTGAAGATAAGTCTGGTAACGTGATTAGTAACTTTACTGCTCGTAAGAGGGAGGCTATTAGTGAGCAGACTGCCTTTCTTATGGTAAATCTTATGCAAGGGGTTGTAAATGAAGGCACTGCCATTAGGTTGCGTTATAAATATATTCAAGAAGGCCCTTTAGCGGGTAAAACGGGTACAACAAATGACCAGTCCGATGGTTGGTTTATAGGTTATATGCCTAGGTTAACTGCTGGAGTTTGGGTTGGGGCAGAAGACCGTCAAGTGCATTTTGAAAGTCTCTCTTTGGGTGGGGGATCAAATATGGCTCTTCCTATTTGGGGGTTGTTTATGCAAAAGGTTCTGAAAGATCCTTCTTTGGGTATTTCTCCTTTCGATGCATTTATTGCTCCTCCGGGATTTTCTGCAGATCTTAGATGTACTGGTTCCGATGACGAGATTGAAAGCACAAGCGGTAGAAACCCTCGTGATCCTTTTTTTTAAAATAACATAAATATGAAGAAAAAAATTGCACTTATATATGGTGGTGACTCTTCGGAGTTTGAAATTTCTATAAAGAGTGGGAAGAATGTGGCTAAACATATAGATAGAGATATTTATGATGTTTGGGAGGTGTTCATGAAAGGGCAGGAGTGGAGAGTTATTGCATCTGAAGCCATAGAGGAGAGCTATGCTATAGATAAGTCTGATTTCTCCTTTTTAATGCCATCGGATAATTCTGTTGGTGGCACTCGTGTACATTTCGATACTGCTTTGATTATGATTCATGGTACACCGGGAGAAAATGGATTGTTGCAAGCCTATTTTGAAATGATAGGAATGCCTTTTACTACTTGTTCTTCTATGGTAAGTGCTATCACTTTTAATAAATATGCCTGCAAATGTATGCTCAGAGATACTGGAGTTAAGCTTGCTCGCGAAGTGTTCCTTAGAAGAGAAGATAGCTACAACTCTGCTCAGATTGTTTCTAAGTTAGGGCTACCTCTGTTTGTGAAGCCAAACAATGGAGGGAGTAGTTTTGGTATAACTAAAGTGAAGCGTGTAGAGGAACTTTCGCAAGCTATTGAAACTGCTTTTAAAGAAGACGATTCAATTCTTATTGAAGAGTGCATTGATGGGCGTGAACTAACCAATGGAGTTTTCGAAAATGGCGCTGCTTTGAGTAGAAAATCTTCTTATAATGAGTTGTCTAGATTACCAGTTACAGAGATAATTTCTAATAATGAATATTTTGACTACGAGGCTAAATATTTAGGTGCATCTCAAGAAATTTGTCCTGCAAATATATCTAAAGAGCTTAGCGACAGAATTATAGAAGAATCTCACTTAATTTATCGTCATTTAGGTTGTAAAGGATTCGTGCGAATAGATTATATAGTAAGAGAAGAAGAGATATTCTTTTTGGAGGTTAATACCGTACCAGGTATGACAGAGATGAGTCTTGTTCCACAGCAAATTAGAGCCACAGGATCTACAATCAAGGAGTTCTTGAACCACGTAATCTCTCAAAGTCTTATTTAACAATATTGGTGAGAGTTTGTGACTGTGCAGTTAGTTGGTATTGATAATCGCAAAAAGATGCTATTTCTGTATGATGTGTTATGAATAGAACCGTGCGGTTGCCTATTTCTCTCTTTAAATTTGTCAAGAAAATACGTTCTGTCTCGGAATCGAGCGCCGAGGTTGCTTCGTCTAATAATAGAATTTTTCCTGGGCGTAAAAGTGAACGAGCAATGGCAATACGTTGAGCCTCTCCTTGGGATAATCCAGCCCCATTTTCGCCTAAAATTGTGTTCAATCCATGTGGTAAGTCAAATACAAAATTGGCGGATGCTATGTTAAGAACTCGCGTTAGTTCTTGGTCTTGGGCCTCGGCATTACCTAATAAAAGATTTTCACGAATGGTACCGCTGAATAAAGAGCTGCCCTGTGGTACGTATACGAAATTGGAGCGGGTACGTTCAGAAACTACGATAGATTCTGTTTCATCTTCTATAGTGATCTTTCCCGAATCTGGTTTTATTAGTGCCAATAGCAGACGTAGCAAAGTGGTTTTTCCCACACCTGTTTCTCCCATTACCGCCACCATGGTTCCTGGTTTTACCTCCATGGAGAAATCTGAAAGTACACATTCTGCTTTTGCAGTGTGTGCAGTTGCTTGAGATGAATATGCAAATGTTAGACGCTCAATTTTGAGTGTAACATTGCCCTCTAGGAATTTTTTCTCTTCAATCTCTTCTAATTTAAAACCTGTGAGATATACCAATCTTTCTATTGCAGTTTTTGCCGATACTATAGATGGTAATAACCTGATTAGATCGAATAGTGGGCGTTGGCTAACCCTTTGAGTAGGCAGAATTGAAGGTCTTCTTCTTTATACTCTTGGGCTATTTTAGATAGCACGCCAATCATTTTATGATTCAACTCTTGGGTCTGTTCAATAATAACTACAAACTGAAGGTTTTGCTCTCTTGGTGGCAAATACTCTTTAGGTAGAGACAGTGCTTTATCTGCAATTAACGCACTTACACTCTGATGCCTAGCCATACTAACAATCCCTTTCCAATCCTCGGCATTCAATCCCTTGGCACCCACTCCTTTAAAAAGAGTAACGTCTGCTGGTTTATCCCAAATAGCAGCACTCAAGAGATTTAGAAATTGAGGATGTAATGTAGAATTACTCATATAATAGTTCTTCTTGATTAAGTTTGTAAATCAATATTTGCACATTGGTCTGTGCTTTTTCGTTGGTAAATTCACTTTTTATTTAGCCTGCCTAAAAGGCATTCTCCAATAAATTGCTAAAAATACTCTACGCAAAAATAAATTCTTAGGCCATAAATGGCGATATAAATTCCATTTAAAGCTTCCTTGTTTAATTTCTCTGCTGTTTTTTATTATACTAGTTACTTCGGCAATTACATCCTGGCGAGTACATATTTCGAATTTAGATAAATTTCCATCGCCATGCAATAAAATGCGTTTATCATCTATCTTTTTAACTCGATGCATAATGTACCTTTGGTCTTTCAATTGCACAAGTAATAAGCTGCCTTTTTGAAATGACTGTTCGTTGGGTTTTTCAAGAACAATTTCATCTTTAGCAGCTCTAATAAATGGTAGCATGCTGTTCCCCTTGGCTCGGATGCGCACGCTCTCACCTGCGGCAATACCATTGGCCACTTCTGTGAAAAATAGATCGTTTGGGATAGTTTTAGTTTCCACTTTGCAAAAGTAGTAATTTTTAAGATGTTTAAAACTCTATGCCTTGGCGGGCTTCTACCCCTTGGGCGTAGTAGTGTTTAATCTCTTTCATCTCGGTTACTAGATGCGCAATGTCTATTAGCTCTTGAGGTGCGTAGCGGCCTGTTACTATTATTTCTGTGTTAGGGCCTCTCTTATTTATTGCTTCAATTAATTCTCGCACACTAAATAGGTTGTAAAAAATTGCAATATTGGCTTCGTCTAAAACAACAACATCATATTCACCTGAGGTTATTATTTCTGTAACATGGGAAAGCCCTTCTCTAGCTGCTTCTATATCGGCTTGGGTAGGAGTGTTTATAATAAAACAGCCCAGACCATATTGTTTAACTGTAATTCCAGGAAGATATTTCTCTACCGCTTCAATTTCTGAGTAGGTTTTTCCTTTTACAAATTGAGCAAAATAAACCTTTTTACCAGCCCCTACTGCTCTCAATGCCAAGCCAAATGCTGCAGTTGTCTTGCCTTTACCGTTGCCTGTATAAACTTGAATGTATCCTTTAAATTCCATGATTGATTTTTATACAAACTTAAGAGAAAAAACAATTCTCCCAAAGCTTTATAAACCTTTGGGAGAGTCATAAGAAAATCGTAAACTTGTATATGAAGAAACAGCGAACAGCTTTACTTAACCGAAAAAAAAAGGACCCTGCGAAATTCTCATATACAGGTAGTTCTGTAGAGAAGGATAGGGGAGGAGAATTAGATATTCAGTTATTTAAATACAATGTGCAAGAGCTCAACGAGGTTTGGAACATCTTGCCAAATGATTTGAAGCCATTTGAGAGTGATAACCACATATATTGGCTAAATATTTATGGTCTTTTCGACCCTGAAGCAATTGTGCAAATTTGTAAAAAATATGGAATTCACGATTTAGTTATCCAAGATATATTAGATGTAAATCAACGTCCAAAATTTCAAGAGTTTGAAAATTTTTCATTTTTAACTATAAAATCAATAGTTCCTCAAAGCGAAGAAATTGCAACAGAACAGATAAGCTTTGTGTACGGCTCTAATTTTTTAATCTCTTTTCAGGAACAAAAGGCAGATCATTTTGATCATATTCGAGATAGATTGCGTGAAAATATTGGTTTATTAAGAGAGAGAGGTAGCGATTTCCTTCTCTATTCATTGCTGGAGGCTATCTTAGATAATTATTTTAAAGTGACAGACCAAATAGATAAGGAGGTTGAGGAGTTTTCTTTTGCTGGCGTAGAAAAAAATGTACCAACAACGGTTCTCGAGATAATTGAGAACCAAAAAAAGATGGTTCATCTTATCAAGAAATCTATTGTCCCAATTAGAGATTTTGCTCTTGCTATTGAACAGGATAAAAAAAGATATATTCAAGAGAGGCATCTTAAATACTTTTTTGAAATAAAAGACATGTGTCTTAATCTCTTGGATAGTTGTGAGTTTATTCTAAATACTTTAGGCAGTAACTCTAACCTATTTTTCTCTATGCAGGGCCATAGAATGAATGAGGTAATGAAAACTCTTACTGTTGTTTCAACAATTTTTATTCCACTCACTTTTATTGTTGGAGTTTATGGTATGAATTTTCACTATATGCCAGAACTAAATTGGAAGTATGCCTATCTTGGGATTTGGATAATAATGACTCTGGTTTTAATAGCTATGGTTATCTACTTCAAGAAGAAAAAATGGTTTTAGAGATTTAATTGAAACTATAGAATATATTTTACTACATTTGATTCTGTTTAATTGCTGTAGAGGCTATTATAAAAAAGGATTATTCCCACCGAAATTTTGTTGTTAATAAGTTATATAGACTTAAACTTTAAATATGAAAAAAAATTATTTTATTTTAATTGTAATGTTGCTTGTTGGTATAAGTTGTTACTCCCAGCAAGACAAAGCATTAAAGAGGAAAGTGGCCATTGGTAGGTTCTCAAATGAGACTCAATACGCCAAAAGTGTCTTTTATGATAAAGATAATGACCCTATGGGAAAACAAGCTTCCGATATTCTCTCGGCAAGGCTTGCTGCTTCTGAGAAGTTTTTATTTATTGAACGTCAAGACTTTGCTAAGATTGTAGAGGAACTTAACACTGGTGGAGGTGTTTCTCAAAAAATTGGTGCAGACTATTTAATTATTGGATCAATTACAGAATTTGGACGTAAGACTATAGGGAATCAAAAAGTGTTCTCTAACAGTAAGGAGCAAATTGTAGAGGCAGCTGTAACCGTAAGGTTGGTAGATGTATCTACAGGCTTAATTATCTATAGTGGAGAGGCTAAAGGAGAGGCTAGTGCCGAGGATAAAAGAGTTATGGGCTTCGGCAAAACAGCAGACTACGACGCTACTCTCGCAGATAAAGCAATCTCGGCAGCCATAACAAAACTAGTAGAGAACATCATTAATAAATGTATGGATAGTCCTTGGAAGGCCTATTTACTATCTGTAGAAGATGGTGTATATATTATGAGTGGTGGGGAAAATCAAGGGATTAAGGTTGGGGATGAGTTCTCAATTATAGAAAAAGGAAAATCTGTGAAGAACCCTCAAACAGGTATTTTAATAGAATTGCCGGGTAAAACTGTTGCTACAATTAAAATAACCCAAACTTTGGGCGATACTCCTCAAAATGAGGTTTCTTTAGCTTCTTTAATTGATGGAAGCATAGATGCAACTCAACTAGAAAAGTACTTTATCACTCCAAAACATTAGTATTATGAGAAAATTAGTATTTATATTAATAGCGATATTTGCCTTGAGCTCTTGTGGTCCTAAAATGTACAGCACAAGCCAATCTGGAAAAGATAATGTCTCTTATGTTGTTGTTTTAACGGCTGGGCAAAAATATACAAATGTTGTGGTTGAAGTTGATGGAGAAGCATTTCCACTTGAAAAAGTTTATAAAGTAAAAGATGCTAGGAAAGCTCCTCAAGTTGTTATGGCTCCTGGTAAACACACTGTTAAAGTTATCTCTAATGGGCAGGTGCTTACTAATGAAAATATTTTTATTGGGCTTCAGGAAACTAAAAAAATTGTACTTCAATGAAAAAGATCTTTTTTATATTAATCTTAGGGTTTACGGTTACAGCATGTACTGTATCAAAACCTCTGTATAATTGGACTGGCTATGACGATGCTGTTTATGCCTATACAAAAAACAGCAATGAGCAGAGTGTGAATAATCTAATTAAGATTTACACTAAACTAATCAATAATTCTGGAGGTTCTAGGAATGTACCCCCTCCTGGAGTTTGTGCCGATTATGGGTATATTCTTATTCAAAAGGGTGAAATTGCTAAGGGCAAAGAGTTGCTAGTAAAAGAGACTGTTTTGTATCCCGAGTCTAAGCCATTTATTGACAGAATATTAAAAAGATTTGAAAAATGAAAAAGTTAATATACATTTTTATACTTGGGTTTGTAGTTACTAGTTGTGCGCCAGTTGTTACGCAAACTAAATTGGCTACTTATAAAAACCTTTATGAAGAAAAACCTGTTTCAATTCTAGCTTTGCCTCCTATAAATAAAAGTACTAAGGTAGAGGCTAAGGAGCTGTTTTATAGCTCCCTTGCTGTGCCTTTTACTCTTCAAGGCTATTATGTAATGCCTCCACTATTGGCTATGGAAATTCTTAAAGAAGAGAGTGCCTATGATGCCGAGATGTTTATTAATAGTTCTATGAAGCAAGTGGGAAGTCTATTTGGTGTAGATGCTGTTCTTTTTACCACTATTCATGAGTGGACCAAAACTGCAATTGCATCTCAAATAAGGGTTAGAATTGAGTACTTGCTTAAATCTACCAAAACAGACGAAATCTTGTTTAATAGGATTGGAGATGTAACTTTGAGCACTGCCATGAACACTGGGAATGCTTTTGCCGATATTATTGGTGGAATGGTATCTACCGCTCTAACCAAAGAGATAGTGGTTGGCAGAAACTGTAATGTTTATACTATAGGTGATATTCCTGCAGGTAAATATAGCCCTATGTTTGGGATGGACGGCCAAGAACAAGCACAAGCAAAAGAGTTTAAAACCACAATTGGCAATACTCTTTAGTCCATAATTTAAAAGCTCTCCCAAAGTATTCGAATACTTTGGGAGAGCTTTTCTTTTTAGAGACGCTTGGTTTTGCCAGACCAATGTTTTATATCTAGTCTTATAATTTCTGTTCGGGTAAATGAACGATGAGCGTTCTTCATACCGGCTTCCTTATCTTCTGGAGAGAACTTATCTAAAAGTATTTCAAGAGCTTTCATTCTCTCTTGTTCAGATAAATTACGATGGGCTTCGCACTCTAGAATAATACTTTCATACTCTGTGGTGAATTTAGATGAGATTACATTTGTATGGCCAACAATACAGTAAGAGACGGAGTTGTTATTATCTAGGCAGCTAAGTTTTCTCCCTTCCTGAGCACAATGTAGATATATAAAAGTATTGCCATCCCATACAAAGTTGATAGGAATTGCATATGGTTTACCAAATTCATCTACCATTGAAAGCACGCCATATTCACCAGTCCTTAGTAGTTCCAGTGCATCTTTTTCTGCAAGTAATCTATCTTGTCTACGAATATCTTTATTTGAATAATTCATTTGATTAATGTTGATTTTATGAAAGTTTGCTGGTTTTTTATTTTTCCTGGGCTCTAAAATCCCAAGGAGCTATTGGTTTTGGATGGTACCAGAGACCTATTTTATTTTCACGCGCTTTCTTTTCCAAAGCTTTGTAATGTTGTGAGTTATCGTAGCGCTTAAAGTGCCAAGCCATGCCTTGTGAAATCAAGTTAGCGCCCACATCCTTTATTGTTTGGGTACTCACAACAACAACAGGCCGGCCAAAGCCATCTATAGATTTTACATCTACTATAACAGTTTTGCCCAAAATCATTTTGGAGAGAGCTTCTTTAGAGGCAGTGCTGTTGGGCTGTTTTTTCTCTGGTGCATCAATTCCGTACAGTCTATATCGCAATTTTAATTCATCTCTATTTAGAGCAGAAAATGTATCTCCATCTGCAATCGAAACAACCTTTACCCTAAACCGCTGAGCAAAAGAACTGGTAGGTGAAAGTAGTAAAGCAAGCAAAAGTATTCTAAGAATCTGATTACTAAGAGTGCCCATTTTAATCTTGAATTATTTTTATCAAAATTAACTATTTTTAACAACAATGTGATATTCATCGCCGTGGTTTTTAGCATCTACTATTTGAATTAAGGGATTTATGCTTGCATTTCTGCTAACTTTGCATTTGTAACTGATGCTAATATGACCTATTCACAATTTATAAAGGAAACATGTAGAAATCTTTCAGATTTATATCCTGAGAGAGAGGCAAAGGCTATGGCAGCTAGATTGCTACAGCACTATTGTGGAATAAGCTCTTACGAACATTTAGTGGAACCGTTTGGTGCAATTGCGCCAGAAGTTGTGCCTTTGTTAGCTAATGCTGTTGAGCAACTTGCACAGTCTAGACCATTGCAATATGTACTCGGCTGGCAAGAGTTCTGTGATTTAAAAATTGCCGTAGAAGAGGGCGTTTTAATCCCTCGGCCAGAGACAGAAGAGCTTGTTATGTGGGTTGCCGAGTTTATAAAGAGCAGAGAAATGTCCGATAATAAGCTTAATAGTTTATCGAGTAATGGTTCAAGTACTACAATGAATCGTATCAATAAACCAATAAAAATATTGGACGCGGCTAGTGGCTCTGGATGCATTGCTTGTGCACTTGCAAGCAAATCCCCGCAGGTTCAGGTTTTTGCTTGTGACATTTCTGAAAAAGCTCTTGATATTACAGCTAAAAATTTAGGCAGTTGCGGTTGTCATAATGCGAAGGTATTTAAGTGTGATTTGCTAAAGAGTGCCGCAGAAACTGTTCGTCACAATTTAATAGAGCAAGTATTGATTGACCCATCTGTAATTGACCAACATGGAATACTGGATATTATTGTATCTAACCCGCCTTATGTAACCGAGATAGAAAAACTACAAATGAGGCCCAATGTTTTGAATTATGAGCCCCAAGAGGCTTTGTTTGTTCCAGATGCCAATCCACTGCTTTTTTACAAAGCTTTGGCGGAATTAGCTAAGGAGTTACTAGTGCCGGGTGGGGCAATTTTCATGGAAATAAATGAGCAGTTTGGCAGTGAAACCGCAGCCCTTTTTGCCGATGAATATTTCTCGCATGTAGAAATTCGCAAAGACCTTTTCGATAAACCGAGAATGGTAATAGCTATAAAAAAATTGGTAGATAAGGAAATTTAATTAATTTTGTGTAGAAGAAAACAGATGAAGAGAAATCTTAACATACAATTTTGTTGGTGGCACAGATCTAATCGATTTGTGAGCACACCAATGTTTGTATGGTAAGTATATTATGATTTAGATTTTTTTATCTATAAATATATTTAGCCCGGTGCTCACGCTCCGGGCTTTTTTTGTGCCCACAATCGAAAGAAGCTTTGAAATTAGAGTTATGAAATTAAATAACTAACCAAATAAGCAATATTTTACTAATCAAATCAAGACTAATCAAATCAAGACTAATTAAATTAAGATTAATCAAATCAAGACTTATTAAATCAATAATTATAAACACTTTAAACCTAAAAGAGATGAATGCAACCAAAAAATTCCAGCTTGCCGAGAGCGAAATCCCGAGACAGTGGTATAACATTGTTGCCGATATGCCAAACAGACCAAAGCCTTTGCTTAACCCTCAAACCAGAGAGCCACTCAAGCCAGAAGAGATGGAAGGGTTGTTTGCAAAAGAGTTGGTTAAGCAGGAGTTTTCGAGTGAACGATGGATAGACATTCCAGAAGAGGTGCGTGATTTATATAAAATGTACAGACCTACTCCGCTGGTTAGAGCCTATGCTTTAGAAAAGGCTTTGGATACTCCTGCCAAGATCTTTTTCAAAAATGAGAGTGTGAGCCCTGTTGGGTCACATAAACTTAACACTGCATTGGCTCAGGCCTACTATAATAGCAAGCAGGGTATTACACATTTAACTACTGAAACTGGTGCAGGGCAATGGGGGAGTGCAATGAGTATTGCTTGTGGCTATTTTAATCTTGATCTAGAGGTGTTTATGGTTAAACAAAGCTATGAGCAGAAGCCATATCGTAAGTTTGTAATTGGCAGTTATGGTGGAAAAGTATATCCTTCGCCAAGTGACAGAACTAATTATGGGAGAAAAGTGTTGGCAAGCGATCCCAATTGCCGAGGTAGTCTTGGTATGGCTATTTCTGAAGCGGTAGAGGTTGCTGTCACTGGTCAAAACACACGTTACACATTAGGTAGCGTTTTGAATCACGTACTTTTACACCAGACAATAATTGGATTGGAGGCCGAGAAACAGATGGAGATGGCAGGTGAGTACCCCGATAAGATAATTGCTTGTTTTGGAGGAGGTTCCAATTTTTCAGGCATTGCTTTCCCGTTTCTCAGACATCATCTTGACGTAAGGCATCATCTTGACGTAAGAGATTATCTTGACGCAAGAGATCATCTTGATAGTAATCAAAAGATTGACGGCAGGAGTAAGATCAATGATAGAAAAAAGCTTACACTCATTGCGGCAGAACCAAGTGCTTGCCCTAAGCTGACAAACGGAAAATTTGAATATGATTTTGGTGATAGTGCAGGGATGACGCCACTTATACCAATGTACACTTTGGGACATGAGTTCCAACCAGATCAGATTCATGCCGCTGGCCTTCGTTATCATGGGGGTGGGCAACTAGTGAGCCAACTAAAGAGCGATGGATTTATAGATTCATGTGCGATAGAACAGCTAGAAACTTTCAAAGCGGGGTTGTTGTTTGCAAGAACAGAAGGGATAATTCCTGCCCCAGAGTCTACTCATGCAATTGCTGCTACAATACGTGAGGCCCTAAAAGCAAAAGAGGCTGGTAAAAGCGAAGTGCTCCTATTCAACCTCTCTGGTCATGGTATGTTAGATATGTCTTCTTACGAAAGTTATATCTAAAACTAAAGACAGTTTGCTCACTTATCTTGTAACTATCTAGTAGTGTGATTACTGACCTTTGTAAATGCCCCTTTTTTGGTCTATTTAAAAAAGTGAAATGATTGACTGATAGTAGGTTATTAGATAAGTGCGCCAGGCTGTACCGTCCTGAAATAGGTTTACAGATAAAAAGGGTAATTCGGGTTACAGATAAAAAATGTAATTCGGGTTACAGATAAAAAGTGTAATTCTACTTTAGGGTGAGACAGATTATTTGAAACAGAAAAAACCTGGGATAAGGTCTACTCGGAATTGGTGTATTAGTTCTCTTTTAGGAGAGTACCTGTACACAACTCCTTTTTGTTGGTAATCTATTGCATCACTAACATAAATTTCTGAGTTGCGAGGGTCTATTCCCAGCCCGTAAAATAGTTTCCCCTCTTCTGGAATAATTAATTCAACTTTTGGAGAATTTGTGTTTAAAAGTGTTACTTCACATATACCTCCCATAGGAACAGAGCCTCCCCAAGCACCATTTATAAAGTAAAGGTTCTCTTTTAGGCCGTCTGTGCAAAGCTTGGTTGGTGAAGATTCCATTGTAGGCAGTGTATAGGTGTAATCGATTTTAAACGAACTGGTTTTTATACGGGTGAGTGCAGCTGCTTCTTGTCCTCCTGGTGCTCCCTCGTATCCACCGTCGCTTAGCACCCAGATATTGTCGTGCTTGTCGGCAACAATGCTGTTGGGTTCTCTGGTAACAACCAATGAGTCTACAACAGAATCTGTACGTATATCTATTTTATATACTTTGTTTTTTGAAAACCCCCAACTAGTTGTGTAGACGTAATTGCCCACCTTGGCCATCATTTCTGTTGTTCCACCAACTTTTATTTCGCCTTTTCTTTTTAGAGTTATAGGGTCAATTATAGTGATGATAGGGCTATATAAATCTGTAACGTAATATTTGTCGTTGGAGACTTTTTCTATATAACGAGGAGAATTTAAATCTGTTATGGTGCCTATGTATTTGAAGGTGGTGGTATCTATAACTTGAATTTTCCCTGAGTTGTTAACCACTACAAAGCCCTTTCCATCAATTATATTCATAGATTGGCAAACATCGCCTAGAGGAACGTTATTGGC
Organism: uncultured Muribaculaceae bacterium; assembly: GCA_964367735.1. Classification (GTDB taxonomy): domain Bacteria; phylum Bacteroidota; class Bacteroidia; order Bacteroidales; family UBA932; genus Bact-08. The sequence goes on from CAYIYT010000015.1 coordinate 34,247, forward strand.
AGTGAAGAAGATTTGATTTTTAACTGTTTTAGTTTCTATGTTGTAGTAACTTAACGATGCGCTGCCATCCATAAAATTTCCTTCGTTGCATATAAATACCCCCTTAGAGGGTTCGTGAAGTTCTGGTGTAGGATTTTCTTGTTTGTCACAGCCAATTGCAAATATAAAAGCTAGTGCGACAATAACCATTTTCAGACTTACTGCTTTTAAGTATTTTATGTTCATTGAATTATTCATATTTATTTATAATGTTGTTCATATTTATAATTTGTTCATTTTATTTATAATGCTGCTCATATTATTTATAAATGAAAATTAAAGATCTACTCTTAATGTGAATGAAAAGTTGGTGCCGGGCATTGCTCTCCATAAAATTGCTTGGTACTGAGTGTTAAAGAGATTCTCAATTTCTATAAGGGCTGTTACTTTTTTCGTAAAAAGGATAAGCTCTTTCCTTAGAGAGAGATTGTGCAGTGAGTAGGCTGGTAGTGTGTGCCGAGTAGTTTCGTTACTAGAGGTGGTAAAACGTTCGCCTGTGTAGGAGCTGTGCCAGATAAGTGAATAACCGCTATAGCTAAATGTAAGTGAGATATTTCCTTTATGTACGGGTATGTATATTAGCTGTTTACCTTTGGAGTTGTCTAAAATAGCCCCAGGATTGTCATTGCTATTTTCCATTGGCTTTTGGTTGGTGGTGCGGGTGATTGCCCAGTTACCGCGAGTATCAATTTTTAATTTACTCTCTTGAAATAGGTGAGAAGCATTAATGTTAAATTCGGCACCCCTTACAAACACCTCTTTTAAATTAGAGGCGCTCCAAAAACGGAACTGTCCAGGTCTCCAAATAATCCAATCATTTATGTGTGATATGTACCCAGTTACAACTGCGTTCCAGCTAGTAGAAGCCAATTCACTATTAGAGGATCCAAACTCAAATGAGAGATCGCCTGTATAACCTCTCTCGGGTTTTAAATCGGGGTTGCCTCCTGGTAACCAATAGAGGTCGTTTAGGGTGGGTAAGTGATAGTTGCGAGTAACATTCATTTTTACTGCTGCCCAGTTGGATAGCAAGTACTCTATTCCTAGAGAGGGCATGAATGGTGTAAATTTGCCATCGGTAAACTCTTCTCTTATTAAAAAATACCCGTTTACCCTGCCTGCTCCTTTATAATAAAGAGATGCCGAGGCGCCTGATTCTGTGCGGGTTGCTTTGTATCCTTCTTGCGTTATGTGGTTTAGGGTTTTAACATTATAGAAATTTAAAGAAGCATCGCCCTTTAATAAAAAACTATTAGAGAGGGTGTACTGCATGTTGTAGCTGTTCTGGAACGAGTTAGCCTTGCTACGGGAATCTACGTTTGTGAATTGCCCCATATCGGTTTTGTTGGCTAAAAAATAATCCATTCGATTATATGAAAAACCGCTTATAAGAGAGTGTCGGTATCTAGTGCGAACTCTTTCCCATGACGCACTATAGCGTGTTTCTACATCTTTTTGATGCTCTTCACGACCTCTTCCCTCGTAAGACATTATTGTGGGCAGGTTTCTGCCCGATCCTAAATGCCAAAAACTCTGCATAATTCTATCTCCTGCAGCTGCTTTTAGCACTAAGTTTGCCGATACCCCAGTTCGGGTATATTGTGCGTTTTTTTGGATATCGGTTCTATTTGGAAGAACCGCAGTGTTTTTAAATTTAAAATTGTTACCGGCCTCTTCATAAATATATCGCACTTCTCCTGCTATGCGGGTGTTGCCTGCCCCGGCAGAGACCATCGTTCCAAGGTTTCTAAAACTTGCAGTTCTTTGAACCAAAGATAGTCTTGGCTTTTGTTCCTTTGCATGAACCGAGCTCTGGAGGTGTACGCTACCTCCTAGTGCTCCGCTCCCCTCCACAAGAGAGCTTCCTCCATGCAAAATTTGTGCCTTATCTATCATCCAAACAGGCAGTTGTGAAAAATCTACTTGCCCCAGCATGGGGTTGTTTATTTTCAATCCGTTCCATTTGACTTGGGTGTGCGATGGTGCTGTGCCTCTAAAAGAGACTGTGGCCATAGATCCCATTCCGTAGCTTTTTACAAAAACGGGAGTCTCTCTAGAGAGCAGCCCGGCTAGCGAGCTGTTCACAGATTGAGAGAGAAGAAGCGAATCTATCTCTGTCTTTGTAATTGCTATACTCTTTTCTATTCTGATGGCAGAAACTTTTGCGGCTCCCAACCTGCGGGTACTATCTTGCGATGCTGTAGTTTGAGGGGTAGCAGAAAAGAGTGTAGCGCAATACGTTACAAATAAAATGGCCGGTAACAATTTTTTTAAATAAATCACTCTAACTAATTTTAATGAATAGTCACGTGGTGTATTAGTTAGAATGATTGATTCTTAGTGATATAGCACCACATACTTCGGTAGAGGTTTCGCCTAACCAACCAGCTTCTTGGTTAACGCCGGTGTAAACTTTAATGAAATCAATTGCTTTTAGTTTTACTGGGTTTCCAGCTTTGTCAATAGCATTATCGATATCAAATTTACTTGTGTTTTTGGTGTCATTATCACCTTCTACAGCTAATGGATAGGTTGCCGAGTAGTTATCTACGTAGCCCCATTCTAAATCGCCTACTACCCAGTTACCTGTGCTAGAATTTTGAATAGCAGTTGGAGAGAGAAGTGTTCCTGAAAACTTTATTGTTTCTGGTACTCCTTGAGCATAAAATAATGGGTAATAGCATTGTTTGTGGAAAGTAATTGCATGTACAAAACCAGTGGCTCCAGTATTATCAATCCATTTAACATCTTCTGCTGTTTCTGTTTGAGAAGGCTTGTAATAGGTTAGTTCATAATTAAGATTTGTATTTGGATGGCTGTGAGCGCTACCTTTAATTTCGAACCACTCATCGTTATCGGGTTTCCCGTTTCCGTTGGCATCGTATGCTACCATTACTATTCCTGGTTCAGAGCTGCCTTTAAAAGCATTGCCATGAATAACAAAATCGTCTCCTTCTCCATTTATTACTGTATGGTCAAATTTAAAAGAGATATAACCACCGTATGCACCAAGAGTTACCATTCCTTTTTTACCCACAATTGTTTGTGCGCTAGCAGGGTTACCTGGTGATTTATTTATAAATTGACCAGGTGCTGGGCGGTACTCTATTATTTCTGAGATCCACTTAGAAGATCCTTCTCCAGCTGCTTCTATTGCATAATATTTGAGTGCAAATTCGTCGCTGCCACTTATATTACTTACTGTTAGTTTAATGTTATATTCGCCACCTTTTGTAATTCCAATAGTTACTGTGGGTAGATTATTAGGGTAATCTTCACCATTAACATTCCAAGTATATACACCCTCTTCAAGATTGGCTTCTGCACTAAGAGATAGCGATGTACCAACTATTATTGTAGATAGATTCTCGGGGCCTTTTATTTGTGTTATAGATGGAGCCGCAACTGTTGGTTTAACAGGCTCATCTTTCTTGCATGAGGTTGCAAATGGTAGTACTAAAGCTACCATAAGTATTAGAATATAATTTTTAATATTTTTCATCTTATTGTTTTATAAAATTCAATTAATTATTGATTTAATTAAAAAGGATCATTGATGGAAACCAGAAATGATCGAACTTTATACGTTTAATTTCGGCACCATTTTTACCACTATAAATAACTAATCTGTTGTCTTTGAATCCATCTCCCCATCCGCTCTTAGTATAAGTTGCAACTATATTATCTGTAGAAGGGTCAATTGCTATAGAGGCTCCATAAAAAGCATCGTCTTCTTTGCCAGTAGCAAAAACTTTGTCTAATGAACTCTCTTTGCCTGGGATAAATTTATAGATAGCATTTCCGCCACCCCATGCACCAGATTTAGCAAAGTATAGTGCATTTTCTTTGTATGCTGCGCATAAAGAGCCTGCATTCCAAGCACCCCAGCTATTATAAATTTTAGCTGCTGCTGGTAATGGATATTCAGTTGTTGCAAGGGTATTAGGGTCTATTTTTATTAGTGCTGTTTGGTTTTTGGAAGCCCAAATATTGCCATCATTTGTTCTTGCAAAACCAACTTCTACCTTTTCTATTGTTTTTACTAGTTCGAAAGTGGTAGAATTATAGATAAGAGCACCTTTTGCTTGAGATATTACAAAAATATATTTGCCATTAGAGTAGACAGCTCCACACTGCTTGTTACTTACATCTTCTAGCCCAGAAAGAGCTTCTCCTAATGAAAGTGGGTTTAAATTTAATTTAAATGCCCCTTTGCTTGTGGTCAATATTCCTAATTGGTCGTTTAAAGTAGTAAAAGCCCTACCACTTATGCTTTTATCAAGTGTTAGCGAATTTTTCTCTCTCATTGTAGATGCATCGGCAACCGAAATTGATTTTCCCATTTTAGATATAATATAGAGATTGCCTCCTTCAATGGTTCCGTATTGTGTGGTTACGCCGAGGTCGAACCCTGGATTTCTCTCTTTGAATGCGTTTAAATGCTGTGTATTAGTATTTAGATTAAAATAGTTAACACTTCCATTCTCGTGCCCGAACCAACCTTCATTTATTATTACAATTCCTTTGTAATATTTCTTTACAGTTACAATTGCTTGTTTGCTAGCTGTTCCCCCTTTATTGGTGGCTTCAAGAATTACAGTATAAGTACCCTCAACCTCGGGCTTAAACAGGAAGTTGGGTTCTGTAGAGACTACGGCGAAGTTTACTTTCCATTCGAAGGTTGTGCCAATTTCTGCAGACTGAGTAGGTGCTAGTTGTAGAGTGCTACCAAGAGAGATAGTGGTATCGGCACTAATGCCAATGTTTGTTATTATTGGAGCAGAGAAGTTTTCCTCTTTCTCACAAGATGTTGTAAAGAGAGAGAGAGAGAGTAAAATCAAAAGAGTAGTGGTTGCTCCCGATTTTAAACGATTGAAAATTGATTTTTTTTGTGGAAAATTGTCCATTTTGCTATAAATTAAATTGGTTAATAATTAATCAATCGAATTTTACAGCTGGCGAGCACAACGTGCAATTAATAAAAGGATGCCATATTACCTAGCCATAACCCGTAGCTTGTAAAATTCGAATCACGGGTAGGTCTTCTGACTCGTTCCTCTTTTAACGCCTTCCCACCGTAACCAAAACGGCAGTGACTTTGTGTTAAAAGCTTGTGGAGTGGTATTTACTCCTGGAACTTACAGCAGCGGGAACTGTTGCCGAATTTCACGACATTCCCAATTAAGCCCAAACGGGCACCAATGCGGGTGCAAACTTAGAGATAAAACCTTAAATCTCCTAAACTTATCTGTATAATATGCTTTGCGCTCTTCTTCTTTATGCTTTTAATAGGTTTTGTATTATCTTCGCACGCTTTTAAATAAAAAAATAGGAGAAAAATGGAGAAAAAAATGGGAAATCCTGCAGTGGTGGGCCTTGCAGGTTTCGGATTAACAACACTTTTATTACAATTCCATAATATTGGAATTATGGGTTTGGGCCCTGTAGTGGCAATGGGTTTTATCTTTGGCGGACTTGCTCAAATGATAGCCGGGCTTCAAGAGCAACGTATGGGTAATAACTTTGGGTACAGTGCGTTCACTGCCTATGGGAGTTTCTGGATAGGTCTTGGAGTTATTTGGATGCTAAACCACTTTAACGTTTACCAATCTAGTACAACAGATGTAGGTTTCTTTATGCTTGCATGGACTCTCTATACCTTAATAATGTTCATAGCCTCACTTAGAGTACACAAGGCAATGGCAATCACATTTGGATTACTACTAATAGGGTTTATCCTTCTAGTTTTGGGCCATTTTGGTTACCCAATCCTTAATAAAGTTGCCGGTTACGAACTTATATTCTGCGCCTTAGGAGCATGGTACATGATGGCCGCCATCATAATTAACGACCTTGCAGGCAAAGTAGTTTTGCCAGTTGGGAAGCCATTCTTATAGATTTAGAATATGTAAATTTAGTAGAGCTTGAGAGGTAATTATTTGATATAAAACTTTAATAGTATATATCCCTTTTTGCCTTTTATAGGAATTTGTTCAAATTTTGATAGCAAAGGGATTTCTAGAGCTAGATCTTCTAGTGAATCTACATCTACAACAAACACAATAGCATTATCATTGGTCAATGCTTTGGGACATCCCAGAGTATTGACAATGATATTTTCTGGTCTAAATTTTTCAAATAATACATTGCCAGTTTTGCGGTTATACAGTAAATATCCAAACCTTTGTTCCAACCCTGCTTCTTCTACATATAATAGTAAGTAGTCAGTATTTTCAAATGCAGCATAGATAGAGGCAGAGGTTGTGTTAGAAAATACATCATATGCATCCATAATATCATCTGCTATAAAGAACTGCTCTGGATAAGCTAGAGAACCCCAATTTAACTTATATGCAGGTGCAATTGTATCTTCATTAATTCTATAAATTGTCTCATCAAAAGTGTGTTTTAACAAGATTGAGTTATCTATTGCTAACGAAAAACTCTTTTCTGCGAAACCCTCAAAAATCATTTCTCGCATAGGTAAGTGTGAACTAATAGTTTTAAAGTTCTTGTCCGTTTCAATAAGGGTGTTATTTTTAAACGTTTCGTCTAGAGTTCTCTCTTTAAAGAACCAATAAGAATCATTTTGTCTAATAAATGACATGGCATTAAATGGGAGTTCAAACTCTTCAATGAAAGTTCCAGATTGGGAATACTTTATAACCTTGGGTGGGTTATTACATAATAACACAATTGTATTATTGTCTTCTATATAAAAATCTCTAATGAATAGGTATTCACCAGGCCCTCTACCAATGTTAGATATGATGCTAGTTAAATTCCCATCACTACTATAGGTAGAAACGGTAGATTGCTGTTGATCAAATATGTAGTAAGAACCGTTCTTAATTTTTAAATACAAACTTTCACCAAAAATAGTTGTATCTGTATTGAGTGAGATAGGTTTAATGTCTGAAAAATATTTTGGACTAAAGAAATCAACAGGACTCAGTTTATCATATTCAATTAGTACCTCTGTTAGGTTTTTATTTTTTGTACAGGCACTTAGAATAAAAAATAATGTAGCGATAAATATAAGTTTTTTCATTTTCTTAAGTATGAGTAGTAAACTTAGTATTTATTCTTTAAAAAACAAGCAGTTATGTATGCCTCGGCCTACAAAAAGAAGAGGGCTACGCCGCCTACGCTTAGGATTGCACCGGCGAATTCTATCATGGTTATTTTTTTCTTGTAGAAGAGTACGTATGGGATTAAAATTAGGATGGGAGTGGTGGCCATAATGGTGGAAGCGATTGCTGTGTTTGTGTGTTGGACGGCCATTAGTGAGAGGGATACTCCTAGGAATGGGCCGAATATTGCGCCTCCGAAAATTGCTAGACTAGCTTTTTTGTCTTTGATTCCTTCTATTAATACTTTGCTACGGCCGGTGAGTAAAATTATAAGTGCAAACCCAATTGCTCCGGTTATAATTCTGATTTGGGTAGCGGCAAATGGAATATACTGGGCTGCTTCTGTACCTGCTGCACTTATTGCATAACTATTCATTCCAAGTTTGCTCAAGACTATTCCAAGACCTTGACCTAAAGCGCCTCCTAAGCCAAGGAGCACTCCTTTCAGTGGTAGATGCAGGCTCACATTTGGTTTGAGTTTGCTTATGAAGCTGCTCATTTTCTTTTTTTCGAATTCTGTTACAACAGTGAGGTTGCTGGCCCCTGCAATTAGTGAATCGGTGCCTGGTTTTGGGTTGCGTTTAAGAATTGAAATTGCAATACCGGTAAGGGTTACGCTCATACCTAAAAATCCCATTGAAGACATTCTTTCATCTAGTAGCATCCATCCGAAAAATGCTGCGAATGGGGGTGCCAATGTCATGAGAAGTTGAGAGAACCTGGCTGTTATAATTATATATGAGTAGAAGAGGCATAAATCTCCAAATACAAAACCTACCAATCCAGAGAGTGTCATCCAGAACCAAGTTTTGCCATCTGCCTCAACTGGTAGCATGGAGCCGGTTGTGAAATAGAGTAGTGCGCCTAGGAGGAAAAAAGCAAAAAAGAGTCTTAGAAGATTCACTGTTAGTGACCCAACTCGCTTACCTGCAAATTCAAAAAAAAGGGCAGTGAACATCCACGAGAATGCTACTACTATTGAGATTAACTCACCAAAAT
>CAYIYT010000016.1:0-36831 GCA_964367735.1 uncultured Muribaculaceae bacterium
GATTAATTTTGTAGATTCTATTTATTATTTTAGTTAAAGCATAAAATTTTATATGAAAATTGTTTTTCTAGATGCGTCTACTTTGGGAGAAGATGCCAATTTTTCGCAGTTAGAGGAGTTAGGAACACTCGTTTGCTATTCTTTAACAGAGCCAAACGAGGTGATATCCAGAATCAAAGAGGCCAATGTTGTTATAGTTAACAAAGTAAAATTAGGGAAAAGTGAGATTGATTCTGCGAAAAATCTGAAATTAATATGCGTTGCCGCTACAGGGACAAATAATATAGATGTTGAGTATGCAAAAAAAATTGGTATTCCTGTTAAAAACGTAGTCAATTACTCTACCGATAGTGTTGCACAAATTACTTTTGGATCGCTTTTGGCTCTTATAAATAGTACTATATATTTCGATTCTGTAGTTAAAAATGGCTCTTATTCTAAAAATGGTCATTTCACTGATACAGGTAGAGCATTTTTTGAATTAAAAGGAAAAAACTTTGGTGTAATAGGTATGGGAAACATTGGTAAAAAAGTAGCTACAATTGCTTCTGCTTTTGGCTGTAATGTCTTTTACTATTCTACTGGTGGGGTTGCGCATTGCAAAGATTACCCTTCTGTATGCCTTAGCGAATTAATTGCTAAAAGTGATATTATTTCCATTCACTCTCCTCTCAATGAGAAGACAAAAAACCTTATCTCATTAAAAGAGTTAAAGGCTATGAAAACTAGTGCTCTATTAGTTAATATGGGCCGAGGGGGTATTGTCAATGAAAATGATTTAGCACAGGCTCTTAATTTCGGTTTGATTGCAGGAGCTGTTACAGATGTTTATGAAGATGAACCAATTCCAGAAGGACATCCATATCTTACACTTAAGAATCCCGAAAAAATGGTGCTCACACCTCATATTGGTTGGGCAAGTATAGAGGCAAGGAAACTACTTATAGAAAAACTAGCAGAAAATATTCTATCTCTCTAAAGTATTATTTCTCTCTAAACCGAGCAGACTATTTGAGTGGAGATCCTGGCTCTTTTTTCATGAAGTTATACTCCAAACGATCTACCAGGCGGGGAAAGAATTTATTTAAGATTACAAGAGTTATTCCAATAGGTGTAAGCACAACTTGAGCTTTACGCTTTTTTACTCCTTTTAATAAATGTAGAGCACATTCTTGGGCACTCATCATTTTGCCCTCGTCTCTAGGAGTATTACCTTGTTTGCTTCCATCTGCTACCAGTGCATGCTCTCTTACGTTAGAGGCTGTAAAGCCTGGAGCAAAAATCATCACATGTAGGTTATCTTTTAGATGTTCTACTCTAAGTGTGTCCAAAAATCCATACACGGCAAATTTAGAGGCGGAATAGCCACTGCGAGCTGGCAAACCTTTGAATGCTGCTATAGAGACAACTCCTACAATAGAGCCTTTTTGGTGTAAAATATGGGGCAGCGCATACTTTGTACAGTATACAGTGCCCCAAAAATTTACATCCATAAGTTGTTTGATTACTGTTAGTTCAAGATCTTTGAAGAGAGCTCTCATAGATAATCCGGCATTATTTACCAGAATGTCTATTTTGCCAAATGCTTCTATAGACTTCTCTATTAAGTTTTTGCATTCCTCTTCAATAGTAACGTCGCATTTAACTGAAAGAATCTCTGTATATGAAGAGAGTTCTTGCTTAAGATCTTCTAACTTATTGGTACTTCTAGCTGCAATTACAACTTTCGCCCCATTCTTAGCAAACTCTTTAGCTGCTGCCATTCCTATTCCAGAACTGGCTCCTGTTATTATTACGACTTTACCTTTAAACATAGTAACTATCTAAGCAACGTTCACATTAATCTTCTATAGCCATGCTTATCATCTCTTCGGCTTTGTACTTACCAGCTTTAAGCTTGTCTTGGATTTCTCCAAAGGCTTTTAGGGTGTACTCTACATTCTCCAAAGAGTGCATTGCTGTAGGGATTATACGGAACATAATAACTCCTTTAGGAACTACTGGGTAGATAACTGCAGAGCAGAAAATCTTGTAGTTATTACGAAGGTCTATGATTATATTTGTAGCTTCTGCTAGGTTTCCTTCTAGGAATATAGGTGTTACGCAAGCTTCTGCTTTTCCAATATTAAAGCCTCTTTCGCGAAGCCCTTTTTGCATTGCGCGTGTTATAGTCCATAATTTTTCGCGAAGTTCTGGCATTGTGCGAATCATCTCTACTCTTTTTAAACAGCCTTCTACAATAGCCATTGGGAGCGATTTAGCGTAGATTTGTGAACGTAGGTTGTATCTTAGGTAATCTATAATGGATTTTGGCCCTGCAACAAAACCACCGATACATGCCATTGATTTTGCAAATGCTCCAAAGTAAAGATCAATTTGGTCCATAACGTTATAGTGCTCCGATGTACCTCGGCCGTTATCTCCCATAACACCAAACCCGTGGGCATCGTCTATAATAATTCTGAAATTAAACTTTTTCTTTAGCTCTACAATTTTGTCTAGGATGCCAAGATCTCCGGTCATTCCATAAACTCCCTCTGTGATAAGCAAGATTCCTCCACCTGTTTCTGCAACAAGTCTAGAGGCTCTAGCAAGTGCTTTTTCACATTTTTCGATGTCGTTGTGGGGATATACAATTCTTTGACCCATGTGAAGCCTTACTCCATCCATAATACAGGCATGAGCTTCTGAGTCGTAAACTATAATATCGTGTCTAGTTACTAAGGCATCAATTGTAGAAACCATCCCTTGATAACCAAAATTGAACAAGAAAGCATCTTCTTTCAGTTCGAAATCGGCTAACTCTTTTTCTAATTTCTCGTGTAATTCGGTGTGCCCGCTCATCATTCTAGCTCCCATAGGATATCCTAAACCCCATTTTGCAGCTGCATCGGCATCGGCTTTTCTTATTTCGGGGTGGTTTGCCAATCCTAAGTAGTTATTGAAAGTCCAGGCAAGCATTTCTGTGCCATTGAACATCATTTTGGGCTCTATAGGTCCTTCTAGCTTAGGATATGTAAAATATCCGTGAGATTTTTTTCGGTATTGTCCCAACGGACCACCTTCGTCATTTGAAATTCTATCAAAAATATCCATAGTTATATACTTATTATGTGTATCTTATTCTTTGTCCAATTCTTAAAATGGAACTCCGTTTAATACCATTTAGTGAGCATAGTTTTGAAATTGAAACTCCTGTTCTAGAGGCGATTCTCCCTAGGGTATCTCCACTTTTTATTTTCCAAAATCGAATTTTATCTATCTCTTTCTTATATGCAAAATGTTGTGCATTGAGTGCAAAAACACTATTTTTAATGTTAGTAGATTCAAAATCAATAATGTCATTTGGGTTAATTGGGTTACCCAAATATCTTATTTCAAAATGTAAGTGATAACCGGTAGATCTTCCAGTGCTTCCACCTAGCCCAACAGGTATGCCGGCTTTAATTGTATCGCCAATGTTTACTGTAATTTTATTAAGATGGGCATAGAGGGTTTCTAATCCATTAAAATGCCTTACTACAACATAATTACCATAGTCGCGCACTCTTTTGGTAATTCTTATTACTCCGTCGAATGCGTTGTATACGCTATCGCCTGGGTGAACTTTTAAGTCTATTCCATAATGATGTTTCCACTTTCTAAATCCAAAATTGGAGGTTACATATTTTACAGAAGGAGGATAATAACCCGATACATCTATCTTAACAGTATCTTTCATATCTGTAAGACTTACTTGGTATGGATTAATCTTGGTATCGCTCCATATATCGTACTCTTCGGGCATATCGGAATATTCGAGAGTCCTTAGATAGTCATGTATAGGGCTAATTTTTTTAGTTGTGGTAAACTTGAATATAGACCCATACAAATATGGATTGAAAGGAGTAGGAAACGGTAAAGCAATAGCTTTTGCCGAAACATCTTTCTCTTCGTTTGCTCTTTCTTTTATATAAAATGCCTGTGCATTTACAGATATTAAAATAGTAATAATTAAGAGAGCAACTCCACTCTTATAGTATTTAGCTATCAATATTGGCGTATTTTGCGTGAGTTTCAATAAATTCGCGTCTAGGCGGTACCTCGTCTCCCATGAGCATAGAGAAAATCCTATCTGCTTCGGCAGCATTATCTATGTGTACTTGACGGAGCAATCTAGTTTCTGGATTCATTGTTGTATCCCACAGTTGAATAGCGTTCATCTCTCCCAAACCTTTGTACCTTTGAATATGAACACCAGCTTCTTTGCCTTTTCCAATTCTAAGAACGGCTTCCATTCTATCTTCTTCATTCCAGCAATATTGCTCTTGTTTCCCTTTTCTTACTAAGTAAAGTGGGGGAGTAGCAATATATACGTGACCATTTTTAATGAGATCTTGCATATGGCGGAAGAAGAATGTGAGAATAAGTGTGGCTATATGACTTCCGTCAACGTCTGCGTCGGTCATTATTATCACTTTATGATATCTTAATTTGGCAAGATTTAGTGCCTTACTATCTTCTTCTGTTCCTATGGTTACACCAAGTGCAGTGTAAATATTTCTGATCTCTTCACTTTCGAATACTTTGTGTTCCATAGCTTTTTCTACGTTAAGAATCTTACCTCTTAAAGGAAGAATAGCTTGGAAGTTTCTGTCTCTACCGCTTTTTGCAGTACCTCCCGCAGAGTCCCCTTCTACAAGGAATACTTCTGTTACGGTGGCATCTCTATTAGAGCAGTCTGCAAGTTTACCAGGCAATCCAGAGCCAGACATAACAGTTTTGCGCTGTACCATTTCACGAGCTTTACGTGCGGCGTGACGTGCAGTTGCTGCAAGTATAACTTTGTCTATAATGATTTTTGCATCTCTAGGATTCTCTTCTAGATAATTATCTAAAGCTATTGTGGTTGCTTGTGAAACAGCTGCCGATACTTCTGAGTTTCCTAGTTTTGTTTTGGTTTGACCTTCGAACTGAGGCTCTTGTACCTTTACAGATATAATTGCTGTGAGACCTTCACGAAAGTCTGATGCATCTATATCAAATTTTAGCTTAGCGAGCATTCCGTTTTTATCGGCAAAGTTCTTGAGAGTTGTGGTAAGACCTCTTCGGAAACCAGTAAGGTGAGTTCCACCCTCTATTGTATTAATGTTATTGACATATGAGTGAATATTCTCTGAGAATCCAGAGTTATATTGCATAGCAATCTCTATGGGTATGCCTGTTTTTTCTGTCTCTAAATAAATTGGATTCTCTGTAAGGTTCTCGCGAGTGCCATCTAGAAATTTTACGAACTCTAGTAGGCCGAGTTCAGAATAATAGACGTTATGTTTAAATAGCTTGTTCGTTTCGTTCTCTTCTTCTTCATTGGATTCGTCGTGCTCTACACTTTCTCTTAGATCTGTTAGAGTGAGTTTAATCCCTTTGTTAAGGAATGCTAATTCTCTTAGCCTTGTAGCTAGAATATCGTAGCTGTAAGGAATTCCAAGAACGAAAATTTCTGGATCGGGCTTAAAAGTTATTGTTGTACCTCTTAGCTCTGAGTCTCCCATTACTTTAACTGGATATAGGGGAACTCCTTTGCTGAACTCTTGACGAAAATGTTTGCCGTCGCGGTGAATATCGGCAATAAGCTGGATAGAGAGAGCATTTACGCACGATACGCCAACTCCGTGCAACCCTCCTGATACTTTATATGAATCTTTGGAGAATTTACCTCCTGCGTGCAATACAGTTAAAACAACCTCAAGAGCGCTTCGGCCCTCTTTCTCGTGCATATCTGTTGGAATTCCGCGCCCATTATCTGTTACTGTGACTGAGTTATCGGCATTTATAACAACTTCTATGAGTGTGCAATAACCTGCTAAAGCCTCATCTATTGAATTATCTACAACTTCGTACACTAAATGGTGAAGACCTCTAGATCCGATGTCTCCTATATACATTGACGGTCTTTTCCTTACCGCTTCTAATCCCTCCAGAACCTGAATATTCTCTGCTGAATATTGGCCATCGGCCAAAGTAGACACTTTTTCATTCATCTTATTATACTCTTATTTTAAAGAAACAAAGATAATACAAAACGAAAAAAAAACCTAATAAAGTTGCTCTAATTATTAGGTTTTAGAAATTATTTAATTATGTGAATATCAGAGTTTAAAGGTTAATCCTGCACCTCCGTTAAACCCTGGCATTGTATAGTTTGTATATTCAAAGACTTTCGAGTTCAGAATATTGTTAAGCTGAATAAAAAAAGTTAAATTTTTGTTATACACATATGATAAATTAAGGTCTAATCTGGCGTATGAGGGCATATATATAGTTGGGTTAATAGTTGAACTAATAAGGATTTGATCTATGAGGGCTGGACTCTTTTGTTTGTACATGAAAGCACCACTAATAACAATTCTCTCTCTCCAATTATAACGCCCCGTTACTTTTAATTCAAAGGGAGAATAGTTGTAATGAGTATTGGTCATGTTATTGTCATCTTTATAGTTATAAATATTGGTATTAAATGATCCTTCAAAACTTTTGCTATAAAAAGAAACCTCGGCACCAATCCCTATTCTTTTTTCGTTTTTGTAGAGTGCATCAAAGCTATTTATAGGTAAATTCTCTGAAAAGTAATTTAGAGTGTTAGAGAAGAAATAGATTTGATCTATATATTTATCATAGCTTCCATATAAATTATATGATAGTTTGTCTTTAATTTTGCCTTTTATACCTACTCTTGCTATAATTGGTTGCTCTATATTTTGAACTGGAGTGGCTGAGCTTATCCACGGGTTCATTTCCAATATTTTTTGATAGTTCATGAAATTATTTTTACCATCAATAAGGCCATATAACCAAAACTTATTATCTATTATCTCTATTTGAGCACTAGAGCTAAGATAGATATTGAAGTTGTGTGAAGTTACATCCCACCACATGTTATATTTAAATCCTAAATCGAAACTCCATTTCCCTTTTTTGAAGAGATATCGTGGATGGAGTTCTAGATTGCTTCTATTAAGAGAGTCGCTATATTGAGAGTTTGATGTTTCATATTTTACTCCTGCAAGAATTTTGTTGAATCCTGCAAACCCAGCTCCAGTAGTGAGAGCTAGATTCAAATATTGTTCGGAGAGTTTGTTATTGGCGAGTTTTATGTTATCAATTGAAGGAGAAACAAATAGTGACGAGTATATATGAGATTCTCTATCAAATAGCTTTGAATAAGATGCTGTTACATTGTAATAAAAACTGTTCGGATTTTTATTTAAGGATTTTACATAGAGAGTAGCTCCTGTAATATTTGTGGAGTGACTCATAGAATCTCTCATAAAAGATTGAGAGTGTGAATGTTCAAAGAGGGGATAGTATGCCATAGAGCTTATCATCTCTTGATTAAAGCCATAATAGCTACTCATTCTATTTTTGTAACCTCCATTTAATCCTACCTCTCCTTTGTTCCAATGATATTTAAAATCTAAACCTAAATTAGTGTTTGAAGAGGGTGCTGCTATCTTTGTTGCTCCTTTATTTACCCTTTGATTTTCTAAAGAGTAGGCTGGTAATTTGCTTAAAAATGAGTTGTGAGAGCCTGTTATAACAAGAGATAAGTTGTTTGCTATACGAGGTTGTAAATAGATGCTTCCATAAGGATTTAAGGGCATATTTGTACCAGCTTTCAAGAAAAGAAAGGGGCTAGCTACATCTAAATTTTTTTCTATTTTGGCCGAGGAGAGAGGAGAGAATTCATATAAGTCCTTCATGGGTTTATCAAAAATAGTATAATCAAAGGAGAGGTCGAATCTTCCCAAAGAGTCGTTGAAACTTGTATATAACTTGCTCTTTGATATTTCCAATAATTTAGCATCAAAGTTCCTATTAACCTCTAGGGTAGGATCTATTACTTGCTGAGCGTTGCTTACTGTAGTAACGAGCAGTAATGCAGCAATAATTATATTGTATTGATAGAATTTCATTTGGCTTGTTTTTCTTCAATTTTTGATAATCTCATTTTAATTTGCTCTTTGATGTCATCTTTACTGTTTGCGGGATATGACTCCAAAATACTTTTGTATGTTGCCTTGGCCTGCTCCCAATTTTCTCTTTCGGCAAAAGTGTCTCCAAGTAGAATATAGCTTTTCGCTAACCAATAGCTTTGCGGAGTATTAGAATCGGAAAATTTGTAAACTTCTTTTTCAACTTTAGTAAAATCTCCTTTATCGAAAGCATCGGAAATAATAAGATATGCGCTTTCGGCACCCTCGGGAGTTACCTTATTTTTGGCTAAATCTATTAGATATTTCATTGCTGCAACTCTGTTGCCTAATGAATAATAAGATTTTGCAACAATATAGTTAGATTGCGTCTGTTCTTGTTGAGATATATTTAAAAGCATTGTTTTATTTGCTTGTGCAATTGCATTCTCATATTGCTTATCCATAAAAAATGAGTGCATTAGACCAGTGTTTGCTTCAATTATATTATTGTCTAGCTTAGCAATTAAGCTTAGAGAAGAGTATGCTTTTACTGCTTGTCTATAGTTTTCTAAGTTGTAAGAAATACGGGCATAATTTAAAGTTGCCAGTTCTGTGAACGATCCTTCTCCAGTTTCCATAACTTTCATAAAAGCATCTAGAGCAAGTTCGGGCTTGCCTGTTTTTTGGTAAGATTCCCCAAGGTAAAACCATGCATGAGCTGTTTTAGCACCATTTGGATAGTTTTTTATAAATGAAGTAAGAGAAGAGAGCGCCGCTGCATAGTTGCCAGAGATAAATTGCTTTTCGGCAGAATTGAATACTATAAGCTCTCTTTCTGTTGGAGTCCTAGTTTGCGAAAGGCCAAGAGCATCTATGTAGGTAAGAAACTCCTGAGCGTTTCCCATATTTTGATAAATATTTTCTAGACCGGCTATAGCACTTTGTGCTTCTAGAGATTGAGGGGCCTCTTCAAGGATTTTCTTATAGTAATTTATGGCTATTGTGTTATTACCTCTGTTTAAATTAATGAGCCCTAATTCTAATAATGCTTTAGAGTAGTATGGACTATTTGAAAATTTTTGGCTGAGCTCTGTAAGATACTGGGATGCAGTATTATCATCTCCTGTTTGAATTAGTGTCCTGCTCAATTCAAATAGAGCTTCTGGGTAGAGAGCACTAGTTATTCCACTAGAAACAAGTTCTTTAAGAAGAGTTGCTTTGGTATTATCTTCTCCTAAAAGACCCTTTGCCATAGATGTTTGATAAAGGGCATATTGCCTTAGCTGTTTATTACTTACAGAGATTCCTGAGAAGGCAACTATTGCCTCTTCGTATTTTCTTTGCATAAAATGAGAGTCACCCAATCTTGCCATTGCCTCGTCTGAGTATAAAATCTCTCCACGAGCAAGATTTAGGTAGCGTTTAAACCAATTTTCGGCTTGTACGAAATTTCCCATTTTAAAATAGCCATAAGCTAAGTTGTAAAGTGAAGATGAGTACTCTTTGTTGCCTCTAAAATCATTGTTTTTAGTTGCAAGTTCAAGATTAATATCTACAGATCTTTTAAATTGATTGTTACGATAATAGGCCTCTGCTAGCCAATAGCGAGTTACATTATAGAGATTGTTATTATATGAGCCATTGATTAAAGAGAGCTCAAAAACAGGAATGGCATCGCGATATGCTCCTAGGTTTACTAGTTGTAATCCTCTTAGAAAAGTTGCTTTTTGAAGGTTTACTACCTCTTTAGTATTTGGATTTTTGATGGTTCTAAGAATCTCAATGGCCGATTTATAATCTTGATTAACTAAGTAAGAAGTGGCAATGTAATTTTGTATTTCGTTGAATTTGTGCTCTGAGGGAGAGTAGGTGTCTAAATAGTTTTTGAATTTAGAAATATCGGAATTTAAATCGAAAGATAGTTTTGCATAGTTAAAAACAGCATCTTCTTTTATTGAAAGATCGAAATTTCCACGAGAGGCTAGCGCAAAACTGTTGAGAGCTTCAAATTTATTTTTAATTTCAATATAGCAACGGCCAAGATGGTAAGATGCATTTTGAGTAATGCTGTCTTCTAGAGAGACAACTTGCTTGAATAACTCAATGGCATCTTGGTATTTAGATTGGGTGTAGGCTAGTATTCCTGCATAATAAAGATCTCTTCTAGATATGAGACTTTTTGTAGCTGTATATTTATCTAAGTAAAGCTTAGCTTTTTCTATATTATTCTGAGCAAAATAAGCTTCGGAAATAACTCTTGCACTTTTTGTTTTTAACTCACCGTTTAGTTCATTGTAAAGCGCATCACCTTTTTCTGTTACATAGGCATAATCTTTTAGCATAAACTTGCTTTCCAGTATATAATACTTACTAAAAAGTGAAAATCTTGGGTCGTGATTTATTTTCTCGAATAGGGCTATTGCTTTATTAAATTCTCTTCTAACATAATGCATGTGGGCAGAGTAGTAATATGCAGGGTTTGTAAAGCTATCGAAAGGCGCATTAATTACTTCTCCTAATAACGAAATAGCTGTTTGGCTATCTCCAATATGAAAAAACGAATATCCCTTTTTGAAATTATACTCGTTTCTGTCGGGTTTTGCCAAATTATTAATATCTATTAACTCATAGATTGCAATTGCTTGTTCATATTGCTCCCTATCAAAAAGTTGCGAGGCATAGCGTAAACGAACTAAAGATATTAAAGAGCTGTTACTCCAGTACTTTTCTATTTGGTTGTATTTATCGTCCATATTTGGGCGATTACTCTCTATTGAAATTAGTGCTAAATATGATTGGATATCGCAAATAAAACTCTTTTTGTTAATCTCTTCAGTAGATAAAAGAGTTTCAAATTCAATTTCAGCCGCTTGTAGCATTCCTTTGTTATATAGCTCTACAGCAATCATATATTTTTCGGAAAACTTATCTTGAGCGTCCCGGGCAAAAAGATTACAGCCGAATACAAAGATGTATAGAGTAAGCAGTAAAACAAATTTCCGGTTTAATATTGCACTCATTATATATTGTTTTTGATTAAATATGGCTTTTAAATGTCAAATTTAGTAAATTTGCCTCTAATAACATTGATATTTATTATGTCAGAAGATAAAAAGCCACTTATTGAGTTAGTAGGCGCACAAATTGCCAAACAAGAAAATCTTATTTTAACCGATGTTAATCTCACGATAGATAGAGGTGATTTTGTCTATATTATTGGAAGGGTTGGTAGTGGTAAAACTTCTATTATTAAAACAATAATTGGGGAATTTCCGTTAAAAAGTGGCTCGGGAACAGTGTCGGGATTTGCTTTAGAAAAATTGAAACAAAAAGAGATACCACATCTTAGGAGGCGTATAGGAGTTGTTTTTCAGGACTTTCAGCTTTTATCGGACCGCTCTGTATATGAAAACTTGCTTTTTGTTCTTTTGGCAACTGGTTGGAAAAATAGGAAAGAGATAGACAAAATCATACAAGAGAAACTCGAGAGTGTAGATATGATTAGAAAGAGTCATAAAATGCCACACCAGCTTTCGGGGGGAGAACAGCAGAGGGTTGCAATTGCAAGAGCATTACTTAATAATCCCGAAATTATCTTAGCAGATGAACCTACAGGAAATTTAGATTTCGAAACAGCAAATGAGATAATGGAGCTATTTATGAGTATTCACAGATTATATTTACCTGCTATAATTTTTGTAACTCATAATAGATCTTTGTATAAAAGATATCCGGGGCGGGTATTACTTTGTAAAAACATGACCTGTCAAGAGTTGGAAATGACTCAAGAGATAGACCTTTCACAAATTCTAGATATGTAGAGTTCAATTTTTTTAATAAAAAAATGACAAGAAAAGAGCTATACACCAAAGTAATTGATTGGTTCCAATTGAATATGCCTGTTGCAGAAAGCGAACTATTTTACAGCGATCCCTACCAGCTTGTTGTAGCAGTTATTCTCTCGGCTCAATGTACAGATAAAAGAGTTAATTTGGTAACTCCTTCTTTATTTGAGAGATATCCCAATGCCGAGGCTCTATCAAAGTCTACTGCCCAAGAAGTTTTTGAATTTATTAAATCGGTTACCTATCCAAATAATAAAAGTAAGCACCTTGTTAAGATGGCTCATATGCTCTATAATGAATTTGGGGGAGTGGTGCCAGATTCTCCAGAAGAGTTGCAGAAAATGCCTGGTGTTGGTAGGAAAACAGCTAATGTTATTGCATCTGTTATATATCACAAACCAGTTATAGCAGTAGATACTCATGTTTATAGAGTATCCAGAAGAATTGGCCTTTCCAATGGAAAGACCCCCCTTGCAGTTGAAAATGATTTAACTAAAAATATTCCCGAAGAAATTAGGGCAATTGCTCACCACTGGCTTATTCTTCATGGAAGATACGTTTGTGTAGCCAGGAAACCAAAGTGTGAGAGTTGTGGTTTATCGGCTTTTTGCCGGTATTATCATAAGGCCAGCCGCACAAATCTCCATGAAAGTAGCTCCAGCTGATGGCCCAAAGCTACCACCCACTAATCCTATCATATCTTCTTCTTTAAAGCGTTTGTCTAACAAAAGTTTATTGATTGAGCTACGAATAAATTCATCTTTGGTTTGAGTTGGGTCCATTGAGTATGCATAAACTCCAAAAGAGAGAGCTAACTCTCTCATAACATGAGGAGCGTAGCACATTGCATAAATAGGAGTCCTAGGACGAAAAGCCGAGAGATACCTACCTGTACGCCCTGTTTTGCTGTCGAATACCATAGCTTTAATAGGGAGTTTGCGTGTTGCATTCACTAATTGGCAACATAAAACTGATGCTACTGGATGAGTGACATCTTTAAGTTCTAGGTTGAAGTGAGACTTAAGCTCTTTTTCTGTCTCTTTTGCTATGTTAGACATTGTTCTTACTGCCTCTTGTGCATATTTTCCATTGGCAGTTTCTCCACTAAGCATTATAGCGTCTGTCCCTTGGTAAATTGCGTTTGCTACATCGGTAACCTCTGCTCTTGTTGGTCTAGGGTTTTCAATCATTGAGTGTAGCATTTGGGTAGCTATTATTACTGGCTTTTTTCTTTCTTGGCATCTTTGTGTAATTTGCCTCTGAATAATAGGAATTTTCTGATATGCTATCTCTACGCCTAAATCTCCCCTAGCTACCATAACTCCATAGCAATGATAAAGAATATCATCAATATTATTTACCCCTTCTTGATTTTCTATTTTTGCAATAATCTTAATATGACTATTGTGTTCATCTAATATTTTTTGGATCTCTATAAGGTCTTTTTGATTTCTTACAAATGAGTGGGCAATAAAGTCTAGATCATTTTTTATAGCCCATAAGATGTATTCCTTATCGCGGTCCGATACCGAAGGTAGGTTTACTGTTACATGAGGAATATTTATGCTTTTGCGCCCTTTTATTATACCATCGTTGTCTGCTTTGCAATAGAGCCGTTTATCGGTTTTCTTTTTTACTAACAGTGATATTTCGCCATCGTCTATAAGAATTTTTGCACCTACTGGGATTTCGGCAACAAAATTGTTATAGTTTGTATATAATAATCCATTACCTGAAACTCCCAATGGATTATTTTCAAAAATAACCTCGTCTCCCTCTTTTACTGCAAAGCCGCTCTCTGTTCCCATATGGGTAATTCTTATCTCGGGCCCTTTTGTATCTATGAGGATTGCAATTTTATCCGATACTTTTCTTGTATTTTCTACTATAGGAAGAGAAGAGTCTAGTGTAGTGTGTGCCGAGTTTATTCTAACAACATTCATCCCCTCTTTATACAAACCTTCAATAAACTCCACACTGCAATTTCTGTCCGAAACGGTGCAAATAATTTTCGTTTTCTTTTCCTTCATAATTCTTCTACTTTTGTACAAAGTAACTAATTTTATTTGAAACAGAAATACAGAAATAATTTAATAAATGACTATTCGGTCTATTTAAAGCTGGAGAGGTCATTGTCGGATAATAGCATAAAAGCATATTGTTCCGATATAGAGAAACTGTACGGTTTTCTGGAATCGGATAGCAATAAAACAGCTGTATTCGATTTAATAGCAGTAGATATAGAGGTACTAAATGCTTTTATAACAGAAGAGAATAATAAAAAACTATCTAAACGCTCTCAATCAAGAATAATAAGTTCACTTAAATCTTTTTATCTTTTTTTAGAGATGGAAGGGGTGGTGAAGCAAAGCCAAGCAGAGTTGCTAGATTCGCCAAAAATTAACCCGTATATACCTGTTGTTTTATCTGTTTTAGAGGTAGGTAAAATTTTAGAAAGCATAGATCTCTCTTTGCCAGAAGGTCATAGAAACAGGGCTATAATAGAAGTATTATACTCGTGTGGGTTGCGAGCAACTGAATTGATAGTGCTTAAGATATCGGATCTTTTTTTTGAAGAGGGCTTTATACGAGTAACAGGTAAAGGGAGTAAACAGAGGCTTGTTCCTATTGGTGCTCCTGCGATTGATGCAGTTAAACTTTATATGGTTCTAAGAAAAATAGGGCCTATACTAAAAAAAGAAGAAGATACGCTTTTTCTAAATAGACGAGGAAGACACCTTACAAGAGAGATGCTTTTTTTAATAGTTAAGAAGCAATCTGTTATTGCTGGAGTAGATAAAGAGGTTTCTCCTCATACCTTTAGACACTCTTTTGCCACTCACTTGGTAGAAAATGGAGCCGATTTACGAGCTGTTCAGCAGATGCTAGGTCACGAAAGCATATTAACAACCGAAATTTATACTCATGTAAATAGTGAAAAATGGAAAGAGAGTATTCTTAAGTGCCATCCTAGAGTAAAATAAGATATTATCTTTGTTCCACTTTTTATAAAAAAATAAAAAAATGAAAACTAAAATTCAACTTTTGTTATTTATATCTCTTTTCGCCTCTGTTTGTTTTCCCTCAATTGCTTGGGCATCTAATCTAGTTTCGGAAACTGATACAATTAAATCTGTAAATCTGAATACCGTTGTTGTTACAGCAAATAAAACAAAGATAAATCGTAATAATGTCCCTTTGACTATATCGGTTATCGAAAAAGCAGAGATTGAAGCTTCTGGAGCTTCTTCTGTACTGCCTGTTTTATCACAGTTGGTTCCTGGGTTACTTGTAACTCAAAAGGGGATACTTGGATTTGGAGTATCTGAAGGTTCGGCAGGGAGTATAAATATTAGAGGAGTAGGGCAGGGAAATAAGGTTCTTATGCTTTTTGATGGGCAACCCCAATGGGCTGGAATTTTTGGACACTCAATACCCGATCTTTATCTCTCTTCCGATATTGAGAGAGTAGAGGTAATAAGAGGGCCTGCGTCACTTATGTATGGTTCAAATGCTATGGGAGGTGTAGTTAATGTAATTACTCGTAGCCAACTGTTGGATGGTAGCAGAAGTAGAGCTAGACTCTCTTATGGGTCATATAATACAGCTAAGATTATGGTTGATAATGGTTTAAAATTGGGCCGATTTTCAAGTTTTATAAGTGTGAATCACGATAGAACTGATGGTCATAGAAATAATTCTAAGTTCAATATGACAAATGGTCTAGCAAAAGTGGGATATAAATTAAATGACTATTTAAATATGAATGCCCACTTCTCTATAGCGAAGATATATAATGAAAATCCTGGAAAAGTAACAGATCTGCTTTTTGATAACGAAATGGATATACTTAGAACATCTGCTTCTTTAGCTTTGGAAAATAATCACGATTACGGTTCAGGTGCTATTAGAGGTTTTTATAATAGTGGAAATCATGTTATTAACGACGGATTCTCTATTAATAACATGCCTAAACCATTTTTATTTAATTCTGTAGACCATAATTATGGTCTTATGGCATATGAAAGCTTTAATCTATTACCTGGAAACTCCTTTACTGTAGGTTTTGATTATAAAAAATGGGGTGGAGAGGCATGGAATGAAAGCATAGAAACTTCACAAAGAACATATCTTACCGATAGAAGTACGTATGAAACGGCGGGATATATTATAGCTCAGCAAGAGCTTTTTGGTATGCTCACAATTAATGGTGGTTTAAGATTTGAATACAACTCATCGTTTGGAGAAGCTTGGGTTCCTCAAATAGGATTTTCTATAAGGCCTTTAAAGGGCAATGTTATTAAGGCTTCAATATCTAAAGGTTATAAAAGTCCTACAATAAGAGAGATGTATATGTTTCCTCCTCAAAATCCAGATCTTTTACCAGAGAATATGATTAATTATGAAGTCTCGGTAGGGCAAGCATTTTTGGAATCTCGTCTAACTACAGAGATTAATCTTTTTTATATTGACGGATGGAATATGATTGAGGTTGTAAGAATAAACGGGATGCCAAAAAATTTAAATACCGGTTATTTTAATAATAATGGTGTAGAGCTACAGGTAAGCTACAAGATAAAGCCAGAGTTTAGAGTAGATTTTAATTACAGCTTCTTAGAAACAAGCAAACCAATGCTTGCTGCTCCTGGTCATAAATTATATCTAGGTGCTGGATATTCTTATAATAAGTTGTTGATAAATGCAAATTTACAATATGTTGGAGATATGTATGTTAATACTGCAACCAAAGAGATGGAGAATTTTATTCTTGTAAATTTAAACGCTGCATATAAATTTGAGATAATGGGTCTTGAGAGTCGTGTTTTTATTAATGGAAATAATTTAACAGGCACTGCATACTCTTATAATGAAGGTTTTCCTATGCCTGGTGCTACAGTAATTACAGGTGTTGAAATTATTTTCTAGCAAAAAATTTAGTTTTGTATGTAAAAGGTGTATATTTGCACCCAATCAATTAACCTATTAAAACACATTTTAAGATGAAAAAGTTTTTCCTTTTATTCGTAGTAGCCGGATTCGTGCTTACATCATGCGGAAGCAATGCTCAAACACAAGAAGAAGCAGTAGTAGAGCAAACAGAAATTACAGAAGTTGGTGCAACTGAAGCTACAGATTCAACACAAGTAGAAGAAGGTGCTGAAGCTGTTGAGGCTGTGCAAGAATAATCTCTTTGTAATTTAAAAGATAATAAAAAAGCTTCCTTTTAGGAAGCTTTTTTGCTATAAGTAAATTATTCCCACTCTATTGTTGCAGGTGGCTTAGACGAAATGTCATAAACAACCCTATTTACTCCTGCGACTTTATTTATAATATCATTAGAGACTTTTGCTAGAAATTCGTATGGCAAATGAACCCAATCGGCAGTCATTCCATCTGTAGAGGTTACTGCTCTTAAAGCTATAGTATATTCATAAGTTCTTTCGTCTCCCATAACTCCTACGCTTTTTACTGGCAATAAAATTGCTGCAGCTTGCCATACAGTGTCGTAAAGATTCTGCTCTCTTAGGGAGTTAATAAATATTGAATCGGCCTCTTTTAGAATATTCAGTTTTTCTTGACTTACTTCTCCAAGTACACGAATTCCAAGGCCTGGGCCAGGAAAAGGGTGTCTAGATATTAGTTCGGTTTTAATGCCTAGTGAATTACCTACTCTGCGAACTTCATCTTTAAAAAGAGCTCTTAGGGGTTCTATAATTTTGAGTTTCATGAAGTCTGGCAAGCCTCCTACGTTGTGATGAGATTTTATGGTTGCCGAAGGCCCATTAACCGAAACAGATTCAATAACATCTGGGTAAATTGTGCCTTGCGCAAGCCAGCATGCATTTTCTACTTTATGTGACTCGGCATCAAACACATCAATAAAAACTCGGCCTATAGCTTTCCTTTTTTGTTCGGGATCTGTCACTCCTTTTAATGCATCTATAAAGAGCTTTGAGGCATTTACTCCAGTAACATTTAAACCCATATTTTTGTAAGAGTGTAGTACTGTCTCGAATTCATCTTTTCTTAACAACCCATTGTCTACAAATATACAATGGAGGTTTGGCCCTATTGCTTTATGCATAAGTACTGCTGCAACTGTAGAGTCTACTCCTCCAGATAAACCTAAGATTACTTTCTCTTGTTTAACTGTTTTTCTTATTTGTTCTATTGTGCTTTCTATAAATGATGCGGGTGTCCAATTGCCTGTACATCCACAAATACTTTTAGCGAAGTTGTCAAGTATTGCTGCTCCTTGTTCGGTATGATAAACTTCTGGATGAAACTGTAGTGCAAAAGTGTTTTCTCCCTCTATTTGGTAAGCTGCATTTTCTATATCTCCAGTAGAAGCTAGTGGAACTGCTTTAGTAGGTAGCTTTGCGATAGTGTCTCCATGAGACATCCATACTTGTGATTTTTGAGGGATGTTTTTAAATAGTAGGCAATTAGTGTTGCTTATATTAAGAGTTGCTCTGCCATATTCCCTTGCCAAAGATGGGTTTACTTCTCCACCATAATGTTGAGCTAGATATTGAGCTCCATAGCAAATTGCAAGTAAAGGTATTTGCCCTTTAATATTATCTAAGTTAACTCGGGGAGATTGTTGATCTCTTACCGAAAAAGGGCTTCCAGAGAGAATAATTCCCTTAATATCACTATTGATCGTGGGAATTTTATTAAATGGAACTATTTCGCAATAAACATTAATTTCTCTTAACCTCCTGCCAATTAGCTGAGTAAACTGCGAACCGAAGTCCAAAATAAGAATTTTTTCTGTCATGGAGAGATTATTTTGATAAATATAAAAGACAAAAGTAATATTTTTTCTAATTTTGCGGTTCAATTATGCAGAAAATACGGAATATTGCCATTATTGCACACGTAGATCATGGCAAGACCACTTTAGTGGACAGAATGATTCTCCAGGCTATGCTTTTTAGAGGCGCAGACAAACTAGGAGTTTTAATTTTAGATAACAACGATCTTGAAAGAGAGAGGGGAATAACAATTTTAGCGAAAAATGTTTCGGTACCTTACAAAGACTACAAGATTAATATTATTGACACTCCAGGCCACGCCGACTTTGGTGGGGAAGTGGAGCGAGTTTTGAATATGGCAGATGGAGTTCTTCTGCTGGTAGACGCTTTTGAAGGGACCATGCCTCAGACACGGTTCGTGCTATCAAAAGCAATTGCTATGGGTAAAAAACCTGTTGTGGTGATTAATAAGGTAGACAAGGAAAATTGCCGCCCCGATGAGGTGAACGAGCAAGTTTTTGATTTAATGTTTTCACTTAATGCGACCGAAGATCAGTTAGATTTTAAAACTGTATATGGAAGTGCAAAACAGGGATGGATGTCTAGGGATTGGAGAGAGCCTAAAACGGATATTGTTGATTTATTAGATACAATTATTGAATCTATTCCAGAGCCAATGTGTTTGGAGGGTACACCTCAGATGCTTATTACTTCTTTAGAATACTCTCCTTATGTAGGTAGAATTGCTATAGGCAGGGTGCATAGAGGTGCTCTTAAACCTGGAATGCATGTCTCTCTTTGTAAGAGAGATGGTACTATTGAGAAGAGTAAGATTAAGGAACTCATGGTATTTGAGGGGCTAGAAAAAGTTAAAGCTCTTGAGGTTAAAAGTGGAGACATATGTGCTGTAGTGGGTATTGAAGGATTTGAGATAGGAGACACAATTGCCCATATAGAAAACCCTGAGCCACTCCCTCCAATTGCTGTGGATGAACCTACAATGAGTATGTTGTTTACTATTAACGACTCTCCGTTTTTTGGTAGAGAAGGTAAACTTGTTACATCAAGACATATTAAAGAGAGACTAGAAAAAGAGCTTGAGAAAAATCTTGCGCTTAAGGTTAAAGATGGCCTAACTGCCGATTCTTTTATAGTTAACGGAAGAGGTGTTCTTCATATTTCTGTTCTTATTGAAACAATGAGAAGGGAGGGTTTTGAACTTCAGATTGGCCAACCAAAGGTTTTAGATAAGAATCTTAATGGAATTAGGTGTGAGCCAGTAGAGCATCTAACAATTGATCTTCCTAGCGAGATGGTGGGAAAGGCAATAGAGATGGTTACTAGAAGAAAAGGTACTCTTTTACATATGGAACACCGTGTAGATAGAGTTCATTTAGATTTTGATATTCCATCTAGAGGTCTTATTGGATTAAGAACTAATCTTATGACTGCAACTCAAGGAGAAGCAGTTGTTGCTCATCGCTTTAAAGCTTATGAACCATACAAAGGTGAGATAGAAAAAAGATCTAATGGCTCTTTGATATCTATTGATACAGGCACTGCTATTGCATACTCAATGGATAAATTACAAGATAGAGGAGAGTTTTTTATACACCCTGGAGACGAGATATATGAAGGACAGGTTATAGGAGAAAGCTCTAGAGGTGACGATATTGGAATTAATGTTTGTAAAACTAAGAAGCTTACCAATGTTAGAGCTTCGGGTACAGACGATAAAGCGATGCTTACTCCTCCTATTGTTTTTTCTTTGGAAGAAGCTCTTGAATACATACAAGAAGATGAACTAGTAGAGGTTACTCCTAAATCTATAAGGCTAAGGAAAATCTACTTAACTGAAAATGATAGAAAGAGAAGAAAGGGCTAGTGGAGGGTTGCTATTTTAAAAAAAAAGTTTAACTTTGCACGCTAATTTCCTTTATGAATAAAGTAAGTAATATAGATTACGTAATTCCTATTAAAGGGTTGTCAATTGGTAAACATAATTACAGTTTTACCATTGAAGATAACTTCTTTAAAGAGTACGAAAACGAAGAGATTTCTGGTGCCAAACTAGAAGTTTTACTTACCCTAGATAAGCATGATACGTTTATTGACATTAAAGCAGACTTTAAGGGAACTGTGAAAACCGAGTGCGATAGATGTCTTGGAGAGGTTAATTTAGAGATGGATTTTACAGCATCTTTGTTGGTAAAGTTTGCGAAAGCGACAATGGAAGAAGATACTGAAGAGGTATTAACATTAGACCCTTCGGAGAGCGAGTTAGATTTAAAGCAATTTTTTTATGACTATATCTACTTAGCTTTACCAATCCAGAGAGTCCATAAAGAAGAGGAATGCGATCCCGTAATGCTAGAGAAGCTTAAAAACTATGTTTTAGCTAGTGCGCAAGAGAAAAAAGAATCGCCTTTTGATAAGTTAAAAAATTTAAAGAATTAATATTGTAAATATATAGAAGATGGCACATCCGAAACACAAAATTTCCAAACAACGCAAAAGAAAACGCAGGACTCATTATAAAGCAGAGTTACCAACATTGGGAACATGTTCTAACTGTGGAATAGCAGTTTTGTATCACAGAGTTTGTCCTGAATGTGGTTTTTATAGAGGCAGATTAATTATCGATAAAGCAACTGCTTAATTTCGATGAGAATCGAAGTCGATGTTATGGAAGGAGATTATGCCCCGCAGAATGTTTTCTCGGGGCTATATTGTCTTTCCAACTTGTTGATTAATTTATAGATGCAATCTCTTATGAATTTGAATAAAAGAGCTGTAATAACAGGAGTAGAAGCATTTCTCCCAGATTATATTTTAGATAACAATGAGCTTTCCACAATGGTTGATACAACCGATGAATGGATTATGTCGCGCATTGGTGTTAGAGAGAGGAGAATCTTAAAAGAAGATGGACTCGGCACTTCTCATATGGGAGCCGAGGCGGTGAAGCTCCTTTTGGAAAAGACAGGGACTAAACCAGAAGAAGTAGACATGTTGCTTTGTGCAACAGTTACTCCCGATATGCTTTTTCCTGCAACTGCCAACGTTATTTGCGATAAAGTTGGAATAATGAATGCTTGGGGATATGATATTAATGCTGGTTGCTCTGGATTTATATTTTCTTTTGAAACTGCAGCCTCTTTCATAGAGACTGGCCGTGCCAAAAAAATAGTCTTGGTAACTGGAGAGAGAATGTCTGCAATAACAGATTATACCGACAGAACAACATGCCCTCTATTTGGAGATGCTGCTGTTGCAATGTTGATAGAACCTACCCAAGACGAAAACGTAGGCTTGTTTGACTCTATATTACATGTAGACGGTATTGGACGTAATTATTTGTACCAAAAAGCTGGTGGCTCTAATTATCCTCCTACTGCCGAGACTCTTAAAAATAGAGAGCATTACATCTACCAAGATGGACCAACTGTCTTTAAATATGCAGTTAGTAGAATGGCCGATGTTTCTGTAGAGATAATGGAAAACAATAATATTTCTTCTGAAGATATTGCTTATCTTATTCCTCACCAGGCGAACATGAGAATTATTGAAGCTACAGGTAGAAGGATGGGGCTACAAAAAGAGAAGATATTAATTAATATTGAAAAGTTTGGCAATACAGCGGGAACTTCTATACCTTTGGTTCTTTGGGATTTTAAGAATAAATTCAAGAAAGGAGATATTTTGATTTTCTCGGCATTTGGAGCTGGATTTACTTGGGGGTCTATGTACTATAAATGGGCGTACGATCCAAAATAAAATAATGGCCCTATAGTTCAAGGGATAGAACGGAAGTTTCCTAAACTTCAGATTCGCGTTCGAGTCGCGGTGGGGCTACTAAAATGAATGTTGCAAGAGCAGATGAAAGTTACAAAATCAGATCTCTTTTGGAATTATGGTGCCACCTTCATGAGGGTGGCATCTGCGCTTATTGTACTTCCTCTTATACTTAGAATGTTACCTAAAGAAGAGGTGGGGTTATGGACAATAATGATTGGTCTTAACTCCATGATTTACCTCTTAGACTTTGGCTTCTTTCAAACTTTTTCAAGAGCAGTTACTTATATTTATTCGGGTGCATCTACTCTCCAAAAAGAGGGCTTTGTTCCTGTTGTAGGTGAAACGGAAGTCTCCTATCCTCTATTGAAAGGGGTAATGAGGGCAATGAACCGTTTTTATGGTTTTGTCTCTTTATTGCTTTTACTCCTTCTTGCAACTGGTGGTGTTTGGTATATTAATAGACTGCTCATAGGTTTTTCGGGCGATGTTTTTAATGCACAAGTTGCTTGGTTTTCATACGGTATTTTACTTTGCTATCAATTCTTTACATATTATTACGATGCTGCACTAGTTGGTAGAGGAATGATTAAAAGATCTAGGCAGATTATTGTTTTCTCGCAATCTTTGCATATAGTAATCTCTTCTTTGCTGCTATTATCTGGGATGGGTCTTATCTCTATGGTTATTGGGCAATCATTAGCTACTATTGTAAATAGGATACTTGCTAGACGTGCATTTTATGATAGAGAAACCAAAAATAATCTTGCAAATGTTACCTCTGTAGAGTGGGCAAATATTCTTAAAACTCTATTCCATACTGCTTATAAAAATGGACTTGCGAGCTTAAGTTGGGTCTTTACAAATAGGATGTTAGCTATTTTTGGAGCTCTATATGTGCCCTTGGCAACTATGGCTTCTTATGGAATTACAAAGCAGATAACAGATATAACTAGCACTATAGCAATTGCTTGGTTCTTTACCTATTATCCAAAGCTAACCGGAGAACAGATTAAACGAGGGTTGACTGAAGTTAAGAGAATTTATATAAAAGCTAGAATAATTGCAATAGCTATTTTTGTATCTATTGCATTTTTTGTCTTTTTTGCAGGGGATGCAATATTGAATTTTATAGGTAGTTCTACTTTTTTGTTGCCCTCTTGTCTATTAGTTCTCCTATTTGTAGCCTCAATGTTGGAGTCTCTCACACATATCTCAACTTCTGTGCTATTAAGCCGTAATGAGGTTCCGCACTATATAGCTCAAACCATTACTGCCATCTTTTCTTTAGTGCTTATTATTATTACACTCAAATATGCAAATGCAGGAATATTTGGGCTAATTGCAGTTCCACTAGTTGTACAACTTTTTTACCAACATTGGAAGTGGACTCTAAAACTTTTTCGGGAACTTAAAATTAAACCTATTGATTATCTAAACGGATTGAAATCCATTTATAAATCCTTGGCAATTTTTAGCAACAATAACAATTAATACAATCACAGCGATTGCTATTATCCATTTCAAAACTAATTTGGTTGTCTTTTTCATAATAAAGGAGTGTTTTTCTTTAGCCAAATTTAATTACTATGTTGGACAACAAATCTTATAAAGAGAAATTGTTTACTTTTGTACAAGAACTATTGTTTTTGCAAACAATATTTTCTTTTTCTAGATTTTATTGATCTTTTAGATGTTATGATTATGAGCAAAGCAAAATATATTGGTGTTTTTGGAAGACGTAATTCTGGTAAGAGTTCACTTATTAATGCTATTTCGGGCCAAGAAGTTGCAATTGTGTCTGACACACCAGGAACAACTACCGACCCGGTTAAGAAAAGGATGGAAATACCGGGTATTGGGCCTGTTGTTTTGATAGATACAGCTGGAATTGACGACTATGGTACTCTTGGCCTTCAGAGAGTTGCTAAAACTAAGGAGGTAATTTCTCAAATAGATCTTGCGATTTTGCTTTTTACGAACAATGATATAGGAGTATTTGAACTGGAACTAATTACATCTTTTAAGGAAGAAGAAATTCCATTTATTATTCTCCATAATCAATCGGATTTAATACCACTAGATAGTGGAGTAGCATTGGAATTAGGAGAAAAATTCAAAACAGAGATTATTGAATTTTCTTGTTCGTTATTAATTGAAGATGAACAAAAAGAGATTGTAACAACTCTTCTGTTATTAATTGCAAAGTCTTTAGAGTATTCTCCTTATTCTCAAAAGACTTTATTTGATGGGTTAGTTGCTAAAAATGATGTGATTGTATTGGTTTGTCCAATAGATAGCGAAGCTCCACAAGGAAGACTTATTTTACCACAGGTGAATGCAATTAGAGATTTGTTAGATAAAGAGGCTACTGCAGTGGTTTTGCAGCCTGCCAATTTAAAAGATTATCTTACTTTTAGTGGAGATAAGGTGAGTTTGGTAGTAACCGATAGCCAGGTTTTTGATGTGGTAGATAGGGATGTTCCTGCAAATATACCTCTTACAGGATTCAGTGTTTTATTAGCAAGAAGTAAAGGTAGTTTTCAGAAGTACCTTAATGGAACCCCCTATATTGATACTCTTAAAGATGGAGATAGAGTTCTTATTTTAGAATCTTGCTCACATCATAGTTCTTGTGAAGATATTGGGCGTGTCAAAATTCCAGCTCTTCT
This sequence comes from uncultured Muribaculaceae bacterium, assembly GCA_964367735.1. GTDB lineage: Bacteria > Bacteroidota > Bacteroidia > Bacteroidales > UBA932 > Bact-08. The sequence continues at coordinate 25,023 of CAYIYT010000016.1, forward strand.
TGCTAAACGCACAGGCAAGAAAATATTATGGGACATTGTTGCAGGCCTAGATCCTTTGCCAGCACATCTCTCAAAATACAAGCTTGTTATTCAGTGTGGTGGGTGTATGATAACCAATAGACAACTTGCAGCTCGTTTAAAGGGAGCTATAAATTTAGGTATACCAGTAACAAACTACGGTATGACCTTAGCCTATTGTATGGGAATTTATAAAAGAGCAACAGAGATGTTTATTGACAAAAATTAATGAACAGCAATGTTTATTGAAAATAATTAATGCATAACAATTTATAATGATAGATAGGTCACTTCTTTCAATAGAAGATTTAGTAAGGTTTTTGGATGAAAAGGATCCAAATAAAATCAAGGAACTATTAACTGAGGCATATAATATTAAGGTAGAGAATATTGGGAATAAAGTCTTTTTACGTGGTATTATAGAGCTCTCTAATATTTGTACTAAAAATTGCTATTATTGTGGCATAAGACAAGAGAATTTTAATGTTGCGCGCTATGAATTATCTGAAGAGCAAATACTAGATGCGGCCCTATTTGCCTGGAAATCAAACTATGGCTCGTTAGTATTGCAAGCGGGCGAAAGAACAGCTGTTCGCTATATTAAAAAAGTAACAAAGTTGCTTAAAAGCATTAAGGAGCTCTCTAATGGAGAACTGGGCATTACCTTGTCTTTAGGAGAACAAAGTAAGGAAGTGTATCAAGAGTGGTTCAATGCAGGAGCTCATCGTTATCTTTTACGAATTGAGACATCTAACCCCGATTTATACAATAAAATCCATCCCAAAAACTTACATCACTCATGGGAGAAGAGAGTAAAAGCATTAACTACCCTTAAAGAGGTGGGGTACCAAACAGGTACCGGAGTTATGATTGGGTTACCATTTCAAACATCTGCTGATTTAGCAAACGATTTATTGTTTATGAAAGAGATAGGTGTTCATATGGTTGGTATGGGACCATATTTAAAACACTCAGAAACTCCACTAGGGCAACTTGTTGGAAAGAACCAACAATTTTCTAGAGAGAACCAAAGCTTAGATCTAAGCTTAAAAATGGTTGCTCTTTTACGAATTTTGATGCCCAAAATAAATATTGCAGCCACAACAGCTATGCAGGTAATTGACCCAGAGGGTAGAGAAAAAGCAGTGCTCTCTGGTGCAAACATTATTATGCCTAATATGACAATTACCGAAGTAAGAAAAAATTACCAAATTTATGAGAATAAACCTGGTATTGAAGATGATGCTGCTATTTCAAAATCTAAATTAGAAGAGAATCTTAAAAAGATGGGTATAGAAATAGGTTGGAGTGAGTGGGGAGACTCCAAAGCATTTTAATACATTCAGGTACCTCCGGCGGTAGTATAATTTCGAAGAGACCACGGCGATGAAATTACCTTTGGCGAGTTGTCCAATCTAAAATTATTTTGCCTTCTTTTGAATTCACTGCTGAGCCTGGTCTAAATATGGTATAGGAAAAAGGAGGCATAGAGTGATTGTTAATTGCCTGTTCAATTTTATTTAGTTTGGTTATATCTATCTGTTGGTTTTGTTGAAACTGAGTCCAAATCTCTTGAATATCTATTAGGCTTATTGCTTGTGCAGCATCTCGCTTAATTTTATTGCCTATAAAAGGCCATTTTGAATAGTAGGGTAGCTTGGGATTCTCTCTATGACATAAGATGCATCCAGAATTTTCTAGTATAGCCTTGACTTGTGTGCTTCTATCTATCTCTTTTGTAGGAGCTAGATTTATAGCACGATATGTAATAATTAAAGAGGCACAAATAAGAAGAATTCCTATGATAATCTTGAGTGAAATTTTCATTTGTTTATTTTATTCTGAACAGCCATCTTCAGAACAATCTCTATGTTTTTAGATAAAGCGTTAGCAGAAATTGTTGCACCACTGTAACTATCTGCTCCTGCTTTCTTTACAAGAGCTTTTTCTACAGTTTGGCCATTCCAATTATTAAAATAATTTAATTTTTCTAATCTCTTTATATATGCTTCTGTTTCGTAGTGGCTTAAAATTGCTATTTTTTGAATAGTTTGGTTGTTATCTAAAATTACAATAACAGGTGTGATATCATTATATCCTTTAATGTCTGCAGAGAATGGCTTACTGGAAAGGGTATAACCAACCAATGCCTTGTCTTTATCTACGATTTTAAACCATACAGAATTTATTTTCTCCACTGAAACTGCTTTGGGATATATAGTTTTAATGATGTTTAATCCTGAAATTTCTTTTAAAATAGCAATCTCCTTTGATTTAGGTTGCCCAACTGCTACAATTTCCAACACTAAGGTAATAATAATTAATATAATTCTTTTCATTTTGAAATTATTATAAAAGAGAGCTGCTTTAAACAAAGCAGCTCTCTCTATTAAAATAAGGTATAGATCTATTTATACTCTTTAATTGCTGCTTGTGCCGCTGCAAGTCTTGCTATTGGCACTCTATAAGGCGAGCATGATACATAGTTCATGCCAATCTTATGACAGAATTCAACAGAGTCTGGATCTCCTCCGTGCTCACCACAAATACCAACTTTAAGTTTAGCGTTTGTGTTGCGACCACCTTTTATACCCATCTCTATAAGCTTTCCAACAGTAGATTGGTCTAGAGTTTGGAAAGGATCGAAAGGAAGTATCTTATTGCTAAGATAGTCGTTCATAAAGCTGCCTATGTCGTCTCTTGAGAAGCCATATGTCATTTGGGTAAGGTCGTTAGTTCCAAATGAGAAGAATTGTGCAGATTGTGCCATTTCGTCGGCCAACATAGCTGCTCTAGGAATTTCAATCATTGTACCAAATTGGTATGCAATTTTTACTCCAAATTTCTTTTCTGCTTGGGCATGAACTTTATCGCAAATAGCTTTTTGATGGTCTAGCTCTTTAGCTGCAATAGTTACTGGAACCATAAGTTCTGGTTGTGGCTCAAAGCCCTCTTTCATAAGTTCGGCAGTAGCTTCGAAAATTGCTCTAAATTGAGCTTCTGTGATTTCTGGGTATGTAATTCCTAAACGAACTCCACGGTGACCCATCATTGGGTTAATCTCGTGAAGAGCATCTCCTCTTTCACGAATGTCTTCTAATGAGATGTTTAGTTCTTTTGCAAGTTCTTCTTGTTTCTCTTGAGTTTGTGGAACGAACTCATGCAAAGGAGGGTCTAGTAAACGGAAAGTAACCGGTTTCCCGTTCATTACTTTCATAGTTCCTTTTACAGTATCTTTAATGAATGGTTCTAGTTCTGCTAGTGCACTCACTCTCTCTTCTAAGCTCTTTGATAAAATTACTTTACGTAGTTTAGAAAGAGGTTGCTCTGAATTAACCCCATAGAACATATGCTCTATACGGAACAGACCAATACCTTCGGCCCCAAAATTAAGTGCGTTGGTTGCATCTTCTGGAGTATCGGCATTTGTGCGAACACCTAGAACACGATATTTGTCTACTATAGACATATATTCTACAAATCGCAGATTTTCGGAAGCATCCATTGTCTCAATGGCGCTGTCATATACAAAACCTTTGCTTCCGTTAAGACTGAAAATGTCTCCTTCTTTGTGTGTAACGCCGTTTATTGTAACAGTTTTGGCTTTTAAGTTAATCTTCAAAGTATCACAACCTACTATACAGCATTTTCCCCAACCGCGTGCTACTAGAGCAGCGTGAGAGGTCATACCTCCACGAGCAGTAAGTAAACCATCGGCTGCGCGCATTCCTTCTACATCTTCTGGGTTAGTCTCTTCGCGTACTAAAATTACTTTTGTACCCTTTTCGGCTGCTGCAACTGCATCTTCTGCAGTGAAAACAATTGCGCCAACAGAGCCACCAGGACCTGCAGGAAGACCTCTAGCAATTACGTTTGCTCTTGCTTCAGATTTAGGGTCTAAGATTGGGTGAAGAAGCTCGTCTAGTTGAACTGGTGCAACACGCATTACTGCAGTTTTCTCATCTATACGCCCTTCTTGAAGCATGTCCATAGCCATATTTAGAGCAGCAAGACCAGTCCTTTTGCCTATACGGCATTGTAACATCCATAGTTTGCCATCTTGTATGGTAAACTCAATGTCTTGCATATCTGAGAAGTGGTCTTCAAGACCTTGTTGTATAGCATATAGCTCTTTGTATATTACTGGCATGGCCGTTTCCAAAGAGTGTAGATGCTTATTTTGATCGTTTTTAGTAGCTTCGTTAAGAGGATTTGGTGTACGGATACCCGCAACCACGTCTTCTCCTTGTGCATTTACAAGCCACTCGCCATAAAATTTATTCTCTCCTGTAGCAGGGTTTCTAGAGAAAGCAACTCCTGTTGCAGAGTTATCTCCCATGTTGCCAAATACCATTGCTTGAACGGTAACAGCAGTTCCCCACTCGTCTGGAATACTTTCAATTCTTCTGTAAGAGATTGCTCTTTTACCATTCCAAGACTTCAATACAGCGCCAATACTGCCCCAAAGTTGCTCTTGAGCATTGTCTGGGAAAGGCTTGCCAAGAACTTCAATAACGCGAACTTTAAAAGCGTCGCAAAGTGCTATAAGGTCTTCTGTAGTGAGATCATTATCGTTTTTGTATCCTTTCTTCTCTTTTACATCGTGAAGTAAGTTGTCTAGTTGCACTCTGATACCTTTACCCTCTTTTGGATCTATTCCTTCGGCTTTTTCCATAACCACATCGGAGTACATCATAATTAGGCGACGGTATGCATCATAAACAAATCTAGGATTACCTGTTTTTTTAATAAGGCCTTGAATTGTATCTGCACCCAAACCAATGTTAAGAACAGTTTCCATCATTCCTGGCATAGAGCTTCTTGCTCCTGAACGGCCCGATAGAAGAAGTGGATTTTCTGCATCTCCATATTTCATACCCATTACGGATTCTACTTTTTTTAGAGAAGCTTCTACCTCTGCTTTCAAGCTTGCAGGGTATTGCATATTGTTTTTGTAGTATTCTACACATGTTTCGGTTGTAATGGTAAATCCAGCAGGAACTGGCATACCTAAAGAACACATCTCTGCAAGATTGGCACCTTTACCACCTAACAGGTTCTTCATAGAGCCGTTTCCATCGGCTACTTTACCTCCAAAGAAATAAACTCTTTTAATTTCTGACATAAAAAATATTTAATTTATGGTTTATATTTCAATAATAAGTTGGGGTGCAAATATACGAAAATTTTACAATAGTTTGCCCGCCAATTCCGAGAGCTCACTACGCTCTCCTTGTACTAAATTTATATGAGCGAAAAGTTCTTGACCATAAAGCTTTTCACTTAAATATGTGAGCCCATTTGAATGTATGTCTAAGTAAGGAGAGTCTATCTGATGTATATCTCCCGTGAAAACAAGCTTGGTATCTTCTCCTGCACGTGTAATGATAGTTTTTACCTCGTGAGGAGTTAAATTTTGAGCTTCATCTATTATAAAAAAGGTATTTGAGAGACTTCGGCCTCTAATGTATGCCAAAGGAGATATTAAAAGTTTTTCGGTTTTTAACATCTCTTCTATCTTAACAACTTCGCGGCTAGAAGAGTTGAAAATCCTTTTTATAACAGCCAAATTATCGAAAAGAGGAAGCATATAAGGGCCCAATTTCTCTTTAATATCGCCAGGTAAAAATCCCATCTCTTGATTTTTTAAGGGAATAACAGGGCGGGAGAGGAGTATTTGGTCGAAACTTTGTTCTTGGGCAAGTGCTGCAGCAAGTGCAAGTAACGTTTTTCCTGTTCCAGCAGTACCTGTAAGGGATACTAGTTTTATATCTGGATTTAAAAGTAGGTCTAGCGCAAAAGCTTGCTCGTCATTTCTAGGCTCTATACCATATGCTTTTTGTTTTTTTACCTGGACAATAGAATCGGTAGATTTTTGGTAACGAGCCAAGAGGTTGTTCTCTTTTTTTTGTCCATTTATTATAAACAACTGGTTTGCATGTACATTTTTTAATTTTAACTCTTTAGTAGATACACCTTGGTCTTTGTAGAAGAGTTGTTGTACAATCTGGTCATCAATACCACTAAGGATTTTAAGCTCTTTCATTATTGTATCTAGTGTCTCTTCGGTCACTTTATCGCTTAGGTAATCTTGAGCCATTAGGCCAAGAGCTTTAGCCTTCATTCTAAGGTTGATGTCTTTAGAAACTAAGATTACTTGTCTCTCTTTATTATTTTGTGCAATCCAGTTAGTAGTAGCTAAAATACGGTGGTCTTGAGTGTCTTCGAACAGAGATTCTTCCATTTGTTCGCTAAATTCGTGCCCCATCTCTATTTTAATGAGCCCTTTCCCTTTTGCTATGGCTATACCATTCCCAAATAATTGATTGTCTGTAATGATATCCATTTCACGAATAAACTCTCGAGCATTGTAGTTGATAGTCTCGTTTCCTTTTTTAAATTTATCTAACTCTTCAATAACTGCTATTGGAATAATAATATCATTTTCCTGAAAGTTTTGTATAGCACGAAAATCATGAAGAATAACATTTGTGTCTAGTACAAATATTTTTGGCAATTTATTTTTATTCATAATCTTTTATTTTTAGAGTTAGCTTCAATCCAAAGTTTTCCATTAACAAATAGCTCTAACCAAGGGGTTACTTGGTCGCTCTTTCTATGAGATGGATAATAAGCCCAATTATGAGGATAGATGCATCTTTCTGGATGTGGCATCATTGCTAGATGCCTTCCATCGCTACTGCAAACTGCTGCTGTAGCTAGAGGAGATCCGTTTGGATTTGCTGGGTACTCATTATAGTTGTATTTGATTGCGATATTGTAATTTTCTATAGGTTGTGGGAAAGAGAACTTACCCTCGCCATGAGCAATCCATATTCCTAAAGAGGAGCCCTCTAGTGAGCTTAGCAAAATAGATGGTGATTTTTGTACTGTTACTCCTACAAAAGCACTCTCATATTTGTGGCTATCGTTGTGTTTCATTTTAGGAGAATTCTCTTTTGCTTCTGGTGTTATTAGTCCTAATTCAGCCATAAGTTGACAACCGTTACAAACTCCTAGGCTAAGTGTATCTTTTCTCTTGTAAAAATTCTCTAGTGCTGTAGATGCTTTTTTATTGTAAATAAATGCTCCTGCCCATCCTTTGGCCGAGCCCATGGTATCTGCATTTGAAAACCCTCCTACAAAAGCAATCATATTCACTTGCTCTAGAGTTTCGCGGCCACTAATTAAATCGGTCATATGAACATCTTTTACTTCAAATCCCGCTAAATGTAGTGCCCAGGCCATCTCTCTGTCTCCATTAGAACCCTGCTCTCTAATTATAGCTGCGATAGGCTTACTAATGTTTTCTGGAATGGTGTTTTTATCTAATTTAAGATCTCCTTTGAAGGAGGCAGGAAAGTTGTATTTAAGTGGCTGATCTTTATAATTGTTGAACCTTTTAGTTGCAAGCTCTTCACCAACTTGATTAATATCGAATAGGTAAGATGTGTTGAACCATAAATCTCTATAGTGATCTATATCTAAGTTAAGGGCTGTTTTATGTAGTTTTATTTTGATTGCTCTTTCTTGAATATATCTACCAATAGAGAGTAAAGTGACGCCAAATTCTTGAGCTATTTTATGAATAGCATCTAGGTCACTGTTTTTAACTTGAACAATAACAGCAGGTGTCTCTGCAAAAAGTATTCTAATAGGGTCTTTTTCGTTTAGCATAGAGAGGTCTATATCCATTCCACTTTCTCTATTTGGAAAATTCATCTCTAGAAGAGCACTTACTAGCCCACCGGCCGAGATATCGTGACCTGCAAGTAATAGGTTGTTTGTTATCATCTTTTGGATAGCATGGAAACACTCTTTGAAATATGAAGGATAGGTTATATCTGGAACTTCATTTCCTAGTTGAGATGTAATTTGTGCAAATGCACTTCCACCTAAGTTAAAGCTGCTTTGGTCTATTATTGTGAAGGGGATGTATAAAATAGTTGAATCAATCTCTTTTTGCAATAGTGGTTGTATTACGTTGGAAACATTATTGGTAGAGCCAACAGAAGAGATTATTACTGTTCCCGGAGCAAGAACTTTGCTACCATCGGGGTATTTTTGAGTCATTGAAAGGGAGTCTTTTCCTGTTGGGATATTAATTCCAAGTTCAATAGCAAAATCACTAGCTGCCTTAACTGCACTGTAGAGTCTTGCGTCTTCTCCAACGTTTTTACAAGGCCACTGCCAGTTTGCCGATAGTGAAACCCCTGTTATACCAGCTTCAATAGGAATCCATACAAGGTTAGTTAAAGCCTCGGCAATTGCAATTCTGCTTCCTGCTGCTGCGTCTATCATAGCAATAGCAGATGCGTGCCCAATTGAGGTGGCCATCCCATTACCAGTGCCATATCCTATCTCTACTGCTCCTAAATTGTTTAAAGGGAGCTGTATCTCACCAACTGTTTGTTGAGCTGCTATAAGCCCACTTACAGATCTATCTACCTTATTTGTTAGCCAATCTTTACAAGCTACAGATTCTAGTTGAACAACTTGCTCTAGGTAATATTCAATATCGTCAACATCGTACTCCAAGGGATCCCATACTTCGTGTGCCGATACATCTTCCATTATAGTTTTTGGAGCAGATCCAAACATATCTTCTAAAGCAAGATCTATTGGCTTATCTCCATTCTCTTTATTCTCTAGGGTAAAGTTGCCATTGTCTGTTGCTTCTCCAACAACATACATTGGAGCTCTTTCTCTCTGGGCAATTTTTGACAGAAGTTCAATATCTTTCTCTTTCATAACTAACCCCATTCTCTCTTGAGATTCGTTGCCGATTATCTCTTTTGCAGATAGGGTAGGGTCGCCTTTAGGGAGTTTGCTAATATCTATATAGCCCCCTGTCTCTTCTATAAGCTCGGAAAGGCAATTTAGGTGACCTCCTGCACCATGGTCGTGAATAGAAACTATTGTATTATTATCACTCTCGGCAAGAGACCTTATAGCGTTATATACTCTTTTTTGCATCTCTGGGTTGGAGCGCTGGATAGCATTTAACTCAATATTGTTGTCGAATTCACCTGTTGCAACAGAAGAGACTGCACCACCTCCCATTCCAATACGGTAGTTGTCTCCACCAAGTAATACTATCTTATCTCCTTTTTCTGGAACATCTTTGAATGCATGCTCTTTTTTTGCATATCCAATACCGCCTGCAAGCATAATTACCTTGTCGAATCCAAAATTACGGTAATTCCCGTAATGCTCAAATGTTAATAGAGAACCACAAATGAGTGGTTGTCCAAATTTATTGCCAAAATCGCTAGCTCCGTTAGAGGCTTTAAGTAAAATTTCTTGAGGTGTTTGGTAGAGCCACTCTCTATCTTCTGTCATTTGTTCCCAATCTCTTCCTTCAACTTCGAACCTAGGGTATGATGTCATATAGACAGCAGTTCCCGCAATTGGGAACGAACCTTTGCCTCCTGCAATCCGGTCGCGAATCTCTCCTCCCGAACCAGTTGCAGCTCCGTTAAAAGGCTCTACAGTTGTAGGAAAGTTATGAGTCTCGGCCTTTAGTGAAATTACCGTTTTGCTCTTTTCTATTTTGAATAGCGATGGAACATCTCCTTTTTCTGGGTAGAAAAGTTCTGTTTGAGGCCCATCTACAAATGCGCAGTTATCTTTGTATGCCGAGACAATAAAGTTCGGATTTTCTTTCGATGTTTTTTTAATAAGCTGAAATAAAGAAGATTCCATCTCTTCTCCGTCTATGATAAAGGTGCCGTTAAATATTTTATGACGGCAGTGCTCCGAGTTTATTTGAGAGAATCCAAAAACCTCTCCATCTGTAAGCTTACGCCCAATCTTGTTTGAAAGATTTTCTAGATACTCTATCTCTTCTTGGTTAAGAGCCAATCCCTCGCTTTCATTATACTCGCTAATATTTGTTATCTCTAATACTGGCTGAGGTTCATTATCTATTGTGAAAATATCTTGATTAAGACCTTCATACTCTCTTTGGAGCATTCTGTCGAAATTAGCTTCTTTACCTGTTGTTTCAAAAAACTCCTCTATTCGCACAATTCCTAGAATATTCATGTTGCGTGTAATCTCTACAGCAGATGTACTCCAAGGTGTTATCATTTCGCGACGAGGACCTATAAAAACTCCAGGCAATGTAGTTGTAGAAACAAGCTGAGCATCTCCAAAAAGCCATTGTAATGCCTCTTTATTTTCTGTGGATAATTCCAAATTTGTCTTAACCGCTAGAACCGGCCCTTTATTGGCTTGAAAGAATGAAATCATAATAATTTGCGCTTATAATTAAGCGCTAAAATTACTCCATTTTGACCAATTTGCGAAAATTATTTAATAAAGGGGTAGTTTTGTGCGATTAATTTTTGAAATTTGTGCTTGAAAAATCATTTGATGATATGTTAGATATAGAGAGATACAACGAAAAAATAGAGTATATTTTTAATCAATTTCCTTCTTACCAAAAGGTTGGAAAAATTGCATATAAAGAGGGATTAGAATCTATGATTCTTTTCGATATAAAGTTGGGAGCTCCACATAAAAAGTTTTTGACAATCCATATTGCAGGTACAAATGGTAAAGGGTCTGTAAGTCATATGCTTGCTTCTGTTCTAATGAGCTGTGGTGTTAAAGTAGGGCTCTACACATCGCCACATCTTGTAGATTTTAGAGAGAGAATAAAGGTGAATGGAGCTATGATTCCAAAGGAAGATGTTCTTGCGTTTTTAGATGATAACGATAAATTTATGTTTGAAAACAGCCCATCTTTCTTTGAAATAACCACTGCAATGGCTTTCGACTATTTTAGCAAAGCTGGGGTAGAGATTGCTGTTATAGAGACTGGGCTGGGAGGGAGATTAGATTCGACCAATATTATCTCTCCAATGATAAGTGTTATAACCAATATTGCTCTAGACCATTGCGACCAGCTGGGCTTCTCAATTAGCGCAATCGCCCAAGAGAAAGGTGGTATAATTAAAAACAATGTTCCTGTTGTTGTTGGTGAATACTCTAGATCTACTAGAGATGTTTTTGAATCTATTGCCGATGAAAGAGGATCGCTATTGATTTTCTCACAAGAATACTCTTATGCCAACGTCACTTTAGAAGATTACGAATTAGATCTCTATGGAGAATACCAAGTTCACAATCTAAGAACGGTTTTAACTACTCTCAAAGTTTTATCTAGAAACCCCTCATTCATGAAAATTGTAGGTGATAGCTGGAGCGATAATAATATAAGAGAAGGATTAAAAACGGTTATTAAACAGACTGGCTTTAGAGGAAGATGGGAGTATCTATCTATTTTCCCACCTGTAATCTGCGACACAGGCCATAATGTAAACGGATTGTCGTATGTCTTTACTCAACTAAGAAAACAAAACTTTAAAAGACTCTTTTGTATTGTTGGATTTGTTGCCGATAAAGAGATTAATAAAATACTTGGGCTATTGCCGCAACAGGCATATTATTTATTTACACAAGCTAATATAGAGAGAGCTTTGGATGCTCAGGTGTTGGCAGAGCGTTGCCGAGGTGTTGGTTTAGAAGGAGAGGTGTGCGCAACTGTAGACTTGGCAATAGAAAGATTTAAAGCCTTTTACAAAGAGGGAGATCTTCTTTTTATAGGAGGAAGTAACTTTATTGTAGGAGAAGCAATATTATTTTTTGAAAAAAACGATAATTTTTTTGCAAATTAAAAAAATGCAGATATCTTTGCACTCCCAATCCAAAAGAACGGGGCATTGAAATTTTGACATTTGGGAGCATAGCTCAGTTGGTTTAGAGCATCTGCCTTACAAGCAGA
>CAYIYT010000017.1:0-36022 GCA_964367735.1 uncultured Muribaculaceae bacterium
ACTATGCCCCTATAGGTAGAATATAAGTTAGTCACTTTGCAGTGACTAACTTATAATTTTATAATTTTAATTAGTCTATTAATTCTGTTACCTGACCTGCACCTACTGTACGACCACCTTCGCGAATTGCGAAACGAAGTCCTTTGTTAATTGCAACAGGGTAGATTAATTCAACTGTAATAGATACGTTATCGCCAGGCATTACCATCTCTGTTCCTTCTGGAAGCTTAATATTTCCAGTTACGTCAAGAGTACGAATAAAGAACTGTGGACGATAATTGTTGTGGAAAGGGGTATGACGGCCACCTTCATCTTTCTTAAGAACGTAAATCTCTGCTTGGAATTTTTTATGAGGAGTGATAGTACCTGGTTTAGCAATAACTTGACCACGTTTAATTTCACTCTTATCAATACCACGAAGTAATAGACCTACGTTATCTCCAGCTTCTCCTCTATCTAGGATTTTGCGGAACATCTCTACACCTGTAACGGTAGATTTCTTAGGAGCTTCGCCAAGTCCAATAATATTAACCTCTTCGCCAGTTTTAATTACGCCTGTTTCAATACGACCAGTAGCAACTGTACCACGGCCTGTAATTGAGAACACGTCCTCTACTGGCATCAAGAATGGTTTTTCGTTTTCACGTGGAGGGATAGGAATAAAATCGTCTACAGCTGTCATAAGTTCCATAACAACGTCTTCCCATTTAGTATCGCCATTAAGTGCTCCAAGAGCAGAACCGCAAATTACAGGAGTGTTATCACCGTCGAAATTGTAAAAACTTAGAAGTTCACGAACTTCCATCTCTACAAGATCAATCATTTCTGGATCATCAACAATGTCTACTTTATTAAGGAAAACAACAATTTTTGGTACGTTTACCTGACGTGCAAGCAAGATGTGCTCGCGAGTTTGAGGCATAGGGCCATCGGTAGCTGCTACAACGAGAATAGCACCGTCCATTTGGGCAGCACCTGTAACCATGTTCTTAACATAGTCGGCGTGACCTGGGCAGTCTACGTGAGCGTAGTGACGTTTCTCTGTTGAGTACTCTACGTGAGAAGTGTTAATGGTAATACCGCGCTCTTTCTCTTCCGGAGCGTTATCGATAGAATCAAACGAACGTACTTCCGAAAGACCTCTTCTTCCAAGTACTGCTGTAATAGCCGCAGTTAGAGTGGTCTTACCATGGTCTACGTGACCAATAGTACCAATGTTTACGTGTGGCTTGTCCCTTTTATAAGTTTCCTTTGCCATAATAATAGAATTTAATTTTAATTAATTTTTTAACACACTTGTAGAGCCGGTGACGGGAGTTGAACCCGTGACCTCTTCCTTACCAAGGAAGCGCTCTACCACTGAGCTACACTGGCTTACTAAAAAGAGCGGAAGACGAGGTTCGAACTCGCGACCCTCAGCTTGGAAGGCTGATGCTCTACCAACTGAGCTACTTCCGCAAACAAAATAATAAAAGTGGGGAGAGCAGGATTCGAACCTACGAAGGCGTACGCCAGCAGATTTACAGTCTGCCCCAGTTGGCCACTTTGGTATCTCCCCATTATGCTAAACTTTCAAAAAACTTTATTAGAGCCGATGGAGGGATTCGAACCCCCGACCAGCTGATTACAAATCAGCTGCTCTGGCCAACTGAGCTACATCGGCAATATGTCAAAATTCCCCCTCGCCATTTTGGGGACTGCAAAGATATATGTTTTTGATTAAACTCCAAAAAAATTATATGAAATTGTCTATTCAAATCAAATTATTATATCAAATTAATAAAAGCAGACCAATTCTATATGCTATAAACGCTGCTACCCAAGCTACTGCAATTGTACTAAATATTGAGAGTAGTGCCCATTTCCATGTGCCTGTCTCTTTTTTTATTGTATAGGCTGTTGCTACACAAGGCATATATAGTAATGAAAAAATCATAAAAGAAAGCGCATTGGCTTGGTTAAACATCTCTTCTTCTTTAATTCTAGACATAAGGGATGTGTTAATCTCTTGACTATTAGTTGCTTCTTCCTCTGCCTTGTATACGACACCAAGTGTGCTTATAATAAATTCCTTTGCAGTAATGCCAGTTATAAGACTCACACTCATTTTCCAATCAAACCCAAGTGGTTTTAATGTGGGCTCTACTGCTTTTCCAAAACTCTCCAGATATGAGACTCTTTCTGTTCCATCGGGTGTGTTTTCTTTTAGTGGAAAATAATCTAATGCCCAAACAATTATAACTGCTAGAAGAACTACTGTTCCTATTTTTTTTACATATTGCCATGCTGCTTCCCACATATTCGATACTGAATAGTAAAGAGAAGGTCTTTTGTATCTAGGAAGCGGTATAGCGTAATCTTTTATTCCAAAATTAAAGAAGATCCTTTTAAATAGGATTGCCATCAATATACCTATTATTATTCCACCAAAGTATAGTAAGCTTAAAACTAGCACTTGATTTTTCGGGAAAAATATGCCTGAAAATAGAAGAAAAGTAGGTATTCTAGCGCTACAAGGGATGTAGGGGATCATAAGCATTGTTAGAATACGATCGGATTTTCTTTTAATTGTTCTTGTAGCCATTATTGCAGGCACATTACAACCAAATCCCATTAGGAGAGGAATAAAGGAACTCCCGTGTAGCCCTATTCTATGCATGTACCTATCCATAATGGTAGCTGCTCTAGAGATATACTGCGTCTCTTGTAAAAGAGCTAGGAAAAAAAATAGTATTAAAATATTTGGGAGAAATGCCAAAACACTGCCAACTCCCATTATTACTCCTTGGCTAAGGAAATCGGCAAACCACCCAACAGCCATATTGTCTCTAATATAGATAGCACCCATATCCATAAGCCACTCTATACCTGCTTGAGGATATGCTCCCAAACTAAAAGTAGAGAAGAATATGAACCATATAATAAAGATAAATGAGATTAAACCCCATACTGGATGAGTTAGGAATGAATCTGCTTTACGTGTTTGTTCTTCTGTAAATTCGTGTGATTCTTTAAATCTATGATGGCGGCCTTTTCTATATTTGTGCCTGTCTCTTTTTAATTCTCTTTTTTGGCAGCTACGGAACTCTTCTTTATAAGCTCCTTCTTTGTAGCTTTTTTTGTCAAAAGAGACTATTGGTTTATTGTTTTTTTCCTGCGACATTGAGTATTGTATTATAAATGCCGTCTTGGTCGTAACCGCACTCTTGCATCAATTCCGATACAGTGCCTTGTTCTATGAATCTGTCTGGAACTCCTAGCCCTACTACTTTAATTTTATGCGATTTTGAAGAGAGATATTCCGAAACTGCAGAGAAAAGACCTCCTTTAATAGAACCATCTTCTACTGTAATAATTGTTTCACATTTACTAATCACATAATCTAAAGCCTCTATATCAAGTGGTTTAATAAAGCGCATATTATAATGCAATACATTTATTCCCTCTTTTCTCGCCTCTTCTGCTGCTTTTTTAGCTAGATTCCCAACTGGTCCAATCGTTAATACGGCAATATGTTCTCCATCTTGCAAAAGTTGTGCCTTCCCACGGGGGATGTAATTAAAGTCTCCTTTCCAATCTATTCCTTCTCCATTTCCTCTAGGATATCTTATTACAGTTGACCCATAATGGTCATTTTGGACTGAGTATAAAATATTTTTAAGCTCTACCTCATTAAGTGGAGAGAAGAGTGTGAGGTTGGGAATAGTTCTAAAGCAAGGTATGTCAAATACTCCGTGATGAGTCGCTCCATCTTCTCCTACAAGCCCTGCTCTATCTAAACAAAAAATTACTTTAAGATTTTGAGTTGCAACATCATGTATAACTCCGTCGTATGCTCTTTGCATAAAGCTAGAGTAAATATTACAATAGGGTAGAAGCCCACTAGCAGCCATTCCTGCCGAAAAGGTTACTGCATGCTGTTCTGCTATTCCTACATCGAAAGCTCTTTCTGGCATCTCTTTCATTAGAATATTCATCGAGCAACCAGAGGGCATAGCTGGAGTTATGCCATAGATTTTATCATTTTCCTTAGCAAGCCTTAATAGCGTCTCTCCAAATACATCTTGATAGCGTGCAGGTTTGTCTTTATTGTTGGTCAATCTCTCTCCTGTATCTTTGTCAAATGTTCCTGGGGCATGCCATACAATTTGATTCTCCTCGGCAGGTTTAAATCCTTTTCCTTTTTTAGTTACTATATGCAAAAGTTTAGGACCAGGGATATCTTTAATAGCATCTATTCTTTTTAATAGTAGAGGTAGGTCGTTTCCATCTATTGCTCCAAAATAACGGAATCCAAGCGATTCAAAAATGCATCCTTTTCTAAAAAAAGCCATTTTTGTACTAAACATAAAATTTCGAAAAACTTTTCTAAGAAATTTTGACCCTAAGAAATTCCAGACTCTATCTTTAGTTTCGTTGTATATATGAGATGTAGTTATTTTAAGAAGGTAGTTGTGCAGAGCTCCAACGTTAGGATCTATAGAGATATGGTTATCGTTTAGTATAACCAATATGTCTGTTTTAAGTGAACCTGCATTGTTTAGCCCTTCATATGCCAATCCACCGGTTAGTGCACCGTCGCCAATTACTGCTACTATTTTTTCTCCTGTACCTTCTCTTTCGGAGGCTATAGCCATTCCTAGTGCGGCAGATATAGAAGTAGAAGAGTGACCAACGCCAAAGGCATCGTATGGAGATTCGCTTATTTTAGGAAACCCACTTATGCCTTTGTAACGCCTGTTATTAACAAAAACGTCTCTTCTGCCAGTTAGTATTTTGTGAGAGTAGGCTTGATGGCCCACATCCCAGACTATTTTATCTTTTGGAGTATTATATAAATAGTGAAGGGCAACCGTAAGTTCTGTAGTGCCTAGGCTAGCTCCAATATGACCTGGGTTTTGTGCACATGCACATATAATAAACTCCCTTAACTCTTGGCATAGTTCTGGTAATTCGTTTTCCTGTAGCTTTTTAAGATCGTCAGGTGAGTTGATTTTATCCAAATACCTCATTACTCCTTATCTGTTTTAAAAGAGATATAACAACAAACTACTCGGTTTGTTGAATAAGCTCATTCAGTTCTTTTTATAATGTTTTAAAGCTTGTAAAAAGCATTTAAAACGTGGCAATATACAACATATTTCTATGTTGGAAAAATTTAATAAATATTTTGCAGATTGAATAAAATCGTATAGCTTAGTGTGCTTATTTAAAAAAAATTAATCTATTTTAACAACTTTAACTGTGGAAAATAAACCGTTATTACTAAAGGACAGGCCTGCTATTAGGTGGACTGTACTTGTCCTGTTATCTTTGATGATGTTCTTTGCTTACATGTTTGTAGATGTCTTATCTCCTTTACAAAGTTTATTGGAGGGAAACAGAGGCTGGTCTCCCGAAAATTATGGCACATTTGCTAGCTCAGAGTATTTTTTAAATGTATTTGTACTCTTTCTAATTTTTGCAGGTGTTATTCTTGACAAAATTGGGGTTAGATCAACTGCTCTTTTATCTGGAGTAATCATGGTCTTAGGTGCATCTATTAAATATTTTGCTGTGAGTTCTGCTTTTGTAGGAACTGGAATTGAAGCATGGTTAAATACCTGGTGGACATCGTTCCCTGCTTCGGCAAAGATGGCCTCTTTTGGATTTATGATTTTTGGTTGTGGAGTGGAAATGGCCGGTATTACTGTTTCTAAAGGAATTGTAAAATGGTTTAGAGGCAAAGAGATGGCTCTTGCAATGGGTATAGAAATGGCTATCGCACGTTTGGGAGTTTTTGCAGTTTTTAGGATGTCACCTAGAGTTGCAGATGCATATGGCGATATTAGTAAACCGGTGTTATTTGTTCTTATTCTTTTACTTGTAGGGCTTATCTGTTTCTCTGTATACTTTTTCTTTGATAAGAAATTGGAACAACAACTTGGAGAGAATGGAGAGGAGCCAGAAGAGCCTTTTAAAATTAGTGATTTAGGAATCCTTTTCACAAGTAAGACTTTTCTCATTGTATCGGGTTTATGTGTTCTCTATTATTCTGCAATTTTCCCTTTCCAAAAATTTGCAGCAAATATGTTGGAATGTAGGCTAAATATAACGAATACAGAAGCAAGTGATATTTTTTCGTTCTTCCCTATAGGAGCAATGCTTCTTACCCCTCTACTTGGATTTTATCTTGATAAAAAAGGAAAAGGGGCAACTATGCTTATCATAGGTTCTATATTAATGATCTCTTGCCATTTGGTTTTTGCATTGGTCCCTGCAGAATATTTTACAAAAACGATTGCTTACTCGGCTATTGTAATCTTAGGGATTAGCTTCTCATTAGTGCCGGCAGCTCTTTGGCCATCGGTTCCTAAATTGGTTGAAAATAGATTCTTAGGATCGGCATATTCTGTTGTATTCTGGATTCAGAATATTGGTCTAATGTTATTCCCTATGCTTATTGGTTGGGCTTTGACTGTTTCTAACAAAGGAGTTATGAATCCAAAGGAATATAACTACACAGTACCTATGCTTATTTTTGCCTCTCTAGGTGTTTTGGCTTTCTTCCTTGGGATATGGCTTAAGAGAGAAGATAAAATTAAAGGATACGGTTTAGAACTTCCAAATATTCAGAAATAAATAGCTAAAAAAAGAAATTAGAGATGAATTCTGCCATTAAATTGTTGAAAGATTCTAAGAACGCACGTTGGTTGGTACTAATTATGCTATCCATTCCAATGTTCGCTTCATACTTCTTTGACGACATTTTTACTACTATATCCCATATATTTAAAAACCCTGAAATTCTTGATTTGGGATGGAGTTTGAGTGACTATGGTTTTTATGGTGGTGCTTATTCTCTATTGTGTGTCTGGGGAGGTCTTGTGATATGTGGAATGCTTCTAGATAAATGGGGCGTTCGCTTTACAGGATCTCTCTTTATTGCTCTTATGGTTGGAGGTTCTTTAATTGTTATTTATGCAATCTCTGAGAGTTTCGCCAATAGCGTTGCGTATGAATATATGCTAGGATTTGTTAAAAAGCCATCTCTTACACTTGCATATGCTGGCGCATCAATTTTTGGCCTTGGTAGTGAAATTGCAGGTGTTGCAGTAACCCGATCTATTGCAAAATGGTTTAAGGGGAAGGAGATGGCATTAGCTATGGGTCTTCAACTTGCTCTAGCAAGATTAGGTACAGCTACTGCACTAATTATTATACCTAGGCTAGTTAGAATAGACCAGGCCTATATTCCTTTTTCTGAAACGAGCAAGCCTGCAGTGGTTGCCGTGATTCTTATGACTATAGCTGTTGCTATGTGGGCTATGTTTATTTTAACAGATAGAACATATGATAAACAAACTGCCGAGGAGGCTAAGAAAAATTCTGTAAAAGAGGATAAAGAAGACAAATTTAAATTTTCCGATATTTTTAAGATTTTGGGCAATAAACAATTTATTCTCATTTCTCTTTTGTGCCTATTTTTCTATGCTTGTATTATTTCATTTAGAAGGTTTGCAACAACGATTATTATTCCTAGATTCGATATAGATAGTGATGTTGCTTCAATCATGGTGTCGCTCATTCCTTTTGCTACAATGATATTTACACCTCTATTTGGCACTCTTGTAGACCGTATTGGCAAGGCTAGTCGGTTTATGATTTTGGGTTCATTTTTAGTGCTAATTTCGCATCTAATTATAGCATTTGCTCCAGGTGTACCATTTTTTGGCTATGCAGGTGTAGCTATTCTTGGAGTGGGTTACGCATTGGTTCCTGCTGCTATGTGGCCATCTGTTCCCAAGATTATCCCCGATAAAAACCTAGGAACCGCATACTCTTTGATTTATTGGATTCAAAATATGGGTATGCTAGTTGTTCCTATTGTTGTGGGCATAATCATTACTAGAACCAGTACATCATTTAACGACCCTGTTGTTGCTAGTCTTAAAAGTGCAGTTAATGCCGAGTATTTCTTTATTGGGCTCTCTATTATAGCCATAGTAATATCATTTCTTCTAGGGAAATCTTCGGACTTGAACCCTCAACTTAAGCTAGATGTTCCTAATAAAGCAAAAACCCTAAGTTAAATTATAGAGTATTTTTGGACAACCTATTATTTTAGAGCTAATTGGTTAGTATAAAGTTCTAATTATTGTTTGCTCTCTATCTGGGCCAAGTGAAATTATGCTGATAGGAACTCCTGTCTCTTTCTCTATAAATCTTACATAGTTCATAAATTCGAAAGGCAGATCTTCTTCTTTGGTTATTTTTGAAAGATCTCTGTTCCAACCTTTGAACTCTTTGTAAATAGGTTCAACTGGTGCATAGGCATCGAAGGGAACTTGGTCTGTTAGTGCTCCATCTAATTTATATTGAACAGCAACCTTAATAGTCTCGAAAGTATCAAGAACGTCTGCCTTCATCATTATTAGATTATCTACTCCGTTAATCATAACGGCATATTTTAGAGCAATCATATCTAACCAACCGGTTCTCCTTGGCCTTCCAGTTGTAGCTCCAACTTCATTTCCCATTTTTCTTAGTAACTCTCCAGTTTCGTCATTTAACTCTGTAGGAAATGGGCCGCTTCCTACGCGTGTGCAATAGGCTTTAAAGATACCGGATACTTTGCCAATATTTTTTGGAGAAACACCAAGACCGGTGCAAGCACCAGCACATATTGTAGTAGAAGAAGTTACAAAAGGATAAGAGCCGTAATCTACATCTAAAAGTGAGCCTTGTGCTCCTTCGGCCAACACCCTTTTATTATTCTGTAAATATTGATTTATGCTATACTCTCCATCTATTAATTGAAAGCTCTTTAAAAACTCGATAGCTTCGAACCACAATTTTTCACTCTCTTGCACGTTGTATTGAAAATCGAATTGCTTTAGAAAAAGGATATGTTTGTTTTTTAAGGTTTCATATCTCTCTAAAAAATCTGAAGCAACTATATCTCCCACTCTAAGACCGTTTCGGCCTGTTTTATCCATATATGTAGGGCCTATTCCTTTTAATGTAGATCCAATTTTAGAACTCCCTTTGGCTTGTTCGGAAGCAGCATCAATTATTCTATGAGTAGGTAGTATAAGATGAGCTTTCTTAGAGATAAGAATTCTGTCTCTAATGGGCGTTCCTACACCTTCTAACTTATTGCATTCGTCCCTAAAGATAATAGGGTCTATAACCACTCCATTCCCAATAATGTTCTGTGCATTTTTTCTAAAAACGCCCGAAGGTATTGTATGAAGTACAAATTTTTTGCCTTCGAACTGTAGCGTATGCCCTGCGTTAGGACCTCCCTGAAATCTTGCGATAACCGGATAGTTTTGTGCCAATACATCTACAATTTTGCCTTTCCCCTCATCTCCCCATTGGAGACCCAGAACTACATCTACTTTCATATTTTTATATAAATTAAAATGGCAAATCGTCTATTTCTGGACTATCTGCTCTGTTTTCGTTATTATTATTTATAAGTTGCTCTAGCTTTGCCGAGGCAGTAATGTCTGCTGTTGTTGGAGCTCTGTCTAAAAGTAAAATTGAGCTTGCAATAATTTCGGTAGAATATCTCTTTTCTTGAGTTGTTTTATCTACCCAGTTGCTTGTTTTTATGCTCCCCTCTATATATAATCTAGATCCTTTTTTAATGTAATTTTCTGCAAGTTCGGCTAAAAAACGCCAACAAACAATATTGTGCCATTCTGTTTGCTCTTGGAGTTCACCACTTTTTAATTTGAATTTCTCTGATGTAGCTAATGGAAATCTTGCTACCATCAAGTCGTTTGCAAGGTGTCTAATTTCTGGATCTCTCCCAACATTTCCAATTAACATAACCTTATTTAAAGACATATTAATTTGTTATTATATAGCATAGACAAAGATAAAAAATTTTAACAATTATTTGTCAATTTAAACATAGCAAAGATATCGGGATCTTTTCCTGTGAACAACTTAAATGAAGGAACTGCTTGATATACTAGCCACTCTGTTCCAGAAATATATTCTTTACACGATATACTATTAAGAGAAGGTGATTTATAGTTTGCTTCTACTATAGTTAGATTTTTAAGAATATTTACATGGTTAAGGAGTGTTTTTTTAAGAATAGGAGTATCAACTCCTATGGTATAAATTAATAAATTGTTTGATTGCAATAGTTCGGGTAATTTATCCATAGCGCACCATTCTACATTGCAATCATTAGCTAGAGTTTTTGCTTTATCGAGGGTTCTATTAACCACTGTAACTATGAATCCTTTCTCTTTTAAGATAAATACAGCAGCTTTGGCAGCACCTCCAGCACCAATAACAATAACCTTGCATGGCTTTATCTCTCTATTTTTAATAGGCCCATAGAGACCGTCACAATCTGTATTGTAGGCTTTGATTCCATTTTCTTGCTTCAAGATAAGATTAGCAGCACCCGTTTGTTGAGTAGTTATATCTAGCTCTGTACAATAAGAGAGTATCTCTTCTTTATAGGGAGAAGTAATATTTGCTCCAATATAACCTTCGTTAAAAAAAATCTCCATAGCTTCCTTTAGAGTTGGGTAGTCTAATAATGAGTAAGAAAACTCTTCTCTTAGATTGTACGCTGCCTCAAAGAGTTTTGGGCTTAAGCTATGTGCTATAGATTCTCCTATTAGTGCAATTTTTTTCATTTAGCACCCTCTTAATAAATCTTTTTTTTAATAGTTCTCTGTCTTAATGCCTCGTAGCACAATATTGCAGCAGAAACCGAGACGTTTAAAGAGTCTAGTTTTCCTAACATTGGTATTTTAATTCTTTGATGGGCTCTCTCTCTCCAAAAGTCTGTTAACCCTTGTGCTTCACTTCCCATCACTATAGCCAATGGCTTGCTCATATCTGAATTGTAGTAATATTCAGAATCTTGAAGCTGGGCAGTGAGAATGTTTATATTATTGACAGAGAGCCAATTAAATGCCTCTTCATTAGAGCAAGTAATTATATTATTAGTGAAAGCTCCTCCTAGGCTAGAACGAATTGTGTTTGGGTTATATATATCGGCAAGTGGATCGCAAACGATAACAGCATTGGCCTTTACAGCATCGGCAGTTCTTAAAATTGCTCCTAAATTTCCTGGTTTCTCTACGCTTTCTAGTACTATGATAAGGGGAGTTTTAGATAGCGTTATATCTGAAAATAAACTTATTTTATATTTGAAAACAGCAATTAAACCTTCTGTACTCTCTCTATAAGCGACTTTTGTGTAAAGAGCCGCTGTAAGTGAGTATACTCTTGGAGCTTCAATATCAATATCTTCTTGTGCAATTATATTGGAAGCAAAGAAGAGTTCAACAATTTTATAGCCTGCGTTCAATGCTGCAGATATCTCTCTCTTTCCCTCTACAATAAATAGAGACTTTTCTGAGCGAATCTTAGATTTCTCTTTAAGTAAAAGTAACTCTTTTATCTTTGGATTTTGGGCAGAAGAGAGTTCTTGTATGTGCATGATGTTTAATTTACTCGCTATCGGCTTCTTCGTTTTTAAGAGGCTTCTCTGGGCGCATTTGAGGGAAGAATAGGACATCTTGGATAGAAGGAGTATCGGTCATGAACATTGTGAGTCTATCAATACCAATTCCCATTCCCGAAGTTGGAGGCATTCCATATTCAAGAGCTCTTACGAAGTCCATATCAATAAACATTGCCTCGTCGTCACCTTTATCTTTGAGCTTTACTTGGTCGCGGAATCTCTCAAGCTGATCTACAGGGTCGTTAAGCTCACTATATGCATTTGCTAGCTCTTTACCATTTACAAATAGCTCGAAGCGCTCTGTAAGTTCTGGATTGGAACGATGTTTTTTGGTAAGTGGAGATGTCTCAATAGGATAATCTGTTATAAATGTTGGTTGAATTAAATGCTCTTCACAATATTCACCGAAAATAGCATCTATCAATTTACCTACACCCATTGTTTTATCTATTGGAACTTTTAGTTTTTCACAAACTTCAATTAATTGCTCTTCTTTCATTCCTGATACATCTACACCAGCATACTCTTTGATTGCATCTAACATAGGGAGTCTCCTGTAGGGAGCCTTAAATTCTATCTCTTTGTTGCCTAAAGTGAGGAGTGTTTTGGAGTGAAGGTTAAGTGCTACTTTTTCTATCATCTGCTCTACAAATTCCATCATCCAAAAATAGTCTTTGTAGGCTACGTAAATCTCTAGAACAGTAAATTCAGGATTGTGAGTTCTGTCCATTCCTTCATTTCGGAAGTCTTTTGCGAACTCATAAACACCTGTGAAGCCACCTACTATAAGCCTTTTAAGGTAAAGTTCATTTGCAATTCTTAAATAGAGCGGTATATCTAGTGCATTATGATGAGTTATAAATGGCCTAGCAACAGCTCCGCCTGGTATAGGTTGTAAAATAGGGGTCTCTACCTCCAAATAATCTCTATCATTAAAAAACTGACGCATTGTATTCATTATTTTGGTTCTCTGAATAAATACATTGCGTACTTGTGGATTAACTATGAGATCTACATATCTCATTCTATATCTTTGCTCGGGATCTGTAAAGGCATCATATTTTTGACCTTCTTTCTCTTTTACGATAGGAAGTACTCTTAATGATTTACTTAAAACCTTGAGCTCCGATGCATGTATAGATAGCTCTCCGGCGTTTGTTATAAAGGCATATCCTTTTATTCCAATGATATCTCCAATATCTAGAAGCTTCTTGAAAACAGTGTTATAAAAAGTTTTATCTTCTGTAGGGCAAATTGCGTCACGCTTGATATATACTTGAATTCTTCCTGTTTCGTCTTGAAGTTCAAGGAACGAAGCTGCTCCCATAACTCTGCGAGTCATAATTCTACCTGCTATGGAAACCTCTTGAAAGTTACCTTCTTCAGGTTTATACTTATCTTTAATTTCCTGAGTGGTTGTTGTTATATCATATGCTTCGGCTGGGTATGGCTCTATGCCAAGATCTCTCATTGCCTTCAAAGAATCTCTCCTAAGAGTCTCTTGTTCGTTAAACTCAGTAAATTCCATTTTGGTATCTAAATTATAGTATAAGTTACAAAAATAATTTTTTTTAATGACAATTGAAATTAATCTGTAACTTTGTAGAGATATGGCTGTAGATAAAAAATGGATAGTAAAAGAGCCGGGCAACCCCGCATTAATAAGACAACTTACATCTGAATTAGGTGTAGATCAAACTATTGCTAGTCTTTTGGTGCAGCGTAATATTAAATCTTCGGCACAAGCAAAGGCCTTTTTAAGACCTCAATTAGACCAATTGCACGATCCTTTTCTTATGAAAGACATGGATTTAGCCGTAAATCGTCTCTCAAAAGCACTTAACGCTAAAGAAAAGATATTGATTTATGGCGATTATGATGTAGATGGGACTACAGCGGTTGCATTGGTATACTCTTTTTTGAGAAGATATGGAGAAGCCAATTTAGATTACTATATCCCCAATCGATATTCCGAAGGATATGGGATCTCTCTTAAAGGGATAGATTGGGCTCATGAAAATGGGTTTACTTTAATTATTGCTCTTGATTGCGGTATTAAGGCTGTCTCTAAAGTTGAATATGCCTCTGAAAGAGGAATTGACTTTATTATTTGTGACCACCACCTTCCAGATGAGATACTTCCCAAAGCGTGTGCGGTTTTAGACCCTAAACGTACCGATTGTAATTACCCTTTCGATGATTTGTCGGGTTGTGGGGTAGGTTTTAAATTTATGCAAGCTTTTGCTTTAATTAAGAGTATCTCTTTTGATAACTTAGTTCCATTACTTGATCTTTTGGTTGTGAGTATAGCTTCGGACTTGGTATCTATTACAGATGAAAATAGAGTGCTAGCACACTTCGGATTAAAACAACTAAATGAAGCTCCCCGAAAAGGGTTACTCTCTATTATCAAGCTTGCTGGGCTAGAAAAGCATATGATTACCATTGATGATATTGTTTTTAAGATTGGGCCTAGAATTAATGCAGCAGGCAGAATGGAGTCGGGCAAAACGGCTGTAGATTTGCTCACATCGCGTAATGATAATGATGCTAGAATAATTGGAGATACAATAAATGCTCAAAATAACGATAGGAAACACGAAGATCGTAAAATAACATTTGAGGCAAGCGAG
The DNA here is from genome assembly GCA_964367735.1 of uncultured Muribaculaceae bacterium. GTDB lineage: Bacteria > Bacteroidota > Bacteroidia > Bacteroidales > UBA932 > Bact-08. Next base: position 14,119 of record CAYIYT010000017.1, read on the forward strand.
ATGGCCACAATGGCAGAAGGATTTGTAAACAAGCATTCTACCGTTGTATATAGCCCAGATTGGCATAAAGGTGTTTTAGGTATTGTTGCATCTAGGCTTGTAGAAAACTACTATAGACCTGCTATAGTTCTTTGTAAATCTAATGGCTTTATAACTGGTTCTGCTAGAAGTATTCCAGGATTTGACTTATATGAAGCTATTGAAAGTTGTTCAGATTTGCTTGAGAATTTTGGGGGCCATATGTATGCTGCAGGTCTTACGTTAAAGGAAGAAAATTTTGCTGAGTTTAAAAAACGTTTTGAAGATTATGTTTCTCAAAAAATTACTGCCGAAATACTTACTCCTGTAATTAATATAGATAATTATTTGGATTTCAAGCAGATAACTCCCAGATTTTTCTATTCTTTAAAGCAATTCCAGCCTTTTGGACCAGGCAATCTTTCTCCTGTTTTCATATCGGAAAAAGTATATGATAATGGTAATGGAAGGAAAGTGGGTTCGGAATCGGGCCACCTTAAGTTAGAGCTTATTCAAGAAGACGATTTTCATAGAAATATCTCGGCTATTGCCTTTAATAGATCGGAACACTTTGAACATTTAAAATTGGGAAATGCAGTTGATATTTGCTATTCAATTGCCGAGAACTATTACCGTGGTATTGCCAATATGCAACTAAGGGTAAAGGATATTAAGCTAGTAGAAGACCCATTCTAGAATAGTAATCGTACTAAAAACAGTAATCCTATTTAAATTTTATACGAGAGCTAGAGTCTTTACAAGAATTTCTTTTAAAGAGAGGTTATCTACTTCAATTATGATTGATGCGCAGTAGTTGTACCCTTCTTCTCTTTGTTTATATAAACTAGTGATTGTCTCTTTTAAATCTATACCCTTTTCATTCTTAACTAAGGGTCTCTGTTTCCTGCTTTTATCTAAACGATTGTAAAGAGTTTCAAGAGAAGCCTTTAGGTAGATACACTTTGTTTGGGCTAAAATAAGTTCTCTATTTTTTTGAGAGATAAGTGCACCTCCACCGAGTGATAGAACTAATACTTTCTCTTTATTTTCTAAAAGCAATTTTTTAAGAGCATTCTCTTCAATCTCTCTGAATTTATCTTCTCCTGTGATTTTGAAAATTTCTTCTATTGTTTTTCCATTGTGCAGATTCTCTATATACTTATCTAGATCTTCGTGCTTACAATAAAGATGCTTTGCAAGGGCATTAGCGACTGTGCTTTTGCCTACTCCCATAAAGCCTGTTAGAGATAATATCATAATAAAGTTATTAAAAGAGAGTAGGAGATTCTGTGTCGGATTCCTTCTGTTTAGATTTGCTGCTCTTTATATCAGTAGCTTCTATCTCGCTTACCTCATCTGTATTATCTATCTCATCTATTTCCTCGAGTTCCTCTTCTTTTATTAAGGGTTCGGTAAAAAGGATAGTGCCAACTTCAAAAGTGGTTAGGCGCTTACCTTTGGCTCTAAAGCTTTTACAAGCAATAAATTCGTGTGCATCTATGATTTCGGGCTCTCTTTTTTCGTGTTTACCAGTAAAGTTAATTATGAGTAGAGGATATTTATCGGCAGAGAGGCTATGTAGATAAGAACCAGGAGTTTCGTTTGTAAAGGGTTGAATTGTATTGTCGTTTGGCTCAAATGTGAACCTTTTGAGGTAGAAAAAGCTTGATTCAGCATCGAAATAGATTGCTGTATAAATTTTTTGAATATCTAGCTTTTCAATAATCATGATGTCTCCCTGGTAGCGGTTGCTAAGATCGAAATTGGTAGTGTAGTATTCACCGTTTTTGCAAACAACTAGTATATTGTCTTCTGGTAGGAACTCTCCTAAGAAAAGCCCTCTAGAATCTATATTAAGGCGGTTAATATCTTGGTCGAACCAAATAGATTGACCACCAAATTGAGAAACGCCTTTTGTTTTAAGTTGTATCTTGTGAACAGGGTTTTTACTTAAAATATTCCCCATTGAGCCTCTGCCTTTTATGGCTAGATTGGCAAAGTCGAATTCAAATATTATCTTTTTTAACTTAGGTCTAGGTTTTAGAAATACCTTGAGAGTTTCTGCTTCACCATTAGCGTTGGCAGTAAACCAAAGCAGTTGACTTCCCTCTTTCTCTTGAGTAAGATCGTATTCTTTATCTCTGGTTACTCCGGTAACAGCAAAGCGCTTTACATATACTCCTCCATTTTTACCGTTTTTGTAAACTGCATTATAAATGGTTCTTTCGTCGTTCCTTATAAATACATCTACATGGATAATATCTTTCCCTACAAACTGTTTCTCGGATATTTTGGATACTATGTATTTCCCATTTTTGAGAAAAACTATAATATCATCTATATCGGAGCAGTCACAAATAAATTCGGCATTATCGTCTCTTTTTAGATCCATTCCTATGAATCCCTCTTCTTTATTTGCATATAATTTTGCATTTGAAGCAACTACTTTAGTAGCTTCAATAGTTTCGAAACTGCAAAGTTCTGTTTTTCTTATGTAATTATCTCCGTATTTCTTTTTAAGATTACTATAATATTTAATGGAGTATTGAGTAATGTGTTCGAGGTTATAATTAACCTCCTTCATCTCATTTTCAATTTTCTGGAGGGCTTCTTCTAGCTGCTTTACATCGAATACAGATATTTTCCTTACTGGTTTCTCTACTAGTTTTAAGACATCGTCTTGTGTAATAGGCCTCTTAAGCTCTATCTCATATTTTTTAAGTTCATTTTGTACATCTAAAAGCTGATCGTTCCATGTTTTAGCATCTTTTTCTAGAAGCCTATAAATACGTTTTTCAAAAAAGATTTTTTCAAGAGATGTGTAGTGCCAATTTTCGGTAAGTTCGCTAAGGCGTATCTCTAACTCTGTTTTTAATAAAAACTGGGTAAGCTCGGTATTATGACGTAATATTTGATCTACTCCAATAAAATGGGGTTGCTTGTCCATTATTATACACGCATTTGGAGAGATAGATAGTTCGCAATCTGTAAATGCATAGAGTGCATCTATTGTTTTATCTGGAGAGATATCGTTATGAAGATGAATTTGAATTTCTGCTCCCGAAGAGGTGTTGTCGTCAATTTTGCGTATTTTTATTGTGCCTTTATCGTTAGCTTTAAGAATTGATTCTATTAGTTGAGAGGTTGTCTTTCCAAAAGGTATTTCTGTGATTACTAGGGTTCTTTTATCTAGCTTAGTGATTCGCGCTCTTACTTTGATAACACCTCCTCTTAAGCCTTGATTGTATCTACTACAATCTGCAAGACCTCCTGTTGGGAAATCTGGGTAAAGTATAAAAGTTTCTCCTTTTAGATGTGCAATAGATGCATCAATTAACTCATTAAAATTATGAGGAAGTATCTTTGATGCTAAGCCTACTGCGATACCTTCTACTCCCATAGCTAGTAAAAGGGGGAATTTTGAAGGCAAGCTTATTGGTTCTTGATTTCTTCCGTCGTAAGATCTCATCCACTGAGTGGTCTTGGGATTGAAAAGAACTTCGTTGGCAAACTTTGTTAATCTAGCCTCTATATAACGGGGAGCTGCAGCGCTGTCTCCAGTTAGTGTGTTTCCCCAGTTTCCTTGGCAGTCTACTAATAAATCTTTTTGGCCGATTTGCACTAATGCATCTCCAATAGAGGTGTCTCCATGGGGGTGAAATTGCATAGTGTGCCCAATAATGTTTGCAACTTTATTGTAGCGCCCATCTTCCATTCTTTTCATTGAATGGAGAATTCTGCGCTGTACTGGCTTTAGGCCGTCGTCTATATGAGGTACGGCCCTCTCTAGGATAACATAAGAAGCATAATCGAGGTACCACTCTTTGTACATACCAGTTAGTTTGTACTTCTTGTCGCCTTCGTTTATAAGTTTATCGTATTTGCTAAGCTCAGTTGTATCGGAGCCCTCTAAAGGTTCTTCGGTTTCGAAATCAATATCAGGATTGCTCATTATTTAATAGAAAGTTCTAATCTTGGATATAACCGAACTGTTTGAGCTTTTTATTATCTTCTCGCCAATCCGGGTTAACTTTTACAAATATCTGCAAAAATACTTTCTTTTCAAAAAAGCTTTCCATATCCTTTCTAGCTTGAGTGCCTACTTTTTTTAAAGCTAAGCCGCCTTTACCAATAAGAATGCCTTTTTGAGAGTCGCGTGTAACATAAATTACAGCTTCAATATTGTAGATTAATTCTTTCTCTTCAAATGTCTCTATTACAACCTCGGTGCAGTAAGGGATCTCCTTGCTATAGTTTAATAATATTTTTTCTCTAAGAATTTCACTTGCAAAAAAACGGAGATTTCTGTCGGTAAATGTATTTTTGTCATACCAAGCAGGGCTCTCTGGTATTAGTTCCAGTATTTTATTAAATAGCGGGTCTAAATTAAATTTTTCAGTAGCAGAAATGGGGAAAATTATTGCTTTAGGCAAAATTTCTTCCCAAACTTTATGTAGTTTTTCAAGTTCTTCCTGATTACTGAGGTCTATTTTGTTTATTGCAAGTAAGATAGGAGTGTCTACAGCTTTGAGCTTCTCTAGATATTCTTGGTTTTTTGTGCCTGTTTCTATTACGTCTGTTACATATAGAATGATATCGGCATCAGAAATAGCTCCTTTTACGAAGCTCATCATGCTCTCTTGAAGCTTGTAGCCCGGCTTAAGAATTCCGGGAGTATCGGAGTAGACTATTTGATAGTCTTCTCCGTTTACAATTCCCATTATCCTATGCCTTGTGGTTTGTGCTTTCGCTGTAACTATAGAAAGCCTTTCCCCTACAAGCGCGTTAATTAGAGTAGATTTGCCAACATTAGGGTTTCCTATAATGTTGACAAATCCTGAACGATGTTTATTTGAATCAAAAACGGGCTTATTCATAAGCTCCCATTCTTATCATGGATATTTCTTGATCGTTAAGAAATCTCCACTGACCTCGTTTTAAGTTCTTTTTAGTTAGTCCTGCAAAATAGACACGGTCTAGCTTTTTAACTTTATATCCTAGGTGTTCAAAAATTCTTCTTACAACTCTATTTCTTCCAGAATGAATCTCAATTCCAATTTGGTCTTTCTCTCCATCTACATAAGAGATTGCATCTGCATGAACTTCTCCATCTTCAAGTGTAATACCTTTAAGAACTATATCAAAATCGGCTCCAGAGAAATTTTTATCTAAGAACACATGATATACTTTCTTTTGATTATTTGAAGGGTGAGTTAATTTTTCTGCAATTTCCCCATCGTTGGTAAGAAGAAGTACTCCTGTGGTCATTTTGTCTAAACGCCCAACTGGAAAAACTCGTTGGCTACACTTGCCTACTATAAGCTCCATAACAGTTTTGTCTGCATTAGGATCTGACATAGTAGTTACAAAGTCCTTAGGTTTATTCATTAGAATATATACTTTTTCTTCTCCCTTTAGCCTCTCTCCATTAAATCTAATGTCGTCTGTGTAAGTGACTTTTACTCCTAACTGTGTTACTACTTGCTCGTTTACTGTAACTAGACCTGCCGAGATATATTCGTCGGCCTCTCTACGTGAGCAAATTCCAGAATTTGCAATAAACTTATTTAACCTTACACTTCCGTCGTCATTTTGTGAGTTAGGAGCACTCTTAGAGCGTCTGTTTCTCATGACTGGTGAACGATCAAACTCGAATGAGTTTTCATCGAAGAAAGAAGGCTGTTTTGCTCTCTCTTCATATGGTTTACGTTCTCCATCAAACGGTTTGCGTTCTCCATCAAACGGTTTACGTTCTCCATCAAACGGTTTGCGATCTCTGTCGAACGGTTTGCGATCTCTATCAAAAGGTCTTGCTTCTCTATCGAACGGTTTGCGGTCTCTGTCGAATGGTTTACGGTCTCTATCAAAAGGTCTTGCTTCTCTATCGAACGGTTTGCGGTCTCTGTCGAATGGTTTACGGTCTCTATCAAAAGGTCTTGCTTCTCTATCGAACGGTTTGCGGTCTCTGTCGAACGGTTTGCGGTCTCTGTCGAATGGTTTGCGGTCTCTGTCGAATGGTTTACGGTCTCTGTCGAATGGTTTACGGTCTCTATCAAAAGGCCTTGCATCTCTATCGAACGGTTTACGGTCTCTATCAAAAGGTCTTGCATCTCTATCGAACGGTTTGCGATCTCTATCGAACGGTTTGCGGTCTCTGTCGAACGGTTTACGATCTCTATCAAATGGTCTTGCTTCTCTATCGAACGGTTTGCGATCTCTGTCGAACGGTTTGCGATCTCCATCGAATGGTTTGCGATCTCTGTCGAACGGCTTGCGATCTCTGTCAAACGGTTTACGATCTCTGTCAAACGGTTTACGATCTCTATCAAATGGTCTTGCATCTCTATCGAACGGTTTACGATCTCTATCGAACGGTTTGCGATCTCCATCGAACGGTTTGCGATCTCTGTCGAACGGTTTGCGGTCTCTGTCGAACGGTTTACGATCTCTGTCGAACGGTTTGCGATCTCTATCAAAAGGCCTTGCATCTCTATCGAACGGTTTACGATCTCTATCGAACGGTTTGCGATCTCCATCGAACGGTTTGCGATCTCTGTCGAACGGTTTGCGGTCTCTGTCAAACGGTTTGCGATCTCTGTCGAACGGTTTGCGGTCTCTATCGAACGGTTTGCGGTCTCTATCAAAAGGCCTTGCATCTCTATCAAACGGTTTGCGATCTCTGTCGAACGGTTTGCGGTCTCTGTCGAATGGCTTCGCATCTCTGCGTTCCTTATCGAATGGTCTTGCATCTCTGCGATCTCTGTCAAAGGGTTTGCGGTCACGGTCGAATGGTCTCGCATCTCTGCGATTACGATCGCCTGATGGACGGCTATCCCTACTGTCTCTGCCCTGAGCCCCAGCTCCGGCACGACTTGAAAATTGATTATCTGTCATTTATTTTTTATTCGGTGCAAAGTTATGTTAATAAGATTTATTTTCCTACTTTTACGTGTTAATAGGTGTAATAATAAGAAGATGTGTGCCATAATTAAAGGCTCTAAACGTATAAATGGCTTCAACCCCCTAATGAGAGAGAATTTTAGGGTTTCAATGAGGTCTATAAAAAGCAGCAAGCTGCGATCTACATTAACTATAATGATTATTGCGATAGGGATAACTTCCTTAGTGGGGATTCTTACTGCAACTGATTCATTAAAAGCTCTTATGAATGAAAATTTTGGGAAAATGGGTGCTAATTCATTTTCCATACAATCTAGTTTTTCTGATACTCAATCGGGAACAAAAAAACCAAGGATTATAAATAGAAGGAATATAACATACAATCAAGCAAAGGATTTTGTTCAAGCTTATGATATTCCCGCTATTGTTACCATCTCATCTACTGCATTAAGAAATGCTATTGTAAAAGCTGGTCCCGAAAAAACCAATCCAATAGTTGGAGTTATGGCTGTAGATGAAAACAACCTTGGATTTGTTGGTGCAAAAATTTCTCAAGGAAGAAATTTTCATACTAGAGATATAGAATCGTTAGCATTTACAGCTGTCATTGGATCGGGCATTGCCACTACTTTGTTTAAAGAGGAGAATCCTATTGGTAATACTATTACTGTAGGAGCTGTAAGGTATGAGGTAATTGGTATCTTGGAAAAACAGGGATCTACATTTGGAGGTGGTTTAGATAATCAAGTTTGGATTCCCCTCTCTAATGCGAGAGGTGTTTTCTTGAGTGAAAATTCATTTTTTACTATTGGAATAATGCCAAAAGAAGGAGATCAAACTAAAGCTATGGACGCTGCTGAACAATTGTTTCGCTCTATAAGAAGATTAGGCCCAGTAGATGTTTCCGATTTTAGAATTACAAGATCGGATGCTTTTATGCAAGAAATTATGGAGATTTTGTCATATGTGACAATAGCTGCTTTTATAATAGGCAGTATTACTTTACTTGGAGCAGCTGTAGGTCTAATGAATATAATGCTTGTTTCTGTAAAAGAGAGAACTCGTGAAATTGGAACTAGAAAAGCATTAGGCGCAAATTCAAAAACAATTAAACAGCAATTTTTATTTGAATCTATTGTTATTGGTCAGTTAGGAGGTTTGTTTGGAATTATTTTGGGAGTATCAGTAGGCAATCTTACAGCTCTAATAATGAGCGCACCTTTCGTTATTCCATGGCTTTGGATATTTTCGGGCGTAATGGTTTGTCTTATTGTTAGTGTTGCTTCGGGCTATATTCCTGCCGTTAGAGCTTCCAAGCTAGATCCAATTGAGGCGCTCAGATACGAATAGCCTATTTCTTTTATCTTAAACGGAAAACATAAGTAATGGTGCCTTCTTGCACCGTTGGTGCCTGGCCATTTAGGTTGAATTTGGCTTGAAGTGCAGCTTTTTTTGCAGCCTCCCAAAGAGTTTTATCTTGCACAGTAGTTCCTGGAGCTCCAGCTGTTGCATTTACTACAGAACCATATTGATCTACAGATATTTTCACTACAACTTTACCAGACTTATTAACTGTATAATCTGGTTTGGGCAAAGAGCCCATTATACTACGACCGGCTAGTTTGGCCTGTGGTTCCCCCTCTAATGCGCCTATTTTTGTATTTCCCGCAGGATGCCCAGCAGTAATTTTTCCACTGCTCTCTTTTGCTGTTTGTGCTGCTAAAGAATCTGAATTGCTTGCCGAAGGAAATAATGCTCTACGGTCTATTGGAGTTGTTCTTGGAGGTTCAAATTGCTCAACATCTCCTACCTTTCCCATTGTAGTTTCTGCTCCCTTATTTGCTTTTTCTCCTATTATAGTTGATTCCGATTTTTGTACCAAACGTATATCTTCCAAAGGAGTAGGATTTTCTACTCTTGGTTCCTTTCCTGTGCTCACTTGAATAGGTTTAGGAGGGTCTAATTCAAAATCAATTTCAATTCCTGTTTCTGTAGGTGGAGGATAAACAATTTTGAATCCAGTTGTAAAAAAAAGGGTAGCAAGCAGGAGGTGAGAACCTACTGCAAATGAAGCACCTACTACTTTGGCGTGCTTGTCATCTTTTGTTACTCTCTTTTGTGATTTGGACATTATAAAAAAAAAGGTTTTGGATAATATTATTCTGGTGCTGTAGCAAGTATTAATCTATATTGGTTGCGTTTTGCAATGTTCATTATATTTACCACCTGTTCCATCGGTACTGTTTTATCTACATGAAGTGAAACTGTAGGATCTTCTGTATCTATAAGTGCTTTCTGAACAATCTGTTCAATATCGGACAGTTGAACAGGAGTGTTTTGCCCATTTATATGATATGAAAAGGAATTGGATTGAAGGTAGTGTCTTATGGAAATACTAACTATAGGTTTTGAAGAGACCTGGTTAGTGCTTTTGGGCAGAAGTAGCTTTAAGGCATTCGGATTTACTAGCGTTGATGTTACCAAAAAGAAAATAAGTAATAAAAACACAATATCTGTCATAGAAGACATACTGAACGATGGATCTACTTTTGAACGACGTTTAATGGCCATAATTAATAATTTTATTTGCTTGCAGGTTCGTGCAGTAAATCCATAAACTCAATTGTATTACTCTCCATTTTATATACAATATTATCTATGCGAGCTGTTAGATAGTTATATCCAAAGTATGCAAGGATACCAACGGTGAGCCCAGCAACTGTTGTAACCATTGCAACGTAAATACCTCCAGACAATAGCGTTATGTCTACATTACTGCCTGCTTGAGACATATTGTAAAAAGCTTGAATCATACCAATAACGGTACCTAAAAAACCAAGCATTGGTGCGCCTCCAGCAATTGTTGCAAGCATTGGCAACCCTTTTTCTAGTCTAGATATTTCTAGGTTACCCATGTTCTCTACAGATGTTTGAATGTCGTTTAGAGGGCGGCCTATTCTTTCTATCCCTTTCTCTATTAATCTTGCAATAGGAGTCTCTTGGGATTGGCAGAGGTTGATTGCTGCTTTAATTTTACCATCGTGAATATAATCATGAATATTTTTCATAAAATTTTGATCTATTTGAGAGGCTTTGCGTATTGCCCACCATCTTTCTCCAAATATATAAAGAGCTAATATGGATAGTGCTAGCAGAGGAATCATAATCCAGCCACCTTTAAAAGCCATATCTATTAGAGAAAATGAAAGTTCTTCCTTGATAGGAGGAATTTGCGCAACTACTTCTGCGGTTCCTTGCCCCAAAGCCATTAGAAAATAAGTGGTCATAACTGTTATCTTATTGTTAAATATGATTTATATTTTTTATATGCACATAACTGACAAAAATACAATAATTGAGCCAAATCTCAAAGAGTTTAATTCTATTTTAATCTATCTAACCTATATAGATCCTTTCTTCTATCTTTTAGGTTTTTAACGCTTCCGAAGTTATGCAAATCGCGTAGAAGATCTAAATCTACATCTGAAATAAGGATCATCTCTGTGTTGGGTGTTGCTTCTGATTTTACGCCATTCACGGGAAATGGGAAATCGCATGGCGTAAAAACTCCAGATTGTGAGTATTGAATATCCATATTTTGAACTTTTGGAAGATTCCCTACACTCCCGGTAATTGCTACAAAACATTCATTTTCAATCGCTCTGGATTGGGCGCAGTGACGAACCCTGGAGTAACCGTTTTGAGTATCTGTAAGGTATGGAACAAAAAGTATCTCCATCCCTTCATCGGCAAGAATTCTCCCTAATTCTGGAAATTCTACATCGTAACAGATAAGGACTCCAATTCGCCCAGCATCGGTGTCGAATGTTCTGAGAAGATTACCTCCCTTTAAACCCCAAACTTTATCTTCGTCGGGCGTTATATGAATTTTTTCATACCTCTCCATTGTGCCATCTCGCCTACATAAGTATCCTACATTATAGAGTTCCCCATCAACTATTTGTGGCATACTGCCAGAGATTATATTAATATTATATGCTACAGAGAGCCTTGAAAGTTCTTCTGATATTTTTTTTGTGTACCCTGCAAGTTCCCTAATTGCTTCTGCTTCACTTAAATGGTTATACTTTGCCATTAAGGGAGCGTTGTAAAACTCAGGAAAAAGTGCGAAATCACTTTTGTATCCACTTAGTGCGTCTACGAAAAACTCGACCTGCTCGATAATATCTTCTATGTCTTTGTATGGTCTCATTTGCCATTGAACTAACCCTAAGCGCACAAACCTTTTATTTGCTTGCGTCCTTTTAGATTCCTTTTCATAATAAATGTTATCCCATCTAAGAAGTAGTGCAAATTCGTGTGAAGAGGTATCTCCTTCTAAGTAACCTTTCAGAATTCTAACAGGATAAAAATCATTTGAAAATTGAAAATTAATGACAGGGTCTTCTATCTCCTTAGATTTGATTTTTGCTATATACTGCTTTGGAGTAAGTTCATTTACGTAGTTATGATAATTTGGCATCCTTCCTCCAAATACAATCCCCTTAAGATTTTTATTTTCGCATAATTCTTTCCTAAAATCGTATAGTCTTCTTCCTAGCCTTAGTCCTCTATATTCTGGTTTAATAAAAACATCTATACCATATAAGAAATCGCCATATTTAGTATGAGTGTCAAATGTAAAGTTTAAAGTAATCTCTTTGTATGTATGAGGTTCTTCTATTAAACTTTGTTTAACCATTATAGACAACGCGCAGCCAGCAACATGTCCATTAACTTTCATCACTACTTGTCCTTCGGGAAATATTTTAAGAAGCTTCTCTATGTGGTGTTCTTTCCAATAAGATGAGGGCATCTGTTTATAGGATTCAATCATTACTTGTTTGAGTTCCTTGTAATCTTCTATTGTAAGGTATGCCAGCTCAATATTAAAATTTGCACTATCCATGTAAATCTGTTTTATTATATAATTAAAGTTATTTTGACAAATTATCCTAAATTTGCCGAATACTCTTTTGCAAATTTACTCTATTAATTTACAATTATAGAATTGTGCTAATTTGCTTTTTTATGTAAACTCACTAATTGTGAAGAAAAGTTTAACCGAAACTCATATGAGGTACTCAGTCTATTTTATATTTTTAGGAATCATGTTTAGTTCACAAATTACTTTGCGTGCTAATATACATGGTAATTTATTAACGGAAAGCGATTCGTTATCACAAGCCGTTATGTTATTAAGTGATTATGTTAGGATTCCTTCTGTTACAGGAGAAGAAAATGAGGCGGCATGGTTTATGGCTACAAAATGCCGCCAAGCAGGTCTAATTGTAAATTATATTAATGACTTTCCGGGCTCTGTTAATTTTACAGCATCTCTTTATCCTCTCTCAATGGGTAAACCTAATATAGTATTTCATACCCACATGGATGTTGTTCCTTGTGGCGACGCTGCAAAATGGAACTACCCTCCTTTTGGAGGAGTTATTGATGATAATAAAATATGGGGTAGAGGGTCAATGGATAATAAGGGTCTTGCAGTTATTCAATTATACGCAGTGAGTAAATTCATTGAAGAGGCCTATAGAAGAGAACTGCCATATAACGTAACAATATTGTTTGTTTCGGGAGAAGAAATTGGAGGGGAAACTGGTAGTAAAATAGTCTCTAAAGATTTTATTGAGAAATTTAATCCTGTGGTTTTATTTGGAGAGGGTGGGGCTGGTATGAAAAACCTTGGTTTTGTAGGTAAAAAACATCCAGTTTTTGGCATATCGATAGTAGAAAAATCAAACCTCTGGCTAAAACTTACTTGGGAAACTAATTTTTCTGGACATGCCTCTATTGTAGAGAATAATTATGCTTCTATGCTTTTGATTAATGGTCTGCATAAATTGTTAAATACACCTATGCCGGTTATTATGACGGATGAAACAGCATTGATGTTTACTTCCTTAGGAAAGGAAATTGGAGGTATTAAGGGATCTGTGATGCTAAAACCTCATTCTAAACTTTTTACAAAAATAATTGATAAGCTTTCAAAAAAAGATCCAGAACTGAGAGATTTGATAACTAACAAAATAACCCTTACTAAACTGAGCAGTAATTCTGGTGGTTTAAACCAGTGCTCTAACGAGGAGAGTGCATACTTAGATATTCGTCTGTTGCCGGGTATAACAAATGAAGAGATTATTACTCAAATTTACTCCATCATTGATGATAATGTTGTTCGTATTGAAGTTATAAATCAAGGAGCTAAATCTAGAGGCACTGTCCCAGAATATTTTTTCGATTGTATGTCCAATGCTATAAAAAATGAATTTAATGAGTCGTTAGTAGTACCTATGCTTTTACCTGCATCTACCGATAATAACTACTATAGAGTTTTGGGTATCCCGGTGTATGGGATAAACCCTATGATAGTTGAATCTACTCAATTAAAATCTATTCACAACTATAATGAATACATAAAGGTGGTTGATATAGATAAGGGCGTAGATGTATTTACAACTTTTTTAAGTTCAATTCTAAATTGACCTATTGTCAATATTATTACTTTTTCTATTGTTAAGTTACTTGGTATATCTATAAGCTGCTTTTGTCAATTTATCCATTATAGCAAGCCCAATTCCCACAAGAGGGACAGATTCTGCAACTATATAATCAATTTTAGGATTGTCTTCTAGTTTATGTAGTATCCCAAAAAGATTTATAGCTGCCTCTTGTAGATTTTCATCTTTAGAGAGATATTCAGTTTGGCTTAATCCAGGAATTGTTTTGCCAGAGAAGGAGATAAATGCTCCTTTACGGTTGGGCAATTGCTCCATAATATTATTTATTTGAAGCATATTATCTCTATCTATAATAAAGAGTGGTTTTTCTGGACTGTAATGAGATTTTAATAATCCAGGAGATGCTACAGGAGCATTGTGTTTTATCTCTTTTGATTTAGGTAAAGCTATTTCTAAATTGGCCGATGTTATAAACCCTTCGCGTAGAATTATAAAACCATCGGGATTTAAGGCAATTACGGTAGATTCTATTCCTACTTCACACGGGCCGCCGTCTAGAATGCACTCTATCCCGCTTAATTGTTTTCTAACGTGAGATGCTGTTGTTGGACTTATTCTCCCAAATTTATTAGCACTGGGAGCAGCAATAGGGCAACCGCTAGCCGCAATTAAATTCAGAGCAATTTGATTCCTTGGCATTCTTATTCCTACGGTAGGAAGGCCAGAGGTGACTATATCTGGGACAATATTATTTTTAGGAAGAACAATGGTGAGTGGGCCTGGCCAGAACATTTTTGCAAGAATATCTACTCTTGAATCATGGTGTTTTGTGAGTCTTTCAATCTCTTTAATATCTGAAATATGTACAATTAAAGGATCGAAAGAGGGTCTCTCTTTTTCAATGAAAATTTTTGCGACAGCATTTGGATTTAGAGCATCTGCTCCAAGTCCATAAACTGTTTCTGTTGGAAATGCAACTAAATTGCCAGATTTGATTATTTCTGCTGCGTTTGCTATTTGTTCTGGAGAAACCATTTTCGGATTGAGAATTTGAATCCAAAGGTAATTATATTATTTATTTATTGCGGACTTTTTCCTTTTTATGTATTTGTCTATATATCTTGAATTAAGGATTTTGAGTATGCCTGTATAATCAATTTTAAACTCTAAAAAATCTCCTGTTTTATAGCTGTTACTGTTTTTACCCAAGTCTACAACAGTAACATCGGAGCTAACTCCAACCACTTTAACATTTGGATCTTTAGGATTAAGGTGATTTCTATCTACATCTAGTAGACCAACGTCAAGTATGGCTCTACAACTTATTTGGCTACTCATATCTGATTCAATTTCGAATGTATCTCCTTCTAGGTTAGTGCCCATCTCTCCTATAGGGATACCAGGTTTCTGTTTAAGCTCAATTATTTGAGCATAAAATTGGAATAAATCTACCTCCATACCCTCTATTACAGAATCGTTATATACATCGGTACCAAGATAAAGTGTCTCACCAACCCTAAAGTGATTGATTCCTTTTGGTAGAAGATCTTGAAAAATTAGAGGGATTGTTACTGAAGATCCTCCCGATAAATATTTAATACTTTTATTAAATTTAGCTTCTATTAGCTGCTTGTATATACTGAGTTGAATAAGTTTATCGTGACTTGGAAGAACTCCATACATACAGTTGAGGTTAGTTCCTATTCCAATAACTTCTATGTTTTCTAAACTAAATACTCGTTCATAAAAATTGATAAAATTCTCGTGCAGGACTCCTTCACGAAGCTCTCCCATCTCTAACATAATAACAATTTTATGTTTTTTATTTTGCTTAACTGCCTCTTTTGATAATAACCTAATAGTGCTTATCTCTGTGTTCATGCTTATATCGGCATATTTCACTACGCCTGGGATCGCTTTTTTTGCTGGAGGCTTAATATAAATAGCCTCAATATCTGGTCTAATTGCTTTTACAGCTTTTATATTAGATATTCTAGAGTCACATATTTGGTTTATGTCTAGCTTAAGAAGTTCCGTGAGAAATTCCTTATTGCCACACATCATCTTTGTAACTACAGACCATTCTATTCCTCGCTCTTTAAAGATTTTGTCTAGAAATTTATGGTTAGCTCTCAGTTTATCTGAGTCCAATGTAATATAGGCCATTACTTACTATTTTTAATTAATCGCATTTCTAGATATTTATTTGAGAACCCTAATTTTTCATATAGACCTTTAGCTGGGTTATTGGGCTCTACATGCAAAGCAATATTACCATCTGATAGTTTAATTGCCTCTTCCATTAATTTTCTACCAATACCTTTTCCTCGGTGTAATTTGTGAGTTGCTATATATACTAATAAATTTTCTGGAATATATCCTTTCATTCCTGTTCTGTTAACTATAACTACTCCCAATAGATGAGAGTTGTTATAGTATGCAAGAGTAAATCCACCGAAGGAGGTGTACTCTTGTAGTGAATAATCGATACATTTTTCTATATCTTCCTTGGGATCGCCAAATTCTTCTAGGTGATTATACAAAAAGTTTATGATATTTGTTTTGTCTGTTGAGTTGAGTTTTTGATTTTGATTAAAGATTTTTAAATCACTCATAATTTTTGATTTTAAGTACTTCGCTAAATATGTTAAAAGTTATATGAATTGATGTTAATTTAATACCAATATCATTTTACTAACACCTTTCTTTTGTTTTTAGTTCATTGCTTACGATTTAAAAAATACATTTTAGCTTGTTTTCTGACATAGTATAAATGTGTCTGTAGTGTTCATATGTAATAAAATTAAAAAAGCCACAAAGAGAGGCTTTCTCCTTGCGGCTTTAAATTAGTTAGGATTGGTTTACGGAATTATTTAATTTATGCCAAACAGTGACATGTCTTCACTGACACTCTTAATAGTTTGAACTCCGAATTTTTCGTTTACAATTTTTAATACATTTGGAGTCATAAATCCTGGAAGTGTTGGTCCTATATGAGTGTTTTTCACTCCTAGATAGAGTAATGCCATATGTACAATTATAGCTTTTTGCTCGTACCAAGCTATATTAAAGACTATTGGAAGTTTGTTTATATCGTCTAACTTAAGTATTTCTTTTAATTTGAGAGCTACGTATGCCCAAGAATAGGAGTCGTTACATTGCCCAGCGTCTAACACTCTTGGTATGCCTCCAATATCGCCTAATGGTAGTTTATTATAACGGTATTTTGCACAGCCCGATGTTAGGATTACGGTATCTTTAGGTAAGTTTTTTGCAAACTCGGTATAATATTCACGGCTCTTTTGTCTTGCGTCACAACCAGACATTACAACCATTTTTTTAATAGCTCCTGAATTAACTGCATCAAGAATTTTATCTGCTAATGCAAGTACTTGATTGTGAGCAAAGCCTACAGTAATGTTTCCAGTTTCAATCTCTGTTGGTGGTGGGCAGTTTTTTGCCATCTCTATTATTTCAGAGAAATCTTTATGTCCGTTAGTTAGTTTTCCTTCAATAGATTTCCAGCCTGGCATTCCAGTAGCCCCAGTTGTAAAGATTCTATCGTTATATGTTGTAGTTTTACGTGGAGGAACAAGGCAATTTGTGGTAAATAGCACTGGACCATTGAACGTTTCAAAATCTGTAAGTTGAGCATGCCATGCACCTCCATAGTTACCTACTAAATGTTTGTATTTCTTTAAGGCAGGGTATCCATGAGAAGGGAGCATCTCTGAGTGAGTGTAAATATCAATCCCCTTACCTTCTGTTTGAATAAGGAGTTGTTCTAGGTCTTTAAGGTCGTGTCCACTAATTAGAATTCCAGGATTTTTGCCTACACCAATATTTACGCTAGAGATTTCTGGATGGCCATAGGTTTCGGTGTTGGCTTTATCTAGTAATGCCATTACTTTAACTCCATACTCTCCAGTTCTCATAACCCAAGCTAGCATGGCATCTAGTGTCATGGTTTTGTGAATCATTACTAAGGATTCCTCCATAAAATCAAAGATTTCTTGCTCTTCGTATCCAAGATTAAAGGCGTGCTCTGCATAGGCAGACATCCCTTTAAGCCCAAATAAAATATACTGTTTAAGAGATCTAATATCGGGGTCATTATCGTAGGTGAGAGTACCTACACCAGCGGCTTTTTCTAAAAACTCTTCTTCTGTTGTGCAGTTCCATTCAGTACAGTCGTGAGGAGTAACTGAAACTTTTCTTTTAAGAGCATCTCTGAAAGAGAGAGCTTTTTTAATCTCTTTAATGAGTGCGTCATTATCATAATTAGCATTGGTAATTGTAGCAAATAGGCAATTGACAATATGTTTGCTCTCTTCATTGGTAACTATACCTTGCTTTCTGGCCTCAATTGTAAGTTTTGAAAGGCCCATGCATGAGTAAATAAGTAAATCTTGGATATTTGAAGTATCTTCATTTTTGCCGCAAACTCCTTTGATGGTACAGCCTGTGTTCTTGGCTGTTTCCTGGCATTGATTACAAAACATTGTCATATTTAATAGGGTTTAGAGATTGTATCTTACATTTAAGATTGAAAGATAATAAGAAAAACTTTCTTGACAAAATGGAATGTCTATATTATGCTAACTTTGTAAAGTCTAATTATGGAACAAATAAAATCTGTATCGGAACTTGGGACAGGCAATGTGTGGAAACTATTGCTTGAATATGCTATTCCTTCTGTCATTGCAATGACTGCTGCATCTTTATATAATATTACAGATAGTATATTTATTGGACACGGGGTGGGAGCTCTTGCAATATCGGGATTGGCAATAACATTCCCATTAATGAACTTGGCAGCAGCGTTTGGTTCTCTTGTAGGTATAGGAGCTGCTACTCTTATGTCTTTGAGACTAGGCCAAAAAGATTATAAGACAGCCAATAAAATATTGGGTAATGTATTTGTTTTGAATATTATTTTTGGAAGCATATATACAGCTGTTGTTCTTTATTTTCTAGACCCGATTCTCCTATTTTTTGGGGCTAGTGCAGAAACCCTCCCTTTTGCTAAGGATTATATGACAATAATTACTGCAGGTAATATAATTACTCATTTGTATCTTGGATTGAATGCTTTGTTAAGGGCTTCTGGAAATCCAAAGAAATCTATGTATGCTACTATTTGGACAGTAGTTATCAATGCAATAATTACCCCACTGTTTATCTTTGTATTTGGGTGGGGAATAAGAGGAGCTGCTTTGGCAACAATTTTAGCTCAAGTTGTTATGTTGGTGTGGCAAATAAAACATTTTACTAATACTAATAATGAAATACATTTAAAAAAAGGAGTATTTAGATTAGAGAAAAAAATTGTTCTGGATTCTCTTTCAATAGGTACTGCTCCCTTTCTTATGAATGCAGTATCTAGCGTAGTAATTATAGTTTTTAACCAAGGGCTTATAAGGTATGGTGGCGATTTGGCAGTTGGGGCTTACGGCATTATTAATAGAATGGCAGCGTTATACTTTATGGTTGTTATGGGTTTGAATCAAGGTATGCAACCTATTGCAGGATATAATTTTGGAGCAGGTAAAATGGATAGAGTGAGCTTAGTTTTAAAGCAAACCATTATGTTGGCTACAGCCGTTGTAACCACGGGATTTATGTTTAGCCAGTTATTTCCTGGAGTTGTAGCTAGAATTTTTACTAGCGATAAGGAACTTATAGATATTGTAATTCCTGGGTTAAAAATTGTATTTCTCTGTTTTCCTGTTATTGGCTTCCAAATGGTTACTTCTAATTTTTTTCAAAGCATAGGGCATCCAGGAAAGGCAATTTTTATGTCTATGGCCAGGCAAGTGGTGTTTCTAATACCTCTGCTTTTGATTTTACCACAATTTTTTGGAGTCAAAGGAGTTTGGCTAAGTATTCCAATCGCAGACTCACTCTCGGCAACTATAGCTGCATATCTTTTAATTGTTCAATACCGTAAATTAAATAATAAAACTACACTAAAATCAATTTAATCATGGAACCAAAATTTGCTATTACAATAGGGCGTGAGTTTGGAAGCGGAGGAAAGGAGATAGGAGAGGTAGTTGCTTCTGGGCTAGGAATTAATTTTTTCGATAAAAAGCTGATTGAAATTGCATCTAAAAAAAGTGGGATTAATAAAGAATTGTTCGAAGATGCAGATGAGAGTAAAACCTTTTCTCTAATTGGAGGGTTTTTGGGTTTAAGAAGTTCTTTTGTAGATGATATCTCTACTGGATATCTTCTTAGCAATGAGTCTTTGTTTAAAATTCAGAGTGATGTGATAAGAGAACTTGCTTCTAATAACTCGGCTCTATTTGTAGGAAGATGTGCCGATTATGTTTTAGAGGAGTGTACTAGCTGTTTAAATGTTTTTATTATAGCTTCAAAAGAAGATAAAATAGAGAGAGTTTGTAATCGCACAGGTTTGTCGCCAGATAAGGCTAATGCTCTTATAGAGAAAGTAGATAAAAAAAGGGCTGCCTATTATAACTATTTTAGTAATAAAAAATGGAGAGATATTCACTCTTACGATTTGTGCATTAATTCATCTTTATTGGGAATCAAAGGCACATGTTCGCTAATTATTCAGTTGGTTAATGAGTTTAAAGTAGAGAGAGCTAAGGATATATAATATCTGAGGGGTATTGAATGTCGGTTAAAAAGAGTGCTTGAGACGGGACAGAACTTCCTGCAGCGCCTCTTTCTCTTTTATCAAGGACGGAAAGGATCCAATCTGGTTCTTGTTTACCTCGGCCTATTTCTAGCAAAGTACCTACAATAGCGCGCACCATATTGCGCAGAAAACGATTGGCCGTTATTGTAAAAACAAGAGAACTACTAACAAGAGAGGTGCTAAGAGGTATACACAATGGACTGCCTGGTTGCCAAAATGCTTCTGTTACTGTGCAAATATTAGTTTTTGTTTGAGAGTGTAATTTTGCCATAGATGTGAAATCTAGTTGGCCTATTATTAGTTGAGCAGCCTTGTTCATTGAAACTATGTCAAGCTCATATGGATGAAAATATGAAAAATTGGCAGAAAATGGATCTTTGCCTGAGTGGACATAATATTTATAGGTACGACTTTGAGCGTCAAAACGGGCATGTGAGTTCTCTTTTACCCTATAAATGTGGTTTAATACAATAGAGTGAGGAAGAATGGCATTTATTTTGTAAATGGTAGTATGCAGTTCTGTTGTAAGAGCAGGATTGTCGGAATCTAAGTGAGCAATGTAATTTATTGCGTGCACTCCAGAGTCTGTCCTGCCTGCACCGGTTATCTCAATTTTTTGGCGTAGATATACCAAAAAGGCATTTTCAAGTTGTTCCTGAATGGAAGGGCCATTTTTTTGCTTCTGCCATCCGCTAAGGGCTTGTCCGTTATAAGAAATTGAAATAAAGAAGCGCATTATAAACGAATTATCATTAATTTTGTGAGATATGCCTAATATAAATGCAAAAATACTAAATCATTCGATATGGAAACCGTAAATATCAAGGAGCTAAATGAAAGAATCCAAAAGGAGAGTGCCTTTGTGGATGTGATTACTATGGAGATGAACAAAGTAATTGTAGGCCAAAAGCATCTTGTAGAGAACCTTATGATAGGCCTACTAGCTAATGGACACATTTTGCTTGAAGGTGTACCCGGCCTTGCAAAAACATTAGCGATTAATACTCTTGCCTCAATAGTAGATGCTAAGTTTAGTAGAATTCAATTTACTCCAGACCTTTTACCTGCAGACCTTATTGGAACTTTAATATATAGCCAAAAGAGTGAGCAATTTCAGATTAAAAAAGGACCTGTTTTTGCAAACTTTGTACTTGCCGATGAAATAAACCGTTCGCCAGCAAAAGTGCAATCGGCGTTGTTAGAGGCAATGCAAGAGAGACAGGTAACTATTGGAGATACAAGTTTTCCGCTTCCAGAGCCTTTTTTGGTTATGGCTACTCAGAACCCTATTGAACAGGAGGGAACTTACCCACTTCCAGAAGCTCAGATAGACCGTTTTATGCTAAAGGTAGTTGTGAGCTATCCTAAAAAAGAGGAAGAGAAGCTTATTATTAGAATGAATAATAGTGGGGTTTTTCCTAAGGCTGCTCGCGTTTTGAGTCCAGAGGATGTTATTAGGGCTAGAGAGGTAGTTCGTGAAGTTTACATGGATGAGAAAATTGAAAAATATATTGTAGATATAGTTTATGCTACTAGAACTCCCGAAGACTATAATTTAGGTAAATTAAAAGATTTAATATCTTATGGATCATCTCCTAGAGCAAGTATAAGTTTGGCAATGGCCTCTAAAGCCTATGCTTTTATTAAGCGCCGAGGTTATGTAATTCCAGAAGATGTAAGAGCTGTATGCTATGAGGTATTAAGGCATCGTATTGGCCTTACTTATGAGGCAGAGGCCGAAAATGTTACCACAGAAAATATAATTACAGAGATTTTAAATGCAGTAGAAGTTCCATAGTATGTCAAAGGAGTTATTAAAGAAAGTTCGTAAAATAGAGATCAAAAC
>CAYIYT010000018.1:0-4429 GCA_964367735.1 uncultured Muribaculaceae bacterium
CCTGAGCCAGGATCAAACTCTTCATTGTATAAATGTTTTATGTTTTTGCTTCCTGACTTGACAAACTTTATTAAAGTTAATTGACAGAGTTTTTTTAAAAAAACCTCTACCTTGTTACTCTTATTTTAATGCTATCAAAGAACTTTCGGTACACGTTTCTTTTTTGAAACGGGATGCAAAGATATGTGACTTTTTTTAATGAAGCAAAATATTTCGATAATAATTTTTCAATAACAGCGCTCACTAAGGCTATTTCTTTGTATATCAGATGAATATATTTTAAAGTGATCCATTATGAGTTTCATTTTATTTGCATTAATTTTGCATTATAGAAAAGCATATGAACCAATACCTACAAATATTTACTTCTTTCGCAAAAATAGGCTCTTTCACCATAGGAGGTGGGTATGCAATGATACCTCTAATTCGTGCCGAGGTTGTAACAAAGCACAAATGGGTTTCAGACGATGAATTTCTTGATTTCTTGGCAATTTCGCAATCGGCGCCAGGTATACTAGCAATAAATATCTCAATCTTTATAGGAGAAAAATTAAAAGGGGCTAAAGGCAGTGTAGTTGCTGCTTTAGGAACAGCCCTACCCTCCTTTATTATGATCCTTCTTATAGCTATGTTTTTTCAAACGTTCAGAGAAAACGAAATTGTAAACTCGGTGTTTGCCGGAATAAGGCCCGCAGTTGTAGCATTAATTGCAGTGCCGCTTATCTCTCTTTCCAAAGGAGCTAATCTAAATAAATATACCTCTCTAATTCCAATAATAGCAGTTCTCTTAATTGTGTTCCTTGAGATATCACCAGTATGGATAATTGTGGCAGGTGCGCTACTTGGGTTATTTCACTATTTTCTCACCAAAAGAGGTCATTTTACAAAGGAGATAAAGAGCACCCAAGAATCTAAAAAAGATAAATAAAATGATCTATTTAAATCTCTTCATAACATTTTTCAAAATAGGCCTATTCACCTTTGGAGGGGGCTATGCCATGATCTCTTTGATTCAAAATGAAGTGGTTGTAAATCACCAATGGATAGATGCATCGGAATTTACAGATATCATTGCAATATCTCAAATGACACCTGGCCCCATTGGAATAAACAGTGCTACATATGTAGGTTATGTAGTTACAGACAGTGTTTGGGGCTCTGCGCTTGCAACTTTTGCAGTGTGCCTCCCATCGTTTATTATTATCCTTCTAATTGCCTATTTGTATAAACAATTTAAAGACAACAAGTGGACCGAAGCTGCTTTAAATGGGATTAAACCTGTAGTTATTGGGCTTATAGCCTCGGCAGCCATTATGCTTGTAACTCCCGATAATTTTCCTGATTGGAAATCTTGGGTAATATTTATAGGAGCATTTGCCGCCACCTGGTGGGGAAAACAAAACCCAATAAAAGTCATTATTGCAGCCGGAGTTATAGGGTATTTTCTATACTAGAGATAATAAAAAAACCTGCCCGAAAGCAGGTTTAATTTTTGGGTGGCAGATGGGGATCGAACCCACGACCTCTAGCTCCACAAACTAGCGCTCTAACCAACTGAGCTACAACCACCATGTTTATTCTCCGTACTAGTTACCAATTAAATGTTTATTCATTATTGCTTGGACAAACAGATTGATGAAGAAACGGGATGCAAAAATACAATTATTTTTTTACAAAACAATAAAACTCCTATAATAAATGTGGAATAAATATTGCTTACGAATTGTTACATAAAAGTTACAATATGATAGTAATATATTGGAATGAAATTTGTATTTTTGCAGATTAAATCAAACACCTTTGATTCTATTTTGGTTAATATGTAATGTTTAAGCAGATAATAATTCAAAAACTATATAAAGATTATGGCTCGCGAAATTAAATTCTCTCTGGTTTACAGAGACATGTGGCAATCTTCTGGTAAATACGTACCTAAGGTAAATCAATTAACAGAAATTGCACCAGTTATTATTGAAATGGGATGCTTCGACCGTGTAGAAACAAACGGTGGCGCATTCGAACAAGTAAATCTGCTATTTGGTGAAAATCCTAACACAGCTGTTCGTGAGTGGACTGCTCCTTTTAACAAGGTGGGCATCCAAACTCATATGTTGGAGCGTGGCCTGAACGGTTTAAGAATGAACCCAGTGCCTGCCGATGTTAGAGAACTCATGTACAAAGTGAAGGCAAAGCAAGGAACAAATATTTCTAGATCTTTCTGCGGCCTTAACGACCCTAGAAACCTTGAGTTATCTGTTAAGTATGCAAAATCTGGCGGAATGATTTCCCAAGTTGCGCTTAGCATTACCTACTCTCCTGTTCATACAGTAGAATATTACATGGGATTGGTAGATAAAGTTGTAGGATTTGGTTGTGACGAGATCTGTCTTAAAGATATGGCAGGTATTGGCCGCCCAGCTTTCCTAGGACGCCTTACAAAAGCAATTAAAGATAAATACCCTCATATTTTAGTTCAATATCATGGACATACAGGCCCTGGTTTCTCTGTTGCTTCTATGCTTGAAGTAGCACGCGCAGGTGCCGATTATTTGGACGTAGCAATGGAGCCTCTTTCTTGGGGTATGGTTCATCCAGACGTTATCACTATTCAGGCAATGCTTAAAGATGCAGGTTTCCAAGTGAAAGACATCAACATGGATGCATACATGGAAGCTCGTAGACTCACTCAAACATATATAGATGACTATCTTGGATACTTCATTGACCCAGGTAACAAGCAAATGACATCACTACTAGTAGGTTGTGGGCTTCCTGGCGGTATGATGGGCTCACTTATGGCAGACCTTAAAGGTTTCCACGGTGCTATCAACTCGTCACTAAGAAATCAAGATAAAAAAGAGCTTCAACTAAACGAACTTCTTGTAATGATGTTCCAAGAGGTAGAATATGTATGGCCTAAGATGGGATACCCACCATTGGTTACTCCATTTAGCCAGTACGTAAAAAACATTGCTCTTATGAATCTTATGCATACTCTAAAAGGAGAGCCTAGATGGAGCACTATAGATAAAGATACTTGGAATATGATTCTTGGTAAAACTGGTACGCTACCTGGCAAACTAGATCCAGAACTTATCCAACTTGCAAAAGATAAAGGTCATGAATTCTACACAGGTACTCCACAAGATGCATTCCCTAACGAACTAGATAGGTTCAGAAAAGAGATGATAGAGAACAAGTGGGAACTAGGTGAAGATGACGAGGAGTTGTTCGAGTTTGCAATGCACGAAAGACAATACAGAGATTACAAGAGCGGAGTTGCCAAACAAAGATTCGATCAAGAGTTAGAGGCAGCTAAAGCAAAAGCAGGTGCTCCTATTGTTGTAGAGCGCCCTGTTATAGAGATGCCTAAAATAGATGTAGAGAAAATTCTTGAGAAATACCCTAACGCCAAACCGATACAGTCTCCTGTTAAAGGTCAACTTATATGGCAGTACGATATGGCCGATGCATCTTCTGCTCCCAACCTAGGAGAGAAAGTAGAGGAAGGTAAAACTATGTGTTTTGTTCAAGCTTTTTATGGCATAGAGTTAGTTCAACCTACTATTTCGGGTAAAATTGTTACGGTGTGTACTAAACACGGCGAATCAATAGAAAAAGGAGAAATTATTGCATTTGTAGAATAAGGTGATTCTTACGAATAGTAATTAACTACTATCAAATAAGAAAACATTTTTTCGCACTATATAAATAAAAAAGAGGATGCCTTAACAGCATCCTCTTTTTTATTTTCCTCTCTCTTTTTATCTCTTCTTAGTACAGTATTAGCCCATTTCAATACTAACCCCAAAGGAGCTAATTACAATCTATAAAAGCAGCCAAGGCTCACCAATCCTTTGTTCCCATAACCAAACTGGCCTGTTAGACCATTTGTTCTACCCCAAGCAAAGTTTAAAAGCTCTACATGAAAGAAGAATTTTGTATATGTTTCCGTAGTTCTTATAGTATTGATAATATCAATATTACATGTAGCGTGAGCCGAGAAAACAGATGCAGTCTGGCAAGTTGGTAATGTGGGGAGGTTTAACTAATGACAAAAGTACTACCCAATCTAGAAATATGCTAGCATATAAATTAAAAGGTCTCTTCGACAGAGTTTATCTGCTGCGCGAAGCTTAAATAACTCTAAAGTTTTCCACAAGAATTGCCATTGGCTTACTTGCTAGGCAAAATGAAGAACTCTTTTGTAAAAGTTACTGCAAAGCAAACAATCTCATTACCTAGCAGACAAACATGCGCCGCACAAAATTGGTTACATTTCTGTGTAAGCCCTTATATTCAAATAGTTAACTTCTTCTAATGCCCTGTTTTTCGACATATTTGAGAAACCTATCTTGCTGAATCATAGGTAGTTTCAAGAAATGCAAACGCACAGAGTTAAGCTCGGTGATCCCAAAGGGGGGGGGGC
>CAYIYT010000018.1:4529-35872 GCA_964367735.1 uncultured Muribaculaceae bacterium
TTCACAAAGAAAAAACAGAAGAGCATGCCTTTTCTAAAGCATGCTCTATTTTTCTATTTACCCTCTCGGGATTACCTCGCTAGTGCTCGGTGATCCCAAAGGGGGGGGGCTTCACAAAGAAAAAACAGAAGAGCATGCCTTTTCTAAAGCATGCTCTATTTTTCTTTATTTACGGCTGTTTCGCTTGCAAATAAATTTGCGGCGAATGCCGTAAATAAAGAAAGCCGCAATGTTTGCGGCTTCTGTTTTTTCTTTGTGACCTCGAAGGGATTCAAACCCCCGACCTTCAGAACCGGAATCTGACGTTCTATTCAGCTGAACTACGAGGCCAAGTGTAAGCTACAAATATAGATATTTTATAATTCATCAAAAAATGTATCTTTGCGGTTCATAAAAAACTGAATATAATGAAAGCATTCGTTTTCCCTGGACAAGGGGCACAGTTCAGCGGTATGGGTAAAGATCTTTTTAATAAATTCCCATTAGCCAAAGAGTTGTTCGAGAAAGCAAATGAAATACTTGGCTTCCGAATCACAGATATAATGTTTGAAGGATCCGACGAACAACTCAAACAGACTAAAGTTACCCAACCTGCTATATTTTTACACTCGGTAATACTCTCAAAATGTATAGAAAACTTTAACCCTCAAATGGTGGCTGGGCACTCATTAGGAGAATTTAGCGCTCTTGTTGCTACAGGTGCAATAAGCTTTGAAGATGGGCTAAAGCTAGTGAGTAAAAGGGCTTTAGCTATGCAAAAAGCTTGTGAAGCAAAACCTTCTACTATGGCTGCTGTAATTGGAATTGACGATGATAAGACAGAAGAGATATGCAAATCTATAAATGGCATAGTTGTTCCAGCAAACTATAACTGCAATGGACAACTTGTAATTTCTGGAGAGGTAGAAGCAGTGAAAGAAGCTTGTGAGAAATTGAAAGAGGCAGGCGCAAAGAGAGCTCTTATGTTAGCAGTTGGTGGTGCATTTCACTCGCCTTTAATGGAGCCAGCTAGGGAAGAGCTTGCCGTGGCAATTGCTCAAACAGAATTCAAAATCCCTATTTGCCCTATATACCAAAATGCCGATGCGCTGCCTCACACTGCACCCCACCAGATAAGAACAAATCTTATAACACAACTCACTGCTCCAGTTCTTTGGAAGCATAGTGTAGAGAATATGGTAAAAGATGGTGCCACTGAATTTACCGAATTGGGACCAGGCAGTGTACTTCAGGGCTTGATTAAAAAAATAGCTCCAGAAAGCATAACTAATGGAGAGCAATAAGTAGTTACAGTGCTGCAATAAGATAATTGAAAAGGAGAATAACATCTTCCTTATTAGAGAACTTGACGTTATTCTCCTCAAGATATTTGGAAATTAATACTTTTTGCTTTGGAAAGATTTTTTCGAAATTCTTTTTGTTTGCTATAAGCATTTTGTTTTTTGCTAGAAGGTAAATAACTTGATTATAAGTGTATTCCACATCAATAATAGATTTATTATTGCCAAATCGTATATCTTGATCTATCAAATTAATCTTGTCTACAGATGAAGTTTCCATACTTGCTCCGTAGGCCCCTTCTAATTTCTCTTTGCCAATAGACATAATGCGAACTAATCCTAATGAAATTTGTGAGCTTGTATTTAAAATTTGAACATACAAATTATTTGTTTTCTTAAAAAACTGCCCACCAGAGCTAACAATATCTATGTTGTTTTCTGTACTTATAGAGATTGTATCGCCCTTCTGCGATATTATTCTAATGGTTTGAGTTAACGTATTAATATTTAATTTTTCTAAATAATGCTCTCCATTATTAAAAGAGATTCGCCCATCTTGATAGGTATCAAAAACATATAATTTATCAAAGAAAAACTGCCCTTCTACTACTTTTCCATCCAATACTTTTACAGTACCAGACTGTGACCAAGCGTTCAATGAGAGTGTCAAGAGAGAGATAAGTAAAAAAGTATTTTTCATAATTATTTATATAATATTAGAGATGTCCAAATTTAGCGAAATTCCTTTTAATATTTAAAAATAAGTCGTATTTTTGGGGTACAAAAGATAGCATGCCAAATTACAACCAAATAGCGAAAGAGATTGAGACTGAGATAGAGTGGTCGGGGTTCCTTGGTGAGCCCTGCAAAAAACATAAATGGCATAGTGGTATATCACCTAAATAAAATAACATCTCCGCAGATTTTACTCAAGCGGGGTGTTCTTTTTTTATACTGTATAGCTAAAAAAGAGTAAAATATAGCAATACTAATAGAAATAAATAATAACTATAAATACTAATTAGAAAAGAAAGCTATGGCAAAAGAAAAAAAATTTATTACTTGTGATGGTAATTACGCCGCAGCACATGTTGCATACATGTTTAGCGAACTTGCAGCAATCTATCCCATTACTCCCTCGTCTACAATGGCGGAGTATGTAGATGAGTGGTCTGCTTTTGGCAAGAAAAATCTTTTTGGAGAGGGGATAAAGGTAGTAGAAATGCAGAGTGAGGGAGGTGCAGCCGGAGCGCTTCATGGGGCATTGCAAGCTGGAGTTTTAGCTACCACCTTTACAGCTTCACAAGGACTTCTTTTAATGATTCCAAATATGTATAAAATAGCCGGTGAATTACTACCTACAGTATTTCACGTATCTGCTAGAACCCTAGCAGCACAGGCTCTTTCTATTTTTGGAGATCATTCCGACGTTATGGCAGCAAGACAAACAGGTTTTGCTATGTTGGCTTCTAGCGGAGTTCAAGAGGCGCTAGATTTAGGAGCTGTTGCTCACCTTTCAACATTAAAATCAAGAGTTCCATTCGTACACTTTTTTGACGGATTCCGCACATCACACGAGATTCAGAAAATTGAAGACTTGGATGCTAGCGAAGTTAAAAAAATGATAAGTGAGAAGTCACTTACAGCATTCCGCAAGAGAGCTCTTACTCCAAACAAACCTGTTACTCGTGGGACAGCACAAAATCCCGATGTATTCTTCCAAGCAAGAGAAGCAAGCAATCCTTTCTACGATGCTGTTCCAGATATTGTAGCACGTTACATGGGTGAAATAAGTGAACTTACAGGGCGCCACTATCTACCTTTCGACTTTTATGGACATCCAGAGGCAGAGAATATTATTATTGCAATGGGGTCTGTTTGTGAAACTATCCGCGAAGTAGTAGATAATCAAATAGCCAATGGAGAAAAAGTAGGCCTACTAACTGTACGTCTATTTAGACCATTTTCGCCTAAATATTTCTTCCGCGCACTTCCAAAGAGCGTAAAAAGAATTGCTGTTCTAGACCGTACTAAAGAGCCAGGATCTATTGGAGAACCTTTATATCAAGACATTAAAACAGTAATGACTGAAATAAAAGGCAAATTACCTCTAATAATTGGAGGTCGCTACGGTCTTTCTTCTAAAGATACTACTCCTGCTCAAATGTTAGCAGTATTCGACAATCTTAAAATGAAAGAGCCTAAAAATGGATTTACTGTTGGTATTATTGATGATATCAGCTTTAAATCTCTACCATTAAAAGAAGATGTAAACGTTTCTAAAAAAGGAGTAGTAGAGTGTAAATTCTACGGTCTTGGATCGGACGGTACAGTTGGTGCAAATAAAAACACCATCAAAATTATTGGTGAGTCTACTCCTAAATATGTTCAAGCATACTTCGATTATGACTCTAAGAAATCGGGTGGATACACTTGCTCTCACCTAAGATTTGGAGATAGTCCAATTACTTCTCCTTATTTGGTTTCTCATCCAGACTTTGTAGCATGTCATGTTACAACATATCTTACAAAATACAATGTTCTTAGAGGAATTAAAAAAGGAGGCACTCTGCTTCTAAACACTCTGTGGAGCAAAGAAGAGACAATTGAAAAATTGCCAGACTTTATTAAAGCAACAATTGCAAAAAAAGAGCTTAAGCTATACATTATTAATGCAACAATGATTGCAGACGAAATTGGACTTGGAAATAGAACCAATACAATTTTACAATCGGCATTCTTTAAAATTGCAGACATTATTCCTTTCGAACAAGCTGTTAAAGAGATGAAAGATGCTGCCGAAAAGTCTTATGGCCTTAAAGGAGATAAGATCCTTAAAATGAACTATGCCGCAATTGAAAGAGGCTCAGAAATTGTCCAAGTAGAAGTACCATGCGAATGGAAAAATATTACTGCTAAGTTCCGTCCAGCTAATTTTGATAGGCTTGCTCCTGATTGGGTAAGAAATGTTGCCGACGTTGTTAACTCTCAAGAAGGTAATGACCTTCCTGTAAGTGCCTTCCTTAATTTAGAAGATGGAACAATTCCTTCTGGTACAGCAGCTTATGAGAAACGAGGAATAGCAACTCATATCCCTGAATGGATTTCTGAGAATTGTATTCAGTGTAACCAATGTGCATATGTTTGCCCACACGCAGCAATTAGGCCTTTCCTTATGACAGAAGAGGAACAAGGAAAAGCTCCTGCAGGAATTAAAAATGTAACAGGTAATGGAGGTATAAAGGAGTATAAATTTACAATCCAAGTTAGTCCAATGGACTGTACTGGTTGTGGTAACTGCGCTCAAGTTTGTCCAGCAAAAGATAAAGCTCTTGTAATGACATCTTTCGAAAGCCAGGCTCACGAGCAATCAAACTTCGATTATCTTCACTCAGTTATAGGATATAAAGATACTATCTTACCGAAAACTCAAAGTGCCAAAAATCTACAGTTTGCACAGCCACTTTTCGAATTCTCTGGAGCATGTGCTGGTTGTGGCGAAACACCATACATAAAAGCTATTACTCAACTTTATGGAGACAGAATGATGATTGCAAATGCAACTGGCTGTACTTCAATCTTTGGTGGTTCTTTCCCTTCATCGCCATATACTACTAACAAAGATGGTAGAGGTCCTTCTTGGGCAAACTCCCTTTTTGAAGACAACGCAGAATATGGTCTTGGAATGCACGTTGGATCTGAAAGAGTTCGCGAAAGAGTTGCTAAATTAATGGCAGACGGAATTGATAGCGAAAATGCTACTGCCCAAGTAAAAATTCTTTTTGCCGAATGGTTAGAAAATCGTGAAGATTTCACAAAAGCAAAAGAGGTTTCAGACAAACTAATTCCACTTCTTTCTAATTGCAAATGTGAAATTTGCACAGAGCTTACCACCCTTAAAGAGTATTTCTACAAACGTTCACAATGGATATTTGGAGGAGACGGATGGGCATACGATATAGGTTACGGCGGTTTAGACCACGTTCTTGCATCGGGTAATAATGTAAATGTATTAGTTGTTGATACAGAGGTTTACTCAAATACTGGTGGCCAATCTTCTAAATCTACCCCTGCTGGAGCAGTAGCAAAATTTGCTACTTCTGGTAAAAAGATACGTAAGAAAGACCTTGGTATGATGGCAATGAGCTATGGTTATGTATATGTTGCACAAGTTGCAATGGGTGCAAACCACAACCAACTCTTTAAAGTTCTTAAAGAGGCCGAGGAGTATGATGGACCTTCTTTGATTATTGCTTACGCACCATGTATTAGCCACGGGCTAAAAAGTGGAATGGGTACAACTCAACTTGAAGAGAAAAAAGCAGTTGAAAGTGGATACTGGCAATTATATCGTCACAATCCTAAATTGGAAGAAGAGGGTAAGAATCCATTTACTTTAGATAGTAAAGAGCCCGATTGGTCTAAATTCCAAGAATTCTTAGAGGGAGAAGTAAGATACACATCTTTAAGAAAGACTTTCCCAGAACAAGCAGATGAACTCTTCAAATTAACCGAAGAACATGCAAAAAGACGCTATAATAATTATAAACGTCTTTCTGAGCAGCAATAAAAAGGGCACAATGCGCTTAGCTAAGAGATTAGGAGTGCATTGGAAGGTACTATAATAAAAGAGGGTGACTTTGTAGTCACCCTCTTTTATTTTATATAGCTTCTTTAGTTATGAAAAATTAAAAACTATTTATCTAATGTTTTAAACACTAAAGCTGTAATCTCATTCTCTCTCTGGGTAGCTTTATTCATAATCTCTTGCGCCTCTTTTACGAGTCTATTTGCAAGATCTTTATCTTTAAGGTCAGATGAGTTAATTTTAACATTCATGTATCCACCAAATACGGCAGCTCTAAGAGCCAGTGCTCCTACTCCAGCATCGGAAACCGAAGTTTGATTCCCTTCCTTAACCATAGCCTCAACAAGATCGAATGCACTATAAGCAACTTGCATTGTTCTAAGTGGTATCTCAGTTGCATAGAGAGTAGCAGCTTGAACAGCTTTGCTTCTAACTTCTTTTTCGGCATCTGTACTTTTAGGTAAACCAAAAGCATCAATTATCCTTTTAAAAGAGTTAGTATCTTCATCTACTAGATATAACATCTCTGTCATAATTTGTTGCCCCTTTTGTGCCCATTCAGAAAAATACTCCCATCTATGATCCCATCCTGCTTTATGAGATGAGAGGTTGGCTACCATTGTACCCAAAGCAGCCCCTAACGAACCCATATAAGCAGCTACCGATCCACCGCCCGGAGCTGTAGATTCACTTGCAGTTTCATTTGCAAAACCTTTGCAAGTTAGATCTATCAATTTTTTTTCGCAATCACCTTCTAGCATATATTCTATTACCTTTTCTTGTGGAAGGAAAGGTTTTAGATCGTCTAAGCCCATAGATTTAACAGCTATTTTAATAATCTCCTCTTCAGAAATTCCAGCAGAACGGTTCTGCTTTGCCAAATAGTATTTACCTGCATCTATAAGAACACTTTTAGGGATCAATCCAACTATTTCACTGCCAGTAATTCTAATGCCACGAGCAGCAGCTTTACTAACAACCTCATCAAAAGCAATGTGAACAGGAGTTGCATTCATATCGGTCACATTCATTGAAACTTGAGCAATACCATACTCATCAATAAACCACCCAATAGCTTTGCAGCCTTTAAGAGTTCCTGGTATCCAAACCTCATTTCCCTGAGAGTCTTTAACTACCTTGCTAGTAAGTGAATCACTCTCTCTCTTTTTACGGCCTTTTTCACGAACATCGTAAGCAATAGCGTTGGCTCTTCTAGTAGAAGTTGTGTTTAAATTATAGTTAATTGCAATAAGAAAATCTCTTGCACTAATTGCAGTCGCTCCTGTATGAGCTACACGTTCGTTAAAAATAGAAGGGCCAAAATCTGGCTTCCAATCGTCACTTTCAAACTTCACCTTTAATCCTTCATACTCACCTTTTCTACAGTTTGCAAGATTTCTTCTTTCTGGAGCTTGTGCAGCATTTTCGTAGCAATAGACAGGAATTTGCAACTCCTCTCCAACCCTTTTTGCAAGTGCACGAGCAAACTCAACAGTCTCTTCCATTGTAATGCCAGCAATTGGAATAAGTGGACACACATCGGTTGCACCCATTCTTGGATGTTCTCCTGAATGATGCCTCATATCAATTACTTCAGAAGCCTTTCTAATTGCTAAAAAAGCAGCCTCTACAACACATTCTGGCTCGCCTACAAATGTTACAACAGTTCTATTTGTTGCATGGCCAGGGTCTACATTTAAAAGTTTTATACCTTCTACTTGTTCAATAACATCTGTTATTTGCTTAATAACATGCAAGTTTCTCCCTTCACTAAAGTTAGGAACGCACTCAATAATTCTTTTATTCATTTCAATCTAATATATTTAAAGTCAATTTTAATTTAATAGTTCTACTCCTTTTGGCATCAAAGCCTTAAGCTTAGGGACATCTATTTCAAAGTAGTGAATAGCAAACAATTGTTTTGGCATAACTATATTAACTGCCTCAACAAACATTTGATCACTCATTGTATAGGGTAAGTTTTTAGGCATAAATGCTAGGTCAATTTTACCAAGCTCTTCCATCTCTGGTATAAGCTCGGTATCTCCAGCAATGTATAATTTATAGCCTTCAAAGTTAAGTATATAGCCATTCCCCTCTCCTCTGTGGTGGAAAGGCTCTCCTTGGTCATTTTTGTTCTTAATATTATAGGCATATACCGCAGTAATCTCTATCCCCTCGTAATTAAACGACTCACCCTGAATAATAGCATTGGCAAGTGGTAATTGCTCTTTGCAAATTTTAGTAGCCACAACTACAGTTTGTTTATTAGTAATATGTATAAGAGACTCACTATCCAAATGGTCGTAATGATGGTGAGTAAGAAGCACTAAATGTGCTGGGGGTTGTTTTGAATAGTCGGCAACCTCGCTATATGGGTCTACAAAAATATTTTTACCATTCCATTGTATAAGAAGAGAAGCATGACCAAATATTTTAATCTCAATCTCTCCTAATGGTGTGTTAAATCTGTTCATGTTGAATATATTTAAAAGTTCATAAACTATCCTAGACAGTAGATCTAAATGATCTTACCATTTAAAATAAGAGTATTAACCAAAGGCGTTGTAAATGCATAAGGAATATACTCATAAGAAGGTATCGCTTTAGTTATAATGAGATTAGCAATTTTACCCTTAGCTATACTGCCATGGCTCTCTGCAAGATCCATCGCAAATGCACCATTTATAGTAGCAGCATTTATCACCTCTTCGGGAGTAAGTTTCATTTTAAGTGAGGCCAAGGCCATCATAAACTTCATATCTCCAGAGGGCGAAGAACCTGGGTTATAGTTTGTTGCTATTGCAATAGGGAGCCCATAGTTGAGCATCTCTCTTGCAGGAGCATAATCCATCTCAAGGAAAAAAGTAGAGCCTGGTAAAAGAGTCGCAATAGTTCCGCTTTTCTTAAGAGCCTTAAATTCTGGCTCTGCAGTAAATTCAAGATGATCTGCAGATATTGCATTATATTTTGCTGCAACTTGCACTCCCCCAGATACGCTCATTTGGTTGGCATGAATCTTTGCACGCAATCCATATTTCATTCCTGCATTGAAAATACGATCGGTATCTTCTACCGTAAAAAATCCTTCTTCTGTAAAAACATCTATATAATCGGCCAATTCCTCAGTTGCAATCACAGGAATCATCTCGTTAATAATTTCGTTTACATACTCTATCTTATTATCCCTATAGCGCTCTGGGACAGCATGAGCTCCCAAAAACGTAGTTTTAACTGTGAGGGGAGTCTCTTCTCCAATTCTCTTAGCAACCCTAAGCATCTTTATCTCATCTTCTGTTGTGAGACCATAGCCACTTTTTATCTCTACAGCGCCTGTTCCAAAGCCCATTATCTCCCAAGCCCTATCTAAGCTCTGGTTAAATAACTCTTCTTCAGAAGTACTATGTAGGAGTTTTGCCGAGTTTAAAATTCCGCCTCCGCGTGCGGCAATCTCTTGATAAGACAATCCTCGCAATTTATCGGAGTATTCCATCTCTCGGCTTCCCGCATAAACCAAATGCGTATGAGAGTCACAAAATGCAGGCATAACCATCTTACCCGAAGCATCTATCACCTGTACATCTGGGTTGGATTTTTCATTTTTATTAGTAATTCCACCAATGGTAATAGTACCATCAATTAAATCACTCATTGTACCAAAGTCTTCAATTAAGTTATCCTTAATAACAATAAAGCCATCTTTTATGTTTTTTAAGAGAGCCATCTCTTTTCCAGTTTTGGGTAAAAGAATAGGATTGGTCTCTGTTTGAATAATCTCTTTGATGTTTGTTATTACTATACGGGGCATAATGACAGAATTAAATAATGTTATACATAACTAAGCTAAAAAAGATCACTTTCTGTCTGTTGCAAAAATTTAATTGAGTTATCTATGTGAACATACATAACTTGATCTTCATTTATAAATGGCACACGTTCCCTATAAGATAAGACAAAATTTTCAAGTTTCGGAGAAGATTTCAATGGCCTACGAAAATCTAATGCCTGTGCAGCATTCATTAATTCAATTGCAAGAATTTTTTCTAGATTCTCTGCCACCAAGTAACATTTAGTTGCAGCATTTGCTCCCATACTTACATGATCTTCTTGGCCTTGAGAAGAATCTATTGTATCTACACATGCAGGAGTAGATAACTGCTTGTTTTGGCTCACAACAGATGCCTGAGCGTATTGTGGAATCATAAAACCTGAATTTAGCCCAGGTTTAGCTACTAAGAAAGAAGGTAGCCCTCTTTTACCAGATATTAACTGATATGTTCTTCTTTCAGAAATACTCCCCAACTCGGCCATTGCAATAGTCAAAAAATCTAAAGCAAGAGCAAGTGGCTGCCCGTGAAAGTTCCCTGCAGATATTATAAGATCTTCATCTGGAAGAATAGTTGGATTATCTGTAGCACTGTTAAGTTCTGTTTCAAATACATTCAAGCAATATTGTATTGCATCTTTAGAAGCTCCATGCACCTGAGGTATACATCTAAAAGAATATGGGTCTTGTACATGTTCCTTTTTTCTAACTGCAATCTCACTGCCCTTGAGCAATGCTCTCATACTTGCAGCTGTAGCCAACTGGCCACTATGAGGCCTTACTCTATGAACTCCATCTGTAAATGGCTCTATTCTACCATCATAAGCATCAAGAGAAACAGCAGAAATAATATCAGAAAATCTTGAGAGTTTTTGCGCCTTAAGAATACACCAAGTACTATATGCAAGCATAAACTGTGTTCCATTCAACAGTGCCAACCCCTCTTTTGAAGCAAGAGTTAGTGGCTCCCATTCAAATATTTTATTCATCTCTTTCGAAGAGATTCTTTTCCCGTTATAGTTAACTTCACCTTCTCCAATTAAAGGAAGTGACATATTAGCCAATGGAGCCAAATCTCCAGAAGCTCCTAAAGAACCTTGTTTAAAGACTAAAGGGTAAACGCCATTATTAAACATCTCAATCAATCTCTCTACGGTCTCTAGTCTAACACCAGAATAACCATACGAAAGTGATTTAACCTTAAGAGCCATCATAAGTTTAACAATATCACAAGGGACCTCTTCTCCTAAACCGCATGCGTGAGAAATTACCAAATTTGATTGTAAAAGAGAAAGTTGCTCACGCTCTATAGATACATTGCACAAAGAGCCAAACCCAGTGGTTATTCCATAAATAGGTTCGGTAGTTTGAGCCATCTTTTTATCTAGATACTCTCTACTTTTAAGTATTAGTTGTTTAGATTGTTCCGATAATACTATTTTACAATCTTTTTCTAGTAGCACTTTTACATCGGCTACAGTGTTGTTCTTTGGACTTATATGAAAATACTCCATTAAAGCTATAATTTAGAATGATTTTTAAAAATAAGATACAAATATAAAACAATTGAAGGTATAAAAAAAGGGCTGCCAAAATTAGCAGCCCTATATCAAATTATCTTATATTAATTAATATTCAGGGTTTTGCTGAGCTTCTATTCCAGGATTGGCATCAATTTCTTCTTGAGATATAGGAAGAATTGTTCTATAGAAATTTCTATCTATAACTTTCACTCTATGAGTCATTATAATTGATGGAGAAATAAATTCGTCATTAAATTCAATTTCCCATCCAAGGCGATGCATATCCCAATATCTATTGCCTTCTGCAAAGAGTTCCTTACTCTTCTCTTCAATAATCATTTCGAGAGTTACTGTAGCATCTGTAGCAGGGTCTAATGCTGGAGCTCGTTTGCGAATCTTATTTAGATAAGTTGCCGCCTTTGTTTTATCTGGTGTAGTTTTTCTTAACGCTGCTTCTGCAGCAATTAAATAAATCTCAGAAAGCCTTATTACTTTCACATTGGTAGCACCGGGTATTGAACCTTTATCGCCTTTCATCTGGTGGCCACCAACATATTTCATGCAACAACCAAATCTATCTTCACTTGATTCATCGTAATCCATAATACCCCATCGAACATCACTTGGATCTTGATTTAGCCTATCTAGAAAATAATCACTAGCCATATATGAGCCACTTGCTCCAGTTAGTTTGTATCTACGTAATAAGTAGTAGCCAAGAGAGCTGCTACCTAAATTACCTTCGTTTTCATACATAGCAAGTTCAAAAATAGATTCAGAACCAAACTCTGTTGCCCAAGAGTCTAACCATTTGTCATTCCCGTATAGTGAGTATACATTATCTGTTATAATTTTTTCTGCAGCTGTTAAAGCTAAATCAAAATTATCCATATGAAGATATACTCGTGCCTGAGTAGCTAAATTTGCATAGTAATTAAGATGCCCTCTCGTTACTTTTTTAGAGATTAAAGATGCACCTGCATTCAGGTCGGTAATAATTTGATTATATACTGCCTCAACTGATGCTCTTGTGGGTTGAGCATCGGAATCTAAAGCCTTAAGTTCTAGAGGAACACCATAAGATGTTTTATCCATATTATACGGCTTGCCATAAAGACGTACCAAGTCAAAATAGAAAATAGCTCTAGCTGTTAATGCTCTGCCTTTATACTCAGAAAGCAAAGCTGAACCTTTACCATCTGCCTCTATTTTTTCAATACCTTCCAACAAAGTATTTGCTTGGAGAATACATGAATATAAATGTGACCAAAAGGCACCAAAGCTAGCTCTTCTTTGTGAGTGATTAAATAAATAAAAAGCATCTAATCCTCTTCCAGCCGTTCTAATAGTAAAATCGCCACCTTTAGAATCGGCATAAAGCATAAAATCACGTCCGTAATGAACAGAAGAAGTCATGCTTCTCATTATAGAGTTCATGGCAACTGCTGCATCACTTTCATTAAGTATAGATGTAGAAGAATCCGAAGAATTACTAGGCTTCACATCTAAGAAATCTTCACATGAACAGAGCAGCGCAATACCTATAATTGCAAATATTATTTTAAATTTTCTCATTGTATTATCTATTTTAAATTAGAAACTTAATTCAATACCAAAAGTATATGTTTTGCCCATAGGAACTTCAAATCCTTTTGTACCATATTCATTTACTTCTGGATCATAAGTTTTATGTTTTGCCCATGTCCAAAGATTCATACCAGTAAAATAAACTCTAGCATTTGATATACTAACTATTTTAGTATATTTCTTAGGAATATTATAGCCAAGACTAATAGTTTTTAATCTTAAAAAATCTCCAGGGTGCATATGTCTAGTACTTTTTTGATAAACATCTGGCATATCTACTGCAGCACGTCGTGGAAGTTTAGAGTCTTTATTCTGTGGTGTCCATCTAAGATCGTACTGTTCTTGTGACTGTATGTTTTCCCAGTAGAGACCATCATCAGCTACATATTCCGAAGCTCCGTCATAGGTAAGACCGCCTATTTTGTAAATAAAGTTAAGGCCTAATGATAAACCTTTCCACTCTACATTGGTATTTATACCACCATGTATAATAGGATGAATATCTCCTATTACAATCTCCGATGCTTTATTAAAGCTATAAGTTGCAGGACGTCCATCTACAGTAGTTTCAGGAGTTTCGTCATTATTAAGAAACCAGAGATTTTTACCTGTTTCTCTCTCAACTCCTGCCCATTCCAAACCATATAAAGCTAGAGTAGACTCACCCTCTTTATATATAAATCTTGCTCTACCATCTCCACCAGTTGGATCGAACCAAATAATATTTTGGCCACCATACAACTTAGTCACTGTAGATTTAACATGAGACGCAGTTAAGCCAGCACTCCATGTGATATTATTATTTTTAATAATATCTCCAAAGAGTTCTATCTCTATACCTTTATTGTTTATCTCACCAACGTTCCTAAGAGTTTTAGCGAACCCGGTTACTCTTGAAATTGGAACATTCTGTAAAAGATCTTTAGAATCTCTATTAAAGATCTCTATGGTACCTGTTATTCTCTGATCCAACAAACCAAATTCCAATGCAAGATTAGATGTGTAATTTGTCTCCCAACTAAGGTTAGGATCGGCTATAGAAAAGGGTGAGCCACCTGGGGCGCCCATATATTTATCTCTGTAAGTTGTAAGAGAACGCCAACCGTAATTGTCTGATGGCAACGTACCGTTTACCCCATAAGATGCTCTTAGTCTTAAACTGCTAATAACATTTATATTAGACATAAAGTCCTCTTTATCTATCCTCCACGAACCTGCAAGTGACCAAAAATTACCCCAACGAGTGCTAGGCGCCAATTTAGAAGAACCATCACGGCGGAAAGAAGCAGAGGCATAATATTTATTATCATAATTGTATTCTCCTCTAGTAAGTACAGATAACATAGAGTTACCCCAATAATAAGCATTAGCATCTAATACACCTGCTGTGTTAACAGTATGTAAGCCAGTAGATGGTAAAGATGAACCCTCCGAACGTAATAGGTCTGTTTGATTCTCTTCTGCCTCCCAACCGGCTAGGAGCCCAACTGTGTGCTTTTGATTAAAGGTTTTGCTAAAATTAAGAGTAGATGAAGAGACTAATTTATATATTTCTGTATTTGTCTCAACAACACGGCCCTTTCTGCTAGACCCGCTATAGTGAGTAGGACTATAATAGAGATGGTCTCTAATTTGTGAATTATCGTAAGAGAGTATAGATTTAAATGTAAGCCCTGGCATCAACTTAACTGTCAAAGCCTCACTTGCCGATATTCTCAAAGTTTTTGAGTTATTATCCCACTCGTTGTTATAGTAAAGTGTATTATATGCTCCACTACCATATTTTTCTGTCCATGGTTCTCCAGTTTTGTAATCTGTTGGCCAGTACATTCCCCACATTCCAAATCTAGATTGAACGAATGGATTACTAGCAGAGGTCATAGTATCGTTAAAGCCAACTTTATTACTATGTGCAATATTAATATTAGTAGTAAATTCTATAATCTTACCTACCTTTTGAGTTAGATTTACTCTACCAGTGATCCTGTCAAAGTCATTAACCCTAACACGGCCATTTTCTTTTGTATATGCAATAGAGGTGTAATAGTTAGATGTCTCAGTTGCTCCGCTTACAGAAAGATCATATGTTTGGTAAATTGCTGTTCTAAAAAGTTCATCATCCCAGTTATAATAACTTCCAGCCCTATCACCACCAATGGTAAGAGAGTTAAGAGAATGATCTGGTGCAGTAAATGTATATCCATGTTTATTAAAACGTTTATTCATCTGTGCCAAAGCGTTTGCACTAGATTCCTGAGGAGATTTTTCTCCATAATAAAAAGCTGCATTATAAAAATTCTCATAATACATCTCAATTTGTTGATCTGGACTGGCTGGATTCCAGTTATTATATGCCCAATCAGGAGTAATCCCTACAGAGGCTTTAAAATTAACGACTGGCTTACCTTGTTTTCCTCTCTTGGTAGTAATTAAAATCACACCATTTGCAGCTCTTGAACCATAAAGAGCAGATGCAGCTGCATCTTTCAAAACAGTTAGAGATTCAATATCGCTAGGATTAATAGAGTTCATAGCATTATTAGAAGTGCGCAAATAATCACTCATCTGACCCACATCTCCAGAAACAATAGGAACTCCGTCTATTACATATAGAGGGTCGTTTGAAGCGTTCATAGAACCAATACCTCGAATCCTAATTGAGGATGTAGAGCCAGCTTGCCCCGATAGTGTTGATATTTGTAAACCAGCAACTTTTCCATTAAGTGCATTTTCGAATGAAACATTAGGAACGTCTTTAATAGCATCGTTTTTAACAACACTCGCTGCTCCTGTAAAAGTGCCTTTAGTAGAGGTACCATAGGCTACAACCATTACCTCATCTAAAAGAGTGCGGTCCGTCTCTAAAACTACATTAATAACTCCTCTTGAACCTATCGGAATCTCTTGTGTGACAAAACCGATGTACGAAAA
Organism: uncultured Muribaculaceae bacterium; assembly: GCA_964367735.1. Taxonomy (GTDB): domain Bacteria; phylum Bacteroidota; class Bacteroidia; order Bacteroidales; family UBA932; genus Bact-08. The sequence goes on from CAYIYT010000018.1 coordinate 20,265, forward strand.
AATAAGTATTGCATCGGGTGATAATTTTTCAATGGTAAATTTACCATCTAAATCTGTTGTTGCTCCAACACCTTTGAGTCCCTTAACTAAAATAGTTGCATAGGGAATAGGAGAGCCATCTTCGGAAGAAGAGATTGCTCCCGTAACTCTCACCTGCGCCATAGCCATATTAACAATAAGCAAGGCCAAGATGATCAAGATAGATTTCTTCATAAATAGTTAGTTTAGTAAAAATAATAATTTGTTACAATTTATTGTGCGAACTTATAACAAATAAAATACAAACCAAAATTCTCCTGAAACCCTTACTAAATATAGTCTTTTTTTGATAGCACCCTAAAAGACGTGTTCTAAATTAGCTTTTTTCGGCAATTTAAGCTTACAGTTTACCATTTTATCCTATTTAATAATTATGATTTTCAAAAATTCCTATGCCTTTAGTAACAAAAAATCACGATTTTTACTCCAAATCAACATTAATATGTAAGTTGAAAATAAATAAATCGATTAGAAGGTCCTGATAGTAGAAAGTTTAACTCTTTTTTAAATTTTTTTCAATAATTTTTAATTTTAATGTAATTCTGCGCGATAATTTGTAGGAATTTTACATTAATCTCGAAATAAAGTGCAATTATTATAAAAAAAAAGGCACCCCTAGGGATGCCTTAATACAAATCGATATAATAAATAATAAGTTTCTATCGATCAATTTCTTCTTGGACCACGGTCGTTATATCTCCCACTGCTACTTCCACCACCACTACGTCTATCTCTTCCACCGTCTCTTCCGCCATCTCTTCCGCCTTCCGGCCTAGGCCTTCTTACAGGCTCTACATAACCTTCTGGTTTTTCAAGCAGTGCTTTTCTAGAAAGTCTCATTTTACCACTTTTGGCATCTACCTCTAGAAGTTTAACCTCTACAGTATCTCCAACATTAACAACATCTTCTACTTTCTCTACTTTGTGCCAATCTAGCTCCGAAATATGAAGCAATCCCTCTTTACCTGGTAAAATTTGTACAAACGCACCAAATTCTAAAATAGAGACAACCTTACCTGTATAGATAGTGCCCTCTTCTGGAACGGTAGTAATACCGTCTATCCAAGCTAAGGCAGCATCCATATTCTCTTTGTTCTCTCCGAATATTTCTACTATTCCTTTTCCGTCTAGTTCTGTAATTGTAACTGTGGTTTCGGTCTTTTTTTGAATCTCTTGAATTACTTTTCCTCCTGTACCAATAACAGCTCCAATAAATTCGCCTGGAATAGTTATAGAAACAATTCTTGGTGTATGAGGTTTAAGTTCTTCTCTAGGTGCATCTAATGTTTTCATCATTTCACCTAAAATATGAAGACGGCCTTGTTTTGCCTGCTCCAAAGCTTTTTCTAGAACTTCGTATGGCAAACCATCTACCTTTATATCCATTTGAGTTGCGGTAATTCCATCTACTGTACCTGTCACCTTAAAGTCCATATCTCCAAGATGGTCTTCATCTCCGAGAATGTCTGAAAGAATTGCATAGCGGCCAGCTCCACCTTCAGAAATCAAGCCCATTGCAATACCCGATACCGGTTTTTTAAGCTTAATCCCAGCATCCATGAGTGCAAGCGTACCTGCGCATACAGTAGCCATAGAAGAAGATCCGTTAGATTCCAAAATATCTGAAACAACTCTAACAGCATAAGGGTTTTCTTCTCCCTTAGGAACCATGTTTTTAAGTGCTCTAAAGGCAAGGTTTCCATGACCAATTTCACGACGGCCAGTACCTCTGTATGGTTTTGCATCTCCAGTAGAGAAAGGAAGGAAGTTATAATGAAGAACAAATGCTTCATTACCTTCTACTAACACCTCGTCTACAGATTTCATATCTAATCTAGTACCTAATGTAACTGTTGTAAGAGCCTGAGTCTCTCCTCTAGTAAATACAGCAGAACCATGTGTTGCAGGTAAATAATCTACTTCGCACCAAATAGGTCTAATCTCTGTTGTAGAACGGCCATCTAATCTTACAGCCTCATTTAGAACAAGATCTCTCATTGCTTTTTTCTCTACATCGTGGTAGTAGCGGCTTATTATGCCTGCTTTCTCTTCTCTCTCTTCTTCTGATAGAGTAGCTATAAACTCCTCTTTAAGTGCACTGAAAGCATCTGTACGAATATGCTTAGCAGTTGGGTGCTTAGCAATTTCGTAACATTTATCGTAGCAATAACTCTTTACAGCTTCACGAAGTTGCTCGTCGTTTGTCTCATGACAATATTCGCGTTTTACTGTTTTACCCACCTCTTCCATTAGCTCAATCTGAACTTGGCAGTGAATTTTAATTTCTTCGTGTGCAAATTTAATTGCCTCTAACATTGTGGCCTCACTCACCTCTTTAAACTCACCCTCTACCATCATAATATTATCTAGCGTACCAGCTACCATAATATCAATGTCGGAAAGTTTTAGTTCTGCGAAAGTTGGGTTAATCACTAGCTTGCCGTCCAATCTTGCAACACGAACCTCTGAGATAGGGCCGTTGAAAGGAATATCACTTACTGCAAGAGCTGCAGAAGCTGCTAAACCAGCTAAAGCATCTGGCATTATATCTTTTTCTGCAGAGATTAGGTTTACGTTTACAAATACTTCGGCATGATAGTCTTCCGGAAAAAGTGGACGTAAAGCCCTATCAATAAGCCGAGAGACCAAAATTTCAGAGTCATTTGGGCGTCCTTCTCTTTTAAGGAATCCTCCAGGATACCTGCCTGCAGAGGCATATTTTTCTTTGTAGTCTACAGAGAGAGGCATAAAATCTGTACCCTCTCTGGCGTCTTTTGCGGCAACCACTGTAGCAAGCAACATTGTCTTGCCCATTTTTACCACTACCGAACCGTCTGCCTGTTTGGCCAGTTTACCCGTTTCGATTTCAATTTCTCTACCATCTTTAAGTTTGATGGTCTTTTTAATTACGTTCATATATAAAAAATGCAACCCGACTCTCCCTTTGAGAGTTAATTAATAATACTAATTCCACAATACTTCCGGCCTCGGGGTGCTCTTGTTTGACCAGAGATATCTTATAAAAATAAGTCTGTACAAATATAGTCAGATTACTCGATGATAATCTATATTTAATAAAAAAAGGTGCCAATGGCACCTTTTTGCTTTATTTACGAAGGTTAAGAGCCTTCAATATATTTCTGTATCTCTCAATGTCTGTCTCTTTCAAATAATCTAGACGGCGACGTCTTTTCCCTACCAACTTAAGCAAAGATCTTTGAGTTGCAAAATCTTTTTTGTTGCTTTTAAGGTGATTGGTCAAGTGAGTGATACGGTATGAAAATAAAGCTACCTGGCTCTCTGCCGAGCCGGTATCTGCATTAGACTTTCCGTATTGTTCGAAAATCTCTTGCTTTTTTTCTTTTTCAAGATAAGTTGCCATTGTACTAAGCAATTGATGTTTATAATTGTATCCCAAAATTGGGAGTGCAAAGTTATGGATAATATTTGAGTAAGCAAGTAATTTCTTTAAATTTGTCGATAGTTGTTCCAAATATAACTCCTTTATGTCAACAGAAAAAATTATTGATCATCCCATAATAGGGGAATATAAAATTGTGAAGAGACTTCAATCACGAGGAATACGGTTATCGGTTCACGGCACTAAGGGAGTAAAAATCACAATCCCAACCTTTGCTTCATACAAACAAGCTTCCGAATTTCTTGAATCAAAAATAGATTGGGTAAGTAAATCATTAGAAAGACAAAAAGAGAAAGCAAAACAACAAACCCTACTTTTAAAAGATGGGGCATCCATTATATTAATAAACGGAACTATTAATTTCTCTCAAAGTATTTCTCTACAACCTTCTACATCTGAACAGACAAATCTCAAAATTACGATAAAGACCAATAGGCACTCACAAGAAGGCACTATATCGAGGTCAATTCTATATCCTGCGAATAGCTCGACAGAGCAAATAATGGAAGCAATAATTTTAGCAATAAAGCGTTCGGCGCAAGAATATCTTCCAGAGAGGACTCAACATCTCGCCAACAAATATGGATTTAAATATAATAAGCTATTTCTCAAAAACAACAAGTCTAATTGGGGTAGCTGCTCCTCTTTAAATAATATCAATCTAAATATACATTTAATGAGACTCCCAGCAGATTTATGTGATTATGTAATACTTCATGAGCTAGCCCATCTAAAACATAGAAATCATAGCAAAAAATTTCATGACTATCTCAATTCACTTTGTAATAACAGAGAGAAGGAGTTCTCTAAAGAGTTGAGGAAATTTAGAACATTTATACAATTTAAAAAAGCCGATGAAAGTTAATTCAACCGGCCTTTATTAGTAGACAAAATCTTGTTTATATTACAAGAGTTTTAATTTTACTTTGTAAGCTCGCTTATTCTTTTGAAAAAAGCATCTACGCCTGTAAGCAAGTCTTGACTAACTGCTTTGTAATGAGCTTTTATGTTCTCTTTGTTTGGTTTATTAACCCTGTTAAAGAGGTCATTTCTGAACTCTACAGCTTCATTAATAATAGCAACAGCATCTTCTGCTTGCTTGCCTGGATTAATATAAAGGAAAGTCCAACAATCTGAAACAACTTCCGATACAAGATAATCAATATCCTTTTTTATAATTCTTAAACTTGCCATAATTAAAATAAATTTCGCACAAAGATAATAAATATTTTCAAAATTAAATCTTTGTAACCCCAATACCTGGTTTATCATAAAGGGTGATCTTACCCTCTATAATTTTCATCCCTTCAAATAGATCATTTGCAATCAATAAATTCCCATCAAGATCTGCCCATTCAGCCTCTGGAGCAAGCTGTGATGCGGCCGATATTGCGCATGACGTTTCTGTCATACAACCTATCATAACTCTCATATTAAGTACTTTTGCAAGAGAAATCATTTCGCGAGCTTCTCGCATGCCTGTACATTTCATCAGTTTTATATTAATTCCATGATAGGCTCCTTTAAGATGTTGAATATCTGTTAATCGTTGGCACGCTTCATCGGCAATAATAGGAAGAGGGCTCCTCTCGGAAAGCCAAGCTGTATCGTCTAATTGATATTTTGACATAGGTTGCTCAATCATATTAACATTTCTTTCGTTGAGCCAATGAATCATCTCCAAAGCATAATGTTTATCTTTCCAACCTTGGTTTGCATCTACACAAATCATAGTATTGGTTACCGAGCGTATCGTATTAATCATCATCTTATCTGTAGCCTGGTCTTTTCCTAATTTCACTTTAATCACATTATAAGGAGAGGCTTCTTTTGTCTTAAGACGAACCACCTCTTCTGAATCTAAACCAACAGTGAATGATGTATAGGGAGTAGTTTCAGGATTAAAACCCCATATCTTCCACCATGGTTGACCCATAATATTCCCTACAAGATCATGTAAAGCAATATCTACAGCCGCTTTTGCAGCGGTATTATTAATTGCTAACGAATCTATATAGGCCAATATATCTTGAATAGGAAATGGAGAATGGAACTGTGAAAGATCTACTCTTTTCAAAAACTCTATTACAGATGGTTGATTCTCGCCAAGATAAGGAGGCATTGCAGCTTCGCCATACCCTTTATATCCATTCCAAGAGATCTCTGTCAATACTATTGGAGTAGTTGTTCGTGTGAAGTTAGATATGGTAAAAGGATGTCTAAGTTTAGCATTGAAAGGCAGCCAAGATAGTGTAAGCTTGTTATTAACTATCTTTTTACTTGAAGTAGCCGAAGAAGTAGCAAAAATTTGGGCAGGAGTAATAAATGCAGCAGCAGCTGTTAATAACCCTACCGACTTAATAAAGCTTCGCCTTGTTCTGTTTTTATCCATTCCTGTTAGATTAACCAATTTACAATATTAGACTATTATTTGCATGTTCTTTATTCATCCAAAGATACTATATTTGCATAAATTAAAAGCTATGATAGTTGACTCTTTAAGAGGTTTTGAAAGGTATATACACCTTCATTCAAGGTTTGCAAAAGCATATGAATTTACAATTAAGACAAACTTAGATGAATTAAAGGAGGGAGATTACCCAATAATGGGTAAAGAAATTTATTGTACAATTTGGGAAGGAGAGGGCAAAGGTCTTGAGATTCCCAAACTAGAAGTACACGATTCTTATATAGATATTCACATTTTGCTTTCGGGGAACGAAACCATTGGGATAAGAGATCGCAGTAGATGCGATGGAGATAATGCCCATTATGACTCCGAAAAAGATATTGCATTCCTAGAAGAAGTTCCAGAAAATTTCATCAATCTTTCTCCTGGGAATTTAGCAATAATTTTCCCACACGACGCCCATGCTCCACTTATTGGCGAAGGGAAAATCAGAAAAGCAATAATAAAGATACTCATGTAATGAGATTCAATGGAGAGAGAAGATTTAATTCTTATGTAGGTTACTTTCGCAATACTTATGGAAGCAGGCTTCAGAAAATAGTGATAGATGCTGGTTTTTCGTGTCCCAATAGAGATGGAACGCTGGCAACCGGAGGTTGTACTTATTGTAACAACGATGCTTTCCACCCCTCATATAGCACTCCAGATAAAAACTTACTAACGCAAATAGAAGAGGGAATTGAGTTTCATAGAAAAAGGTACCGCAATGCTCAAAAATATCTTGCCTATTTTCAACCCTATTCAAATACTTATTCTAGTGTAGCGAACCTAAGGAATTTATATACAGAAGCACTCTCCCACCCTCTTGTAGCAGGGATAGTAATAGGAACAAGACCCGATTGTATAGATCAAGAAAAGCTTAATTTATTAGCCGAATTCTCTAAAGAGCATATAGTAATTATAGAATATGGCGTAGAATCAGTTTATGATAAAACTCTACAAAGAATAAACAGAGGCCATAACTTTGCTACTGCAAAATCTAGTATAACAAAAACAGCAGAAATGGGAATAAACCAAGGAGCCCATTTTATATTTGGGTTGCCCGGAGAAACTAGGCAGCAAATGCTTGCATATGCCCTAGAAATAAATAATTTACCTTTAAATTCAGTAAAATTTCACCAACTGCAAATAATAAAAGGGACCCAAATGGAAAAAGAGTTTGATAAAAATCCAGAAGAATTTATGCAGTGGACAATAGATGAGTACATAGACTTTTTCGTAGATTTTTTAGAGCTATTAAAACCCAATATATATATTGAACGCTTTGCAGGAGAAGTTCCTCCAAGGTTTGTAAAGTCAAACCCTTGGGGGCTTATAAGGAATGTAGAATTAATAGGCATGTTAGAAAGAAGGCTAGAAGAGCGAGATACATATCAATCTAGGCTTTTCAATAGCTAGCCATTTTTCATTATCTTTGTAAATTATAATAAAACATAATTAATGCTTTAAAGCACATAAGTATGAAAAAAGCGGCTCCAATATTATTCTTTTTCACATTACTCTTTTTTACTCTTACATCATGTAAGTATTTGGAATTTCGCTCTAGAGACGATAGTGTTGTTGCACAAATAGGGAATAAATATCTTTACGAAAAAGATATTCAAAATCTTATACCACCCGGGACCTCGTATAACGATAGCATTTTAATGCTAAGACAATACGTAAATTCATGGGCTCTAAAGTACCTTGTTTTAAATAAAGCCCAGGCAGATCTATCCAAAGCAGATAAAGATGTAGAAATCGAGCTAGAAGAATACCGCAACTCACTTATTGCATATCGTTACGAGAAACAATATCTAGAAATGCGTTTAGACACTCTTGTAACAGATAAAGAGGCTAGAGAATATTATGTGAGTAACTCCCAAAACTTACTATTGAACAATAGCATAGTGAAAGGCCGAGTTATAAAAATCTCTTCCAGTTCTCCTAATATAGAAAGAATTAGAAATTTATATAAAGCAAACACCTTGGAAGAGATAGACGAACTGGAACGTCTTTGCTATAACTCTGCCGACCGATATAACAATTTTGGAAATGAATGGGTAGATCTCTCTTTGGTTGCTAGAGAACTTCCTATAGATGTCTATTGGTGCGAAAATCACATTAAAACATTTAACAATATTGAATCTAACGATTCTTTATACAATTATTTTGCTTTCTTTACAGAGAAAATTGGAGCTACCGAGATTCCTCCCTTTGAATTTTATCTCCCGAAAATAAAGGAGATTATTATTGGAAAACGTAAAAACAGCCTTATTAAAGAACTTGAAAAAGATCTTATAAGAGAAGCTTTGAAAAACAATACTATTAAAACAAATATTAACGATAATCCTAAAAATGAAAGTAAGCGTTAGAATACTCATCGTTACACTGGCTATCACATTTACTCAGGTAACTGCTATCTATTCACAGAAATATGAAAAAGGGCTAATAGATAAAACGATAGCACTCATCGGGAACGATATGATTCAACTATCTACATTAGAGACAGAAGTACAAATGATGATGCTTCAAGGTGTCACTTCCGATAAAAACCTAAGATGTGAGGTCCTTCAAAATATGCTCACTCAAAAGATATTTTTGACTCAGGCTCGGTTAGATAGCCTCCAGGCTAGCCCAGATAATGTAGAGAGCGAACTCAACAGAAGAATAGCCAATGTTATGACTCAGTTAGGTGGAGAGAAAGCAGCCGAAGAATATTTCAAAAAACCTATATTTCGTCTAAAAGAAGAGTGGAGAGAAGCTCTTAACGAACAATTTCTCACTCAAGAAATGCAAGGTAAAGTTGCTCAAACAGCTCCCGAACTCACCCCTTCCGATGTAGAGCATTTCTTCAAAAACACCTCTCCAGATAGCCTGCCCATTATTCCAATACAGTACAAATATCGTCAAATAGCATTATACCCCGATAGGGAAAGTGCCGAGCTTGCCGTTAAAGAGAGATTACTTGGATTTCGAGAGAGAGTAATGAAAGGAGAACGCTTTAGTACATTAGCTACACTCTATTCTCAAGACCCCGGCAGTGCTACCAGAGGAGGAGAGTTAGGGATGGCTTCTCAAAGCATGTATTGGCCCCCATTTACAGATGTTGCTGTAGCACTAAAAGAGGGGCAAGTTTCTCAAATAGTAGAAACTCCCGATGGATTTCATATTATACAAATGATAAAGAAAGAGGGAGAGATGTTTAATGCAAGGCATATTCTTATACGCCCCCAATATACTAATGAAGATAGGTCAAAAGCCTTCGGCAAACTTGACAGTATTAGAAGCTTAATAGTATCCGATACCACTACATTTGAATTGGCAGCCCGTAGGTTTTCTCACGATATAAAATCATATATAAACGGCGGCTTAGTAGCCGATAAACAATCGGGATCGGCTTATTTTGATAAAGAAGATCTTAAAGTTGTAGATTACAATATTATTAAAGGACTCAAAGAGGGAGAAGTTTCGGAGCCTTTTGAAACAACAGACGAAGAAGGCCGAGATGGAAATACTATCTACAAAATTATTCGTCTAGAGAAGGTTATTCCATCGCACGCTGCAACCTATAAAAATGATTTCTCTGTTCTTCAAGAAGAAGCCAAAAACAAATTAGCAATGGAAGCTATTAATAAATTTGTTGAAAAGAAGAAAGAGAGTACATATATTAAAATTGACCCTCTATTTCAATATTGCCCTTTTCTTAAAGAAGGTTGGATTAAATGAAACTAAGGTATCTATATTTTGTATCTCTCATACTCCTGTCTATCTCATCTCTAAATGCGCAACAAAGGAAAGAGCAAGATAGGCTTGTGAGGCTTATTAAAGCAGAAACTGCAGAAACATTTGAAAATGAAAATTTCAACATTAAAAGAGTAACAGGAAATGCTCAATTTCTGCATAACAATGCTTTAATAATTTGCGATACAGCTATATGGAATGTAACTGAAAATGTAATAGACGCAATTGGGAATGTAAAAATAGTACAAGCAAAGAATATTCTATCTGGAGATCGCATTCACTATATTGCAGATAGCTCCTTGGCTCAAGTAAGAGGATCTATTGTACAACTCCTTGATAAAGACAGCAATCGTCTAAGAACATTATACTTAGACTACAATACAAAGGATAGTATTGGATATTTCTATAACGGAGGAAGCATGATGGATACCTCAGGCAAGGTTATTGAAAGCCTTAGGGGGTATTATCACTCTAAAATAAGGAGATTTAAATTCCTAGAGCAAGTAGAGATGACCGCAGACGATATGGTCCTTAAAAGTGACTCATTAGCTTTTTGGTCCGATATCAATAAAGTAGATTTTTTAGGAGCTGTTAATGCTTGGCAAAAAGATGGCTTTCTCTCTTCTCAAACAGGGTGGTACGAAAGAGATAGAGAGGCCTATAATTTTGAAAAAGATGCCTATATCCTTAATTCCAAAAATGAAATATGGGGCAATAGAATTCTATACCAAAAAGACTCATCATCTTCTCAACTATGGGATAATGTGCAAATTGTAGATACCGCGCAATCTATAATAATGTTTGCAGATTACGCTCTCTTCAAAGAAGATCAAGCTCCCTCTAAAGACAATAGAACTTGGGCTAAACTCTATAAGAAACCTTCTATAGCATATTACTCCATAGAAAAAGGGGTAGCCGACACTCTTTTTTTCTCTGCAGATAGCATTAATTACAAAGCAAACCCTATATATCTAGTAGATTCAGCAACAATAGCCTTATCCAATAAAAGAGTAACAAATACAAATCGAGACCCAGTTCAAGAGATGTATGGCAAATCCGTTAGCCACACTAAAAAAGAGAGTACACTCATTAATATGGACTCAACTTTTATTGCAAAAGACTCTACCATTATTGCTAGAGACACCAGCCTAGTCACTAGAGATTCAATCCCTATTATAAAAGATACAACGCTAATCCAAAGAGATAGTACGTTAATTAGATTTGTTGACGCAAATAAAAACGTAAAATTTTACCGTAGCGATTTTCAAGGTAAATGCGACTCTCTTAAATTTAATACGATAGATTCAATAATAAGACTCTACATAGAGCCTGTTCTATGGAATGAGGGAAATCAATTTTCTGCCGATAGTATTCAGCTACTTATGGCCAACAACACTATAAGAAAATTAGATCTCATCTCTAACTCTTTTATTGCTTCGCCAGAAGATTCTATTCATTGCAACCAAGTAAAATCTACCGATATGACTGCCTACTTTACAGAAGGAGATCTAAACCGGTTCGATGCATTTGGAGGAGTTACACTTCTGTTCTTTGTTGCAGAAGATAGCATTCTAACAACAATGAATAAAAAAGAGTGCAAAGTAATGACTGCTAGAATAAAAAATAAACAGGCCGAGAGAATTAAGTATATAGAAAATGTACCAAGCGATGCATTCGCAATCATTGACCTAAAACCCGAACAAAAAGTACTTAAAGGATTTAAATTAAGGACAGAGCAGAAGCCTAAAGATAGATATGATGTCTGTGATAGATCTATTAGGCCAACTAGGAGAGAAGAGATTAATAAAATAGAGCTACCTAGCTTCACTTATACTTTAAGGTTTTTCAATATTAAACCTCAACTACCAATCTCTACAAACGAAGCTAAAACTGAGCCTACAACCAAACAAGAATTACCAATTATAGACGATTTTAATAAAAAACAAGAGCTCTCTAACAAAACTATTGAAGAGAGCTCTTTGTTATAATTAAACTTTATACTACCAATTATTAAGTGGTAGCCCGTGCATTTTCTTCCTCACCTGCTCTCTCACCTCTGCTAAAATGGTTTCGTTGTCTGTATTAGATAAAACTTTATCTACCAACTCTACTATAAAAGGCATATCCTTTTCTACCAATCCTCTTGAAGTAATAGCAGGAGTACCTACTCTAATTCCTGAGGTTTGAAATGGAGATCTTGAATCGAAAGGCACCATATTTTTATTGACAGTGATATCTGCAGATACAAGAACTTTTTCGGCAACCTTACCTGTTAAATTAGGGAATTTTCCTCTTAGGTCTATCAACATAAGATGATTATCTGTTCCACCAGAAACAACTTTGTATCCTCTTTCAATAAAAGCCTCTGCCATAGCAGCTGCATTTTTCTTAACCTGTGTTTGATAAGCTTTAAATTCTGGTTGAAGTGCCTCAAAGAAAGAGACTGCTTTTGCACCAATGCAATGCTCTAGAGGACCGCCTTGAATACCAGGGAATACACTTGAGTTTAACACAGCAGACATTTTCTTAACTTCTCCTTTTGGCGTTTTAATTCCAAATGGATTATCGAAATCTTTACCCATTATAATAACGCCACCTCTAGGGCCTCTTAATGTTTTATGAGTAGTAGAAGTTACAATATGGGCATATTTAACAGGGTTGCTTAACAAACCAGCTGCAATAAGACCTGCCGGGTGAGCCATATCTACCATAAATAGAGCTCCAACTTTATCTGCTATAGCTCTCATTCTTTTCCAATCCCATTCTCTTGAATAGGCAGATGCCCCTCCAACAAGGATTTTTGGTTTGTGTTTAAGAGCTCTCTCTTCCATCTGATCGTAATCTATAAGACCAGTCTCTTCGATCAATTCATAGGATACAGCATTATATAAAATACCCGAGTAATTTACAGGAGATCCATGTGTAAGATGCCCTCCGTGTGCTAGGTCTAATCCCATAAATGTGTCTCCAGGTTGAAGGCATGCCATAAATACGGCCATATTTGCCTGTGCTCCTGAGTGTGGTTGAACGTTGGCATACTCAGCATCAAAAAGCTGGCATAGACGATCTATTGCCAATTGTTCAACTTGGTCTACCACCTCGCAACCTCCGTAATATCTGGCTCCGGGATAACCCTCGGCATATTTATTAGTTAAAACGGACCCTAATGCCGAAAGAACTTGTGGTGTAACAAAGTTTTCCGAGGCAATGAGTTCAATGCCGTGTAATTGACGGTTCTCTTCCTTCTTAATGAGTTCAGAAATTTGAAGATCTTGTTTCATTATGTAATATTTTTTCTTTAAAATGCTTATAAAAAAGTGTTCAAAGGTACAAATAATTTTCATCTAATCACCTTCTTTTACTTAGAATTATAATAACAGATAAAGACTTTATCGCTTTATAAAAGAGTATCTGTATAAAAAATTAAAAGGGCATAAATATATTTATGCCCTTTTAATTAAATATCTTTTTTATATGTAATTATTCTAGAATAACTACACGATTAAGAATTGGCTTGCCAAATGGCTCATTCTCTTGCCCCTTAGCAATAACCTCCATTTTATTAGCATCAACACCAAATTTGTTTACAAGTGCATTATAAACTGCATCGGCTCTATCTTGGCTAAGTTTTTGGTTAAACTTCTTGCTTCCGGTAGCTGAATCGGCAGAACCCATAATCTTATAAGACTTACCAGTTTTCTTAACAAACTCGGCAAAATTACCTAAGTTGATAAGGTCTTTGTCTGTGAGATTAGATTTACCAATTGTAAAGAATACTGCTAAAGGATATCCTACATACTCAACAGTATTTACAGCTTCTGGTTTCTTTGCTTGAGCTGCAGCTAAATCGGCTGCAAGTTTTTTAGCATTAGCATCTGCTGCTGAAATCCTTTTCTCTAGGTCAGATATTTTACCAGTATAAGGAGTATAGTCTGGAATAATTGGCTCTTGGTATTTGTCAAAGTTTCTTTTTGCAAAATTATAAGTTAGACCCACAGTTGCAGAAACAAGTTCTTCAATACCTTGCCCAAACGAATAACCATCAAAACGTTGATTAACCATAAGGACTCTCAATTCAAGATTTACATTAACAGCATCTGATAATCTAAATTTATTAATAACACCTGCAGAGGCTCCCACCTCTTTAAAAGAAGGATTAACATTTTTTACCCAAGACCTAGCATAACCAAATCCAACAAAAGGAATGAAATTCCAAGTTCTATCTACTTTATAACCGTCAATAGTATTTGACGCATTCCAAAGGAGGTCTCCATGAATATTGAACATATTAAATGCCTCATCGGTGAAACCTGCAAGGCCACTAGAAGGACCTTTAAAAAATTTAGCTGGATTAGGTACGGCTGAAGTAGTATAGACATCCTTGATAACACCTTTTGCAGAATATCCTGCATATTGAGCTCTTAGACCTATAGTAGGAGTAATCCACTTACCAACTGAAATATCAAACGCTGGGGCAATTCTCTTTCCAAAAGTTGCTTCAGTATCATATTCTCCATAATATACCTGGACTCCACCTCCTACAGAGATAAACCAGTTATCTAGAAATTTATTAGTAAGATAAGGGCCATATTTTGTGGCCGAAGGCTGCTCCTGTGCAAATGCTGCAACAGTGAACAACATAATTGTGAAAGTCAGTAATTTTTTAACCATAAGAATATTTGTTTAATAGTTTGTTTATTTAAAAGGTTGTTTACTTTAGTAGGTTGCTTACTTAGTTAGAACAAATATAGTCAAATGTTGTTCACTTGATTACAAATGATTGTAATTATATAAAAAAAAGGTGTTCAATGAACACCTTTTTATTAAAAGTTGGTGATTTTACTCCTCTCCAACTACTTCTATTTTAATATTAGCTTTAATATCACGGTGGCATTTTACTGTGGCATCGTAGATTCCTACCTCTTTCACAGCTTCTTTCTCCAAAATAGTGATATTTCTTCTGTCAATTTCAAAGCCTTTTGCAGCTAATGCCTCGGCAATCTGAATATTATTTACAGAACCAAATATTTTACCTGTACTACTAACCTTTGTGGCTAAAGTAATTTGTATGCCTTCTAATTTTGCTGCAAGTTCTACTGCTGCATCTCTTATTTTGGCATCTTTATGCGCTCTTTGTCTAAGATTCTCGGCATGCATCTTCTTAGCAGAAGAAGTAGCCATAATAGCAAAGCCTTGTGGAATAAGATAATTAGTGGCATATCCGTTACGCACGGTTGCTACATCATCTTTTTGTCCTACATTAGGAATATCTTGCTTTAATATAATTTCCATTTTATCTTTCTCCTTAGCTTATTTCATTAAATCGGTTACATATGGAAGCAAAGCTAAATGTCTTGCGCGCTTAATAGCAACTGAAACCTTCTTCTGAAATTTCAAAGAGGTACCAGTGAGCCTGCGAGGAAGAATTTTACCTTGTTCATTAAGAAACTTCTTCAAGAATTCTGCATCCTTATAATCTATATACTTAATACCTGCTTTTTTAAATCGGCAGTATTTTTTCTTCTTTACCTCTACTGTAGGTGGGTTAAGATAACGAATTTCATTTTTTGATCCAATTGCCATGATTATGCCTCCTTTGCTTTAGATTCAGTTTTGTTTGCTCTTCTTTTCTGGGCATAAGCTGCTGCGTGTTTGTCTAGCGCAAATGTTAGAAAACGGATGATACGCTCATCTCGGCGATACTGAAGTTCCAATTTAGTGATACTTGCAGGATCTGCCATAAATTCAATTAGATGATAAAAACCTGTGGTTTTTTTCTGGATAGGGTATGCCAGTTTCTTAAGGCCCCAATCCTCTTCGTGCACAATTTCACCACCATTATCGGTGATAAAATCGCGATACTTTTTTACCGCTTCCTTTATCTGCACATCAGATAAAACGGGAGTTGCAATGAAAACGGTTTCGTACTGTTTTAACATTTTTAATTGTTTAATT
>CAYIYT010000019.1:0-34696 GCA_964367735.1 uncultured Muribaculaceae bacterium
ATATAATAGAGAAAGAAATGGATTTATCTTCATATAAAGATGTTTTTGTATTTATAGAGCAGCGAGAAGGAGTGATTCAATCTGTAGCTCTAGAGCTTTTGGGTAAAGCAAGAGACCTTGCCGATGTACTTGGGCAAAATGTTACCGCAATATTCCCTGGGAACAATATCCGAAATAAGGCTCAAGAACTTGGGTATTATGGTGCAGATAGAGTAATTTGCATTGACTCGCCTGAACTAGAGAACTATATTACAGAACAATATACTCAAGCTGTATATCAAGTAATACAAGAGTTTAAACCTTCAATTGTATTATTTGGTGCAACAACAATTGGTAGAGATTTAGGACCTAGACTTTCTGCTCGCTTAGAAACTGGTCTAACCGCCGATTGTACTAAATTAGAGATCTCAGACGAGAAAGAGTTATTAATGACGCGCCCTGCTTTTGGTGGAAACTTAATGGCAACAATTGTTTGTAAAGAACATAGGCCTCAAATGTCTACAGTAAGGCCTGGAGTTATGATTAAATGCGAGAAAAATAGCTCCAGAAAGTGTGAAATTATAGATTATAATGTAAGGTTTGACACTTCTAAATTTAGAGTTAAATTAATAAAGACAGTTAAGGAAGGGAAAGGCAAGGTAGATATTTCGGAAGCCAAAATATTAGTATCTGGTGGTCGTGGAGCATGTTCGGCCGGCTTTGAGAGCCTAAAAGGACTTGCACAGGTATTAAATGCCGAGGTTTCTGCTTCTAGAGCAGTTGTAGATGCTGGAATAGTACCTCATGATAGACAAGTAGGGCAGACTGGTAAAACAGTAAGGCCCGATCTCTATTTTGCTGTGGGTATCTCTGGAGCCATCCAACACTTAGCTGGAATGGAAGAGTCTGAATTTATTGTTGCAATAAATAAAGATAAATATGCACCAATTTTTCAAGTATCCGATCTTGGAATAGTAGGGGATTGCACTAAAATTATTCCTTTATTAGCCGATCGTTTAGCAAAAATAAAATTGGAAAAAGAGTAGAAACTTTAAGTAGTTTTTATAAATAAAATATCCTGTTACTTATATTTAGTAACAGGATATTTTATTTTCAAGTGACTTCCTTATTATAAAGGAGTCTTATCTTTTTTTTGGTGATGCTTATTGTAATCTTCGATAGCGGCTTTTTGTGCAATTTCACTTGCTTTTGCCATTGCCATTTGTATATGAGGGTAGATATATTCTCTACCTATTTCGTTAACAAATCCTGCTTTTTGTAAAGATTCGTAGACAGTGTCTGTAACCCCAGATAAGATAATTTGAATATGCTCTTTTCTAGATCTTTTCCAAAGATTTCTTAAGTTATTCATACCTGTAGAATCTATAAAAGGAACTTTACGCATTCTTATAATTCTCACTTTTACTGTATGATGTGCAGAGTTATTTACTTCATCTAATTTACTCGCCAACCCAAAGAAGAAGGGACCATCAATTTCATATACTTCTACTCCTTTTGGTATAGTAATCATATCTACATCGTATGGCAACTCTTCGGATTCGCTACCTGCAATAGATTTTTGATCTAACATTGTTATACTCGAAGTTTCCGATACTCTAGTAACGAACAGTGCTACAGCCAACAAGATACCAACCTCTATTGCTACAGTTAAATCAACTACAACAGTAAGGAAGAAAGTTATAAGAAGAACGGCAACATCGGCTTTATGTCCTTTTAAGAGATATTTAAAAGTGCGCCACTCACTCATATTATATGCAACAATAATAAGAATTGCAGCTAGAGTAGCAAGAGGAATATATACTGCATAAGGCATTAGAAAGAGAAATATCATGAGCAATACAACAGCATGAATTATCCCTGCAACTGGAGTTTTACCTCCATTGTTTATATTAGCCATTGTTCTAGCTAAAGCCCCTGTAGATGGTATTCCGCCAAAGAAAGGAGTTATAATATTTGTTATTCCTTGTCCAATTAACTCTGTGTTAGAATCGTGTTTTTTACCCGTAACTCCATCGGCTACCATCGCAGCCAATAACGATTCAACAGCACAAAGAATAGCTATAGTAATAGCTGGCTGGAATAATAGTCTAACTGTTGCGAAATCAATATGTGGAATTTCGGGTTTGGGCATTGATATGCCACCAGCTAACTCAGGGAATTTGCTACCAATTGTTGCAAATTCAATTCCAGTGGTTTTGGTAATAATTATAGCTCCAATAGTGCCAACAATAATAGAGATAAGAGATCCTGGAATTTTCTTATAGAATAGGGGCCAAAAAATTATAACTAGCAAAGAAAAAATACCAAGAGCTGCTTCTGGAATATTTATAGTAGAGATATTCATAAAATATGCTCCCCATTTAGGTATAAAATCGGCCGGAATGTTTTCTATTGTGAGTCCTAAAAAATCCTTAATTTGTGTAGAGAATATTACTAGTGCAATACCACTTGTAAATCCAACTACTATTGGATAGGGGATGAACTTGATAATATTTCCAAGTTTTAATAATCCCATTAACAGCAATATGAATCCAGCCAGTACAGTTGCTATTACTAGACCCGAAAATCCAAATTGTTGTACAATGCCAAAGACTATTACAATAAAGGCTCCTGTAGGGCCACCAATAAGAAATCTTGAACCACCTAATACAGATGTAAGAAGGCCTGCAACTATTGCCGTTATAAGCCCTTGTTGAGGTGTTACACCCGAAGCTATCCCAAATGCAATAGCCAATGGAAGAGCAATAATACCCACAATTACACCAGCGATTAGGTCCGAAATGAAAGTTTTCTTATTATAACTACCACTAAATAGTATCTCAAACAGCTTTGGTTTGAAAGCCGAAGTCAGATCAAACTTCATAATACTTTTTTATTGTTGAAGCGACAAATATAGCAATTAAAATTATAAAATCCACTTAAAATAGTGACTCTGTAGCTTTAATAATTTGAGCAATATCTTCCTTATTATCAATAATTAAATTTGGTTTCAAGTAATGGAGCTTAAACTGCGACTTGAATAATTTTTCGCCACCTCCAGTAATATTGAGCATTATAATAGAGTCCTTGTTCACCTTACCAGAATCTAGTGATTTTATCATCCCTGCTAGAGCCACTCCCGATGCAGGGTGAATATCTATACCTTCTAATTTTTCAAAAAGATCACATGCATCTTTTAGTTCTAAATTGGTGGCAATTTCGATATCTCCTTCAGAATCAAGTAATGCATCGAAAAGCCCTCCTGCAACTCCGTATGGAGGTCTTCTATTGGAGAGTACTTTTGCATCTATTTTTAGTGCGTTTTCTCTAGCCTCTTCTTCATTTGGGAATTGAATATCTCTTGTTTTAGCTTTCCAAGCATCGTGAATAGGAGTAAAAGGAATATTTTGAGATGGAATAAGCTTCATTTTGTTGCTCCCGTAGTGTCCGTCTTCTATGAGCCTAAGATTTGCTTCCCATGCAGCTATAGCTCCTGTACCGCTTCCTATTGCTTGAAAGTAATAATCGGGTATTCTACCAATTGTGGTAGCTGCAGAAAGAACTGTTGTTCCCATTCCATCTCTCCTTGCAACATTTTTAGCACCACCCTCTTCAAAGAAAAAAGAAGAACTACATATTTTATTAGAAAGGTCAATTGCATCAAAATAATCTGTACCAGAAGGAGTGCAAACTAATTTGACATTATCATTAATATTGTGGTTGAACCACATTGCATCTAAATTGTCGAAAGGAATGACAATGAGCAAAGGAATATTATTATCTGAACATACTTTAGCGAAGGCTCTAGCAGTATTACCTGCCGATGCTACTACCATAACACCCTTGTTTTGATCTGAAAGTCTTGCGCAAACAGAATATGCCTCTGTCTCTTTGAATGAGCATGTGGTCATGTTAGCACCTATTTTTGGCCAATAACCACTAAAGCTTATATAAAGATTTGAAAGGCCAAGATGGTTAGCAAGTTTCTCACTTTTATAAGTTTGAGTTACAGTAGAATTTTTAAGCATTTTGTTTATTGGAAGCCAATCAGAGAATTTATAAATACCCAATGAATCTTCCCCTACACAGAGTTCTTTCTTCTCATATATAGCTCTAATTAAAGAGGGCTTATTATAGGAGGAATCGGAGAGTGTCCAGCCTTTATCTTCAAAAACATTCCCTGTTGCAAAGGTCTTTAATTTGTAATTAGTCATATGTTTATATCTTATTAATTAAATCTGTTTGCTTGTGGCTCCACCAATACCATGTTCCAACAAAAAAGCCTCCTCCCACTAAATTACCTATAGTAACAGGGATAAGATTTTTAATAAACATTCCATAAATAGATAGATTTGAAAGAGCTTCGGTTGTAATTCCAAAATGGGATTGAGCAAGTGACACAAAATTACTATCTGTTGCAGCTAACATTGCACATGAAATATAGTACATATTTGCTACACTATGTTCGTATCCCGATGCTATAAATAGCCATATAGGAAAGAAAATAACAATTGACTTACCCGCAACATCCTTAGCCGCATAAGACATCCACACAGCTAAACAAACAAGTATGTTACATAGTATTCCAGAGGTAAAGAGGTTTGTATAAGTGAGGTTTGTTTTAATAACTCCAACTTTAATGGTGTAGGCACCCAAAAGCCCACCAGAATACTCCAACTGGCCAGAGAGATAAATCAATAAAGCAATAAAAATAGAGCCTACTAAATTACCTAGCCAAACCATAGAGATGTTGTAAAAATATTTTCTTAACGAAACTTTCTTAGAAAGTACAGCAACCGAAATAAGATTATTCCCAGTAAAAAGCTCGGCACCTGCTATTACAACTAAAATAAGCCCTGCCGGGAAAATTAACCCAGCTAAATATTTTGCTAATCCAACATCGGTAATATTGTGAGCGATTATGTTGCTTCCTACAGATGCTAGTGCAATAAACGCACCTGCTAAAAAAGAGAGCAGCATAGTGCTTCTAAATGGCAAACTTGCTTTTTTGATTCCACTCTCTCTTGTAAAATCTAGGACTTGTGCAGATGTTAAGTAGTTGCTCATATTTAAATTATACTTTGAAAAGAAATTATATCATTTGCTTGCAAACAATTTGGGCAATATCCATCGTTTGCATATTGTAAATAGGAGAAAAAGTTTTTAAGCAAAGAGGGCATGCCGTTACTAAAATATTTGCCTTTGGTGCGTTAAGTGCAATAAGGGCGCATTTTGTCATTTTGTTTCTCTGATCGTGATTAAAACTTGTGGTAGCAAGTGATCCTCCACAGCAAACACTCATTTCTTTCTCTTCATTTGGTTTAACAATGGTTGCAAAGTTAGACAAAACTTCTCTTGGCTGGTCATAAATTCCAGATCCTCTACCTAAATCACAGGGATCGTGATAAGCGATCTTTAATTCAGATTTTTTTAAAATAATTTTATTGCTCTTAATTAAGTCATTTATATACTCTGAATGGTGAAGTACTTTTATATTTTCAAACTCATATTCTTCTTTGAATATTTTGTAACAAATAGGGCAGGAGAGTAATAGCACTTTTGCACCAGAATTTTCAATTAGTTTCTTATTCTTTTCTATTAAATTCTTAGCATTATTTATACCTCCTGCTAACATTAAAGGCCTACCACAACAAATTACTCCATCTTTATCCATGAAAGAGTAATTTACACCAGCTTTATCAAGAATTTTGAATAACGACTCATAAATTACGGGAGAAAGATGCGTCATACAACCAGCATAGTATAATACTCTTTCTTCTTCATTAGGTAATTCCTCTATATTTATATTGTAACTAAAATAATCACTTTTAAAACTCTCCTGCTTTTTGAATAGTTTTAACCTAGTAGAGTCTATCCCTACAGGGCATACCTCTACGCATTTATTGCACATAAGGCATTGACTAGAGGTTGCTAGAGCACTTTTCTTACGTCTTCTAAGTTCGCGAACAAGATAGACTGTTGTATATTTTGCTTTATCTTCAATAGCTATCATTGGGCAAACGTCAATACATATACCACAAGAAGAGCATGAATAAATCTCTGTTTCGGCATATCCATCTCTTGAACTTGAAGAGATTATTCCTGCATTTCTAAGAAAAATTAGAAGAATTTCTGTAGGAATATGCATATATCTAGAAAAAGGCAACGCAAAGAAAAATAGTGCTAGAGAAATTGAGTATATCCACCAAATAGGTAGTATAAGATTTTCATAACCAGGGAATAATAGAATTAGAGAATTAACACTTTTTGTAAGGAAGCTACCCCCACTAATATCGGCAGTAAAGCTTTCTGCAATTAATCGAAGAGGGAAAATTACCCACAAAGCAGTAAGAGCAACCCGATCGCCAAGTTTATGCTTTGTAGTTTTTTTCATTCCAAGCTTTCGAGATTGAAATCTTTTATAAATAGCCAAAGCTATACCGCTAAGAACTATTAATAAAAAAAGATCCATTAAGAAAAAGAAAAAAGCACCTCTTAATGTTTGCTTGGTTTCCATTACAAAGTACCTAAAAAATATAGGATAGTATAACACTCCATTTCTTTGTGGAATGTAAAGTAAAACCTCTATATGCCCTATAACAATAATCATGAACCACCCGAATGCTATACTAGCATGCATATATCCTAAAAGAGCATTTTTTTTTAAAATTTTAACGTGTAACAGAACGTCTCTAATGATCTCCTTAATTATTGTGAATAACTTTAGAGAGAAAATAGATTTAAAAAGTAGTGTTCTTTCTTGTTTAGATAGGTGCCAAATTATTCTTATTGTGCCAGTTAAAAGGAATAAAATAATAAAAACCATTCCCAAAGTGAATGGAATAACAAAAGGATCAAAGCCAAAAATAATTCTCTCTTTCAAAACTTACCTTGGTTATAGAGTTCGTTAAATTTTAATATTATATCTCTGGTATTGATACCTCTAGGACACACTAGAGTACATTTTCCACATAACATACAACCTTTTAAAAGATCAAATGCTTCATGGTTAAGCCCTCTTTCCAATAAGAGGATGGCTTTTCTAAATTGAGTTGGACTGAATTGATTTCCAGTGCAGGTTGCTGTACAACAACCACAACCTATACATTTTAATATATGAGGTTGCGATTGCGATATCTTTTTAAAAATTGAATTCTCGGCAATATCAAGATCAATTTTTTGTTCTTTATATAATTGAAACCCAAATTTCATGGTCTTAACTATTGATTTTTTTAAGGTATTGATCAATTGCAAAAGCTACAGAAGCACTTTCGCTAATAACCTCTGGTATAGTCTTGGGGCCTAATATGGCACCTGCTGCAAAAATACCTTCTATATTAGTTTTGTTTATCTCTGTAATAGGGTTATCGAGCTGAATAAATCCATCTTCGCCCATTTTAATACAGAGGTTTTCCATCAAAATGTCGTTAGATTTATTTGCAACTATTCCGCTCATTAAAACAAGCAGGTCTAATGTTATTTTAATTGGTTTAGAAGAGAGTGTGTCCTCTGCTTTAACAATAACTTTACCATCTGAACTGCCCGATACTTCGGAAACTCGTCCTCTAATAAATCTTATTCCAAATTCTGCTTGTGCTTGAAGATAGATATCTTCATATCCTCGGCCATACATTCTTAGATCCATGTAAAAGCAGTAAACTTGAGCATTAGGAAATAGCTCTTTGAGTTCAATAGCCTGTTTTACTGCTGTAATACAGCAAACTTTAGAACATTGTTTATTCCCTGCTTTTTCGTCTCTAGAACCTACGCAGTGAACAAATCCAATTTTGGATGGATTATCTATTGTTATTTTACCTTCTTTTTTGAAAAAAGATTCAAGATCGGCATTTGTGATCACACTTTCATAGATTCCATATCCGTACTCTTCCTTTTTCTGTGCAGGAAAAAGAGAGAACCCAGTTGTTAGAAGAAGGACAGAGCTTGTAATAATTTCACCTGAACTCAATATGGAGATGTATTTACCATCTTCTTGCTTAGAAATAGATTTAACCGTTGTTGCTGTTTTAATAGCCTGCTGTGAAACATCTTTAATAAGGCTTTCTACAATATCTTTTGCTTGAGTTCTATCTGGGAACAATCTGTCCCAATTTTTAATGTGTCCTCCAACTGTAGATTCCTTTTCTATTACAACAGCTTTATATCCTAATGCTTCTAATAAGCATGCACTTTTTAGCCCAGCAGGACCTCCTCCAATAATTAAGATATCTACTTGCATTCTTTTGAGGAATATCCGTTATATGTGTTAATATTATCAGACATTTTGTTAAGAATTTTAACAAAATTAACTAGGTCTTCTATTGGTATATCTTTAATTATAATGTTTGTACTCTCTATTGCAAGAGTTGTAATATCATTTTTTAAAGATTTAGCGAGCTCTGTGAGATGAATTTTGTTCTTTCTTCTATCTAGAGTTCCAGAGACCCTTGTAACTAGCTCCTTCTTTTCTAGGGCGTCTATTAGCTTAGTAACTGAATTTTTATCTTTTATTAAAATATTTGCTATTTGTTGCTGAGATAAAACGCCCTCGTCCCAGAGTGTGTCCATAACTAAATATTGTTCGGGAGTTAAGTCGAAGCCATGTTTTTGAAAAATGCTTCCTAAGAAATGTTTGAATTGGCAGTGTACTAAATTCAAAAATACCCCTACCTGTTTATTTAGTATCATATCTTATCGTATATGCTTTTACCATTGCAAATATAGACAAATTTTAGTTCTTTTGTAGGGATCTTTAATATCTAATACGATTTTAGCCATGCTTATTTATATTATCCTAATCATTTCTATTTCATTACTTGTAATTAACATTATGCTAATTGCTAACCAAGCTAAAACTCGTACTAGAACTGATTTAAACCAAAAGCAGTTCTTAACGGAAATACAAAACATAAATAGAGACAATAGAGAAGAGATGTCTATCTCTATCTCTCGTTTCTCTGAAAGCATGGGACAGTTTTTCAACTCTTTCCAAACTTCTAATGAAAACTCTATGAGTATGCTATCGGCAATACAAAAAGAGAGATTAGACCTTTTAGAAAAAAAATTGGAAGCAATAAGAAGTACAGTAGAGGAAAAATTAGAAAAAACATTAAACGAAAGGCTTGGTAAGAGTTTCGAAACGGTAGGTAAACAGCTAATAGAGGTGCAAAAGGGACTTGGAGAGATGCAGGTGCTTGCCCAAGATGTTGGTGGACTAAAAAGGGTCTTAAGCAACGTTAAAATGAGAGGTGGAATAGGAGAGGTGCAACTCTCGATGTTGTTAGAAAACATAATGGCACCAGATCAGTACCAAAGTAATGTGAAAACAAAATTGGGAAGCCGAGATTTTGTGGAGTTTGCAATAAAACTTCCGGGAAAAGAGACAGGTTCTAGCGAAAATTATATATGGCTGCCTGTAGATGCTAAGTTTCCTAAAGAGTACTATGAAACATTGCAAAATGCATATGATACTTGCGATCAAGCTCTTATTGATAAAGAACAGAAAAATTTAGAGAATGCCATTAAGGTTATGGCACGTGATATTTCTGAAAAATACATAGATCCACCTTATACAACAGATTTTGCAATAATGTTCCTGCCATTCGAAGGAATTTATGCCGAGGTTGTAAGAAAGGCTGCTCTATTAGAAGAGATTCAAAATAAATATAAAGTGCTTATTACTGGCCCCGCCACATTAGCTGCAATTCTCAACTCTTTGCAAATGGGTTTTAGAACATTGGCTATAGAGAAGAGGAGTGGGGAGGTATGGAATACATTGGGAGCAGTAAAGAAAGAATTTTCTACATTTGGAGACTTGCTAACAAAGGCTCAAAAAAATATTCAAGGAGGGTTAGACGATATAGACAAGCTTGTTGGAACTAGAACAAGAGCTATTCAAAGAAAGTTAAAAGAAGTAGAGGCCCTCAGTAGTGAGAGCCCCTTATTATTGCCAGAAGATTCTGATATTTCGGAAGATAACGATATTTATGATAACGATTAAAGCGAAGTATATTCGTCCCAGCTTTTAATTTGAATATCTTCCATTTTCATAGAACAAAATGCAAAGATAAATGCCGAAGCTAATCTAGCATTGGTTATTAACGGAGTATTATAATCTATTGAAGCCCGGCGGATTTTATAACCATTTTCCAGCTCTTCTTGAGTAAGATTCTTAGGGATATTAATAACTAAATCTATTTTCTTCTCCTGTAGCATATCAAGAGCTTGAGGCTCTTTTTTAGCTTCGCTAGGCCAGTGAACCAATATAGCATTAATATTATTATCTCTTAAAAATTGGCAAGAGCCACCAGTAGCATAAATACGGTATCCATTTTGGTCAAGTAATTTTGATGCAATTAGTAAGTCTGCTTTCTGTTTAGGCGAACCAGAAGAGATAAGAATATTCTTTTTAGGTATTTTATAACCAACAGAGAGCATAGCTTTCAAAATAGCTTCATTTGAATCGTCTCCAATACACCCAACCTCTCCTGTAGATGCCATATCTACACCAAGAACAGGATCGGCTTTTTGGAGCCTAGAGAATGAAAATTGAGAAGCTTTAATACCTACATACTCTAAATCAAATGCATTTTTTTTAGGAACAATAAAATCCTCTCCTATCATAGCTTTTGCAGCTAGTTCTATAAGGTTTATTTTAAGCACTTTAGAAACAAATGGAAAACTTCTAGATGCTCTTAAATTGCATTCAATAACTTTAATATCATTTTCTTTTGCTAGAAATTGGATATTGAAAGGACCAGTTATTTCCAGTTCTAGTGCAATTTTTCTAGCAATTTTCTTGATGCGTCTAGCAGTCTCTACATATAGTTTTTGAGGAGGGAATTGTATAGTGGCATCGCCCGAGTGGACTCCAGCAAATTCAATATGCTCAGATATTGCATATGCAACCATCTCTCCATTATTAGCAACAGCGTCCAATTCAATCTCCTTTGCATTTTCTATAAATTCAGATACTACAACAGGGTGTTTTTTAGATACATTAGCAGCTAACTTCAAGAACTGCTCTAGCTCGCCATTATTAGAACAAACGTTCATTGCAGCTCCAGATAGAACATAAGATGGCCTTACAAGCACTGGGTATCCTACTACATCAACAAAGTTTTTAACATCCTTCAATGAAGAGAGCTCTTTCCACCTAGGCTGGTCAATTTTAAGATTATCTAGCATTGTAGAGAATTTATGTCTATCCTCTGCCTTGTCTATGTTTTTAGCACTAGTTCCTAATAATTTAACGCCAGACTTATCCATTCTAAGTGCTAGGTTGTTAGGTATTTGACCCCCAACAGATACAATAACACCATGTGGATTTTCAAGCTCGTATATATCCATTACACGCTCAAAAGTAAGCTCGTCAAAATAGAGCCTATCGCACATATCATAATCTGTAGAAACAGTTTCTGGGTTATAATTTATCATTACACCCCTCCAGCCACAATTCCTAATTGTTTGAAGAGCATTAACAGAACACCAATCAAATTCTACTGAGCTTCCTATTCTATATGCACCAGAACCAAGAACTATAACAGACTTATTATCACCTAAGTATTTTACGTCATTGTAAGTACCATTATAGGTAAGGTATAGATAATTTGTTTGAGTAGGAAATTCGGCTGCAAGTGTATCAATCTGTTTAACAACTGGAGTAATCCCTCTCTCTTTCCTGTAATTTCTGATATATTCAGAGGTTATATCTTGGTCAATTGTATCCTTATATATTAATCTTGCAATTTGAAAGTCAGAAAAACCTTGCTTCTTTGCTTTCAATAAAAGTGAATCGGTAAGGTCTGTTTTATCGTTCAGTTTTTCTAATTCCTTAGAAGTAAGAACTATAGTAAGTAGCTTTTCTAGAAACCATTTATCGATTTTGGTTAAATCATGAATCTGATCTACAGTATATCCTTTCTGGAAAGCTTTTGATATTACAAATATTCTGTTGTCTGTGGGCTCTCTTAAAGATTTTTCAATATCTTCTACTATAATTTCTTTATTAGCTACGAAACCATGTGCACCCTGTCCAATCATTCGAAGCCCTTTCTGTATAGCCTCTTCGAAACTTCTACCGATAGACATAACCTCACCTACGCTTTTCATACTTGAGCCTATCTCTCTTGAGACTCCTTGAAACTTTGAAAGATCCCACCTAGGAATCTTACAAACTATATAATCAAGTGCCGGTTCAAAAAAAGCAGGTGTAGTTTTTGTTATAGAGTTTTTCAATTCAAATAGACCATATCCTAAACCCAACTTTGCCGCTACAAAAGCTAAAGGATAACCTGTTGCTTTTGAGGCTAATGCCGACGATCTACTCAAGCGTGCATTTACCTCAATTACTTTATAGTTTTCGGATTGTGGGTCGAATGCATATTGCACATTACACTCACCAACTATACCTATATGTCTTACAATTTTAATAGATAAATCTCTTAATAGATGAAACTCTTTATTTGTAAGAGTTTGTGATGGCGCTACTACAATACTTTCACCAGTATGAATACCAAGCGGATCAAAATTTTCCATATTACAAACGGTAATACAGTTATCGAAACGGTCTCTCACTACTTCATATTCTATCTCTTTCCATCCTTTTAATGACTTCTCTACTAAAACTTGAGTTGAATACGAGAATGCTTTAGTTGCCAATTGCTTAAGTTCTGTTTCATTATCGCAAAAACCACTTCCTAAACCACCTAAAGCGTATGCAGCTCTTAATATAACAGGGTAGCCAAGGTTCTCTGCAGCTTTTACGGCATTTTCCACACTTTCTACAGCATGACTTTTAATTGTTTCTACATTAATTTGGTCTAGTTTTTTTACAAATAACTCTCTGTCTTCTGTATCCATTATAGCCTGAACAGGAGTACCCAATACCTTTAGATTATATTTTTCAAAAATGCCACTTTTGTAAAGTTCAACCCCACAATTGAGTGCTGTTTGTCCACCAAAAGCCAAGAGAATTCCTTGTGGCTTCTCCTTTTTAATTACTTCTTCTACAAAATATGGAGTAACTGGCAGAAAATAAATTTTATCTGCTATACCTTCCGATGTTTGAACTGTTGCAATATTAGGGTTAATAAGAATAGTCTCTATTCCCTCTTCTTTCATTGCTTTAAGCGCTTGAGAACCTGAGTAGTCAAATTCTCCAGCCTCGCCAATCTTTAAAGCTCCCGAACCTAGTAACAGTACTTTATTTATTTTATTTTCCATTTTCAAGTTTTAAAGAAGATTAACAAAATTATCAAATAAGAACTCTGTATCTGTAGGTCCACTAGCTCCTTCGGGGTGGAATTGACAAGAGAAAAAAGGTTTACTCTTGTGTTTTATCCCTTCGTTTGTGCCATCGTTCATATTTATAAAAAATGGCTCCCAATCTACACCGAGTGTAGAACTATCTACAGCAAACCCATGGTTTTGAGAGGTTATATAACACTTATCAGTACCAACCATTCTTACTGGCTGATTATGGCTTCTATGACCATACTTAAGCTTATATGTGCTTGCTCCGGCCGCTATTGACAAGAGTTGATTGCCCATACAAATACCAAAAATCGGTTTCGGATTATTTGAATTTATTGCTATTTTAATATTCTCTATTGTTTTAGTACAAAAATCGGGATTACCAGGGCCGTTAGATATAAAAAGACCATCATATTCAATAGAATTAAAGTCATAGTCCCAGGGAACTCTTATTACCTGTACATTTCTATTAATCAAACATCTTATTATATTGTGTTTCACACCACAATCTACTAGCACAACCTTTTTTTGCCCACTTCCATATGTTATTACCTCTTTGCAGCTTACAATTCTTACTTGGTTTATAATATTGGGATTGTAATCTGTTTCTAGAGTGGTGTTCTCTGGAAGTATCTTTCCAAGCATAGAGCCTTTGTCACGAAGTATTTTAGTTATTTCGCGAGTGTCCACACCAAAAATCCCAGGTATTTTATTCTCTTTTAACCATTGATCTAAACTTTTAACTGCATTCCAGTGACTGTATTCAAAAGAATAATCAGAAATAATCAATCCTCGTACATGAATTTTTTCAGATTCAAAATATTTTGAAAGATTGTCTTTGATTTCATCTCCTGGTACTCCGTAATTACCAACTAACGGAAATGTAACACATAAAATTTGTCCGGAGCATGAAGGATCTGTTAGGTTTTCGGGATAACCAACCATAGCGGTAGAAAAAACGACCTCACCGTTAGCGGCTTGGTCGTGACCAAATGAAAATCCCTTGAATTCCACACCATTCTCAAGATGTAGGGTAGCAGGTTTGTATTCAAACATTCTTATTATCCTATTTAGAAGTTAAGTAAACTGGGCAAAGTTAAATAAAAAAAGAAAGAAAAAAAGAGGAATATGGAGTTTTATTCCTTATCCCTCTTTCGATTATTCAATATGTAGATTATTTACATGCTTCTTGCAAAAACAGACCAAAGTTGAGCCTTTAATTCTTGCCATCTTTGTATTGTCATTGAAGCAAAGTCATGTGTATGATTAGTTAATAGCTGTTTAGCTTCTTGAGTTTTTCCAGCTTTAATAAGTTCGGTGGCTTTACTTTCAATAGAAGTTGCCATTTCAAACATTTTCTCTTCAAAACCCATTATTTGAGGTTCCAATATAGTGCGTGTTTTATTCCAGTTAATTGTAGCTATACGGTTAGTTTCACGAAATGCCCATATTGCTGCATCTTCTCTGTAACGATGTTGCCCACATACAGCAAATGAAGCAGGAAGAGAAATTGTTCCAGAGTAAATTGGTATTCTAGGTGCTTGTGCTGGGTTGTCAAATGAAAACCAAGCAACTCCACCAACTTCGTCGGGTAACCAATCTCTTAATTGAATAATATGTGAGTAAGAGCACTGTATTACAGCTATTCCTCTTATTCTTTCTGTAACATCGGGTTTTAAAGAGTTAAGTAGATTTCTAACATCGTTATTCATAAAGTTAGAAATAGGTCTAATAGTGTCTGTATAAGTACCTTTTACTCTATCTCTAAGAGTAACTTCAATTCCTAAATTTTTTGTTTGATCCCATTCTGTACCTTCATAAGTTTCACGATAAAAAGCCATTACATCTCTTACAGATATTTTTTTATCTGGTTTAATAGAAAAAGGAAGTTCTTCGCTATCGTATTTAAGGTTTAGTGAAGGAGCCATGTGTGAAAGAACAAAAAACTCTCTTATATTAAAAGGCTTTCGGCCATTATTAATTTTCCAGAATACAAAATCGTCTTTTCCATTCCAATAACCTAATTCTTTACACTTTTCTTTTATATTGTTACTATAAAGAAAATCTTTACTGTTAAAATCTACTTTTGCAATTCTTGGAATATTGGCAGAGATCGCAACATGGTTATCGGGAACTCTTTGAGCTACCCAAATTGCACTAGGCTTACCGGCACCAGAGCCAAAAATCTCTAATTGCCATATCTCTTTTTTATCGGCAATTGTAAGACACTCTCCAGAATCGCCATAACCGTACTCTTCGGCTAGTTTACCAATTAAAACTACAGCATCTCTAGATGTAGAGCATCTTTGTAAAGCAATTCTCTGAAGCTCTTCTATTAGAAAATAACCATCTCTGTTTACCAGTTGGCTCCTTCCTGTTATTGTGGTTTCTCCCATCGCTAGTTGCTTTTCATTAAGGCATGGATAAGAGGTGTTGAGATAGGCAAACGTGTGTTCTACAGCAGGGATTCTCCCTTTTTCTACTACATTTCTTAAGTCCCAAGGTTCTTCGGTATGCATTAGGCCCCAAAAAACACCCTCTGTATCTCCAATCTTATAAGTTTTTCTACCTACCATTTCTAGCCATGTTCTGTAATTAGAGTCACATGTGTGCGCTGTCATAACAGACCCATCTGTACTGGCTTGTTTGCCAACCATTATTGATGTACAGCTTTCGGTAGGGTTAAAATCATCGGGGTAGTAAGAAAGAGGAGCCTGTCCCGTAATAACACCATAGGCAAACAACATAATTGCTACCAATAGAATATTTTTTTGCTTCATAGTTTGTGATAAAGTTTAGTGAATAAATAAGACTCTTTACAAAAATAGGAAAAACAACAGTATATTTACATTGTAATAGATAAATAAATTTATAATGAGAGTAGTTTCTTTGTTTCTGGTATTGTTTATCAATATTTTTGCATTAGCTCAAAAACCCATAGCTTATGTAATTGAAGTTAAAGAGGAGATTAATGCTTCTTCTTTCAATCGTGTTTCTAAAGGTCTTAAAGAGGCCAAAAATATAGATGCAAAATATATAATTATTCATCTAAATACTTATGGAGGAGCAGTAGATGCAGCAGACAGCATAAGAACTGCTCTTTTAAACAATACAATCCCAACAGCGGTGTTTATAGATAATCAAGCAGCTTCTGCTGGTGCCTTAATATCTATTGCCTGTGACAGTATTTATATGAGGAAAGGAGGCAGTATAGGTGCCGCCACAGTGGTAAACCAAACTGGAGAAGCCATGCCCGATAAATATCAATCATTTATGAGAGCTATGATGAGGGCTACTGCCGAGGTTAATGGTAGAGATCCTAAAATTGCCGAGGCTATGGTAGACCCTTCGGTATATATCCCTGGAATAATAGATAGCACAAAAGTATTGAGTTTTACGGCCGAAGAGGCTATTGCAAATGGTTTTTGTGAAGGAATTGCATCTTCGGTAGAAGAGGCAGTAGCTCTGTTTGTACCAGTAGATGATTATGTTATTCAAAATCAGAAGCTAACAATAATGGATAAAATATTACTCTTTTTTCTTAATCCATTTGTGCAAGGTCTTCTTTTAATGTTAATTATTGGCGGAATCTATTTTGAATTGCAAACTCCAGGGCTTGGCTTCCCTTCAATTGCAGCGATAACTGCTGCAGTTCTCTATTTTTCTCCACTTTATATAGATGGATTGGCTCAAAACTGGGAGATTATTGTTTTTGTTTTAGGAATACTACTTCTTTTAGCAGAAATATTTGTGATCCCTGGATTTGGCGTTGCAGGAATCTCTGGAATTATCTTAATGATAACTGGTCTCTCCTTTGCTATGATAGACAATAGCTTATTTTATCATGAAGGTAACCTAGACTTTATAGTTATTATCAAACCTCTCTCAATAGTATTAATAAGTGCATTTATTTCTCTTGTGGGATCAATCTATCTAGCAGGAAAATTTCTAAACAGCTCTTTTATGCCTGGATTATCATTAAAAACAGTTCTGAACGAGAGTGATGGCTTTGCAATTGCAGATATGTCACTACCTGGATTAGTAGGAAAAACAGGCATAGTTTGCACCAATATGATGCCTTCTGGCAAAATAGAGATTAATGGAAAATGGTACGAGGCCTCGTTAGAGAATGGCTTAGCAGTAAAAGGAGAGAGCGTTATAGTTACTCGTTCCGAGGGAGGAAGACTTTATTGTGAGCGTCTTGCTCAATAAGAGCTAGTAATTTTTCTATAGCCTCTTCTTGGGGGACAGATCTATACACAGGCTCAATACCTCTGTAAATACTTACTTTGCCTCGGCCTTCTCCAACATAGCCATAATCTGCATCGGCCATTTCTCCGGGGCCATTTACAATGCATCCCATTACTGCTATGTTATATCCAACTAGATGAGAAGTCCTCTTTTTAACCTCTTCAAAGACACTCTCTAGATTAAATAGAGTACGCCCACATCCAGGACAAGCAATGTACTCTGGTTTAGTAAATTTACGCCTGGAAGCCTGCATTAGGTTTTCTTTAAATACTCTTATCTCTTCTTCCGAAATTTTATAATTATTGATAAATCCCGAAAGATTAAAGTCATCTATTTTTTTTTCAAGCAATAGAGGCCCGTAATCACAAGCAACTTTTAGCATGAATTCTTGATAGCTTGAGCAATTATAAATTGGATCTAAAGGTAATTCACTACTGATATTACTTTCGTCTTCAAAGTAGTTTGCAATAAATTTTGCTACAGGTATTTCGTTGATAGGATCTTCTGTAAGAGAGACTCTGATTGTATCTCCAATTTTTAATTTAAGAAGAGTAGCAAGCCCCACCGCCGATTTTATTCTACCCTCGTTGCCATTACCAGCCTCGGTTACTCCTAGATGTAGAGGATAAATAACACCTCTACTTTGCATCTCTTTATACAAAATCTTATAGGCCTGAGTCATTACTATTGTATTACTAGCCTTTAACGAAATTATTATCTGGTCAAAATTGGATTGCTCTGCCATTTCAATCCATTCAAGAGCAACTTGAGCCATGCCTTGGGGAGTATTACCATAGGTTGCAGTTATTCTATCTCCAAGAGATCCGTGATTTACTCCAATTCTTATTGAAGTCCCATATGTTTTACAAACTTCAATTAAATTTGTGAATTCTTTTTTTATAGTCTCTTGATCTTTAGCAAAATTACCTGGATTGACTCTTACTTTTTCTGCTACTTTTGCTGCTGCTACAGCTACTTCAAAAGAGAAGTGAACATCGGCAACTAGAGGGGTATTAATGCCTGAGTTTCTTAATTTTTCCTTTATTTGTTTTAGAGCCTCTACCTCCTTAATACCTTGTGTTGTTAATCTTATAATATGTACGCCTTCTTTTGAAAGTTGTAGACATTGATTAAAGGAGGCTTCTATATCTGCTGTAGATGTATTACACATAGTTTGAACAACTATGTTGTTTTTAGTGCCAATTACAACATCCCCAACATTTACCAATATTTTTTTCATCTGAAAAAGTATTATTGAATTAAAGTTGAATATTTAATGTAATACTAAATATTAACTGATTAGGATTAGTATAAAGATAATTTGTGTTACTGAATTTTGCTGGATCGTGGAGATATGTTAGAGAGTGATGGTAATTAGCCTCTAAATGTAATTCAATGGGCTTCATTATAAATGCCAAACCACCCCCGGCAATAAAACCAAGATCTATCTTGTTGTCAAATTCATCAAACCCAGAACCATCAAAATTTTTCTTTGAATATCTATAGCCACCAAAACACCCAGCGTTTAATAATAGTCTCATTCTCCAAAAATCGAAGTGAAACTGTGACACTAGTGGAATTGAAATTACCTCATAGGTGTTAATTCCATCTGGTGAAAGATAGCCTTGAGATAGCTTACTTATTCCTGTTTGAAATCCAAAAATATTAATCATTCCCCATAGATCATGATAATAAGTATACATTAAAGAAAAATTCTGATAGGTAGAAATACTCTTATTATTTAAATTGGGAGGGCTAATTAGACCACTTATGTTATACCCAGCTTTTATTCCTAAAAGATGCTGCTTGCTTTGGCCTTGAACTTCATTGAACAATATCAACGATAAAATTATTACAATAATATATTTTCTCACCTCACAAAGTTTAATTAAAGATTGCTTTAAGATCAATATCCTGTACTAGCTCTACCGATTCAGGTATATTGATAAATGTTTTACCATCTGGAAGAGCAAATAATCTTACTCTTTCGGGCTGTCTTCTTCTCTTTAAATTACCAGTATCAATTATACCGTTCCCATTAATATCTTCAATAATTTTAATGGAATATTTGTCTTTTTGTAAATATGGGAATTCTAGAGTTGTATCTCTAGTTATTTTATAACTACGAAATATTTTATCTCGAGTTATGTTAGTAAGTTCTACAATGTAAGAACCAGTACACCCTTTAATATTTAGTATAAGTTTCGAGAGATTTTCGTCTTGGGGGAGTGAAACTTTATTTAGAGTAGAGTCATTGGTGTGTTTGTAGATATCTGTAAAAGCTGTGGGCAAAATCTCCAATGAATACTCATAACCTTTTAATATCCTACCTTGAGGCTTAATATTTATTAGCCTACTCCACAAAGAGTCGGTAGATATTTCGTACTCGATTTTTCCTATATCTCCTTTTGGTGATTTAGATAGAATATTTATAGAGTCCTTTACAAGTTTTGCTAATGGAGCCTCAAATATAATAGAAAACCCTTTTTGTTCGAAAAGCTTAGGATCGGCTTCTACTTTAAACTCAAGAAGATTGGAGCGCTTCTTTTTTTCTCTCATTGAGTTTACTCTCTCTCTATTTCTCTCTTCTTTGTCTGTTCCATCTATTTTATCACTCTCTTTTTTAGGTTTTGGAGCTGCTAAGCTAAACTGCTCTGTAAAAGGTGCTAAAGTATCTAAGCTATCGGTTTTCATATACTTCACACTAAATTTCAATGAATCGGGTACTTTAAGTAAAGTATCTGTAATCCATAATACCAAGCTATCTCGTCTAATATTAAATTCTGTTCTAATTGATGTAGAATCAATATTATTAAATTTAATTGAAATAATTT
Organism: uncultured Muribaculaceae bacterium; assembly: GCA_964367735.1. Lineage (GTDB taxonomy): Bacteria > Bacteroidota > Bacteroidia > Bacteroidales > UBA932 > Bact-08. The sequence goes on from CAYIYT010000019.1 coordinate 20,316, forward strand.
GCGGTTCTGCAGCCGAGAATTTAACATAAGACATTCTTGGTTGTAGTCTTTTACTCTCCCTAATAAACTGTTTTTCGTTATCTTCAGTAAAAAGATAGAGATCTAACTGAGATGGTCTACTTAAAGCTATTAAAGTATCTTTTTCTTTTACAAACTGTAATTCAGTAAGTTTATTGTTCAAAATATTGGTAGGGGTAAAAACAGTGTCTAAATAGGCAATCTCTTCATTTTCGCGATCGTATCTGTTATTATAATTATTATCCTTAAAAGCGAAGACGTTATATGGAACTCCTTTTATATTTCTTAGAACAAAATATCCATATTTATCTGTTTTAGATATTGCAGAGGGTCTTATTTTATAGACAGCGGTATCCGAAAGGTTTTCATAAAGGGCAACTGTTACATCTTGGGCTGGCATAAGTGTTTGGGCATTATATATAGTGCCAGATGTGTACAAGGAATCTATGGTTTTGCCAGTAGAAAAAGGATAGACATATGATGGAAAAATATTCCCTTCGTTATTATCTACTATTGCTCTTCCAAAATTCAAGGAATATGTAGTAGCAGAATCTAACGGCTCTAAGAACGAAATTACAACGCTTTTGCCTCTTATTTTAGTTTGGAGTTTTTTATCTTGAGGTGGCGACAGAATTATGTTTTTTTGTTCTTCTCTTAAAACGACATATTCATTAAATTTAAATTCTATAACGCCTTTATTTATTGCGAAATTAACTTTACCAGAGTCGGGTGATACATATAAAAGAGTTGGAGGAATAGTATCTTTAGGGCCACCCAAGGGTGGGGTAGATGTATTTGCACAAGAACCAATAACAGTATAGATAAGGGTAATAAATATTATAATCTTTACTAAACCACTCAGTTTAAACATCTCTTTCATACTTTTCTAAAATTAATCTTCTTTAATTTCCGATCTAACAACACTCTCTACCCCCTTTACTTGAGAGAGTTGCTTTATAAGTTTATCTAAATCGTCGGCACTATGAACGTATAAATCTATAAATCCTTCGAAAATACCATCGTGAGTTTCAATTAAAATTTTCCTGATATTAACGCTGAGTACTAGTGTTATATATTGTGTTAATTCGTTAAGTATACCAATCCTATCTATTCCTCTCATATTTATTCTAGCTAAAAAGGAGAGAACAGTATGTTTACTCCATTTAGCCTTTACAATTCTATTCCCATATCTAGATGCTAGCAGAATTGCCTCGGGGCAACTACTTTTATGAACAGTAACTTCTTCGCCAAGGTCATCAATAAAACCGATAACCTTATCTCCTGGAATTGGTTTGCAGCATCTAGCAACTTCGTATGAGAGTGTTTTTTCTAGTGGATTTTCCTTTAACAGATAATCTTTTTTCTTATCAATTTTTGCTTTTGAAGACAATTCTTCATTTTGGGCTACTATATTGGTCTCTTCTCCAGCAAACTCCTCTTCATCTTCTTCTACGTTCTGGTAGGAGCTAAAATCATCTAGATCTTCACTACCTGTAATCTTAGAAAATTGCAGATTCCAATACCTAACAAACTTGTTTTGTGAGTTCTTTTTGAGCATCTTAGAGATGTCTGAAAGATCTAACACTCCTGCACCTATTTTACTAAATAACTCTTCTCTATTATTAAGACCATAGGCTTCAGTTAGTTTTCGATAGACTCTTGTTTGAGGAGAAATTCCAAATTCAGCAAGTTTATCATCTAAAACATTTTGACCGCCCTTTAAATGATCTTTTATTTCAGATGTTAGAGCTGTCATAATAAAACCCTTAGCCCTTGGAGTTTTAGCAAAATCTAACCACTCTCTTTGTGGCTTTTGTGATTCTGCTGTTATTACCTCAATTTGGTCTCCGTTTCTAAGTTCGTAAGAGAGAGGTACCAGTTTGAAATTGACTTTTGCAGCAATTGCTTTATTACCTATTTCGGAGTGAATAAAATAGGCAAAATCTAGAGCAGTAGAGCCTTTTGTTAAAGATTTTGATTCTCCTTTTGGCGTAAAAACATAAATTTCGTGAGAGAGCAAGTCTGAATGGAATCGATCTAAAAATTCAAGAGCATTGGAATCGGGATTCTCTAATACTTCTCTAACCATATTGAGCCATTTATCCATCTCGTTCTCACTTGGAGCTCCTCCAGCACCTTTATAACTCCAATGAGCAGCTACTCCTCTCTCTGCAAGGTCGTTCATTCTTACAGTACGTATCTGAATTTCCACCCAATTACCTTGTGGCCCCATAACAGTGCAATGAAGTGCCTCATAGCCATTTATTCTAGGAGTACTTACCCAATCTCTAATCCTATCTGTTTTGGATAAATAGAGCTCGGTTATAAGGGAATAGATGTGCCAACATTGAATTCTTTCTGGCTGGTTTTCTTTAGATTCAAAAATAATTCTTACAGCATATAGGTCATATATTTGTTCAAAAGGAATAGACTTTGTCTCCATTTTCTTCCATATAGAGTAGGGGGTCTTGGTTCTTTTTGAGATAGTAAAATTATATCCTGCTTGTTTAAGGTTTTCAGAAATAGGCTCTATGAAACCATCCATTGCGCATCCTCTTTCTTCTACAGTTTGAGCAATTTGCTTTTGTATAAATTCATATTGAGCGGGGATAGTATGGTAAAGCCAAATGTTTTCTAATTCCGATTTTATACTATATAATCCTAGACGGTGAGCCAGAGGTATAAAGATATACATGGTTTCACTAAGGATTTTTGACTTTTTATGGTCGGGCATAAATTCTAAAGTCCTCATATTATGAAGCCTATCGGCTAGTTTTATGAGAATTACTCTAACATCGTCATTTAAAGTAAGAAGAATTCGTTTAAAGTTTTCTGCCTGAGTAGAGCTTGTAGCATCAAAAGCACTTTTGATTTTTGTTAGTCCATCTACAAGTGAAGCTATTTTAGGGCCAAACAACCGTTCTATATCTTCAATGGTATATTCGGTGTCTTCTACAACATCGTGAATAAGAGCCGAGACAATAGATTTGTATCCTAAACCAATCTCTTGGACAACTATTTGAGCTACAGAAATGGGGTGAATGATATAAGGTTCGCCAGATCTTCTACGCACTCCATTATGAGCAGCTCTTGCAAAATCGAATGCTTTTAGAACTACTTCATACTCACTTTGTATAGCACATCTTTTAAGACTAGCTAGCCGAAGTACTTCAAACTTCTTTTCTATAATTATACTATCCTTTTCTGTAAACATATACAATGTTAATATAGAAGGTCTCTTTTACCTTCTTTAATCAGCGTTAATTTTGTAGATAACTCTGCTCTTTTGATAGGATCTTTAATTAATTCAAGTTCTTCTTCTATAAGAGCATAACCTGCTTTTCTAGTAGCCTCAGAGGAATAATCTTCTAGATACTCCGCTAATGTAAGCATAGCATTTGGTGTGCAAAATCTTCCGATAAATCCTGGAACAGCATATTCCATAAAGTGTTCTCCTGTTCTTCCTAGTCTATAACAAGATGTGCAAAAACTAGGTATAAAGCCTCGGCCTAAAAGCCATTGAATTACAGAGTCTAACTCTCTAGAATCGCCTATTTGGAATTGTTCTCTATTAAGGTCTTGATCTTCTTTTCTATCTTCTTGGTATCCACCTATTTCTAGGCGGGTTCCTGCATCAATTTGAGAAACTCCATATTCAATTACAGCATTTCTCACTTCAGATGTTTCTCTAGCTGTCATAATAAGCCCAGTATATGGAACTGCTATTCTTAAAGTGGCAACGAGTTGTTTAAAATCTTGATCATTTACTTCATATGGAAGTTTTAATTTCATTCCATATGCTGGTTTTATCCTTGGGAAGCTAATTGTATGTGGGCCAACACCATATTTATTTTGTAAATAGATTGAGTGTTGCACCAATCCCAAAACTTCGAATCTCCAATCGTAAAGACCAAATAGAGCTCCTATACCAACATCGTCTATACCTGCTTCAAAAGCTCTATCCATTGCATTCAACCTCCACATAAAGTCACTCTTATCGCCAGGTCCTGGATGGTATTTTGCATAAGATTCCTTGTGGTAAGTTTCTTGAAATACTTGAAAAGTACCTATACCAGAGTCTTTTACCGTCCTGAACCCTTCTATATCTAAAGGAGCTGCATTTATATTAATTCTCCTTATCTCTCCATTCCCAACCTTTACATCATAACATGCTTTAACATTCTCTGCAATAAATTCAGGAGTATATTTAGGGTGTTCTCCATAAACTAATATCAATCTTTTATGTCCCTCTTTCTCTAATTGAGAAACCTCGGCAACAATATCTTCATTAGATAAAGTTCTTCTTACTGCTTTTTTCAAAGAGCTACGGAAACCACAGTATTGGCAGTTATTAATGCAATAGTTGCCAATATAAAGAGGTGCAAAAAGAACAATTCTCTTCCCATAGATAGATCTTTTGAGCTCTTTAGCTGTTTCAAAAAGCTCTTCACGTGCTTCGGTTGATTTTATTGCAAGTAATGTGGCAGTCTCTTCCAAAGTAAGAGCCTGTTTAGATCTACTTTTTGCAAGTATTTCTCTTATTTTAGGGAGGTCTTCTTTTGTATTGTTTATTAAGTTGTGGAATAATTCATCATTAATAAAATCTTCAGCTCCACTAGTTAGTTTTTTTTCCATTATAACTAAATATATTTATAATTATCTACATTTTGATATGCGTGAGAAAGTTCGGCGCCAAAAAGGATTAAAGTCCAACTTATATTCATCCAAACCATAAAAAGAGGGATAGCAGCAAATACCCCATAAACAGTGCTTAATCCAGTAACCATTATTTGAGTTTCTAAATATAACAACTGTACTACAATAAAGGCAAACGCCAATATAAGAGCACTATTAAATGCTGCCGATAATTTTACTTTGGTATTTGGTATATATTTATACATTACCGTGAATACTCCAACTATAAAGAAATAGGAGGTAATCCAAGTAAATATTGATGTTACTGGTATATATTTATCTATCTCTAACCCTACAACATGAAGAACTTTAGAATAAATAAGTCCCAAGGTTAAAAAGATAAAAATCACGAAAGGAGAGATAACTATTAGTGTAAAATAGTATATAACTCTCTTTTTAAATGAGCGCCCCGATCCAAGTTTCCAGATCTCGTTAAAAGCTTCCTCTATGTTTAGCATAAGTAAGACAATAGTAGATAGTAAAAATAGAAAACTAATTACTCCAAAAAGTCCATTTTTCCCTCTTTCAATTACGTTATTTGCAAACCCTAAGATGTATGTAATAATATCTTCATTGCCTTCGAAATATGTAAACATAAGTTCTTCTAGCTTAGCACCAGCTCCAAATCCATTGGTTATTGCAAACATTATTGCTACAAATGGCACAACAGACATTGCAGAGAAATAGCTTAGCGATGTTGCTTGAAGGCTAACTTTATCTTTAGTAAAACCTTTTATTGTTATTATAAGCACCTTAAGGTACTTAATCAAACGAGAACGTAAAAAGCTAAGTTCAGACAAATCTAAATGCCAAATGTCTGAAATAAGGAACTTTATAATCCTTTGATAAGTATGTTTTATTTTGTCATATCTTTTCAAGATATTCTCTCCATAAATTTTACTGGATTAATTATATATCTTACATGGGTCCCATAACCTATCTGGCCCTGTTCATCAAATGCTTTTATATTGAATATTAGTTTTTTACCATCTGTAGCAGTAAGTGTGGCCTGAGCTTTAACTTTTGCTCCAAGAGGTGTTGCTCGTGTATGATTCACGCTAATTTCTATTCCAACTGTATCTTCTTCTAGAGATAAAAAAGAGTTAGCAAGCAAATGTGCCGAGTTCTCCATTAATGCAATCATTGCCGGAGTAGCAAATACGTTTAAAAGACCAGAACCAAAATAGGCTGCTGTGTCATTTTGAGAGACTGTTTTTTCAACGGTAAACATTTTGCCTATTTCCATAATTTACAGGATTTTATCTGCTATCTCTTTGAACCCATCCATATCGTTAATTTTGGGTGACCCCATAACTTCTACTGGATTGGCTACCATATTCCAAGACATTTTTTCTGCAAAAGGTATAAGAGATTTTAACCCACCTCCACTCCAGCTATAAGATCCAAATAGAGCATAATTTTTGTTTTTTGGATTTAATACTTCTAACTCGTTGCATAGATGCTGCATCATAGGATGCATACCAGCATTATATGCACTAGAGCCTAAAATCACACTTTTATATTTCCATATATCATTTAGAATAAAAGAGACGTGTGTTTTAGATACATCGTAAATACGAATATTTTTAACTCCCTTCTCGGCAATTAATCTTCCTGCATAGTCTGCCATTTTTTCGGTATTACCATACATAGAGGCAAAAGCTATAACTACGCCATCTTCGGCCTCATGAAGGCTCCATTTATTATATAATCCAATAACTTTTTCAGGATTTGTTCTCCAAACAGGACCATGTGATGGGCAAACGAATTTTACAGGAACACCATTTAATTTTTCAAAGGCTTTTTGTACCATATGGCTATATTTGCCAACAATATTTGAGTAATAACGCCTCATTTCGTTTTCATAAAAATCGAAATTGATTTCATCATCAAATATTCCACCATCTAAGGTTCCAAAAGATCCAAATGCATCGCAAGAAAATAGCATTGCATCTGTCATATCGTAAGTCATCATAGTTTCGGGCCAGTGAACCCAAGGAGTCATTACAAATTTCAATTTATGATATCCTAAATCTAGTGTATCTCCATCTTTCACTTCAAGAATAGACTCCTTATTTATTCCAAAATAGGCATCTAACATTTTAAAAGCCTTACTATTAGCAACTATCTTAACCTTTGGATAGCTTTTTATTATCCAACCTATCATACTAGAGTGGTCTGGCTCCATGTGATTTACAATTAGGTAATCTAGTACCCTTCCTTCTAATATGGCTTCTATTTCTTCTAGATAATTATCTTTTGAACCAAATTCCAGCGTATCAATAAGAGCTGTTTTTTCATCGGCTATAAGGTAGGAGTTATATGAAACCCCGTATGGTAGAGGCCAATTATTTTCAAAAAGAGTTTTTTTTCTGTCGTTTACTCCAATGTAATGAGCTTTGTTTGAAACAATTATCTTCTTCATCTAAATATTTTTTATCGCTTTTTATTAAAATATCCACAACTGTAAAGTTAAGGATTTATTTGATTAATGTAAAAAAATCTTCTTCGGTTAATATCTTGATATTAAGCTTATTAGCTTTATTCAATTTGGCGGGTCCCATTTTTTCTCCAGCTATTAAATATGAAGTATTAGCCGATAAACTATTAACATTCTTGCCTGAATGCAGTTCAATCATTTTTTTTAATTCTTCTCTAGATATTGAAAAAAGGCCCGAGACAACAATTGACTTACCCTCTAATTTATTAGATAATAGATTAATATGGTTATTTTCACTTATAAATATAATCCCCAATTCTTTTAATTCTTTTATCAATAAAATGTTTTCTTCTTTTGAGAAAAATTGAATAACCGATTCGGCAACTATCTCTCCTATATCATCTACTTGCAAAAGTTCCTCCTTTGATGCCAGTATAATACTCTCAATGGATTTAAAATAATTGGCAAGACTTTTAGCTGTTGTTTCCCCAACATATCTTATTCCCAAGGCATAAAGAACACGAAAAAATGGTGTAGATTTTGATTTCTCAAGACTTAGCATGAATCTATCAATTGACTTAATCTTCCATCCTTCTAACATAGAAAGTTGTTCTCTAGAAAGATTGTATATGCTAGATAATCGATTTAAGTAACCTAAATTAAACATTTGTTCTACAGTAGCTTCACCAATAATAACATTCATAGCTTTTCTACTACAAAAATGGAGGAACCTACCTTTTATTTGCATTGGACAGCCATTGTAATTAGGGCAGTATTGCTTAGCCTCATCAGATTCTTGCACCAGTGTTGACTTACAATCTGGGCAGAATAATGGAAATTCAGGTTTTAAAGCATCTTTATCTCTTTTTGAAATATCTACTCCTACAATCTTTGGAATAATCTCGCCTCCTTTTTCTACAAAAACAATATCTCCAATATGAATATCCATGAGATCCATTTGAGATTGGTTATGTAAAGAAGCTCTTTTTACAGTGCTTCCCGATAGTAAAACAGGATAGAGATTAGCAACAGGAGTGATAGCACCAGTTCTTCCAACTTGGTAGTCTACAGAGAGTAATGTAGTTTGAGCTCGTTCTGTTTTAAATTTATACGCAGTAGCCCATTTAGGGTATTTTGCTGTAAAACCAGCTCTGTTTTGTAACTCTATACTATTTACCTTTATAACTATACCATCTGTTGGGAATCTCAAGTTTGTACGTTCACTGTCCCAATAATCAATGAAGTTAACTACCTCATTTAAATTATTGCAGATTTTTGAGTATTTAGGCACTGGAAATCCACTTTTATTTGCCCACAAAAGGGCTTCCATGTGAGTATCAAAAGTATGCTCTTCACTATATACAGAGTAAAAAAATGCACTAAGTCCCCTTTTAGCAGTCTCTTTGGCGTCTAATAGTTTTAATGAACCAGCTGCAGCGTTTCTTGGATTAGCAAAAAAAGCCTCTTCGTTTGCCTCTTTTATTTTATTAAGCTTGTCAAAAGAGTCCCAAGACATATATATTTCTCCACGAATTTCAAAATTTTTGGGCCCAGTAGTTACAGTAATTTCATGAGGTATTCCAGCTATTTTTCTTACATTCTCAGTAACATCATCACCTTCTGTTCCATCTCCACGAGTTACTGCTCTTACCAATTTTCTATTTTCATATGAAAGAGATATAGCAGAACCATCTATTTTAAGTTCACAGACATATGAAAAACTATTGTCGGTAATTTTCATAATCTTCTCATTGAACGAGATTAAGTCTTCTTTATTATAAGTATTACTTAATGATAACATAGGTTGCTTATGAGCAACCTGCATAAATATCCTTGACTCTTCGTTTTGAATTTGGTTATTGCCATTAGAAGAGAGATCACTTCCAATTTTTAAAGTAGGAGAGTTTTCGGAATAAAATTCCGGGAACTTAGATTCTAAATATTGAAGTTCTTGTAAAAGGATATCAAACTCAAAATCGGTTATTTTAGGCTTATTATAAACATAATAGAAATCATTGTGTTTACTAATTTCATCTCTTAAATAAGAGATCCTAGCTTTAGCGTTATTTTTGTTTATCTTCATAGTATATACTACAAAGTTATATATTTTTTAATTATTACTAACTTTGCTAGTTCAATAAGTAATGTAATGAAAAAATCGATTGTAATATTAACAGGAGGAGGTCCAGCACCTGGAGTAAACACAGTGGTGGGGAGTATTGCTAAGACCTTTATTTCTAATGGATACAGAGTTTTAGGGCTTAATGGAGGATACAAAGGCATCTTTTCGCAAAATCCTAATTTTGTAGAGTTAGACTTTTTACTTGCCGATTCAATTTTTAATAGAGGAGGCTCTTTTTTAGTTATGAGTAGGTATAAACCAACTGATGACGATTTTAAAAATAATTTTAATCTAAATTTCTTTATAGAGAACAATATAGAACTTCTTGTGACAATAGGAGGTGACGACACCGCATCTACTGCAAATAGAGTTGCAAAGTATATTGTAGAGCATGACCATCAAATATCTAATATTCACGTACCTAAAACCATAGACAACGACCTACCATTACCTCTTCAAAGACCTACATTTGGTTATGAATCGGCTAAATCTGAAGGAGCTAGGCTTGCAACTACTGTTTATGAGGATGCTAGAACTAGTGGTAATTGGTTTGTAGTTTGCGCCATGGGCCGAGCCGCAGGCCATCTCGCCTTTGGAATAGGCTCTGCTGCACACTATCCTATGATTGTTATACCAGAGATGTTCAATAAAACATCTATTTCAATAGATAAAATAGTTAAACTAGCTATATCTTCTATAGTTAAAAGGATTATACTGGGTATAAACTATGGAGCTGTTATGATATCTGAGGGAGTATTCCATGAACTTAGCGACGAGGAGTTAAAAAGATCTGGAGTTACTTTTTCTTATGACGATCATGGACATCCAGAGCTTGGCAAAGTATCTAAAGCTCATATTTTTAATGAAATATTAGAAAAAAGATTAAGAGATATTGGTCTACCAACTAAATGTAGACCTGTAGAGATGGGATATGAATTAAGGTGCCAATATCCTAGTGCATACGATCTTGTATATTGTACCGAGTTGGGAATAGGTGTTCATAAATTATTTACAGAGGGCGACACTGGTTGCATGGTGTACATAGACCATTTAGGGAAAGTAAAACCCCTCTTCCTTCAAACTATCCAAGATCCTATTACGGGTAAAATTCTCCCAAGATTAGTAAATTTAGAGTCCGATAGAGTTCAAGTTATCATTAATAATATCTTTCACTATATTACTGAAAGTGATTATGAAGCTGCATCTAAAATAATTGCAAATCCAGAAGAATACGACTTTAAAAAAGTGCTTAACTGGTATGAAGATGAACAATAAAATTATTATATATCAAGTTTTACCCAGGTTATTTGGGAATACAAACGATAATTGTATTCCCAATTCTTCTTTTGAGGTTAATGGATCGGGCAAACTAAATGACTTCACCATTGAAATATTAAACGAGATAAAACAATTGGGATGTTCTCATATTTGGTTTACTGGTATAATAAGACATGCTACTAAAACCTCTTTTAAAGAGTTTGGAATTAAAGCCAATCACCCACATATAGTGAAAGGAGAAGCAGGCTCTCCTTATTCAATAACAGACTACTACGACATATCACCTGAACTAGCAGTTAATGTTAAGGAAAGAGCAAATGAATTCAAAAACCTTATTAAAAGAGTGCATAGTAGTGGTCTAAAGATTTTAATTGACTTTGTTCCTAACCATCTCTCTAGAGAGTATCGTTCTATTCAAAAACCAGAAACTGTTATTGACTTTGGGCAAAATGATAAGAAAGACTATTCTTTTCACCCTATGAATAATTTTTATTATTTGCCCGAACATTGCTTTACATCTCCTCTAGCCAATTCTGTACAAGATTTAGAATCTGGGACTCTAGAATACTCGGAATTCCCAGCTAAAGTAACAGGCAATGATTGTATTACAGCCTCACCTAGTACAAACGATTGGTTCGAAACTGTAAAACTCAATTATGGTATTGATATATTTAACTCATATAGCAAACACTTTCAACCAACTCCTAATACATGGGTTAAAATGAAAGAGGTGCTTTTGTTCTGGTTAGAACTGGGAGTGGATGGTTTTAGATGTGATATGGCCGGCATGGTTCCAGAAGAGTTCTGGAAATGGGTTATTGAATCTATAAAACTTCAATTCAAAGAGGCATTATTTATTGGCGAGCTATATGAAAAAGAGAGATACCATACTTTTATTGACTTTTGTAAATTTGATTTATTATACGATAAAGTAGGCCTATACGATACGTTAAAAGCAATAACCAATAGAGAGAAAGTAGCTTCAGATATTACTTACTGCTGGCAATCCTTGAATGGTATTGAGAATAAAATGCTTAATTTTATTGAAAATCACGACGAAGTTAGATCGGCGTCACCTTTTTTTACAAAAAATCCACTTGGCTCAATTCCTGCACTAACTATATCTCTTATGCTTAATAATGCCCCCTTTATGATCTATTTTGGGCAAGAACTTGGCGAAAATGGCATGGACCAAGAGGGCTATAGTAAAATGGACGGAAAGACCTCTATTTTCGATTATTGGTCAATAAATACTGTTCGGGAATGGATTTTAGGAACTAAAACATCTACAACAAGAGATATATATAAAAAGTTACTTAATATTGCTGCTAAAGAAGAGGCTATATATAATGGTGATAGATACGACATTCAGTATGCAAATGGGCTTTCAGAATTTTACAATCCAAATAGCTGCTACTCATTAATAAGAAAGTGCCCTACCTCATTAATAATTATATCGGTTAACTTCGATAATAGCCCTGCTTCCATCTCTTTAAATATGCCACTAGAGATGTTTAGTTATTTTAAAATTGCCGATGATAATTTATATAAATCTCATAACCTTCTTACTGGGAAAAAGGATACTCTATTGCTCTCTTCTAAGGTTAAATTTAATATTCAATTAGAAAAACAAGGTGTAGAAATAATTAAACTATCACTTTGATTATATCATTCCAATCTGTTGTGTATTTAGGAGATAGATTTTTAACATTATACTTTATTTGATCTATTCCTTGAGATGCAGTGACTAAAGTATCTCGGCCATACTTTAAGTTAACATCGTCTAAGCTTTTCATTAAACTTGCCTCTTTAGACAAGTCTCTATCATAAAAAAGTACACCAGATGTCTCCTCTTTTTTAGTGATCTCTGTAAAAATAACTCCTGCCTTTTTATAACCACACCCACTTTTAAGAATCTCCGACATTGCTCTGCAACTAATTCTAACTAAATCTAGAGTGTTATCGGTTGGGTACTCAAGAGGTATTACAATACTCTTATAATCTTTATTGATATATTCTTTATATGGATTGGTAAAAACAAATAATATAATTTTAGATACTACTCCATTTTGCAATCTTAATTTTTGAGCGCAAATAGAGGTAAATTTTGCGACAGCCATTAAAATATCTTCATGATTATACAGCTCCTTTCCAAAACTTCTACTAGTGCATATTTGCTGTTTATCTGGTGTATTCTCCTCTATTGAAAAACAAGGCTCTCCATTTAGTTCTTTCCATGTTTTTAGGCCTATTATTTTCATTTTAGATCTAACCCATATAGGGTTAAGAGAAATAAAATCAAATGCTTTAACTACTCCATTATTGTTTAATAATTGGGAGTATTTTCGTCCAATACCCCAAACATCTTCTATGGGAAACCCTTTTAGTACTTTAGTAATGTCTTTTGGAGCGTACATTACACAGTTATTATTAAGTTTAGGATAGCTCTTACATAACTTGGTGGCAACTTTTGCTAAGGTTTTTGTAGAAGAGACACCAATACTAACCGGAATCCCTGTCTCTTTTCTTACTTTTAAGGCCAACTCTCCAGTTAGCCTCTTAACATCATTGATTTTTATTCCCTCTAGGTTTAAAAAAGCTTCGTCAATAGAATATACTTCAATTGAAGGAATTGCTACTGCAAGAGTATTCATAACTCTAGAAGACATATCGCCATAAAGTGCAAAATTTGACGAAAAAACTTTGACATTCTCTCTCTTTATAAGTTGTTTAATTTTAAATAGAGGTTCGCCCATTTTTATACCTAGCTTCTTTGCTTCTTGGGAACGAGAAATAACACAGCCATCGTTATTACTAAGAACAATAACTGGCATATAATTTAACGAGGGATTAAAAACTCTCTCACAACTAACGTAAAAATTATTGCAATCTGCTAAGCCATACATTTTTTGCATACCTATCAATAAACATAACCAATAATGTGCCCATAAAGATTGCTGAGTAATTAGCTAGAAGATCTAGAAGGTCTGAATCTCTATATGGAATAAAGGACTGGAGTGTCTCAGTTATTGAGGCAACAATAATACCTGTAAAGAAAAGTGCTACATAGGCATATTTACCTGTTATTGCTTTTATTACTCCTCCAAAGGCAAACCATGCCGAGAATGGAAAAGGAAAAAACATTATAAAATGAGCTATTCTATCTGCTCTAATTCCCCAATAATAGAGAGATAAATCTACAGGTGTACTACTGAATGAGTATAATGAGAAGAAAAAGAGTAGAATTATATAGAGAACAAAGAGAGTTCTTAAAAGGTATTTTATAAAATTCATAATTTACATTTTTTTTATTAGGTATTTCACAACTCCCCATATTGTAAAATCATTCTCTTTAGTCACTTTAATCATTTTAAAAGCAGGGTTTGCTGGAACAAGAAAAATAGCTTCTTTTTCTATTTTTACTCTCTTTAGAGTGAACTCTCCATCTAAATAGCAAACAGCAAGAGCACCTTCGAAAGGTACTACAGATTTATCTATAACTAAAAGGTCTCCATCGTCTATACCATCTTCTATCATACTTTGCCCGCTCACTTTGGCAAAAAAAGTAGAAGAAGGGTTTTTTATAAGCTCTTTATTGAGGTCTAATTTAAGGTCGGCATGGTCTTCTGCAGGAGAAGGAAATCCAGCCTTTATGAGAGATCCGGTAAAAGTTATAAGTAATTCATTTTCTGTTTCTGGAGTAAAAAATTCAAATTCTATAGCCATCTGTTTTTTTGTAAAGATAATTTTAATTGAATAGAGTAACAATAAACTATAAATTTGATTGTATTTATTGGATGTAGAATCTATTAATGAATACTATACAAA
>CAYIYT010000020.1:0-34368 GCA_964367735.1 uncultured Muribaculaceae bacterium
TGATTAATACTTGTGCATAAGGGATAGGTTCCTGCGAACCTTGCACTGTGACTTTTCCATCTAGTGTCACCCTTTCCTGAGCACTTGCAGCAAAGTTATTAGGTATTATCCAAGCGAACAATACCATCAACGTCAATACTTTTTTCACAATCAAGTTAGTTATGGTTAGTTAATAAATATGATTATTTGTTATGTCTCTTAAAATTCAAATAGTTGTAAAATCATTAAAAAAATGAGAGTACTTTAGCATCAGGATATAGGCAAAGGTAAAAAAAATCCTTTATAGGCGCCACTTTAGAAAGTTTTAAAAAAACATTTTTATGATTTTTACTATATAAAATAATCACGTCTAAAATATAATAAATTACCTATCTATCTTACATTTAGTAAGTAAATAGCTCTCAAAAGGTAATTTTTGTATAAAAACAGCTCTGTTTTTATTGAATTATCTATTTTAAAAATAAAAATTACTATCAAATTATCTATATTTTACTAGTCTTTTGACATTTTTAACTAATTTTGCGTAGGATTTAAACAATATTGATGTCAAATTAATAAATCATAAAATTATTAAAGCCGTCTAAGTCAGTAGGTAGGTGGCTTTATTTTGCATTTAAAACAGATTAAATATTAAATTAGTATCTATTAAAACAAAAAAAAGTAAATGAAGAACCTTAAAAAAAATTGGTTCCGCCATTTAATACAGTGGGGAACAGTCGTTGCGATTATTATTTTCATGACAAAAATTTTCGGCAATGAAACTGCAGATTGCGAGGCTTATTGTCCTTTTGGTGGGATACAGACTCTTTCAACCTATCTTGTAGCTGGCTCTTTGGCCTGCAGCATGACAGCAACTCAAATTATGATGGGAGTAGTGCTTGCACTTGGAGTTGTCTTATTCAGCAAATTATTCTGCGGCTACCTATGTCCTTTAGGATGGGCTACAGAACAGCTTGCTAAACTTCGCAAAAGGCTTAAAGTTAAAGAGATTGTAATTAAAGGTGGCTCAATAGCCGATAGAGCGCTACGCTCTGTCAAGTACATTTTGCTCTTCTGGATTTTCTACATGACAGTTTCCAGCTCTGAGCTATTTTGTAAAAACTTTGACCCATACTACGCAACTGCAACAGGCTTTAAAGGAGAGATTACTCTATGGATGACACTTATATCTGTAGGTATATTCCTTCTTGGGAACTTCTTTGTTAAAATGTTTTGGTGCAAATATCTTTGTCCACTTGGAGCTCTAAGTAACATTTTTAAATTTGCGATTACTTTTGTTGCTTTAGTTGCAGCATATGCACTATTTGATTTTGCAGGATTGTCTCTCTCTTGGGTATACCTTCTTGCTGGAGCATCTATACTAGGATGGCTATGGGAGATTATCTACCTTGAAGCAAAAGTATTCCCTCTTCTTAAAGTTGTAAGAGACACAGAAAAATGTACCGATTGTGGTATTTGCGCAAAAAAATGTCCTTATAGCATTAATGTAGACAAAACTGACTCTGTAAAACATGTAGATTGTAACCTTTGTGGAGAATGTATCTCTAGCTGTAACTTTGATGCCCTCTCTTTTGGAGGAAAGAAAAGTTTCCGTTGGGTACCCGCAATTCTTACTGTTGTACTGTTTTTTGTTGCACTATTTCTTGGAACACAAATAGAACTTCCTACTATTGACGAGAAGTGGGGAGACGAGGCAAAACATGAACAATTAGAAAAAGTTAAAATTGACGGGCTTCGTTCAGTAACTTGTTTTGGTAGTTCTAAAGCTTTCTCGGCAAAACTTAGAAAAATACCTGGAGTATACGGTGTTGCTACTTTTGTAAAGAGCTCTTATGCAAATGTTTATTATGTTCCATCTGAGGTTACGGAAGAGGTTATTCGTGAGCAAATCTATGTTCCTTCAAAATTCAAAATTAAAACTCCTCCTGTAGAAGCACAACTAATTAAAGTAATTACAATCTATACAGATGGGATGTTCGACAGAATGGACCCTAACTATGTAGGTCTCCAAATAAGAAACACTGGAAAAGAGTACTACGGATTAGAAACCGAATATAGTTGCCCTCTTATTGTAAGATTATATATGGGTATAGACGAGCCAATAGACGAGAAGTTTCTGAAGAAGATGGTAGAAATGAAAGAGCTAGAAATGCTTGTTCACGGTGGAGATACAAAAATAGTAAAGGTAGGATACGATTATGAAGGCATGTCCGATATAGTGGATACTATTACTAGAAAAGAATTTTTAGTACGCCAGTTTGAAACATTCTCTGTACAATTCAAATCTCAAGAAGAGTGGGTTGGTAAAAATGAAGCTATCTATGAAATTGCTTATCCTAACTTAGATAAGCCACTTATTACAAGAAACCTTCCTTATTTATCTAATCACATCTCTCAGCATGCAGGGTTTTTAGGGATTGAAACTCTTGTGAATGAGAATGAAGAGTATTGCTTCCGCATTACTTATTCAAAAGATGCTTTAAATGAAGATAAAATCTGGGAAATTCTTAATATGCCTAAATGGAATATTAAAGGCAAAGATGGAGAGCTTTCTGAGGTAGATGCAAAAGTACCTTTTACAGAAAGAGGAAAAACACTATAGATTTAAAAAAGAATAGTTAAATTGCAGAACCCACATTTTTAATGTGGGTTCTCTATTTAAAAACTAAACACTTATCATGAAACAGATTACGCGGATTATCACACTATTACTAATGCTTTCAATTTTTACACCTGCAAAAGCAGACGAAGGCATGTGGTTAATAAACCTGTTAGATAAAAATTTAACAGCAAAAATGAAAAAGGCAGGATTAAAAATTGATCCTAAAGTAATTTACGATCAAAACAACGCCTCTCTAACAGATGCTATTGTAGCATTAGACTTCGGTTGTACTGGTAGTATAATTTCACAAGAAGGGCTCTTAATAACCAATCACCACTGTGCCTATGGAGATATTCACTCATTGAGCACTCCCGAAAAAAATTATCTTGAAGATGGTTTTTGGGCAATGAACCACAACCAAGAGATACCAATAATGGGTAAATCGGTGTTTTTCTTAAGAAAAGTTGTTGATTGCACTCAGGAGGTTAAAGGAACAATGGATTCTCTAAGATCTATAAATGAAGGTCACGGATTCCGTAAAGTCTCTACTCTAGTAGAGAGAAAGCATAAAAAAGAGAGTGGAATGGAAACTATGGCTATGTCTATGTGGAGTGGAACTAAATACTACGTATTCTATTATGAGGTATACACAGACATCCGCTTAGTGGGAGCACCTCCCGTTTCAATAGGAGCATATGGTGGCGATACAGACAACTGGGAATGGCCGCAGCACAAAGGAGACTTTGCTCTATATCGCGTATACGGTAATAGCGATGGAAAACCAGCTACCTACTCTGAAAACAACGTTCCTATCGTTCCTAAAAAAGTGCTTAACATCTCTACTTCAGGCGTAAAAGAAGGTGATTATACTATGATTATGGGATTTCCCGGAAGAACTAGTCGCTATAAATCTTCATTTGGAGTAAACGAAGTAGAAAAGGTTACGAACCCTATTTCTGTTAAAATGCGCGAAGGGAAACTTAGGATTATGAATAGCTTCATGGAGCAAGATCCTAACACACGCCTTATTTATGCCGATAACTATTTTGGTATAAGCAACGTTCAAGAACTACAAGCAGGTGAAGTGTTAAATTTTAGGCGTTTTGGTGTTGTAAATATTAAGGCACAAGAAGAGAAAGAATTACAACAATGGATAGATAGCAACCCCGAAAGAAAAGCCCAATATGGCAATTTGCTAAAAAAAATGGAAGATAATTACAGAGCTAGTGCAGATATAACTTTTCAGAAAAAATATTATCAAGAGACAATGGTTTCTGGTCAAGGTTTTGTATATCTAGGCAATCGCGTGAACTCTTTACAAACTACATGCGAAAGGAACAAAATAGACACTGTGATTCCTGGATCAAAAGAACATAGTTCTTTCATTAGATTTGTTGATAACGGCTATCAAACTAGCGTTATGGGAGTAGAGAAAGAACTAATGAGATTTCAAATAAGAGAGTTCTTAGCCAATGTAAGGAGTGATTTTTGGGGAGAGTACATCTCTTGGCTTAATTCTGAATTCAAAGGGGATGCCAATAAAATCACAGATTATATTTTTGCCAACTCAATCTTACTTAATCCAGAAAAATTTAAAGAAATTACATCGGTACCACAACCCCTATCATTATACATAAATGATCCTGTTCATTTGCTTGTAAAATCGGCAAATATTACAGAATTTAAGCAAAGCGTAGATGACATTACAGCGGGAGAAGATATAAATACTCTTGAAGCACAACATACCCGTTTGCTTTACCAAATGAGAGAAGATAAAGGCATGGTACAGTATCCCGATGCCAATTCTACATTAAGGTTTACTTACGGCAACGTTGGATCTATTAACCCTTCAGATGGCATTTACTACAGTGCACAAAGTACAGCTCAAGGGTTTTTAGATAAATACAATCCCGATAGTTATGAATTTAACATTAAGCCCGAAGTTTTATCACTTATCAAATCAAAAGATTGGGGCAAATGGGGTAAAAATGGTGTTATGTATGTAAACTTTTTATCTAATAACGATATAACTGGAGGCAACTCTGGTAGTCCAGTGTTAAACGCACATGGCAACCTAGTAGGTCTTGCTTTTGATGGAAATAAAGAATCGCTTGCAGGAGATGCCTATTTTCACCCACAAATGAATAAGTGTGTAAACGTTGATATCCGCTACATACTTTGGGTGATTGAGAAACAGGGAAAAGCAACTCATCTATTAGATGAGATGATTTTTACAACAAAATAAGTTTTTAATGATAAATAAGATAACAAAAATTACCCTGCTGTTTACAATGCTATTTAGCTTAACAGCAGGGTTTTGTCAAAGCTTTGACATAACTCCAAAACTACCTATAGATGCTAAATTTAAGATAGGGAAGCTCGAAAATGGTCTAACTTACTACATAAGAGAAGCTAAGAACCCAAAGGGGTCTGCCGAGTTTTTTATTGTGCACAATGTAGGAGCTCTGCAAGAGAATGAGAACCAAAGAGGACTTGCTCACTTTCTAGAACACATGGCTTTTAACGGCACAAAGAACTTCCCAAACAAGCAGTTACTTGAATACTTTGGGAGCATAGGAGTAAAATTTGGCTCTAATATAAATGCATACACTGCAATGGACAGAACTGTCTATAATATCTCGGCAGTACCTGTTAAACAGAGAAGCACAATTATAGACTCAGCTCTACTTGCCCTTCACGATTGGTCTCACTACATCTCGTGTGAACAAGAGGAGATAGATAAGGAAAGAGGAGTTGTCCATGAAGAGTGGAGAAGAGGAGACGATGCTCGCACCCGAATGACTAAAGCTATAAACAGAGTCATCCAAACCGAATCACGCTTTGCCCAAAGAGATCCAATTGGTCTTATGCAAGTAGTAGATAATTTTTCTAGAGAGACCCTCATAGATTATTATCACAAATGGTACCGGCCAGATTTACAAGCCGTTATTATTATTGGCGACTTAGATGTCAATGATATTGAAAAAAGAGTGATAGAGCGATTTTCATCTATCCCGAAAACAGTTAATGGAGCAGTAAGAGAGAGCTATTCCATACCCGAAAACATAAAGCCAATTATAAGTTTTAATACCGACCCCGAATCGAAGGCTGTTTCTGTAAGAATGGTTATAAAGATCCCTCACAGAACACCACAGGAGAGAGAAACTTACCTATCTGCTTTTGATGAAATAACAGGAAACTTACTTTTAGATATGTTTGGAGAAAGGGCTCAATTGGCCTTAACCGACCCTAACAGTGCTAGTAAAGCAATTATTCCTGTATTTGGGAGTGTAGTATACGATTGTTCTACATTAACTGTTACAGCACTGCCTAAAGAGAATAGAAACACACTGGCTGCACTAAAAGAAGTTATGACAGAGGTAGAGAGAGTTAAACAACATGGATTTGACCCTCTTGAACTCCAAGCCTCTAAACAACGTGTGCAAATACAAATTGACAAATCTTATAAAAGAGTAAAAGATCCTAAGAACCCCTATTATGCCTCGGCAGCTGTAGAGCACTTTACACGAAATTCTCCACTTCTAGATATAGACTCAAATTATAACCTTTCGAAAGAGTTACTCAATAAAATTACTTTGGATGATGTTAATCTAAGTATAGAGAGAGTGCTGAGCAATAAAAATAGAGTTATAATCTTCTCTATACCCGATAGCGATATTGAGTTCCTACCTACAGAAGATGAGGTGTTAGCTATGTTAGACGATTTAAAATCGGCAGAATTAGATGTATTTATTCCTGTATCGGACAAAGAGATAGATAGACCAACTATTAATACTCCAGGTAAAATCTTATCGAGTAGAGATCTCTCCTCTAAGGATTACAAAATTGAGTATGAAAAACAACTCGATTCAACTACCGAGTGGGTTTTGGAAAATGGGGCAAAGGTAATTTGGAAAGAGGAGCATAATTCAAATAAGACAATACAACTTAAAGCATTCTCTCCTGGAGGATATTCATTACCAATAGAGCCTTTAGATCTAAAACTTGTTCAGCTTTTTTTACAAAATTACTCTGTAAACGGGCTTAACAAAAACGATCTACTCAAATGGAGTAGCAAAAACAGAGTATCTGTTAAACCACTCTTAGATTATAGATATACCGAGTTTTCTGGTTCATTCATTGAAAAAGAGAGTGATAATTTCTTTGCTTTGCTAAATCTATTTTTCACAGATGTTACTGCTCAACAAAAAGATGTTGAAAACCTCAAAGAGAGATTAATTAAAAACATTGAATCAGATAGAGGCGAAAACAGCCTATTCAGTGACTCTGTGTACACTCTCAAATATTCCAAAAGCCCCATGAGTGTAAAACAGAACAGAGCTTATATTGAGAGCATAACAGCAAAAAAACTAGAGAATTTATACAATAAATTATTCACTAACCCACGTGGCTATACATTTATTTTTACTGGGCCTATGAGTGCCAAAAATGGGAAAGAATATGTAGAAAGCCATATAGCCTCGCTAAAAGGAGAAGGTAATAAAGTCCAATATCTATACAAAGAACCTACCCTTGCTAAGGGAGAGATAAACTTAAGGTATTTAGCACCAAACATGTTGAGCACCAAAGCTAGTGTAAATAGAATCTATTCTGGTGAGGCCAACTATACTTCCGAAAATAACCTAAAAGCTAAATTTCTTACCTATATTTTACGAGAAAGGTATATGCAATCTATAAGAGAAGAAAAAGGCGGAACATACTATGTTAGTGTTACTAGTGAAATGGTTAAATACCCTAAATCTCTATTATCTTTCTCGATAGATTTTGATACCGATCCTGCACTAGTAGATGAACTGCTAGAAATAGTTCAAATAGGAATAGACAAACTAGTTAAATACGGCCCTACAGAAAAAGAGATGAGAGAGATCCATCTATATCTAGATAAAGTTTATAAGGATGCTCCAAAAGAGAGCTATTGGAGTTCAATTCTTGTAAACTCAATTAAAGGAGAAAAAGATTTAACACTAGATGAGAAGAGTGTTTTAAATAAGATGGACGCACAAAGTATTCACCAATTTGCTAAATCTATTTTCAATTCAGGAAACAGAATGACATTTGTTTTTGAACCAAAACTATAGCCTTTTTAAACAATTCTTACCTCCTATTGTTAAGGATAGCAGGAATCAAGTTTAAATATTAATATAAAACATCAATTATTTATGAAGAAAACAGTTATTATCCTATTGTCGGTCTCATTAATGTTAGGAGGTTGTGGAACAATGAACAACACAGCTAAAGGGACATTATTTGGTGCAGGTGGCGGAGCCGCTTTAGGCGCGGGCATAGGAGCTATTGCTGGCAAAGGTAAAGGAGCTGCAATTGGAGCCGCAATTGGCGCAGCTGTAGGAGCCGGAACGGGTGCTATAATTGGCAACAAAATGGATAAACAAAAAGCGGAATTAGAGAGAATTGAAGGGGCAAAAGTAGATACCATTTCAGATGCAAACGGTCTTAAAGCCCTAAAGGTAACATTTGCCGAGGGTATTCTTTTTGAAACTAATAAAAGTGAACTAAGCTTCAATTCAAAGAGCGCTCTAGATAAATTTGCACAATCTCTGTCCGAAAATCCAGATACCGATTTAGTTATATATGGACACACAGACAATACAGGATCTAAATCGGTTAACCAAAGAATTTCTGAGGAACGTGCTATGAGCGTAAGAAATTACTTAGTAAACAAAGGCATAGGAGTAAACCGTCTAACTACATATGGAATGGCCTACGACCAACCAGTTGCAGACAACTCCACACTCTCTGGAAGAGCTCAAAATCGACGAGTAGAGGTATATATCTCTGCAAACCAAGAGATGATCAAAAAAGCCGAAAGTGCTTCTAATTAAAATCACTTAACTCTTTTAAACCATAAAACTCCTCATTATTAATTTGATGGGGAGTTTTTTGTATAAGGGCCATTGAGTATCATTAAACGGCTGGTAAATGATAAGGCTAAGGTTAGAACGATAGGATAAAAGCCAGGCTCTACATATTGAATATTATAGACCCATACAAGCATTGCCACAAGTAAAAAGAGCAAAGAGATAGAACTAAAAAGAATTTCTATTTTTCTCCACTTCATTAATCCTGATAAAAACAGTAGAAAAAAGAAGGGATTACACCATAGTAAATTATAGTTATAATAGAGCTCTGTATGCTCTGTTATCAAAATAATAACCGCTAGAATCAATCCAAAAACCGATACTAAACCTAAATATATATTATTGAAAATAGAGAGCAATTTTCTCTTCCCCGCAACCAAGCTTCCTACAACTACAACAAGCATTATTATAAAAACCAACGAAAAAACTACCAAGGGAGAGGTTAAAACATCCATAAAAGAGCTCTTTATCTCACTCTCTGGAGCTTTATACAAATATAAATTCTCACCAACTAATGGCGATTCCCCATTATATAATAGTGCTGTTCCTTCATACAAGTTCTCTGGAAGGAACATACTCTCATATCTATTTATATTTCTATCTATATTAGAACCTAAAAGAAGATTGATCCCAAATTTAGACCAACCATTAATACAATTATTTAATAACTCTCTAAAAGTTACTCCAGCACTTTCCAATTCATATTTTTCTTGTGATTGAGCCACCAAAGGATAGATAATATCTCTAAGTTCAGTGGTGCAATTCTTATATAAAAAGCTATAATAATAATAGCGATTTTGAGGTAAATAGAGAAAGTTGAGCCTATCAATAAGATCTTTAGATTGAGATACTGTTAAAATTAGCTCTTGCTCTTGAATGCTACGTCCTTCCCATTTAAATTGCTCAACAAAATCTTCCATGTACTGGATACCAAGCATATATTTAAGTTTACCTCTAATAAACTTAACATAGAAGTTTGGAGTGTTGAAATCAAAAAGACCAAAATTAAAAACTATGTCTTTACCCGATTCAGGGTAATAGACCCTTAAGGCACTATGGCCAAATGTAGAATACAATTCATTCCCAGAATCGCAGGTAATCAAAGAGATCCTAGGCAGAACATTAACTTTATTGGAGTCTTCTATAGCAACCTGTTCATTAGCTAGTAATGCGCTTGTATTGAGAAAAAAAATGGAAAAGAGTAAGAATAAATAAAATTTAAAATTTGTACTTATCACAGGATTGTCATTTAATAATTCTTTAATACTTTAAAATTAAGAGAAGAAAAAAGTCTATTTACCTTGCCTCCAGCGTGTAAGCATAGATGGTGTTTTTGGAAAAATCCCTCTCTGCTTGGTGCGAATATCTTCAGTAACATAAAAAATATCGGGATCAAAAGAGGTAAAAATAGTATCTAGCTTTTTAAGCATTTTTCTCTCTGCAACTGTCTCTACAATGTCAATCTCTCCTAAAGAACCAGTGCCATGTGTAAGTGTTGCTCCAAAGTTTTGTTTACTTAATAACGTAACAAGATCTTTACCATTTTTAGTGGTATATACACGGTACAACAAAACCCCAAAAGCTATACGCTGCTCAATGAGAATACCCACAAAATTACCTGCTGCATACCCACCAGCATATGCAAGATAGGCCACAAAATCACTTGTGCCTGAAAATATCTCTGATATTACTACAATCCATATTAAAACCTCAAAAAACCCAATTATAGGAGCAAGATATTTCTCTCCTTTAGAAACAAATATTATTCTTAGAGTTCCAAGAGTAACATCCACTATTCTTCCAAAGAATATTATAAAAGGTAGTAGGTAGGGGTAAGTTTCTAGAAATGCAAACATCTATTTATTTTTTTAATATTTATAATTAACAACCAAATATAAGAAAAAGCCATGGCAATTCCTTAGTTATCCATTTATAGAAATTGAAATTAGTTTATCCATATCTATTATATTTATTTTTTTACCCGAAATTTCAAGAATTCCATCTCTATTAAATTCCGATAAAGTATTAATCACACTCTCTTTAGAATATCCAAGGGCATGCGCCATCTCTTCTCTATTAAAAGGAAGAGTAAACGAGTTCAAATTATAGAGCGAATGTAAATCTAATAAAATGGTTGCTATAGCTCCATTTACATTCTTGTGAGTTAATTTTATTAAATTATGAACCACCGCATTAGTTAGTTCCGATATTAACTTTACAACGTAAACAGCAAAATTTCCATTCTCTTTTATTATACTCTCAAATATATCTCTTTCAAATAAGAATACAGAGGCATCTGTTACAGCAATAGCAGAGAAATCCAATTTTTTATTTACAAATGAACACATAAGCCCAATGAAATTTCCCCCTTTCATAATTTTAAAGGTAGTGATCTTGTTTTTGTTCTCTACATTTAACTTTATAATACCTTTCTCTAAGAAAAGTATATGCGAAGCGGCAAAGCCTTGCTTTACTATAGTTTCTCCCTCTTTATAATTAATTCTACCACAAGAGGTTAAGAGTAAGCTCTTTTGGTTTTCAGTTAACAAAGCAAACCACTCTGTCTCTTCTACATTCACTGTACAAGGTATATATTCTTCAATTTTCATCTAATTTTAGTATTATAATCTTTGTTTAATGCAATATTACGTTTTTTTTAATAACAAATAACCTCTTTGAAGGCTCAATATTGCTTTGGCAAAAACGCTGTAGTAAAGGGCTTCATCACTATTTTTGCAGAGAATTATTTAAAAACACAAACATGGCAGATATGAGATTTAGGGTAAAAGCCCATAGTGAAAGCCCCAGTAAAACGGTAATTAAAGCAAGAAAATTCCAAATTATTGTTGACGAACCTCAAGAATTAGGTGGAACAGACGCAGGTGCCAACCCTGTAGAGTATGTATTGGCTGCATTTGCAGGTTGTTTAAATGTAGTCTCTCATATGGTTGCAAAAGAGATGAACTTTGAATTAAGGGGAATTGAAATTGACCTCGTAGGAGATTTAGATCCTTCCAAATTGTTTGGAATGGATGTAGATAGCAGAGCTGGTTACAAACAGATAACAGTAACACTAAAACCCGATTGCGACGTAGATAAAGAGATTCTTACGCAATGGATGCACACAGTTGAATCTCGTTGCCCCGTAAGTGACAATATCCTGCATGCAACTCCGGTAAAAATAAAGCTCAAATAACCTTTATGCATGTAAAGTTGTTTAAATAAAAACGCATATACCAAGGTGCTAATTAAATGAGATAAAATGGGTAGTAACTGCAAAATAATTATTTATGATGGAGAATGTATATTCTGCAGTAGATCAATTACTTTTCTTACCAAAAGAGATCTAAAAGATAAATTTGAATATTTATCCTATAGCAGCAATAGAGCTAAAGAGCTCTTAGAAAGGAATGGTCTTGATTTTACTCATGAGCAATTTATTGTCTATTTTAATAGCAACAAATTTTACACTCGTTCGCGAGCAGTCCTAGAGATATTAAAAGATTTAGGCGGTCTATGGAACTTGGTGTTTATAATTGTTATAATTCCACCATTTATACGGAATTACCTATACAATATTATCGCAAAAAATAGAAATAGATGGTTCAAATCCAATCCTATTTAGCACCTTAATAAGATAGCATTAAATAACGACTAACATGATAGAAGAGAGTTTACATCACATGAGAAAAGAGTATTCTCCTGTTCCTTTAGATCAAGAGAAAATGGAAAACGATCCATTCGCTCAATTTGCAAATTGGTTCAATGAAGCTTTAAAGTATGAAGATTCTGAGGTAAATGCTATGGTAGTAGCAACCTCTAACAATCAAGGGCAACCCTCTGCAAGAGTAGTACTCCTAAAGAGTTATTCTTGGGAAGGATTTGTATTCTTCACAAACTACAAAAGCAAAAAAGGAAAAGATATTGATCATAATAATAAAATCTCATTACTTTTTTTCTGGCCCAAAACTATGAGACAAATAAGGATTGAGGGGGTAGCATGCAAGATACCTGATATAGAGAGTGATAGTTATTTTAATTCTCGCCCGTTTGCAAGCCAAGCCTCTTCTGCTCTATCAAAGCAAAGCGAAATTCTTAAAGAGAGATTAGATTTTGAAAATGCTGTTAATAAATTAGCAACAAGTAACAATAAGATTGAAAGGCCAAGCCATTGGGGAGGCTATTTAGTTAAACCACATTTATTTGAATTTTGGCAAGGTGGAATAGGACGCTCACACGACAGATTTCTATACACCCATAATATTAGACAAATGTGGACAATAGAAAGGTTGTATCCTTAAGAATTATTTTACAGAAAGAGCTGCACCAATTGCAGTAGCATATTCGGCTTCTACAGGGAATTCGAACTCTACCCCATAGAGTTTAGATATATCTTGTAATATTTTTTGTCCTAAAATGTTTTTACTACCATTGCCTGTTACAAGAATGCGATTTGTATCTCTACTTTTGGCTGCAAAAACAGAGATCATCCCTATTACTTGAAATACCATATTTACAATACCCAATGCAAAATCTTCTTTTGTTGCTGTATCTAACATTTTACCAAAGTTGGCTGCTGTTGTTTTAGGATTGAGGAAGCTAATGCTCTCGTCAGAAATATCTTCTATCAAAAGGTCTACCTGGCTTAAATCTCCTTTTTGAGCTAATTCAAGAATATGTTCAAATGTGGTAGAGTGTATTAGTTCTTTAGAGAGACCTGTAATTGTGCCCCCTCCTATTCCCGTCCCACCTAAGTGAGTTATTGTATGCCCAGTTGCCTCAATAATAGAAGTACCCGTTCCAATATTGACAATTACAACACTATCTCTATCACATAGAAACATCCCACCCAATCCAATAGCATTAATCTCATCTGCTCTAACAGTAGGAATTCCAAATATATCGTTTTTAATATTTACGGAGCCAGCACCTGTTATTACAATTTTCTCTACTGCTTCGAAACTAATATTACTTTCAGACAACATCTTCCCTAAAGCTCCAGTTGCCGAGGTTATTGCATCAATTGCACGTGTTTTTACAGTTTTCACAACAACTTCATTATCTATTGCTACTGCTTTTGTTGTTGTACTTCCTATATCAATTCCAATAATCATTTCTAGTAAAATTAAAACAGATCCTCTGTGTTAAATATGCTACCAAAGGTATTCAAATAACCTTATCTCT
Organism: uncultured Muribaculaceae bacterium; assembly: GCA_964367735.1. GTDB lineage: Bacteria > Bacteroidota > Bacteroidia > Bacteroidales > UBA932 > Bact-08. Next base: position 13,684 of record CAYIYT010000020.1, read on the forward strand.
AAAACAATTATTTAAGAAGAGAATAAACAATCCTATTAAATAGTGGTTATCTATGAAAGCTACAATTCTTAGTTTGCTACTATTATTATGAATTAAGTGCAAGATTATCTTAATAGATATATGAAAACAATAACTTTGACATGAATAAAGTACTAGATTTTCTTAACCGATTAAACGAAAACAATAACCGCGAATGGTTTCAAGATAATAAAGCTGAGTACTTAGAAGCAAAAGAATCTTTTGACTTTTTTACTGAACAACTTATACTGGGTATTCAATCGTTCGATAACAATATAAAACATCTTTCAGTAAAGGATTGTACTTTTCGAATATATAGAGATTCGCGTTTTTCTAAGAATAAAACTCCATACAAAACTCATATGGGAGCTTTTATCTCTCCAAATGGTAAAAAAAGTGGATACTCTGGATATTACTTCCATATAGAAGCCACAAACGCTGCATATATTGGAGGCCATATTATGAGTACTGGAATATACAATCCTCTTCCAGGTGTATTAAAAAGTATAAGAGAAGAGATAATGCTCAACGGAGAGGAATTTTTAAACTTAGCAAAAAAAGCAACAGGATTTGTTTTAAACAGCGACAATAAACTTAAGCGAGTTCCCACAGGGTTCCCTGCTAATTCCGAATTTGCCGATTATTTAAAATATAAAGACTATTATTTGGTTAAAAATCTTGACAACTCATTTGTATTATCCCAAAATCTTCTAGAAAACACAATAAAAGAGTTTAAGAAAACATTGTCTTTCAGCAATTTACTAAACAAAGCAGTTACCTATGCATTCGAAGAGTCTTTATAATTTGATAGATTTTTAATTGAATTTGTGATATGCGATATAATTATGTTATTTTTACTTACTAATATAAAGATAACAGCATGACAAAAAGTCTATCTTTCTTTTCAAGAGTATTCATGATTTCGTTATTATCAACCCTTTGCTTTAGTATAAACTCATGCTCAAAAGAAGACGGAACATTGATTTACTTAGGTAAATGGGTATATGAAAGTTCCCATCCCGAGATAGATCAATCTTTCAACAATTCATATATAGAGATTTTCGAAGATAAATCATTTGTTTTTTATGATAGTTCACTCAACCGCTATATTCAAGGCAAAGAAAATAAAATAACCCTTAAAGGTATCGTTTTTATAGACCCTGAATCTGGCGAGAGTGTTACATTTCTTATTAAGGGACTAAAAAACAATCTGCTCACTTTTACCACTAATTTTTTTGGAGAAGAGACCAAGATCGTTCTAAAGAAAAGCTCTTTACCATCTTGAGTTTGACTTACTCATTTTCGCAACTGATAAACTAACTATTACAACTCCAGTAGCCACAAGTCCTAGTAATTGTGGTATCATCTTCAATAATGGAGTCCCTTTAAATACAATGTTTCTTGAGATTTCAAGCATGTAATATAAAGGATTTATAAACCTCATATTCTGAGCCCAAACTGGCATACTACTCAATTGAGTAAACATTGTTCCTAGCATTATTAAATTCAAGAAGATAAAAGTTAGGATATAAACAGATTGAACTTGATTTTTAGATAAAACAGAAACTAAAAAGCCAATACTTAGCATTGGAAACATATAAATAGTTGTAGCTATAAATAGCTCTATAACACTCCCATATATTATAAATCCATAAATAAAATAACAAAAAACAAGGGAAATAATTAACTCTGCAATCGAAATAAATATAAAAAAGAGATTCTTATTGAAAATATAAAAATATCTGTTTAAAACAGTGGCATTAAACTGCTCCAAAATACCTGTCTCTTTTTCATGAACAATATTTAGAGTAATAAGAGATGTTCCCACTAATGTTATAACCAAAATAATAAGAGACAATAACAAATAGTGCTTATGGCTTTGAGCTCTATTAAATAAGGGGTAAAAATTAATATTGGATTCATTTTCTTGCAAGAGCCCTGCTATAATTGAAAGATTACTTTTTGCCCTGAAAGGTGCTGAACCATCTAATAGTAGTGAAATTTGTGGGTTTTCACCTTTTATAATATTTTGCTCATATTTTTCAGGTATAATTAGGATGAGCTCTAAATTACCCTCAATAAAATTGCATTGTGCCTCACTAACTGAGTTAAAAAAAATAATTTTTTGGAATAACTCTGGACTATTCAATCGATTAATTATTTGATTACTAGTACTCGATTTATCCATATCAATTATACCCACTTTAATATTGATCTCTCCTTCAAGCGAAAATGGTATTACTCCAAGTATTAGCACAGGACATATAAAAACAAGAAAAGTAAGCACCTTATTTCTTACAAGCTGCAATCCTTCTTTTTTCAATATTGAAGCAATCATTCTCATTTACGAGTAAAGTTTTTATCAAAGCCAATTTTGGCTAGGATGTAAATTATTACAGATTGAATAGATAAAATTATGAAGTATGGGTAGGCAGCAACTAAACCAGAATTGCGAAAAACAATGCCCTTATATGATTCAATAAAAAGCGAGCCAGGTAATATACTAGCTATGCTCCTTGTAACTAATTCCATAGTTTCAATGGGATATATAAAACCAGAGAAAAAGACATTAGGAGTAAACAAAATCAACCAACAACCTATAAGTAACTCTATCTCCGATTTTACCCATGCAGCAATAACAAGCCCGAAACACATAGAGTTAATTATAAAGATTAGGCACATTATAAAAAAAAGAAAATGTGAACCACTCGCATCTATTCCATAAAGCCATTTACTAATCAATAGTACAGATAGACTATAAAATAAAGAGATAATAATGTAAGGGATCATTTTCCCAACAATTATACCATTTATAGAAATGGGAGTTAATGACAATAATCTAGATGTTCCTCTTTCTCTTTCCCTATTTACACTTAAGCTAAGCATAACAGAAGAAATTATGATAAACACAATCATAACTAACCCCGGTAACGTTTGCACTTGTTTATTTAATCCTTCATTAAATTCAAAAGAGTAATTAATAGATTTATTATTAAAAAACATCCCTTTGATAGTCTGTTCCATAGCCATTGAGAAAAGCAAATCTGATGCATCCACAAAAACATCTACCATAGACTCTTCGCTTACAGTATCCTTTTCAAATCCATTGTGAATAACAACAACAATTTTCGCATGGTTACTCTCCATTATTGCCTCTAACTCTTTTTCTTCAAAAATATAGCCAGCAAGATCAAATTCGGGACTAATAGATAAATTTTCTATAAACTGTTTTGATGCAACACTCCTATCGTTGTCAAGTACATAAAACTTTGTATTATCTGGCTCAAAACTTAGAACTCCTCCTAGAACGGCAATAACAACTGCTGGAAGAGCTATAAGAATGAGCATACTTAATTTGTCTCTCCATATTAAGATAGCTTCTTTCTTTGCAATAGTTATTATTCTCTTTATCATATGCAGTTATAAATCTAAAAACTAGTCTGTTTGATTGTACTGACTATCCCAGCACTCATTACAAGTTGTCTGTCACAAAGCATTACTTCACTCATATAATGAGAAGATAGAATAACAGTAGTTCCCACATGCGCCATATTATAAATATGCTCCCATAATTCTATACGAGCAAGGGCATCTAATCCACCCGAAGGCTCATCCAAAAACAATAGAGAAGGCGACTTAAGAACAGCTATAGAAAAAGCGAGTATCCTTCTCCAACCATTGGTGAGCTCTCCTGTGAGCTTATTTTCAAACTTCTCAAAACCAAATCTATTTTTAAATTCAGAGTATTTTAGATCTATCTCTCTTTTATCCATTTTGTAGATACTTCCATAGAAATATATATTTTCCTTTACTGTCATATTTTCTAGTAAAGATACAGTTTGACTCATATATCCTATACATTCTCTCACCTTATCACATTGTTTAATTATATCATATCCCAATATTGTTGCAGAACCATCATTAGGCTTAAGTACCCCGCAAAGCATCTTTATTAAAGTGGTCTTTCCAGCGCCATTTTCTCCAAGAATACCTATAATCTCACCTTTATGCACAGAAAAACTAACATCCTTTACAGCTGCAAACGTGCCATATAATTTTGTTAGACCATGGGTAACAACTATTGGATTATCCTCTATATTATCCATTTATTATAGTTCCTCTATATTTTAAAAGAAAATTTATAAAAACATCTTCAATATTTGGAGATACCTGCTGCACATTGCAATTAGACAATCCAAGCTCTTTAAGAAGCATAATAACCTTGTGTTCAATCAATTTATCTGAAACAACTCTTACCGATCCTTCGGAGATATAGCTAAAATTATCGCCTAGTTTTGATTTAAGCCCTCGGTAAATGATATAGGGCTTGTTTCCTGTAATTTTTAAAATGTTTTTCCTGTACTCTCCTACAATGTTAGATGGTGAATCATATAATAACTGATTTCCCTCGTGTAGAAACAAGAGTTTATCCATATACTCTATCTCTTCTGAATAATGAGTACTTACAATAATTGAAAGACCGTTGTTACGAAGATTAACAAATTCTTTCCATAAATCTGCTCTTGTACTAGGGTCTATTCCTATAGTAGGTTCGTCTAAGATTAATAATTTTGGGTCATGAACAATCGCACATAAAATTGCAAGTTTCTGTTTCATCCCACCAGATAAATTTTTAGTAAGAGTATTCGAGAAGTTTTTTAATGATGGCCACAATACATTATTTTCAGAGAAAGCATAATCTCCATTGCAACCATACATATTGGCAAAAAAAAGGATATTCTCTTTAACCGTAAGATGATCATACAATGAAAAAATACCAGGCACATAACCTATTATCTTATGGATCTTAGGAGCATCCTTTTTAACATCGAATCCCATAACCTCTACCTCTCCAGAAAAAGAGCGATCTAACGTAGCAATTATGTCGAAAAGAGAAGATTTCCCTGCCCCGTTAGCACCAATTATTCCCAAAATAGTTCCTGAGGCTAAAGTAAAAGAGATATTATTCAAAACAGCTGTTTGTGAATAATATTTAAATATGTTGCGAGCAACTATCATATTTCTCCCTCCTAATCGAAAGGAAAAATAACCTCACCGGGCATTCCAGATTTAATTTTCCCACTGTTTTGAACCAATATCCTCACTTTGTAGTGTTGTTTGATTCGATTTTCTTTGGTTTGCACATTAGAAGGAGTAAACTGAGGTTTTTCTGCAATAGATAGTATAACCCCATCTAATATATCCACTTTAAAGTTAGGTATATCTATAGAGACAGAAACAGAATCACCAATAGATATTTGAGAAAGATAGTCTCCAGTAATCCAGGCTGTAAAATACATTAAATTAACATTAGCAATTTTATACAAAGGAGCTCCTATGGTAATAAACTCATGCTCCTTAACATACTTAGCCAATACTATTCCGCTTTCGGGATTAACTATTATACAGTTATTAATTTGTTCCTCTACAAACTTTAGTTCAACCTCAAGCGACTGGGCTTTAGCCAAAATACTTTGTTTGCTTGTATTAAGAGTTGAATTTAAAGCACTAATTTCTAAATTCGTAACACTAATTTCATCATTTATAGCGTTTGCCATTTCTATACTAGCACTACCTTTCTCTACAAGAAAGTTTATTCGTTCAAGCTCCTTTTCTTGAATAGTTTTCTTCTCTTTTAAGACATTAAGTTGAATCTCAATGTTGGGTATAGATATTTTAAGAGCATCTATTTGAGAGCAAATTTGTTCCCTTTTGATTGAAAGTAAAGTTGTATCCAAATAGCCTACAACTTCCCCTTTTTCATAGAAGCTACCTTCTGTAATATTAAGAGTAATAACTTTACCTTGCCCTTCTGCTGGGACTAACCACTCCTCGGCATCGAAGGTACCAGTAGAGACAAATTGATCACTCTCCTTGCATTGGTATAGAAGAATCAAGGAAGCAAAAATCAAAGATATATTCTTACCATTCATTTAATAAACCGATTTTCTCATTTATTACTCTATTTCTCTTAATAGAAGCCTTTATAAGCTCAATCTTATGATACTCCATATTAATTTTTATATTGGTTTCCTGCGATAAAGCCTTTATCAACTCAGACGACCCAGTTTTTCCAGCATTTAAAAGTATTTGCGTTTGCTCTCTTATATCTATCTGCTTACTTATTAGCAATCTATCTTTTTCAATAACTCCTCTATATTTTTGGATATCCTTTTCGAAATTTGTTTTGCTCAATCTATTTTCTTTCTCTAAATTTTCTTGTATCAAATTTAGCTGCCTCTCTCGTAAAGATACAACTTTTGAGTATCTTTTATGGTCCCTCCAAGCTGTTATAGGAATGTTAACAGAAAGACCAATTACTCCATAAAAATCTGGATTATTAGAAAAAATATCTAGAGCAGGTTTAGAGAAACCTGTTATCCCAAACAAATAAGCTTTCGGTAAAGTAGAGGCCTTCGAAAGCTTTTCTGAAAGAAGGTTCTTTTGTGACTCCAACTCTATTCGTTTAAACAACAAATTATTCTCAGGTAAACAAGAGGCAGGAATATTTGGAGTTTGCAAAGTATCGCTTACTTTAATCTCTATCCCTATCAAAACAGATAGCATACTTCTTAATTTTGCACCATCCCACTGTAACTCTTCTATCTTAAGATCTAACTCTGCAATAGCTGCTTCAATCTTAAGCACTTCTACAGAGAAAATTTTACCCTGTTTAAACAAATCATTCAAAACATTAAGATCTACTAACAAAATAGTCTTATGAATTTTTAAAATTTGTAAAGACTCATTCAGTAAAAGAGCACTAAAAAATAGATCGTCCGAACTATTTTCAAGAATAATTTGTTGCTCTTCTATTTTAATGTTTGCTATTGCATTTTCATTTGAAAGCAATTCCTTTTTGGTAATATATTCCCCTCCCAAGTAAATATTTTGCTTAGCATAAATACCTGTTCTATACTGATCTTTAGAAATAGGGATAAAATCAAACCCACCATTTAATGCGCTATTAGGGTCGGGGGTATCTGACTGATAGGTCATTACAGCAAAGCCCTCGGCAGATGGAGTTATTAATTTTCGCAATAAATCTCCCTTTGCTTCAGAGATAGCTGAAACAATTTTAATTTGCTCCAAAAGAGAACTATTTTTTATAGAATGTTCTCTACATTGTTCAAGGGTAAACGAACGCTGGGCTAGTAAATCTTTGGACGAATATAGAGAAACATAAAATAAAAATAAAAAAGGAAGGAATCTCACAAATATTAATTAAAATAAATAAGTAAATCCAACACTAATGCTAAACTGTGTATATTTCAATTTATGATCGAAATCTTCTATTTTTCCTCCAGCTAATTTTGTACTAAAAGCAACAATAGGCTCAAGTATTAGTTTAGGTAGTATCTCAAACGAATATCCAGCTTGAAGCGATCCATCTATCATAGTTGTACTAGTGGTTTCTGAATCTTTACCAACTTTACCAGTTACAAGCCCTACTCCAGCACCAGCAAAAAGGCCACTGTTAAAATACTTTCTACCCATTGCACCAATAGTTAGTGCATTTAGTTTAGATTCATCAAATTTGAAAGATTGAAACGCAACAGATCCTAAAATCATAAGATCGTCCATAATTGCATATCCACCAGCGAAAGAAAGTCCAATACGATTCATTTTAGTACTCTCGTCGGAGCTTCCCATCTTAAAGGAAATGCTGTTAAAACCTAAGTTAGTTACTTGTGTACTTACCATTTTAGTACCTTTAGTAACAAATTGAGCCTGAAGTGCTCCTGCAAATAGAATTGTAATTGCTAAGAGCGAAATAATTTTTTTCATAGATAGTTTGTTTTTAAGTTTACTTTAAAATTATCACCTAAAAATAGAGATATTCCTCAAATTTAAAAAAACTATTAATCACCAAACAGTAAAAGATTATATTTTTACTTATTGAGTATAACTTTATTGTAAACTAATAGCATACAATAATAATAAAAAAATTTTGGTTAAAAATTAAAAAATCATATCTTAGTCAAGTAAAAAAACAATCCCAATAAAACGATTACATGAATCAACAATACGAAGGGCTTAAATTACTCTGTGAAACTCGAAAAAGTTGCCGCACCTTCAAGCCCGATATATTTCCAGAAGAAAATATTGGCAAAATTATAGATATCGCCTATAAATCTCCTTATGCAAATGGCAGGAAAAATTGGGAAATCATAGTCATAAAAGATAAGTCTGTTATTAAACTAATGGCTAGGACTATACTTACATCTATAGAGAACATAAGCAAAGAAATGGAGATTGACCCATCTGAGCTCTTCAAAAACTACAGTGAAAACTTCACCTTTTTTGAAGAAGCACCCGTTCTTTTCATCCCTGTATTCCGTATTTCTCCAATTATCACATCTAACTTAAGAAAAAACATAACAGCCGAATTATTATTGTGGGAAAGAGATAATTCAGTAAAGTCTATCTCGTGTGTCTCAATGCTGGTATTACTCGCAGCAGAAAGCTTGGGGCTCAGTTCGTGCTACATGACTTCTCCTATGCTAGCAGGAGAAGATCTTGCTAGGATTTTAAATTTACCTCAAGGAAGACTAATTGGCTCAATAATACCCGTTGGACATTGCAAAAATGAATAATCTATAACAATTCTACTCCAACTGCAATCATTTTATTACGTTCTTCCGTAGACCAAATTCCCACTTGAACTTCTCCAATATGCCTTCTTTTAAGTAGAAACATACACATTCTAGACTGCCCTATCCCTCCGCCAATACTTTGTGGGAGCAAACCCGAGAGAAGCATTTTATGAAACTGAAGTTCTGCTTTTTCAAGACATTTTTGCTCAGTTAATTGATACATTAAAGACTCTTTGCTTACTCTAACTCCCATAGAAGATAGTTCTAAAGCACATTCCAATACAGGGTGCCAAACAATTATATCTCCATTTAAACCATAAAATCCATCTTCGTTAAGAGTGCTCCAATCGTCATAATCGGGAGCACGCCCATCGTGAGGTTCCCCTTTAGAGAGTTCTTTGCCTATTCCAATTATAAAAACAGCACCCAGCTCAAGAGCAATTGCTCTTTCTCTCTCTTTAGAGGTAAGTTTTGGATATTTGTCTAGCAGCTCTTGAGAGTGAATGAATGTGATTTTTTCTGGCAAAACAGGAGTTATATGAGGGTAAGCTTCATATATCTCTTGCTCGGTAAGCAGCATAGCACTGTATATTTTATTAACTGTTTCTTTTAGACATTCTAAAGTTCTAAAAGATTCTTCTATGCATTTTTCCCAGTCCCATTGATCTACATATACTGAATGAAGGTTGGTGTAATCTTCGTCTGGTCTTAGCGCTTTCATGTCTGTCACTATCCCTTTCTGGTTCTGAACTCCCAATTGCATTAATCTTATCCTTTTCCATTTTGCAAGAGAGTGCACAACTTGGGCTTGTTGCCCTCCCAATGCTTTAATAGGAAACGAGACAGGGCGTTCAATTCCACTGAGTTGATCATTTATTCCTGTTCCATCTAGTACTGCAATAGGAGAAGAGACTTTTATAAGATCTAGCTTTTTGCACAAATGTTTTGTAAATCTCTCCTTTACAAAGGAGATCTCTTCTTCGGTCTGTAGAAGTTGGGTGTTAATCATAATTTTAAATTGTTTAGGGGTTAAAATAAAAAAAGCCCCCCGAAAATCGGGAGGCTATCAACATTAATATAATTGGTATTTAATGCAATAATCTCCCTTCTCGAATAGAATTATTATTCAAGCGGTTATTAATAAGATTATTGCTAAAATTTCTCATTTATTCTTCTCTAATTAATTACCAACATCCTTAACAATAACATCATGAGCTCCGCCTTCAATAATACTAGTAGACGAAACCATAGTGATTCTTGCTTTGGCTTGTAAATCTTGCAGAGTAATTAAGCCACAACTGCACATAGTAGATTTAATTTTACCTAGGGTAATTTCTAAATTATCTTTAAGTTTTCCTGCATAAGGCACGTAGCTATCTACTCCTTCTTCAAATTTAAGGCTATTCTTACCGCCCATATCATAACGTTGCCAATTTCGAGCTCTGTTAGATCCCTCTCCCCAATACTCTTTCACATAGCTGCCACCTACTACCATTTTTCTTGTAGGACTCTCGTCGAAACGAGCAAAATAACGCCCCATCATTATAAAATCGGCACCCATAGCAAGTGCTAGTGTCATGTGGTAATCTTGAACAATACCTCCGTCGGAACAAATAGGTATATACACTCCTGTCTCTTTGTAATATTCGTTTCTTGCATTGGCAACATCAATCAAAGCAGTTGCCTGGCCACGGCCTATCCCTTTTTGCTCACGTGTAATACAAATAGAGCCTCCACCTATACCAACTTTAATAAAATCGGCACCTGCCTTTGCTAAATAAAGGAAACCTTCTTTATCTACCACATTACCTGCTCCAACAAAAATATGGTTACCATAATTTTCTTTTATGAATTGTATTGTCTCTTCTTGCCATTCAGAGAAACCATCGGATGAGTCTATGCACATTACATCTACTCCCGCTTTTATCAATGCAGGTACTCTCTCTTTGTAATCTTTAGTATTAATTCCTGCTCCAACAACTAAACTCTTTTTTGGGTCTAAAAGTTCGTTTGGATTTTCTTTATGACTGTCGTAGTCTTTACGGAATACAAAATATTTTAATCTATGATCTTTATCAATTATTGGTAGAGTATTTAATTTATTATCCCAAATAACATCATTCGCTTCTGTTAAACTTATTCCATCCTGGGCGGTAACAAGTTTAGAAAAAGGGGTCATAAAATCTTTAACCTTTTTATCTAGAGGGTCCTTATCTACTCTATAGTCTCGGCTTGTAACAAGACCCAACAATACCCCCGAAGGAGAACCATTATCTGTAACTCCAGTTGTTGAAAAACTAGTATCTTCTTTTAATTTTAAAATATCGGCCAATGTATCTTCAGGAGAAATATTGGCTCGGCTTACTACAAACCCCGCCTTATATTTTTTCACCTCCTGCACCATTCTTACCTGACTATCTATAGATTGAGAACCATATATAAAAGACAAGCCACCTTCTTTAGCCAATGCAATAGCAAGCTTACTGTCCGAAACAGATTGCATAATTGCAGATACAAAAGGGACATTAAGTGAAATTACAGGCTTTTCTCCTTTTTTAAATTTAACTAAAGGAGATGTTAGCGAAACACTATCTGGAGTATGTTCCTTTGTAGTTAATCCAGGTATTATAAGGTATTCGTTGAAGGTTCTGGAGACTTCATTAAGTATATTTGCCATAATATATATGTGAAAAGTTATGCAAAAATATTAAAATCATTTGCCAAATCACAATTATTGAACATTTTTATTATTTATAACCAAATAAAAGTGGAAAAACAAAGGTTACTAACAATGCCCATAAGCCATATATGGGCAAAAATAATGCTATAATATTTTGAACCTCTTTGAATGATTCCTTAGTTCTAAATGATTGTAAAAGATAGTAAGTTGCAATTATTAAATTTATAAGCACCAGTAAGTTACTTCCTAAAATGGTTAATCTATTGGGAGTTAACCCCCACTCCGATATCCTAAAAATGATTGCCGAAAGAGCTATTAAATTCACAATTATGGTTACTGCAGAAAGAGAAAATAATATTAAACTATTTATTTTATAATCTCCACTTGTTTTACTCTCGCTAATTTTTGATATCTCTACTACCGAGAAAAAAATAATAGCCATTACTCCTATTAGTAAAAGGTTAAACACCATTAGAAAATCTCTATCATTATAAGGGTCTTTCCCTGTGTAAATTATAGCGACTAGATAAATTACCATTACTATCAAAACCAAAGGGGAAAAAACCTTCGCAATTACTGGCGACACGTTGTTAACCAATTGTGGGTTTGAATTTACTAAATAAGTGCCAATTACCGGCAGAGCAGCCACGCTCCAAACAAGTATCTTTGGTAAGTATAGATCTCCTATAGGAATATTAATCAACTCAAATAGTGCAACAGCCGCAAGTGCCAAAACTATTCCTGCTAAAGATAAAATAGTTGTTATTATAATTAAATCTCCGCTATATTTCAAAAAATCGATCCGCTTTTTTTTATCAGAAATATCGCTCCCAACAAAAGCAAAGCCCAACACAACCCACATAAAAAGAGGGAGATGAATGCAAGCAAGCATATAAGTATCGTTACTAGAGTTCTCAGGTAAAACATTAATGTAGAGAAGAGAGAGAAGAGTTATTGCCAATACTATTGCTGTTCTCTTTATTAGATCTCTCTTATTTTGAGTGCTATTCACTTGAGCTGTTTGTTTCCATAGAAAGTATATTGCAAGAATAGGGAATACCACAAATGAGATGTTCCGAGGGAAAAAATAGCTAGATTTAATAGCAGTGAGCTCCGGAATGTTAGCAATAACACCTGCTACAAAAGCCAATAATAAGACAATTAATAATTCATATTTATTTTTGAAAGAGAACAGCTTTTCCGTATAATCCTTAGCCAAAGGCCTACCTATTGAATAGGCATCTCCCAATTTTTCTCCAACTTTATAATATGATCTACTACCACTAGAGCCAAACAAAATTGGATTCACTTTATCTATGCTAGGTAAATCTGTGCTACTCAAAACCTCTTGGTCTGCCACTATACCCATAACTTCACCAATAAACATAGTATGCAACCCAAGCTCTACTGTTTTTATAAGCTTACATTCCAATGCATAAGGGAATTCCATCACTATTGGAGCATTCACAAATTCACTTTTTTGGTGAGTAAGGCCTGTCTCCAAAAACTTATCATGGTCTCTCCCAGAAACAATCCCAGCATAATCGGCCTGGCTCACAAATTTATCAGATGGAATATTAACAGTAAAAGCCTCGTTTCTTATAATATTTCCATAAGAATGAGTAGCCGCCCTTAAAGAAATTGTTATACAAGGAGGCGTGCTACAGGCAGTGCCACCCCATGCAGCATTCATAATGTTAGGAGTGCCATCTTCGTTATAAGTACCAACTATTAACACCGGGCATGGCATTACAATAGGCTTTGGAGCAATTGCAACTTTCATAACATCATTATTTAAAAAATAAAGTTACAAAAATAAATCACTTGAACGAGTAAGCTTGTAAACCTATGCGAAGAACAGAGATACGTCTATAAAAATGCATGTTATAATAATCCTGGCCACTATAGAAATTTAAAAAGAAACTCACATCCGATAAAAACTTTGGTTTATAAGCAATTGTAAAAGAAAAATTGAACCTCTCTTTAATATTAAAAAATGATGCGTTATTAATATCTCCAAACATCCAAGTTGTCTCTATTTTCGTTTGAACCGAAGGCATACCATTTACAATAAGCTTTTTCGAATTATTGTACCAGGGAAATCTAAATATCCTTATATTGTTGTGCCATCTTAGCTTGCTGTACCTACCTTGTAACCCATCTTCGTGTTTCATTCCTATATGATACTCTAACGAAGTTTGAAAATATTCGTTTGTATTGGTAAAAGGAACTATGTTTTTATTAAGAAACATCCCAAATTCAATAAAATTTGTAGAAAAATCTCCCGAACGCACATTGTAAGAGCCATCTTCATTAAAAAAAGAACCGTCTTGCCCATTAGAGTGGTGAACCAAATTCAAGAAGAGGTATTTCACATTTCTATCTGTTCGGCTACCAATTTGATGGTAGAAAGTAATCTCGGGCATATAGCTTGGAGTTCTAATAGGAAAAGATTTTTCGGAATACATTCTAATCAATATAGCTGGCGATAAAGTAGCGCCCCATCTTGAATCTTTGCTTGTTCTTATTAAAAAATATGGCGCTATTAGCCCCTCGAAAATTAACGGCTCTACATTTCCAAATCCTTGACTAAATGTAATATAGCTATCGGTCTGGTTAGCTCTTATGGCCTTGAAAAAAGAATTTTCTTGTTGTACAAGAGAATCGGGGCTAGCCTCTAAAGGCGCATAGAAAAAGCAGCCAATAATTATTATAATGGCTACTCTCTTTAATCCTGTTTTGATACCTAAAAGAGTTTTCATTATTTTGCTTTATTTGAATTAGTTACTATTTAAATTCGCTCAACTAATCATTATTTAGCTAGTTCGGAGCATCATTATCTGGTAGATTAAAAAGTGCCGAGTCAAATTTGTAGTCGGCGAATTTAATTTTATATAATAAACGGTATAGAACAGGTACGTAGAGTAATGTTATTAACGTAGCAAAGAGGAGCCCGAATATTATTGCAAGAGCAAGTGGTTGCCATAGCAAATCTCCAGAGAACCACAATGGTAGCATCCCAAGTGAAGTTGTTAATGTAGTCAATAACACAGGCCTAAATCTATTATGCGCTGCCTTAATGATAGCATCCCTTTTATCTACATTTGGATCTTCTGCAAACTCTACATCTATCCTATCAATCAAGATAATTGCATTATTCACAACTATTCCTGCCAACGCTATTACACCCAAAACTCCAAAGAAACTCACAAAAGAACCACCTATAAACCAACCTGTTACAACACCAATCATTCCAAGAGGAATAGAAACAGCTATTATTAAAGTTTTACGCAAGGAGTTGAACTGCACAACTAATAAGATTATAATAATAAAAAAAGCAAGAGGTAAATTAGCGAAAATAGCACCCAAATTATCGGCCTTGTCTTCGTCTTCTCCCCCAAATTCGTACTCGTAGCCTGCGCCCCACTCTGCCTTTTGCTCTTCCATATATGGGCCCATATCTTTAAACACATCCGATGCTGTATACCCATCTTTAAGATAGGCACCCACTGTTAAGCTACGCTTTAAATCTTTCCTTATAATTTTTGAAAATTGCCACTCTGTAGAGATATTAGCAATTTCATTTAAAGGGATATTGCGGCCAGCTTGGTTAGAGAAAACAGTAAAAGTCCTTAGCTCATCAATACTACTGCCATTACTATCTACTCCCTGGTCGCTTTTCAATACAATAGGAATCCTCTTATCATTCTCTCTAAACTCACCTACTGTCATTCCAGACATACCAGTGTTAAGAGCCATTGCAGTCTCCATATTTGTAAGGGCTGCCCTCCTTGCCTTATCATGATCTATCTCTACAAAGAGATTCTTAATTTTGGGGCCCCAATTGTCATTAATGTTTTTAGTACCATTAACAGTACGCAATTTAGTTTTTATCTGTTCAGATATAAGTTGGAGTTTATCTGGATCATTCCCAGAAATTCTTATCTCTACAGGAGTGCCAGATGCCCCCGCTCCAGTAAGACGGTTCACTCTAATGTTTGCATCGGGTATATTATTAACACAAAAACTATCTAGTTTCCCTATTATATATCCATTGTCTTTATTTCCAGTTGTATTAAGCAACATATGAGCATAGCTAGATTTTGCCTCGTTCTTGAAGTATCCCAAATCGTATGGTTCTGGCCCCTCTCCAATAAACGCCGAATAGTCTAAAACACCTCTAACCCTTTTGCTCTTTATGTTGCGATCACTGCCTTCATTAGCAAGTTTACTACCACTAAGCTCTGCAAATAAATATTGATCTATAAAATTTCCAATATCATTTACAGCCTTCTCTGTATACTCAATTTGAGTACCAGATGGGAGTTGAATGTCTACTGTAACCAAATTACGATCGCTATCTGGAACAAGTTTAAACGGTATAAATTGAATCGAAAAAATTGCCAAGACAAACAAAGTAAGAATGAGAGAGAGAAATCTAGCAGGTTTCTTTAAAACCTTAACTAACATCTCATTATACCACAGGTTAGATTTAATAATAGCTCGATCAATCATAACGCTCCACTTTCCTTTTCCACTATCACCAGATTTTATAATAAGAATTGCCAACATAGGAATGAGTGTAAACGAAAGCACCCAAGAGGCAAACAGAGTAATACTCACAACCCAAAACAGCTGTGAAGAGATCTCTCCCATGGGCGTATTAGCAAGAGCAAATGGAAGAAATGCCGCCGATGTGGTAAGTGAAGAGATAAGCAGAGGTATAACAAGCACCTTACCCGAGTAGATACTCGCTTCAAAAACTGTCATCCCCTTTTTCATACTCACCATAATAGATTCAGAGACCACAATGCCGTTATCTACAAGTAACCCTAAAGAGATAATCAAAGCAGCCAAAGAGACTTTGTTGAACCCCAACCCTAGCAATCCTAAGAAATAAAACGAGGTTAAAATAACCATTGGCAAGAGAGAAGCAACCAAAGAACCTGTTCTAAAACCAAGGAAAATAAGCATCACAGCAAGCACAATTATTATACTTTGAACAAGATTAACCAAGAAATCATTTACTTGCCCATCTACAACCCGGTCTTGCGAAGCAGATCTTACCAACTCTACACCTACTGGCAATGTTTCATTAATCTGCTCTACATAGGCATCTACATCGGTTCCCATTCTAACAATGTTTGCACCATCTTTTAAAGAAAGAAAAAGAGCAACAGCCGGTTTTCCATTAACCTTCACAATCTTTTCACGAGGAGATATATAATCTCTATAGATATTTGTGGTTAAATCTTCTAGATATACAAACGCACCTCCCAAAGTTGGGATCATCGTTTTTTTAATGTCATCTAAAGAAGCAAAATCACCCGATGGTTCTATAGTAATTCTTTGCCTACCTATATTAATTTCGCCCCCTGGTTGCAAAATATTACTCGCATAAATAATATTCCTAATCTTATTTACATCTACCCCATAATGAGCCAACTGCTTATCGTCAAACTCAATATAAACTCTCTCTTGTTGAACACCCCCATATTTAATTTTTGAAACATCGGGTAGTGAAAGAAGTTTCTCACGAGCCTTCTTGGCATACTCTTCCAATATTCTATATTCAACTCCATCTCCCGTAATCCCCAGAATAATTCCATAAACAGTACCTATATCACTATCTTTAACAATAGGCCCCATTATATTCTCGGGTAAATTCATTCTATTATCGGCCACCTTGTTTCTCAAAACAGTCCAGACACTCTGCAACTGAGCAGCACTCACATCTGTAATAAGCTCCAATGTTATTACAGACAATCCAGGTCTAGATTCACTGCGAATAGTTTTAACCTGAGCTATCTCTCTTATAACCTCTTCAAGTGGATCTGTTATCAAAGATTCTACCTCAATAGGGCTAGCGCCTGGGAATCCTGTAACTACAGTTGCAAATCTAACTGTATAGGGAGGCATACTATCTCTCTCCATTTTAAAATAGTTTGAGATCCCAAATGCCGCCACCAGCAGAATAGCTATAATAGTAATTCTGCTATTATTTAATGTGAGTTTTGTAATATTCATAATAGTAACCGTACTTTTTTACCCTCATACAAATATGAGAGCCCTGCTGTAATCACAATTTCATCTTTGTTTAACCCCTCTAAAACTAAATAGCCACCCTCTCTTAGCTCACCCAAAGTCACACTTCTTTTAGAAACAATGTAAATATCTTTCAAAGAGTCTTTTACTGCAATATAAACATGGTTTCCAGAGTAATCATGGGCCACAGCATCGGGGTGTATAACAAACTCTTCCTCAGCAGCATTACTGCTCTTTGCAACTATTTCTACAGTAACAGTCATTCCAGAAAAAAGCTCCTTAGAAGATTTGTTCAATTTTATAATAATAGGGTAAGCCGAGGTGTTTGCTGTGCCCAAACTTAATTCTTTTATTACCCCCGAATATTTAGTATTAGGCAAAGAACTAAGATAGACCTTAACACTATCGCCTCTATTTATTTTCCCTACAACACTCTCTGGTACAGCAGATCTAATCTCGACAGCAGATAAACCAGACAGAACAGCAATAGGGACCCCAGGCGCAGCCATCTCTCTCTCTTTTAAAAACAGAGAAGTAACTACACCATCAAATGGAGCTCTTAAATAGGTGTAATCTAACTGGTTTTTAGCAGCAGCAACTTGTAAATCGGTACTAATCTTCATATTCTCAGACGATTCAAATTGCAATTTTGCCTTTTCGTAATCGCTTAAAGAGACATTCCCATTTATATACATTTTTTCTACCCTAGCAAAAGCAGCTTTTGCTGCTACAAAATTTGCCTCGGCACCCTTCAATCCAGATAGTGACCTATTGTAATTTACAGCATAATCTGAATTATCTAGCGTAGCTATTATAGTCCCCTTTTTTAGAGTGTCTCCCAACTCCACGCCTATTTTATCTATGGTGCCAGGTACTTTAAAACTTAATCTAGGCTCTTGTGAAGATTGAACTACGCCCGGAAAAGTCATAAACTCTGAACCTCTAGTTTGGCCCACTATTTCGTAATATACAGGAGGAATAACTTCTTTAACCTCTTTTTTATTGCTGCACCCTACTATTGACAATAATAGAGCGCATATAAATATGTATTTGGTTTTCATGTTATTTATTTAAATAAGTTATCATTAAATCTCTATACACCTGTTTTTGATTATCACTGTCTAAGAAGGTATATCTTCCTTGGAGCCTTTCAGTTTTTATAAAATCTAAAGCATATTGGTACTGAGCACTCAAAGCCATGATTTTTGTTTTTGTCACAACCGTTTGTGCATCAATTAATTGTGAAATATTTATCACCCCTGTTACATAGGCATCTTGCACCATTTTATAGTTTGCAGCGGCAGCAGCATACGCTCTTTGTGCCAATTGTACCTCTTTATATGAGGCACTTAAAAATTGGACATTAGACATAACTGCCATGGTGAGTTTATTCTTAAGATCTTTCTCTTCTAAACTCAATTTATCTTGTTCTATCCTAGCTTTTTTAACCTCCTCTCTTTTGCGCCCTCCATCAAAAATTGGGATACTCAACCTTACACCTAAATTCCAAGTTATATCGTCTGGGGGTGGTGGAATTGGCAATTGAGGATTCCGTATTACACCTTCTCTAATGAATGCTTGGTCTGCACCAGCTATCAATGCAATCTCTGGAACATATTGCTGCGTTTGGTACATACTTAATTTCCTATCTACAATATCACCCGCACCCTGCATTACCTTTAACTCAGGCGAATTAGTATACATCTGGTCTATAATCAATTGAGCATACTTACTACTACCATTAGCATTCCCCATAAACAATTCCATAACCTCTTGGCTTTGCGAAACTATTTCGGAGATTGTAAATATATCGGGAGTAGATATCACATTATTCAGAGGCATTCCCAGCACTTCATTTAACCTATACATGGCGCTTTTATACTGAGCTTCAGCATCATTAAAAGCCATCTTATTTATACTTAATTCGCTCTCCCATCTATTTACATCAGAGAAATTAACATCACCATTTTTTTCTCGGAACCTAAACATTTCTAAATTGTTAATTGTGGCATTTACATTCTCGTTCATTACTTTAAGATTATTCCCAGAAAACATAAGAGCCATATATGCACTTGAAACATCCAGAATTATATCTAAAGAGGTTTTCGAGTTCTTGTGTTGCTCCATTTGAGAAATAAGCTTCTGAATAGCAATATTAGCATAGGCAGCTTCTGAATAGATAATCTGCTTTAAAGAGAGAGATCCAGTGAAAGTAAACTCTCCTTTTTGCCCCATAGAGGCCTTGGTTAAGTTCTTACTCAGTTGTATTGCTGTCCCAGAGAGTTCTAGTTTAGGTAAAATAACAGATTTCGCTATTCTCACCTCTTTATTGGCTAGTAAAAGATCTTCATTAGAAATTTTTCCTCGTAAATTATTTTCTAAAGCAATTGAAATTGCACCCTTAAGAGAGAGCTCGTTTTGTGAAACATTCACAACATTAAACATAACTGCGTTCTCTAATAACAGCCAATTTGGGTATTTTTCAATCTTTCGAAGACTCTCCATATTTATATATGGAGTTAGAACTGCTACATTTGAATAAGCCTCACTATCTAGCTTTCTAACACCCTCTGTACACTTCAGAATATCTACAGCTATTTGTCTTGCCATTTGTCTAAGTTGAGCCTGAGTATTAAAAGTTATAGTTGCACCTAAATCTAAATAATCTAATCCAGCAACAGCCATTACAGGAATTTTCCTAGAAGAGAAATACTCCATCATCTGAACTACATTCTTAGATGAGAAACTAAATAATGGAAAAACAACTACCGCATGGATGCTATCGCTCACTTTAAAATTACTTGTACTAGCCTCAATAATATCTATAGAATAGCCATTCTCTTCTTCTGATAAAAGTTTTATTACCCACGGTGCATAACTTTGAAATTCAGAAGGAACAATTACTCCAAGATGTTTAAAATTAAAGAGATTAAAGAAAGCATCAATCTCTTTTTTTAATTTAAAAATTAACTGATTATTAGAAAGTACAGGCTTAGAATAATTGGTATTTTCGCCCATTAGCCTAGAAGAGATTAACCCTACAGGGATAATAATGTCTACTTTAGGGTTATTTAGTAGCAACTCAAAATTTGTCGATATTTTATTCATATCCCAATCTGAATAAAGATCGGTAAATGTTACAGCTCCCTTAGCTTGCATAAGATTTGTAATCTCCTCTTTTACAAGACTATTCATCTGGCATGAACTAGAGAGAGAAGCATCATTTAATATCCCAATATTTAAAGGTTGCCCAATAAATGAAAGAGGCACTAAAAGAAGAATTATCAAATTGATCACAAATGTTTTCATACTCTTTATTTCTTAATACAATTCAAAGTTAGTTAA
>CAYIYT010000021.1:0-33293 GCA_964367735.1 uncultured Muribaculaceae bacterium
CAAGCATTCATCTCTCCTGCCCAAAATCTTCTTCTATTTAACCTTACATACCAGTTACTTAGATTATCATTTACAAAATCCTGAATTTTTCTACCTACAGCCGTAACATCGTAGTTTTCGTAGCACTGCCCAACCTCATCTATAAGTGTGTTAAGCAAAGAGATTATCCAACGGTCTATCTCTGGGCGCTCTTCTAAAGGTATTTGATCTTCTCTGTTTTCAAAACCATCTACATTTGCATAAAGCGAAAAGAATGAATAGGTATTATATAATGTTCCAAAGAATTTTCTTCTAACCTCGTCTACCCCACCTATGTCAAACTTAAGATTGTCCCACGGTTGTGCATTTGTGAGCATATACCAACGCAGAGGATCGGCTCCAAATTCTCCCAAAGTTTTAAAAGGATCTACAGTATTACCCAAACGTTTGCTCATTTTATTGCCTTCCTTATCTAAAACAAGTCCATTAGAGATAACCGTTTTAAAGGCAACGTCGTCTTTAACCATTGTTGCTATGGCGTGCAGAGTAAAAAACCAGCCGCGAGTTTGGTCTACCCCCTCGGCTATAAAATTGGCAGCACGGCCAAAAGCTTCATTTCCCACTTTTTGCAATCCCTCTTGAGCGAAAGGCATAGCTCCCGAATCGAACCATACGTCTATTAGATCGGTCTCACGTAGCATTCTCTTTCCCGAAGGGGAAACAAGCACAATGTTATCTACATAAGGCCTATGGAGATCAATTTTATCATAATTCTCCAAAGAGAAATCTTCTGGAGTAAAACCCTTATCCTTAAATGGATTAGAGCTCATAAAGCCAGCTTTTACAGACTTTTCTATTTCGTTATAGAGTTCTGTTGCCGAGCCAATACAAATCTCTTCTTGCCCCTCCTCGGTACGCCAAACAGGTAAAGGAGTTCCCCAATAACGGCTACGCGAAAGGTTCCAATCTTGAAGATTTTCTAGCCATTTGCCAAAACGACCGCTACCTGTAGATTCGGGCTTCCAATTAATGGTTTTGTTAAGTTCTATCATTCGCTCTTGAACGGCAGTAGTTTTAATAAACCAAGAGTCTAAAGGGTAATAGAGTACAGGTTTATCTGTTCTCCAACAATGTGGGTATGAGTGAACGTATTTTTCAATTTTAAAAGCTAAACCTTGCTGCTTTAACATAACAGCCAAGTCTATATCTAGTGTTATATCATCTTCTTTGAGAGAAGAGTCGTATGAATTTTTAACAAAACGGCCCGCATACTCTTTATATAGATCTTTATTCACAAATTGAACAACAAACTCACTATCTAGCTGCTCTAGGTTATAGAACTTACCAGTTCTATCTACCAAAGCTTGCATATTGCCATCGGAATCCTTTACCATAAGTGCAGGTACTCCATTAGCTTTGGCTACTCGTTGGTCATCGGCACCAAAGGTTGGTGCTATATGCACTATACCTGTACCATCTGAAGTAGTAACAAAATCTCCAGGAATTACCTTAAAAGCTCCTTCTCCTGGCTTTACCCAAGGAATAAGCTGTTCATATGTGATTCCACAAAGCTCTTCTCCTTTAAATGATTTGTCAATTATGCGGAATGGAACAATTTTATCTCCTTGTTTATACTCCTCCATAGAAGCCTCTGCTCCAAGAGGATTGAAGTGTGCATTTACTAGCTCTCTTGCAACCAAGTATATGGCTTGACTACCACTATATGGGTTAAAAGAATTAACCAGTACATACTCAATGTTGGGGCCTACACACAAAGCAGTATTAGATGGTAGTGTCCATGGAGTGGTTGTCCATGCTATTATATATAGAGGGAGTTCTGTTTTTGCAGACTGGAGAGCAGTAGAGAATAAAGTTTCTGATTTTGCGTTTTTAATAACTTTAAATTGCGCCACACAAGTAGTATCTCTTACATCTTTATAGCAACCTGGTTGGTTAAGTTCGTGACTACTTAGCCCTGTACCAGCGGCCGGAGAGAATGGTTGAATTGAATATCCCTTATATAGATAACCTTTTTCATAAATAATCTTAAGTAAATGCCAAAGAGTCTCTATGTATCTGTTGTCGTAGGTTATGTAAGGATTCTCCATATCTACCCAATAACCAATTTGCTCGGTTAGACTCTCCCACTCTTTTGTATATTTCATTACCTCTTTACGGCAGGCAGCATTATACTCATCTACAGTAATGGATTTACCAATATCCTCTTTAGTTATACCTAGCATTTTCTCTACGCTAAGCTCTACTGGAAGACCATGAGTGTCCCAACCTGCCTTTCTCTCAACCAAATATCCCTTTTGAGTTTTATACCTACAAAAGACATCTTTGATAGCTCTTGCCATCACGTGGTGAATCCCAGGCATACCATTTGCAGAAGGTGGTCCTTCGTGAAAAATAAATTTTGGAGCTCCCTCCCTTTCGGAAATAGTTTTTGCAAAACAACTCTCTTTCTTCCACAGTTCTAATATAGAGCTATTTATCTCTACAAGATCTAAACTTTTATACTCGGCAAATTTCATATTGGAATTTTTCTTGAATTTGCAAAGATACGATTTTTCGTTACTTTTGAAACAAAAATAATTATGGATTTTTCTATCAACACTATAGATATTATTATCCTCATCTGTTTTATTCCAGCCGTTATAGGAGGGTTAATGAATGGCCTAGTTAGACAAATAGCATCATTTACGGCCTTAATACTGGGAATTTGGGCCGGTTGGCACTTCTCTTATTTACTTTCTCAAGGAATACGCACATGGTTCAATACAGACAACAATCTAATTAACATTATCTCTTTCGCAATAATATTCTTCGCCGTATTAATAGTTGTTAATTTAATTGGTAAGGCAGTTTCTGGTCTCTTTAAATTTGTACTTTTAGGGTGGTTAGACAAATTATTGGGAGTTGTTTTCGGTATAATGAAATATAGCCTCATTTTTAGTGTAATTATCTATTTTGTAAATTCATTAAATAAAATCTTTGAAATTATACCTGCAAATTACTTTGCTACATCTAGGTTGTACTCACTAATTGAATCCTTCGCACCAAAGGTTTTTCCCTATCTAGAAAATGTTAAAATTTTTTAACATCCTAAATTAATGCTCGTATAGTAAAGTCTTTATTGGATTATTCTTTCCTAAACTTTTTTTCTATTTTTTTAGCATAGATTAGCTCTCAGAAACGGGATAGTTTTGGAGGTGAGAGATTCTCTAATGAGCAAAAGAGTATGAGTGGTTGATAGTATCCCGTTTCTTTTTTAAAAAAAGAGGAGGGAGAGATGAGGAGATTGAATAAGATATTATTCACAAATAAAATATGGCTTTCGGTAAAAGTTAAGCAAAAAGATAGAAGCGATTGTGGTGCAGCTGCTTTAGCTTCGGTGGCAGCCCATAAAGGATTAAAAATAAGTGTCTCATTAATAAGATACCTTAGTGGTACAGACTCTTCGGGTACCACAATTAAGGGATTAAAAGAAGCAGCTCAAAAAATCGGATTTCAAGCAGAAGCATATAAAGGGACTTTAGAGTCATTAACGAAAATACCTAAACCTGCTATTCTTCATCTAAAAAAAGAAGATGGGTTTCTTCATTATGTAGTATTGTCTAATTATAAAAAAGGCAAATTTATAATAATGGATCCAGCTGTGGGAGAATTAATCAAGACAAGCGTAAAGGATCTAGTGGCCGAATGGACAGGAGTTCTTATTCTTTTTGCAGAAACGGTACATAGTGACGCTAGAAGAGAGCAATCAACTCATACTATGCTACCACATTTAAAACAACTCTCTATAGTAATGAGCAGTAAATGGAAAGTATTTCCTATTACACTTCTAATCTCTATACTTCATATTATAACTATGCTTGCGACAGCTATTTTTATAAAAGAGATATTAGATGTGGTTATCCCTCATGGAGATTCCGAGAGGTTAAAGATGCTTTCGGCAATTATGATTGCAATTGTTGCTATTTCTGTCATATTATCTATTATACGTTCCAAAATTCTTTTAAAAACATCTATCTATACAGATAAAAAACTCACATGCGAGTATCTTGAACAGTTATATCATATACCACTCCCCTGCTTTAATTCATTTAAAACGGGAGAACTTACTTCACGAATTTCCGATGTTTACAGGATAAGAACTCTTATAGCCAATACACTACCAGAGACAATTGTTGCAATAGTAACATTACTATTTTCAATAGTTCTTCTATTTACTATAAACACAAATTTGGCAGTTTTATGTGCTCTGTTTATTCCTCTATATATTTCAATTTTTCTTATCCATGATAAAGTGAACAAACCTCTTATGAGAAATCTCATGGAAAAAGCATCTCTACTCCAGAGTACTATTATAGAAAGTTTGAGATCTATGGCAACAATAAGAAATTTTGGAATAGAGACACTAGCTCTCGCCAAATCTGGGATCAAACTAGATCAACTTAATAGTACTATAGAGACAACAGGTAATGCAGCCGTTTATGCAGGTAGTGCAGCCGATTTTACATCTAGATCATTATCTGTAATAGTTTTGTGGTTTGGTGGTGCAGCAGTTATAGCTGGAAAGATAACTTTAGGAGAGATGATCTCATTTTATGCCATTACTACAGTGTTTTCTTCGCCTCTGCAAGAATTAGCAAGTTCATTTTCATCTTTTAGAGAAGGATTTATAGCTTCCTCTAGGCTTTATGACATAATGTCTTTACAAAAAGAGAGTCAAGTATTTGCAAATCAAAAAAGCATAGAGCCATATTTGCAATCAAAAGATAATAGTTGTAAAATAATCGCAGAAGAGCTCTCTTTTGGTTATCCAGGTAGATCATTACTTTTTGAAGATCTTTCTTTTAAAATAGAAAGTGGGAAGATTTTATTGCTTAGTGGAGGTAGTGGATGTGGGAAAAGTACAGTAGTATCTATAATTATGAAGCATTTAGAACCTACTGCAGGGTGTTTACATTGGTACGGAGATAATTTTAGCACCTTAGATAAATGGCGAAATAACATTGCAATAGTCCCTCAAAATCCCGATTTATATGGGCAGAGTATAATAGAGTGTATAATGTCTGGAAGAGAATTACAAAATGATGACAATTATTTTAAAATAATATCCAAAGAGCTAGAACTCGACAAAATGGCCGAGAGGCTTCCGTTTGGTTTTTTCACACATCCAGGTGAGGGTGGCTCTATGCTCTCTAGAGGTGAACAACAAAGGATTGCTTTTGCGAGAGCAGTAATGAAGAGAGCTCCGGTTATGATTCTAGACGAAGCTACATCTTCATTAGATAAAGATTCAGAATATTTAATAAGAAATTCTGTTATAAGGCTAAAAGAAGAGGGATGTGCTTTTTTGGTTATATCTCACGATCCTGAGTTTCGCTCAATTGCCAACCAAACAGTTACAATGAAGAATAGATAAGGAGGGTGCACACTCCCGGTGATAATTGCACACCGATATTTGCAATTAAATACCAAATTATTTTGTTATGAATGAGTATGTGAAAGATGAGTGGAGATTGACTACTCTTGAAAAAAACGAAGAAACAATAGCTGGAGGGATTAGCTTAAGAGATCTTTGGAACTTAGCTAACCTGCTTGGAGAGGCAATAAAAAAGGCCGAAAAGTACTGGCCTAGTTTTAAACACGGTTTTGTAGAAGGATGGGAGGCTGCATAATGGAAAACAGAGCAATTGAATTAAATTTAAGCACCCTATCATATAACGATACTGTTTTAATATGGGGTGGTTCCCAAGGGTGGGACTACGATGTAGCAGAAGCTTTGGGCAAAGGTGCTGGCTATACATTAAAAAAATTATGGCGAGCATTTCAGATAATAAGCAAGGGGCTCTACGAGGCACAAGCTAACTCTCAAGTGGTTCACAAATAAAAAAAGTTTAAAATAATTTTTTAAATGGGAGTTTATATACTAAAATAATTTAACTTTGTTAATTATGAGAAAAATAATCAAACTCCCATTTATTCTGCTCCTATTCTTCCCTGCACTCCTCTCTGCACAAAAGAGTTGGAGCCTTCAGGAGTGTATTAGTTATGCTTGGGAAAACAATCTGCAGTTAAAACAGCAAGAACTTGCAGTAGAGCAGGGCCAAAATAATCTTTATCAGGCCAAAATGAACTATATACCAACCGTTAGTGCATCTGTTAGCCACTCCATGAACTGGGGTAGGTCTGTAAATATGCAGGATCTAGAAATTATTGAAAACAAGCTCTCCCAAAGCACAAGTGCCAATGCTAGAGCTGCAATAAATCTATTTGAGGGCTTCACAAAAACAAATGAAGTAAAGAGCAATAGTGTGCAGTTAGAGGTTTCGCGCAGCGAGGGTGAGAAACTCAGAAATGATATTTCTATAGATATTGCAAGATCTTATCTGCAAATTTTGCTATCCAAAGAGATTCTCAATACAACTCAACAAAGTATTATTAGTGCTCAAGAGCAAGTAGAGAGAACAAAGAAATTAGTAGATGCAGGTAGCGTTGCATATAGCTCTCTTTTAGAAATTCAATCACAACTTGCATCGGAAAGGGTACAAGTTATAGGTGCTCAGAACCAATTACGCACCTCATTACTTGCACTTAAACAACTATTAGATCTAGATGGGAACAGTGAGTTTGATGTAGAACAAATTGATGTAGATTTTTTAGTTAAAGAGTATGTTGGAGAATCTGTAGAAGATCTTTATAAAATATCTCAAACACTCCCACAAGTGAAAGTAGCCGAACTTAATCTTGAAAACTCAGGCTTACAGCTAGAGATTGCAAAAGGGCGCCTCTATCCATCTATCTCTTTTTCTGCCGGGTACGGTACTTATTATAGTGATGGAAGAGATCAAGCTTTCTTTAGTCAATTTAATGAAAACAGAAACCCCTCTGTAGGCTTTGGCTTGAATATACCTATCTTTAATAATTTTAGGGTTAAGACTAATGTAAAAAACGCCAAATTGAGTGTTAGAAGAGCTCAAATAGAATATAAAAGTCGTTTACAGTTACTTTATAAAGAGATTCAACAGGCAGGAAACGAAGCTCTCTCTTTTTTCGAAAGATATAAAGCTTCGGAGCAAAATGTTAAAGCAATGGAAGAGTCTTTCCGTTATGTGCAACAAAAATTTGATGTTGGGGTATTAAATGCTACCGACTACACAGTTGCAAAAACAAATTTATTTAAGGCTAAGTCAGATTATTACCAATCTAAATATCAATATGTATTCCAGCTTAAGATCTTAGATTTTTATAGAGGCATACCTATTTCACTATAACTTTAACAGAAAAAACATTATGAAAAAAAATAAAATAAAGTGGATAATCGCAGCAGCTGTTTTGCTCATTGTCCTTTTGGTATGGATAGGTAGTAATAAAGATAAGACATCAACAACTGTCACTGCCCAAGAGATAACAGGTAGGAGTATAACCGAAGTTATTCCAGCCAATGGAAAAATAAAACCTGTAGTAGAGGTTAAAATTAGCCCAGACGTTTCGGGAGAGATTGTTGAGCTTAATTTTAAAGAAGGAGATAATATTAGCAAAGGCGATCTTATTATTAAGATTAAACAAGATGTTTATATCTCTATGAAAGACCGTGCCGAGGCTTCACTAAACTCTGTTAAAGCACAACTAACGCAGCAATTGGCACAGTTTAAACAAACCGAACAAAATTACTTGAGAA
Source organism: uncultured Muribaculaceae bacterium (assembly GCA_964367735.1). Lineage (GTDB taxonomy): Bacteria > Bacteroidota > Bacteroidia > Bacteroidales > UBA932 > Bact-08. Next base: position 7,673 of record CAYIYT010000021.1, read on the forward strand.
ATAAAACTTTATTTGACCAAAGAGCAATTTCTGAGGCCGAGTATGAAACATCTTTTTCTCAATTTCAAGTAGCAAAAGAGCAGATAAAAGCAGCAGAATTCAATGTAAAAAGCTCTACTGCGGCACTTAAAGAGGCTCAGGAAAACTTAACTAAAACTGTAATTTATGCACCTATGGATGGTATAATATCCAAAATGAGTGTAGAAAAAGGAGAAAGGGTTGTTGGAACAAGCCAAATGGCAGGTACAGAAATGCTTCGCATTGCAAATTTCGACCAAATGGAAGTGCTAGTAGATGTTAATGAGAACGATATAATAAGAATTAAGCAGGGCGATACTGCAACAATAGATGTAGATGCCTATCCTAGCCGTAAATTTACTGGAGTGGTTACCCAAATAGCTAACTCTGCTAAAAATATTGGTTCGGCCTTAGACCAAGTTACCAATTTTGAGGTTAAAATATTTATACTGCCAGAATCATATTTAGATATAGTAAATGATGGAAAAATCCCTTTCCGTCCAGGTATGTCTGCATCTGTAGCGGTTCAAACTGAAAGAAAAGATAATATTAGTACAGTTCCTCTTCAATCAATTACAACTCGTGTAGATTTACTTACAGATTCTGTTAAACAAGCTCTAGGTATTAATGAATCTGTAGAACAAGTATTCGTTATTAAAGCAGATAATACTATAGAAGTAAGAGCTATAACTACTGGCATCCAAGACCTTACTAATATAGAAGTTACCTCAGGACTGTCCTTAGGTGAAACTGTTATTACTGGTCCTTTCTTGGCTATAAGTAAAACTCTTAAAGCAGGAGCTTTAGTTAAAATTGAAGAGGAAAAAAAGATATAGAAACAACCAATTTTAATGACCATAAAAGCTCCTACTATTCTTTTAATTGAAACCAGTACAGAAGTATGCTCCGTTGCTCTTTGTTTGGGGAATGCTCTTATAGATCAAAGAGTTTCTCGTGAACCAAGAGCTCATGCAGGTATTATTTCAATAATTACTCAAGAAATTCTTGATTCCAATAAAGTATCATTAGATGAGTGCGATGCTATTGCTGTTAGCAAAGGCCCTGGCTCTTACACTGGGCTTCGTGTTGGAGTTTCGTTTGCAAAAGGGCTCTGCTTTGGAGCTTCGAAGCCTCTAATCTCTGTAGGCTCGCTAGATTTATTAGCTTCTCTTGCCTCTGACTCTATTATGAATAACAATATTGAAGCTCCTACCATTGTGCCTATGATAGACGCCCGCAGAATGGAGGTATACACAGCATGTTACTCTAATAGAGGAGAGAGATTAACCCCTGTAGAAGCACTAGTAGTTGAGCAAGAGAGCTTCAGTGATCTTCTAAATAAAGGGAGTGTCGTTTTTTGTGGAGATGGTTCACCTAAGGTTGCCAATATTATTCAGCACCCCAATGCAGTGTTTATAAATATAGAAGCACTAGCTCAAGGTATGATCCCAAATGCAATAATAAAATATAATAAAGGTGATTTCGAAGATGTAGCCTATTTTGAGCCATTCTACCTTAAAGACTTTATTGCAGGTATATCTAAGAAAAACCCACTACAAATTACTTCAAAAGCGAAATAATCAATTTCTCTAAAGCATTGTCGTAAACATTTTTGGCTATTATTGTTCCCGATTTGTCTATTATAAAATTGGCAGGTATTTGTTTAATATTATATGTAGAAAGTGCTATTGAGTTACCTCCTAGTCCGTCACAAACACTAATCCAAGGAAGGTTTTGCTCTGCTACTGTTGTAGCCCAAGCTGTCTTATCTGTATCTACAGATACTTGATAAATCTCTAAACCTTTAGAGTTATATTTCTCATAAAGATCTTTATAATCAAGGTTTATCATTTTTTGAGATGTCTCTGTTATTGTCCAGAATGATAGTATGATTACTTTAGAAGAGAGAGAAGAAAGAGATATTGGAACAGCTTTATTATTTGGTAACGTAATATCTGGCACCCCTGTTTCTTTAGCATCAAGAATTTTTGAGTTAAGAACATCGGTTTTTTCTCTATAAACAATTTCGTCATTTAATCTTTCTAGATATATCCACCCAGGATAAATAACATTTAAAGAATCATATACTCTACGGAAGATTAGAGCGTCCATAGGATCGGCAAAAAGAGGGATATTTACTGCTAACTTATGATATATGAGCATTAGGTTAGTAATAGAGTTAGGATTTTCATATATATGTTTAATGGCTTCTCTCTTTTGATTAATATATAGTTTGCCTAAATCGTAATTAAGAGCAGTTTCTGTTTTAGAATCACCTTGCTCTCTTGCATTTTGCATTTCGCTCATGAGTAAATCAAAATTTTGCCTTTTAGAAGATAAGTTTTTTTCTAACTTATTAAGCACATCTGTCTCTTGTGAGCCCGATATATTAAAATTTAAACCAAGAGTATCGGCAATTATTTTGACTTTGTCTCCAGGTAGCAATATCATTGAGGCAATCTGTCTATCTTTGTAATATAGGTAGTAAAAATTAGGGTGCTCATTGGCTAAATCAACGGAATAGTTAAATTCACCTCCAGATTGAATCTTTAGAGTATCTACTGTTTTTTGCGAGCTTACTTCCAATACTTTTAGTACTACTGCTCCAGTTTTTGCTCCTTCAATTTTACCACTAATTTTTGCATTTTTATTATTAGAACAGGAAATTAAGGCAAAAGCAACAAGTGCTGTAAGAATAATTCTTCTCATCTTTTTAAAGTTTGATTTTAGAGCTTATAGACTTTGATATTTTCTCCATTTCTGAAGCATTAATGTTCAACTTTTCTTTATTAAAGTTTAAGTCGCTTTCTCTGTTTATTGGTATAAGGTGGATATGAGCATGAGGAACTTCCATTCCCAAAACTGCAACTCCTACTCTTTGGCAAGGTATAGTTTCCTTAATTGCAATTGCAACTTTTTGAGCAAAAGCAAAAAGAGAAGAAAACTCTTCACTTTCCAAATCGAAAATATAATCGGTTTCTGTTTTAGGTATTACAAGTGTATGACCTTTAGATATAGGATTAATATCTAGAAATGCATAAAAACGTTGGTCTTCTGCAATTTTCCATGAAGGGATCTCTCCAGATACAATTTTTGAAAAAATAGATGGCATCTTATTTTGATATTTCAAGAATTTCAAACTTTACCATCCCTGAAGGAACGTTAACATCTACAACATCACCCTTTTGCTTGCCAATAAGAGCCTTCCCAATAGGAGTTGCTACTGCTAGCTTACCCTCTCTAAGATTTGCCTCTGCCTCTCCAACTAGGGTGTACTCAACTACCATATTGTTAGTTAAGTTTTTAAGCTTAACCTTATTCATTATTTGAATATTTGTAGTATTTATTCTTGACTCATCAATAATACGAGCATTTGCAATAACATTCTCGAGCTTAGAAATTTTAAGCTCTAGTAGGCCTTGTGCCTCTTTGGCAGCATCATACTCTGCATTTTCAGATAAATCCCCTTTATCTCTAGCCTCTGCAATTTGCTTAGAAATAGAAGGACGCTCTACAGTAACAAGCTGATGATGCTCTGCTTTGAGTTTATCTAAACCCTCGGCAGTGAGATAATGAGTTTTTGACATATTAATATAAAAAATTAAAAAGAATCCTGTAGTACAGGACTCTTCAGAGCAAAGTTAATAATTAAAATTAAATAAAAAAACTAATCCCTGTATTTAGGTTGGGCGATCTCTGAGTAAAGAATAAACAGCCTTGGGTCGAAGCTTTTAACCTTATTATTTAACTCATTATATGGCTCTTGACCTATTCCAAAATTTGATATTTCGGGACTATCGTAAATCTCTTGAAGCAGTTGTGTGGTCTCGGCATCTGTCTTGTTAACAGGAACTGCTACATTATAAGCATGGTTACCTAATGTTTCTGCTGGTTTATCTTTCTGTGACTTCTCTGCAATGTATGAGTGGGCAGCAAAATCGTGCTGTTTCAATAGATTGTCATGCTGTTGCAGTAGATTGTCATGCTGTTGCAGTAGACTATCTTGCTGCTCAACTCTATTGTCTATCTCGTCAAAATCAACATCTTGTTGTTCATTGAATTCACTATCATCTTCTAAGTGATCTCTCATAGCAAATGAACCAAACATTTGTGCAAGATCTCTATGCAACTCTTCATTTGGGTCTATCCTTTGTACAGGTGGCCTATTTACAGAGGGTCTATTCACAGCATCATTTCTCTGCTCTTTCTTCTTTTTATCATTATAAATTTGATAGACCAATATCGCTATTGCAATAACTATGTATAAGAATGTATCCATATCTGTTTTTTGTAAAGCTACTATTTTATTAAAAGACTAATTTAACAATAAAATAGAGTATTATCCATATTTTTTAAAAGATTTTGAGCTCTAACTTTGTCTTTATTCAACTGTGACTTCAAAAAATCTAATGAGTCAAACTTTTGCTCGTCTCTTAAACGGAATACAAATTGAAGCTTTAGTGATAAGCCATAAATATCTTCATTAAAGTCTAAAATATGTACCTCTATGCTCTTTTCGCTAGAGTCCGAAACAGTAGGCCGAGTGCCAATATTTGCTATTCCTCTATATACAGCGGTGCCAACCCCTACCCAAACAGCATAAACACCATTTGCAGGCAAAAGCTTTAATGGTTCGTATAGCATAATATTAGCTGTAGGAAAACCCATAGAACGACCTATTTTATTACCCTCTACAACAACTCCTTTAAGGCCGTAATTGTACCCGAGCATATTTGCAGCAAGTTCAATATCTCCAGTACATATAGCCTCTCTTATTTTAGTAGAACTAATAACAATGTGATCATTAGTGGTTTCAAACTCAGAAACTCTCACAGGAGTTATCCCATTTTCTTGAGCTATCTGGAACATCTCTTCTTGAGTTTGATTTACATCGCTACCAACTCTATGATCGTATCCTGCTACAAGTGTTGTGATATTAAATTTTTCTTTAAGAAACTTATTAAAAAACTGAGCAGTAGTTTGCTGTGCAAACTCTCTGTCAAAGGGGAGTACATAAACTTTATCTATACCTAAAGCATGAAGTAGATTTTTCTTCTCTTCAAGAGTAGTGAGCAACCTAAATTTAGCCGCATCTTGTTGTAAAACGGCTCTTGGATGTGGCCAAAAAGTAACTACGGCCGATTCTGCCTCTTGCTGTTTTGCAAGAGTACATACTCTGTCCAAAACAGCGCGGTGCCCTTTATGTACACCATCGAAAAAACCTGTTGCTGCTACAACCATTTTACTAAATCGAAATCTTGTCTATGAGCCAATCCTGCATTTTTTGCATAAATTCTGCCTGCAATGTTATAGGCACCAGCACTCTCTGCCATAATAGTACAACTATAGCGCGCAATTCCCTTACTAAATTCTTTAAATTCAAATTCGTAAACATCTCTAATATTAGTAACAGAATCGGTACCGTTTTCTGCTATTATCATCTCTACACCTATGTCTTCGGGCTTTAAATCTCCAATAGAGAGGGCAACCTCGGCATGATACTTATCTCCAAGAATAATATCGGCTTTAGAATAATCGGGTTTAATATAATCTACCACCTCAATAAAAGGCCACTCCTTTCTTACTCTTTTTTTCCACTGAGCCATCTCTCTTGCAAATTTGAAATCGTCTTTGATTACAAACGCGTGCCTTTCGTTCAGCTTATTATAAAACTGGTTTATATAATCTGTCATCATCCTATTGGTAGTAAAATTAGAGGCTACATAAGCTATTGTATTTTTAATAGTCTCTATCCAAGCAGTAGGGTATGCGCTTTTAATCGATGCTTTTTGATAAAATAGTGGAGCAATCTCATTTTCTAGCATGTTGTAAATGGTTACAGCATCCATTTGGTCTTGATAATCTTGATTTTCATAAGTTTTTTCTTCGGGCAGTGCCCATCCTGCTCCTTCGCGGTAGCCCTCTACCCACCACCCGTCTAAGACAGAAAAATGCATAACTCCATTCATAGCAGCTTTTTGCCCACTAGTACCAGATGCCTCTAATGGCCTAGTTGGAGTATTCATCCATACATCGGCTCCTTGAACCATATGCTTTGCAATAGTCATATCGTACCCTGGAACAAAAAGAATACGTCCTACAAATTGTGGAAGAAGAGATATCTCAACAATTCGACGTATCATATCTTGGCCTGCCTTATCGGCGGGGTGAGCTTTCCCTGCAAAAAAGAATTGCACAGGGCGTTCGGGATTATTCACAATCTTATCTAAACGTGACAAGTCTGAAAAAAGCAAATGAGCTCTTTTGTATGTTGCAAATCTTCTTGCAAAACCAATAGTTAGTATATCGTCTCTAAGCGATTCTTTTATTTGAACTACCTGTTGAGGCGTATAGTGCGCTGTGGTAATAGGCATAGAAAGCGATGCTTTTATTGATTTTATAAGCCTAGCTCTAAGCTTGGTACGTACATACCAAATAGTACTGTCTTCTACTTCAAAAATACCTTTAAAACACTCTTTATTATAATGGTGGCTTTGGAAGTCTTCTCCAAAAACATCTGAATGAATCTCTTTCCACTCTGGAGCTGTCCAAGTTGGATAGTGTACTCCATTGGTTACATAACTAACATGAAGTTCGCTTGGAAGGTATCCTGGCCAAATAGGTGATAGTATCTCTCTGCTAACCTTGCCGTGAAGACGGCTCACTCCATTAATCTCTTGAGAGAGATTTGCAGCTAGGTTACTCATAGAGAACTTCTCCTCTTTATTAAATGGATCTATTTTACCCAAAGACATAAGGATGTCCCAATTTATCTTTAATTTTTCTGGATAATGAGATAGATATTCTCTTATTAAATCTTCTGAGAATGAGTCGTGTCCTGCTGGAACTGGAGTATGGGTGGTATAGAGAGAAGAAGATCTCACTACCTCTACAGCCTCGGCATATGAAAGATTTTGTTCCGAAGTATACTCTTTGAGTCTTTCTAGTCCAATAAAAGCAGCATGTCCTTCATTAAGGTGGTATACATCGGCTTGCTTATTTAGAGCCCTCAAAGCTCTAACACCTCCTATACCCAAAAGCAACTCTTGTTTTAGTCTATTTTCCCAGTCTCCTCCATAAAGGTGATGAGTTACAGCTCTATCTTCGGGAAGATTGTCTTCGTAATCTGTGTCTAGAAGTATAAGTTCTGTACGCCCTACTTCTGTTTTCCATAGGCGAGCAATCATATTTCTCCCAGGAAGTGCAATACTAACTGTTACCCAATTACCATGGTTATCTCTAACAGGGCTTACAGGTAGTTTTCTAAAATCTTGGGGATCATATTGTGCTATTTGGTCTCCAGATGCGCTTAAAATTTGATTAAAATAACCGTATTTATATAACAGGCCAACAGCAGTCATTGGCACCATCATATCACTAGATTCCTTAAGGTAGTCACCTGCAAGTACTCCAAGCCCACCAGAATAAATTTTAAGAGATTTGTCTAAACCATATTCCATGCTAAAATAGGCTATTCTTGCTCCCTTTTCATCTTTTTTAGCCTTCATGTAATCTACGAACTGACGATAAACAGTATCTAGTTTTCTTAGGAACTTAGAGTCGTTTTCTAACTCTTGGTACCTTTTTAGTGAAAGCATATCTAGTAGATGTATGGGATTGCCCTCACACTCTTTCCAAAGTTGCCTATCTACCATTTTAAAAAGGTCTATAGCTTCTTGATTCCAACACCACCAAAGATTTCGTGAGATTGTTTCCAAGTTTTTTAGACTCTCTGGAAGTTTTTTTGTTATAATTATTTTACTCCAGGTAGGGCGGGTAATTATCCCTTTCTTATGGTTTAAGTGGTCTTTATCTTCCATGTCTATGGGGAAAGCCCCTTTAGAATCTACGATTTTGTTAATTGCCATTGAATATGCCCTCTTATAATAATCTATTTGATTGTCCCATAAAGCGATTTTTGCCAACTCTCTGGCTTGGTCACGCAATTTGTCCATTTTTTCTTGTGAGAGTAGAATTATCTCATCTGTTTTAGTTACAGTTCCAGAAACCACATTTTGATAATTGGAGTCGTCTCTTTTCAATATAGCTATGGCTTTGTTATCTCCCTTAGTGTGCTCTTTTACCCATAAACCAAAACCGGTAAGAGTAGTAGTTATTGTTGGAACACCAAAAGCTAAACTTTCAAGTGGAGTATAACCCCATGGCTCGTAGTATGAAGGAAAGATTGTGAGATCTAATCCGCATAATATCTCATAATAAGTCATGTCAAAGATTCCGTCGCTTCCATTAAGATATGACGGGATAAACAGAACTTTAACATTATCACTCTCTTTATTTAGCAAGTGAAGCTCTTTAATCTTTTTTAACACGGGATCCCACTCAGGATCTCTTAATAAATGAGAAACAGCTGCTTTGTAGTCACCTCCATCTGTTTTTTTATTCAAAAGCTCTTTGTCGGGTCCATTGTGGCCTGCAGGTACAAATATCCAAGCGATAACATCTTTATTGATCTTAGGAGAGCGGTTGAGTTCTGCCAAAGCATCTAGGTAAATATCTATCCCTTTATTTTTATATTCATAACGCCCACTTATAGCAATCATTGCTGCATTTTCACTTACTGGGAAACCTGTCATTAGAGCAGCAACCTCTCGCATCTTATTGTATGCAATATCGTGAGATTTTTTAATAAGTTCTTTCTTGGGAGTGAAGCTGTTTTCAAAACCATTGGGAGTGACAAAATCGGGTTTTCTACCAAGAAAATGCTCACATTCCACCGCTGTTATTGCCGAGACGGTTGTAAAAACATCGGACTGTAGCGCAGCGCATTTCTCTAGTGAATGTTTGGCTTGAACGTTAAATTCCAGAGCTTTTTCTTTGGGATCGTACTGCTCCATGTTATCGTACAAAGGAAATCCATTGCCTGCAAGCGACCTGCCAATAACAGTAGCATGAGTTGTAAATATGGTTGCAATTGGTAGTGATGTGGTTTTAAGATATAAGACACCTGCCCCTGTCATCCACTCGTGAAACTGTGCTGCCACTTTCATATGAGGAGCTGTATTGAATTTGACAAAACTTTCAATCACTTTACCTGTAGCATAGCCAAAAAGAGCGCTCTCTGCATAATCCCAATGACCAGATATTGAGTCAAGTTTATACTCTTCCCAAAATTTTGAAAAAATCTCATCTTTACGAGAGATATATGAACTAAAGTCTACCAATATAACAATGGGTGTTCCTGAGACATTCCACCTACCAACACGTATTCTTAGCCCCTCATCGTGTGCTTTTACTCTCCAAGCTCTCAAAAGATTGGGCTCTTCTATAAACTCTGGGTTATTATCTGTCTCTCTCCAAACATCTGGCCCTATTAGTATGTGCCTATTTTGTAGCTCTTTAGATAAATTAAGTGCTTTGGTAGCAATAACGGTGTGTATGCCACCAATTTTATTACAAACCTCCCAACTTACCTCAAAGAGATAATCGGGGGTTATTAAATTTTTATTTGTCATTCTAACTTTTCTCTATTTGCTTTTTTTAGCGGTATTGCGTTTAGCGGGCTCTTTCTCTACAATAACTGTTCCAAGTGGTGTTGGCTTATTTATACTCTGCTTTTCTACTCTTAACATAAAGTCACTCAGCACATTCATATAGTTAATAAATGCCTCATAGGGAGTGTCATATGGGTTAAAATATTTGTGGACTGCACCATCTGAGAAGAATTTTGTACACATATAATAAAAATGGTCGCTCTCTTGAAGCTTTCTAAAGTTGTCTGTTATATCTTGTCTGTTACAACTCTTTACAGCTTCTTCAATTGAATATAGTTTACTAAAAGCCTCATTTTGAAGTTCATTTCCAAGCCACGCACTGGTATCTCTCTCTTCGTCTGCCCAAGAGATAGGGAATGGAACATGTAAAGGAGCTACAGGTTGATGTCTTTTGCAAATACCCGATGGGGTATCAAAAACAAAATCTGTACTAGAGAGTATGCTTTCTGGTAAATGGCGTAAAAAATCAAATATTCCAGTAGATGCATTCTGATGCTCTCCAAAAGTCTCATAATCCATAAACAAATTAACAATCTCGTCTTTAGATAGAGCTTCCGAAATCCATGAAGCAAATTTCTCTGAAGTAAGAGGCCAATTTTCCCATCCCTTATTAGAAAAACGAAAAGCTATATCGTCACTTAATATAAAGTTCTTTAATAATAGCTTTAATCTTGGATTTATTGCATTTGTATAGAGATAATTAGGGCTTTTCCAACCCATTATATGTCTAGCGCCTTCTGTGAGCATGGCAGCATATCCCATGTTGGCAACTATTGCTCCAATCTCATCGGAATAAATTAGTTCTGTATTTCTAAACACCTTAGGTTTTACACCAAAGTTCTTTTCTATTAGGGCAGAATGTAACTCTACTTGTTCTCGAAATTCGTTTTCAGATATTAAACTAGAGAGTGAGTGGGAATATGTTTCTGCTAAAAACTCTACACATCCTGTTGCAGCAAGCATTCGGAAACTTTCAATTACTTCTGGGGTGTATTTTTGAAACTGCTCTATTACAGAGCCAGATATAGAATATGTTACTTTAAAGGAGCCTTTATATTTCTCTATTAACTCTAGCATTAATTTATTGGCAGGAAGATAGCATCTATCTGCTATTCTTCTAAGAATAGTTTTATTTGCAAAATCGTCGTAGTAATACTCTTCTCTTCCTATATCAAAAAAACGGTATAACCTGAGCCTATCTGGCTGGTGTACCTGAAAATAAAAACATATTGATTTTTCCATAGTGCTCAAATTTCAATTTATAATAAAGAGTTGTATACCTGCAAAACTTGTAGTGCCGCTCCATCCCATTTAAGCGCATTTACCTCTTCTAAACCATGTTTCACAGCCATTGTAGAGAGTGCTGGATAATTAAGTAATCCGTAAATAGAGTCTGCCAAAGCATCTATATCCCAAAAATCTACTTTAATTGCATGGTTTAAAACCTCGGCAACTCCACTCTGCTTAGAGATAATGGTGGGTACATTTGCTCTCATTGCCTCTAAAGGGGATATGCCGAAAGGTTCAGATACAGAAGGCATTACATACACATCTGAATAGGCAAACATCTCTTGGACTTCATTCCCTCTAAGAAAACCGGTAAAGTGAAATTTATGGGATATGCCTAATTTTGCTACGCGCATTATAGATCTGTTAAGCAAATCTCCACTGCCTGCCATTACAAATCTAACATTGGGGTATTTTTTTAAAACTTTGTATGCTGCTTCTATAAAGTATTCTGGCCCTTTTTGGTATGTGATTCTGCCAAGAAAAGTTACAATTTTCTCTGGAACACCTCGCTTAATTTCTAAGTTTTGGAATCCCTGAAAATCTACTGCGTTGTGAACTGTAATCACTTTTGATGGGTGTATCCCGTAGTTATTTATTATTATATTGCGAGTAAGGTTACTAACTGCTATAACTCTATCGGCTTCTCTCATGCCCATTTTCTCAATTTCAAATACTTCGGTATTGATATTGGAGCCACTACGGTCAAATTCTGTAGCATGCATATGCACCACAAGAGGCTTTCCGCTGATGCGTTTTGCAGTTATTCCCGCCATGTATGTAAGCCAATCATGGGCATGAATAATATCGAATGATTCACGAAGTGCTATTTCACCTGCTATAAGAGCATATCTAGCAACCTCTTCCATTAAGTTTTTACCATATTTCCCCGAAAACTTAAACTTCTGCCCAAGGCTAAGTTTAAACTCTTCTATTTGCCCCTCTTGCAACTCTGTCATAATTTCTGCAAATACTTCGGGGTCTAAATAAGGGACAAGATTAGATCCTATTTTTATAAATTGAACTTTCTCTAAAAACTCTTTTACATGGCTACATGTCTCAGATACTTCAATTTCGCTGGCATCTATTATATTAATATGACTTTGGTCTTCGTCACCAGAGGCAGAAGGCATTACAAATAACACCTCGGCACCACTGTTTGAAAGCCCTGTAGTGAGACCTTGACAAGCTGTCCCTAACCCTCCGGAAATATGTGGAGGAAATTCCCATCCAAACATAAGTACCTTCATAATTCCATTTCGTTATGTTTTTCAATCAGTTTAATTATTGTGAGTAGTGCTGCCACAGAACCGGAATAAGATGTAGCGCCATGGGGCTGGTAAGGAGGGTCTCCGTCGTATACCTCCGATACCGATCCTATACAATGGGTCCATATATCTTCTTCAAAAGGTAACAAGAGATCGTTGGCTTTAGTCAAAAAAGATTTACCATATAGCTTGAACATGCCCTTTATATAAAATGAGAGTAACCAAACTCTAGATGTTCCTTGGTGGTATGCCATGTTTCGAGTAAGCTGATCTCCATCGTATTCACCTTTATAGAGTGAATTTTTTGGAGAGAGAGTTCTTATCCCTTTTACAGTTAGTAGCTCTTTTTTAATATTTTTAAGAACCATAGCTTGCTCCTCTAAATTTAGCGGTGAATAATCGAAAGCACAAGTAAACATTTGGTTTGGTCTTGAAAATTTATTTTGCCCTTCGGGACCTACATAATCCGATAAATACTCTCTTCCTTCTATAGAAAATGCCTTAATAAAGTTCTTGTCTATTTTCTCTATTACTCCCATCCAATCCTCTGCAAACTCCCTTTCTCCAGCGTTTTTGGATAACTCTATAGCATAGCAGATTGCATTATACCACAAAGCATTTACCTCTATTTGATAACCCGCCCGTTCGGTAATAGGGACATCATTTGAATAGGCATCCATCCAAGTGAGCGCTACACCCTTTTGTTCTGCCCAAAGCAGCCCGTTTTCGTGCATTAATACATTACCACGCATACCATGTCTATAAGAATATAAAATCTCTTTTAAAAGAGAACCATGATTTTTCCAAATCAAATTTGGTTTGCCGGTATATGCAGCATACTGTTGTAGAGTCCAAAAGAGCCACAAAGGGGCATCTACCTCATTGCTGGTTTGTTTAAAATCGTTCTGTTTATCTTTTAGCAGAGTATCTAAAACATAATTAAAATGCTTCTGGTCTTCGTTGGCACAAAGCATAAGACCTGGCAGGTGTATTAAAGTATCTCTAAAGCCATTTTCTAGCCAAGGATAACCTGCATACAAAGACGAGGCACCATCTCGTGTAATAACAAATTGATTTGCCGAGATTTTAAGACAGTTTAAAAAGCTATCTCTATGACTTTTAGTAGCAAGGTTCTTTGTGAATTTTTCTTTGAATCTGGCTGGATTTTCTTCTTTAAGAGAGGCCGAGAAAATTATAGTTTCACCTTTTTTAAGCGACATCTCAAAAAACCCGGGCACAAATAGATCTTCTTTAGAATCGAAAACCCTGCGGCTCTCCTCTTTATACTCAATATTGTGATACCAATCTGGATTAGAGATAAATTCACTCTTTACACTTAGCTGCAAATGTAAGGTTGGAAACCTCTCGTACATGCAAAAGCTTTTTCCGTTTATTATGTTTTCCGATTTTGTATTTGCCTCGGAATTAGCTTTTGAGAGAGCATGAATATGTCTAAAAGCTAAAAAAGGCTTCAATCTAAAAGTTGTTGGAGAGTGAGCCTCTAGCAAAGAATATGAGATAAACATTTGATCTTCTTTGTTGCAAAGCAACATCGTCTTTTTTAAGACCATGCCTCCTACTGCATAAGTTATAGAGACCACTTGATCTATCTCTAAATTGGTAATATACTTATGCCCTCTAGGTTCATATACCTCTCCATAACAATGAAGTCCTAAATTAAACTCTTTTCCATGTTGAATGAGAGTCTCATCTAAAGATGAAAGCAATACATGCTTATCGTTATTAAAACTCTTAATGGGCAAAACCAATAATCCATGATACTTTCGTGTATTGCATCCAGATATGGTAGTATTAAGATATCCGCCTGCATGGTTTGTAGATAGAAACTCTCTCTTTAACGAGTATTCTAAATTAACCAACTCTTTTTTATTAAACTCCAGGTATGCCATTATGTCAATATTTATGTTGCAAGATACAAAATAAAAATAAGGATATATTAGATATTTCGCTTATTTAGAACCAATGCGCTACGAGAAGGTAAGTAGAGAGAAAGTCTTTGCTCACCATTGATATCTTGAGTTCTGTGAATAGAACTTTTATCGTTTCTATCAAAGCCTCCAAAAGTAGAATCATCGGAATCTAAAACAACTATATAACTACCCCCAGGTGCAGAAAAAGAGAGATCTGGATAAGAAAAAAGAGGGCTAAAATTGAAAGCGAAAATATAATTGTTACGCATAAATACAAGAAGTTGTCTCTCGTTATGTTGATATAGAGAAACAGATCTTTTAGAAAAAAAAGATGACTCTTTTACCATATTTATCATAGCCCTATCAAAATGGAAGAGAAACGAATATTTTAGCTTTTCATCAAATGCCAAAGACCATTGCCTGCGAGCATAGTGATAAGACCAGTTATTTCCTTCTCTTGGAAAATCCATCCACTCTGGATGGCCAAATTCATTACCCATAAAATTAAGATAACCATCTCCAGAGGTTGCTATTGTAATAAGACGTATCATTTTATGAAGAGCAATACCCCTGTCTACTGTTAAAGATGGGGTCTGCTTGCTCATAGAGGTATACATTTCACTATCTAACAACCGAAAAATAATGGTTTTATCTCCAACCATAGCTTGGTCATGACACTCTGCGTAGCTAATTGTCTTTTCGTCTTCTCTTTTGCGAGTAAGTTCATAAAACAGTTCTCCCACGTTCCAATCCTCGTCTCTCCTCTCCTTTATCCATTTAATCCACAAATCGGCAACTCCCATGCTCATGCGAAAATCGAAGCCAATCCCTCCATCTTTGAAGGGTGCTGCAATTCCGGGCATTCCGCTCACATCCTCGGCAATGGTAATTGCGTTGGGATTTATCTCTTTTGTAAGTTGGTTTGCAAGAGCGAGATACACCAATGCATCTTGGTCTTGATTCCCATCGAAATAACATTCATATCCTGTAAAATCCTTTTCAAGACCATGATCTAGATATATCATACTAGTAATTCCATCGAACCTAAAACCATCAAACTTAAATTCTTCTAACCAAAATTTGCAGTTAGAAAGAAGGAACATAAGTACAGGGTCTTTCCCATAATTGAAACAGCGCGATTGCCAAGCAGGGTGATTGCCACGCTCTCCAGAGTGGAAGTAGAGATCTTCTGTGCCATCGAACTTCGATAGGCCATCTAGAACATTAGAAACTGAATGAGAATGAATGATATCTAGAACAACAGCTATCTTTTTTGAATGAGCTTCGTCTATAAGTTTTTTTAAATCTTCGGGAGTACCAAATCGAGAACTTACAGCAAAAAAACTAGAGACTTGATAGCCAAAAGATCCATAGTAAGGATGCTCTTGAATTCCCATTAGTTGAATTGTGTTATATCCTAAATCGGATATTATTGGCAAAACATTTTTCCTGAAATAATCAAAAGTAGCAACCTTGGGTTCATCTGAGCTCATTCCAATATGAGCCTCATATATAAGAGGATTCTTCACTTTAGGGGGTGCCGAGTATTTCCATATATATGGTTTGGGTTCCCATATTTGAGCAGAGAACAGTTTTGTAACAGAGTCTTGAACTACTCTTTTGGCATATGCTGGTATGCGCTCACCTTGCCCTCCATCCCAACATACTAGCCATTTATAAAGAGATTTATGAGTAAGAGTGTGGTTTGAGAGAACAAGCTCCCAATTACCATCTCCTATATTTTTACATCTATAATCTTCGTTTTTTATCCAATTAGTAGCATCGCAAATAAGGTAAACCGCAGTTGCATTTGGAGCCCATTCTCTAAAAATAAATGAGCCGCAAGGTTGCTTGAAAACACCATAAAAAAGATGAGAATTAACTGATCCCGATAATGTTTTACCGTAGCCAGCTATCTCTAATCGCTTTATTACAGATCTAGAATATCTCTCCCATATCTGCTTTTTCCAAGGTTCTAACCAAGAATCTTCCTGCCATAATTTTAGTTCTTTCATGATAAAACTACTCCATAAGTTTGGCGGTCTCTTCTTTATAACCTTTTATTGTATCTCTGCAGTATTTAATTAGCTCCAATGCCTTTTTAACCTCACCCGTAATATCTTCTAATTGAGTTTCGGGGTCTTCAATTTTCTTAACTAGCTCTTCTAATTGCAAAAGAGCTTCTTTGTATGTCAACATCTTATCCTTCTTCATTTTGTATCGATTTTATATTACAATTAATTTTGCCGTCTTTCATTAATATAGAGATCTCCTCTTCTACGTTAAGTTCTAAAACACTAGAAATTCGTTTTCCCTCTTTAAGGAGAATTGAAAAACCTTTATCTAGTATTAAAAGTGGGCTAGCAGCAAGAACTCTTTTTTCATTTAAATTGGCTTTGTACTCCTCTTCTCTAAAACGGGCAGCTGTTACAGAAGCAATTCTATCCCTTATTCTCTCTGTTTTGGAAAGCTCTCTATCTATCCTCCCTTGCAGAGATATAAAAACTCTTCTTGTTATGGATAAAAGTTGCTGCTCTTCTGCAATAAAAATATCTAAAATAAAAGCAGCAGCAGCAGTAGGTGTTTTAACTGAAGTATGTGCAAGCATATCGGCAATATGCACATCGTGATCATGACCTATTCCTGTTATTACTGGCAAAGGAAACTGTGCTATATTCAATGCCAGTTCGTAATTGTCGAAACAGATAAGATCTTGGGCAGCTCCTCCGCCTCTTATTATTAACAATAAGTCATATTTATCTAAATCTTGGGCCACTTGCTCCATTGCTGCAATAATCCCTATTGGAGCTCCTTCTCCTTGCATAGGCGCAGTAAAAAGTTTAGTGGCAAAAGAGAACCCATAATCATTTTCGTGAAGATGCTTCATAAAGTCTCTATAACCTGCAGCTGTATCCGAAGAGATTATAGCAATATTACGAGGCAAAGGGTTTATGTAGAGAGATGAGTTTAACCCAAACATTCCCTCCTCTTTTAACTTTGCAATAGTTTGTTGTCTTTTGAGTTCTTGCTCACCAATTGTGTAAGAAGGGTCTATGTCGTATATTATAAGAGAAAGTCCATAAAGTGCCGAGTATTGGACCATTGCACTAACTAAAATAGAAAGTCCTTTCTCTAGAGATCGTCCTGTAGTAGTTTCAAAATATGGACGGATAATTCTAAACGAAGAGGCCCATATTACCGCTTGAACTTTTGCTTTCACCCCTCCTTTCTCCTCTTTATCTATAAGATCTATATAACAATGACCCGCAGAATGAAATTTAACATCTCCCGTCTCGGCCCTTATCCAAACTCTGCCCGGTAGCGCCCCCTCTATAGATTTTTTAATCTTCTCCTGCAGCTCCCATAGGCTGATAATCTCTTTGTTAGCCATTTTTCCCCATTTTAAATCCCATTCCCACAAATATAAACAATAAAATTGTACCTTTGCGGTATTAATTAAGCTATGAAAATAAGTCAAGCCATATTCTCGGGGAGCAGTATAAAGCTAGATGACAGGCCAAAACAAAGATTACCAGAGTTTGCCTTTATAGGGCGTTCAAATGTGGGTAAATCATCTTTAATAAACATGCTTTGCAGCGTGGGCAAACTTGCCCATACCTCTTCTAAACCAGGAAAAACAAGATTGATAAATCATTTTATGATAAATGAATCTTGGTATCTTGTAGACCTCCCAGGTTATGGATATGCAAAAGCATCTAAGAGAGAGAGAGAGAGCTTGGCTGGTATAATTAAAGGTTATATCAACGGCTCGGCAGAACTACTAAATCTATTTGTACTTTTAGATTCTAGACACGATATCCAAAAGATAGATCTCGAATTTATAAATACCCTAGGTGAAGCAGGAGTTCCTTTTTCAATTATTTACACCAAAAGTGACAAACAAGGCGTAAATGTTTTGGCAAAACAAATAGGACGAAATAACTCTATGCTAGCACAATATTGGGAAGAGATTCCTCCTGTTTTTGCAACATCTGCCGAGACTGGATTGGGCAGAAACGAAGTGTTAGATTACATTGAAAACCTCATAAATAACATAAAACTTTAATTATGGACCATCAACATAAGATAAAAGTATTTTCCTGCAGAAGTTCTCGTTATCTGGCAGAAAAAATTGCTTTGTCTCTTAAACTAGAACTAGGCAAATCTAGCGTTACCGTTTTTAGCGACGGAGAATTTCAGCCCTCTTTTGAAGAGAGCGTTAGGGGAGCTACAGTTTTTATTGTTCAAAGTACAATCCCCCCTACAGAAAATCTTTTTGAACTATTGCTAATGATAGATGCAGCTCGCAGGGCAAGTGCATATAAGGTAATTGCTGTAATTCCATATTTTGGTTGGGCTAGACAAGATAGAAAAGACCGCCCAAGAGTTCCAATAGGAGCAAAAATGGTTGCGAATCTATTACAAGCAGCAGGTTGCGACCGCGTTATGACTGCCGATTTACATGCCGATCAAATTCAAGGATTTTTCGACTTTCCTGTAGATCATATTTATGCAAGTTCTATTTTCTTACCTTACCTAAGAGATCTAAAGCTGTCTAATCTCTCTATTGCATCTCCCGATATGGGTGGTGCCAAAAGAGCAAATGCCTATTCTAGAATTCTTGGATGTCCATTAATTGTTTGCCATAAATCTAGAGAAAAAGCAAATGTGGTAGGCTCAATGACTGCTATAGGAGACGTAGAAGGAAAAAATATTGTTATTATAGACGATATGATTGATACCGCTGGAACAATTACCAAAGCAGCCGATATGCTTATGGAAAAAGGCGCTTTAAGTGTTAGAGCTCTAGCAACTCACGCAGTTCTTTCTGGCCCTGCATACGAAAGAATAGCTAAAAGTGAACTTCTAGAAGTTATAATATCAGATACTATTCCTCTTTGTCCTAGCCCCGACACAGATATGACTAAGATTAAAGTTTTGTCTGTCTCAGATATCTTTGCCGATGTTATAGACAAAGTCTATAATTACCAATCTATTAGTACAAGCTTCGTTTTTTAATAATGTTTAGCTCAAATATTGACATACTATATGGCAACCTAGTAAAAGGTCTATCCCAGTATTTTTTTAATCAAGGGAAAGGAAAAGCTGTTGTGGGCCTTTCTGGTGGGTTAGATTCTGCTGTTGTATTTGCTATTGCAGCAGAAGCTCTAGGAAAGGACAATGTTCACGGAATATTAATGCCGTCTGCTTTCTCTACTCTACATTCCGTTACAGATGCTGTAGAACTAGCAGGTAATTTAGGCGCTAATCATAGTATTGTACCAATAGAAGCTATCTACAATAGATACATAAAAGAAATTGATGGCCTTTTATGTGGAGAGATCAAAGGGATTACTTCCGAGAATTTACAAGCTAGAATAAGAGGAGACATTTTAATGGCATTCTCTAATAATTCAGGAGCTCTGTTACTTAACACATCTAATAAAAGTGAACTCTCTATAGGCTACGGAACTCTTTATGGAGATCTTTGTGGGGCAGTTATGGTTCTTGGCGATATATACAAGCTTGAGGCATACAATATAGCTCACTATATTAACAGTATCGGGAAAATAATTCCAGAATCTACTATTACAAAAGCACCCTCTGCAGAACTTAGAGACAATCAGAAAGACACTGATTCTCTCCCAGAATACTCTATTTTGGATCCAATTTTGCATGCGTTATGCGAAGAGGGGAAAAGTGCCCAAGAATTAATTGAAAAAGGTGCCGAAAAAATTCTTGTAGACAGAATTATAAGATTAAAAGAAAATTCTTTATTTAAATTCCACCAACTACCTCCTGTTCTTCAAGTTGGGAACTATCCTCTGCTACCAGAAAGTAAATGCATTAAATGTTTTTAATTATGACTCTAATATTAATATCTATAGCCGTATTGGCAATTTGTCTTTTTTTAATGTCTTTTAATATCATTTTTAGGAAAGATGGTAAGTTTCCTGAAACTGAAGTAGGGCGCAACAAAGCAATGAGAGACAGGGGGTTAAGATGTGCCAAAGGTGAAGAAAAAGCACTTTGGGCAAAAAAGAAATCTCTAGGAGTTGCTTATAAGCCACAAGAAGGATGTTCTTCGCATTCTTGCTGTTGCGGCGACCAATAAAATCGTAATTTTTATATTATCTTTGCCCCCATTATGAGTATAGTAGGTATAGTGGGACGTCCCAATGTGGGTAAGTCCACCCTTTTTAATCGTTTAGTAGGAATGCGACAAGCTATTGTAGATGAGGTTTCTGGTGTAACTAGAGACCGTCACTATGGGAGCTGTGAGTGGAATGGCCGTGAATTTTCGGTAATTGACACTGGAGGCTACGCAACAAATTCCGATGATGTTTTTGAAGAAGAAATAAGAAAACAAGTATTGCTTGCAATTGAAGAGAGTGATTTATTACTTTTTATGTGCGATGTTAACACAGGTATTACAGATTACGACAACACTGTTGCAAACATTCTTAGAAGATCAAATAAACCAGTTATTGTTGTTGTCAACAAAGTAGATACTGGAGCAAAAATTCTTGATATTCACCAGTTTCATGCATATGGGCTGGGAGATCCTTGGGCAATAGCTGCAGCTACCGGCAGTGGCACAGGAGATTTGCTAGATAAGGTATTGGAATTACTCCCCGAAGATCAAGAAAAAGAAGAATCGGTTAAAGAGATACCCCACATAGCAATTGTAGGTAAACCAAATGTTGGAAAATCTTCTCTTACCAATGCACTTTTAGGGACAGATAGAAACATAGTGACACCAGTAGCAGGTACAACAAGAGATTCAATATCTTCTTATTATAATAAATTCGGACATGAATTTATGCTTGTAGATACTGCTGGCCTACGCAAAAAAAACCGGGTCAAAGAAGATCTTGAGTTTTATTCAGTTATGAGATCTATTAGAACTATTGAATACTCCGATGTTTGCATACTTATGATTGATGCACAAGAGGGAATAGAGCAACAAGATTTATCTATTTTTAATCTCATAATCAAGAATCGTAAAGGATGTGTTATTGTAGTGAATAAATGGGATACCATTGAAGACAAAGACACTAACACTATGAAGATATTCACTAAACAAATAATGGATCGAATTGCTCCTTTTAATGATATACCTATTGTCTTTACATCTGTAATCAATAAACAGAGAATTCTTGATGTTCTTAATGAATCTGCAAGAGTATACCAAAATAGAAAGCGCAGGATTACTACTTCTAAGCTTAACGAGGCTATGCTCCCAGAAATAGAGAATCATCCGCCTCCTGCTATCAAAGGAAAATACGTTAGAATCAAGTATATAACTCAGCTTCCAACTCCTGCTCCATCATTTGCGTTTTTTTGTAACCTGCCGCAATATGTTAGAGATGACTACAAAAGGTTTTTAGAAAACAGACTTCGTGAAAAATTCGATTTCTCTGGAGCACCTATGCAACTTTTTATCCGTCAAAAGTAATTTTAAGAGAAGATAATCAATTAAGATATTAGAGTTTTAATCGGAATATTTACTATAAAAGATGCCCCTCCAAGGTTTTCGGAGGTTTTATAGTGAATAGTCCCTTGGCTCTGTTCCATAATGCTTCTGCATATAGCTAGTCCAAGGCCTGTACCTCCAGATTTTGTAGTAAAATTAGGTTTAAAAAGACGGTGAGTAAGGCTGTCGGGTACTCCAGCACCACTATCTTCTACTGTTACAATACAATTACTTTCACTCTTATCTAACGTAATCTTTATACGACCATCCTCTTCTGATTCAACTGCTTGCACAGCATTTGACAGAAGATTAACAAAAACTCTTGTAAGCTGAGTTTTCTTAGATAATATAAACGCTTCTCTAGCATTACTTACAAATGAGATTGAGATATTATCCCTTGTATTAAATAGAACAATTTGCTCTCTTATTAATGAGTTCAAGTCAAAATTGCTTAAATCTTCGGAGTAAAATCTTGAAAAACTAGAAAACTCCCCAGCAGCATCCGATAGTATATCTATCTGTTCAATCAAGGATTTAGCTAAGGCATCAAATCTTTTAGACCAATCTGCAATGCCTTGGTCTTTCATCCTCACCATATGCTGAATACTTAAACGCATAGGAGTTAATGGATTTTTTATTTCATGTGCAATTTGCCTAGCCATCTCTCTCCATGCTTGCTCTCTTTCTCCTTGCGCTAAGCGTATAGTACTTTCATTTACGTCGTCTACCATCTTATTGTATGCTGCAACCAAAACTCCCAACTCATCTCTATTGGTATAGTCTATATATTCTGGCTTTTCTGAAATATCGAGTAATTGCATTTTTCTACTAATCTCAATTAGAGGGCGTGATATGGAGTTAGAGAGAGTAATTCCAACAAAAATAGCACCTATCAACAACAGTAAGTAAATATTTATAATTGCAGCAATTATAGACGATGCATCTTTTCTAAAAGTACTCTGCCTAGAGAAATATGGAATATTTACAATAGCAATAAGCTTATTTTCTACGTTAAAAAGAGGTGCATACAGTGAGTAATAGGTTAATTGACCCAATCTCTCTTTCTGAATAAATTGCTTCTTATTATTATAAACAATTTCGTTAAAAGCCAAAGGATTCATCCTAGAGCCTAAAAGAAAACGATCGAATATTTCCGATCTAGTAGTTCTAAGTATAAGCCCATCGGATCTATAGACATTTATATCAATTTGAGCAGTATTAGAGAGACGGGTCATAGCCTCTAATAACTCCAAATTATTGAATTGAGGGTCGTTATATCTTTGGGCAAATTTACTTTTATATGAGAGAGTACTTTGCACAGAATTCATCTTCTCTTCCATTTGTACTCTAGTATTCTGCTTAAAATACCTTATCGAAAACCAAATACTGCCAGCTCCAAGTGACAGTAAGGCAAAAACTAAGGCTCCTATTATAAGCACCATTATTTTCCATCTAAAAGAATTTGTAGGAACATTATAATAGAAGTTAATATTTCTAATCTGTAAAAAACCAAGTATAAATAGAGAATAAAAGAGCATTAAATAAGAAAACGAAACCAAATAAGGGAAAACGGTTCTTTCTGGTCTAGATATAATGATTAAGTTCTCGTCAGAAATTTTATTTATAAAATGAATATATCCCTCGCTCCTGCCTGTTTGATATCCCAAACTAAACTCTTTCTCATTATAGATAGGATAATTAAATGCTCCCCCATAAGAAACAAGCCTGCTATTCAAATACTTTCCATATGAATATCCCGAGGGTATATTGAATCCTTCAACTTTTTTATGATCCATAAGAAGTTCGGGATAACCAATAGATTCTCTTAAAAACTTGCTATCAAGCTCTATATAAAGCCTGTACTCTCTTCCATATTTATAAAAAGTAAAGACCCCCAAGTAACTTACTCTACCATTGTAATTGTTCATGTAGAAAAACCTGGAATTTTCGCTCAGTTGTGTTCCATAACGTAAGATCTCTGTTTGGTAATAGCTATTACAATGCTGTGGAGGAGCATCTACAGAGATGTCTGTTATAAGAATAGTATTTTCCAAACACGCTACAAGCCTCATATCGTAACGTTGCAGAATGTTCCAGAAATAAGCCTCGCTAAGCCTGTTATGTACTACATCTAAGTTTTTATTTACAATATCTATATCTTCACTTAATGTAATTAACATAGATATCATTGGGTCATTAATTATAAACTTTTCGTAGCTCATAAGTTGAAGCTCCATATTGAGATCTCTCTCTACAGACATCTTGGTGGTCCAAACCCTATTTCTGTTAAACTCCTTACTAAATCCAAAAAAACTAACAGTTATAAGAGTATATAGAGATATAACTGTAATGAAAATTAAAATGGATTTTAGACCTAGCAGAGGTACTCTTTTAGATTTAGGTAAAAATAAATTTAATAGGTGAAGCGAAAATAACAATGCAGTAAAGAGCAATGAATATGAGAGATAAACTAGAAATGAATAAAAAGATATTTCGTCTATCCTAAATGGTTCCAATACAATATTGGAGTTAAGTATAAGTGAATGTAGGCTATAGTGAATATAAGGAATCAGTATTAGGGGTATCAAAAGAAAAACTCCAGCTAAGATTATTTTAACAAATGGTTTTGATTTGAAAATAATATGCGTTAGTTGCTTTCTTACCATAAAGAGAGAAACTACAAGTAATGCAATTAAAATATTGTTAATGAGCATATCTCCCAAAGAGGCGAAGAGACCAAAATCGGCATAAAGGCTGGGGGAGAAAATCTCTAATTCACCTTGAAGTTCTTTTGCTTGATAAAGTGCAACAAATCTAACTACTACCAAACCAACTACAATAGCAAAAAAACTCCCAATTTTTCTATCTTTATGTAGAGTTGAAAATAGAGCTATAATCACAAATAGTATAGCAAACCATCTTAGAATAATGCCAATTTCTCCTGTTTTAGAAGGAAGAATTTTTAAAACAGAAAAAAGCACTCCACCATCTTTGCCGTGAACAATATATGACTCATCGTAAGTTACTGGTACTATAGATAGATTTTTCCCTAGAGAAAAATTAGAGTTGATTTTATTGCTTAATACTGTGTTTTCTGTAGGGTAGTCTGTTTGAATCAAAAGAGCAGCAATAACTGTTTGGTTATCTTTTACATAAACATTTACAACATACCAAGCCGACCCTAAGTTTACATATTGTTCTACAAGATTTAAATAAGCCAAAGGAGTGTTTGTTACAACTCTGCTATTCAAATGGTTTATTCTGTATCCAAAAGGAAAAAACTCAATCTCGTCGTTGGCCAAAGGCAGTTGATTTATCCAAGATTGAACTGTGTCATTAAAGTATCTATAGATGACCATATCCTCTGGGAAATCGTCGAAAGAGACAAATTTATCACTAGGCATCTCTAGAGTTTTATGAGCAAAACTCTCTAAAATAGATTGTCTTTTATGAATAAGACCCTCAAGACGGGACACTTCTCTGTCTAAAGTTTCTGACGAAGAAAATTCCATAAAAGATGCAAGAGTAAAAAGCAACGCAAGTATCCACAATACAATCGCTTTTTCCCTCAATATCTCTTTTATGCTTTTTGTTGTCATTCTTTAACTAGTTAATAGTTTATAACTACTTATGATGATATGGTTCACCTTTTATAATTGTAAATGCTCTGTACAATTGCTCTGTAATTATGAGCCTCACCATTTGATGAGAAAATGTCATAGCAGAAAGGGATATTTTACCATTTGCTCTATTATATACCTTTTCACTAAAGCCATATGCGCCACCAACTGTAAATATAACTTTTTTTATTCCTCTAACACCCCAGTTTTCTATGCGGAGTGCAAATTCTTCGGAACTTAAGAGATCTCCGCGCTGGTCTAAAAGAATAAGTATATCGGATTCTACAATGTTTTTGAGGATTAATTCTCCCTCTTTCTCTTTTATCTGATTTTCATTAAGTGCAGAAACCTGTTTTAATTCTGGAATTTCTTTGCGGCTATATGTACAATAGTGTTTGAGTCTCTCTTCGTACAAAGAGATCCCTTTTTTAAGATAATCTAAATCGGTTTTGCCAGTAAGCAGTAATTCTATTTTCACTTATCAAATATTTAATACAAAATTACTATT
>CAYIYT010000022.1:0-23667 GCA_964367735.1 uncultured Muribaculaceae bacterium
TAAAAAAACAAATTATATGCCATAACGTATTTTTTTTATCTTTGTAAAAAATATCTAGTTATGAAGTTTGTAGTATCTAGTGCAGAGCTTTTAGCTCGCCTTTCATCTGTTTCAAGAGTTATCTCTTCAAAAAACACTATTCCTGTTTTGGATAACTTTCTTTTTGTATTGAAAGATGGCTATCTTACAATTACAGCGTCTGATTTGGAAACCAGTCTTAAAGCTAGTCTAAGGATAGAAAACATTGAAGAAGAAGGAGAAATTACAGTACCAGCCAAACTTTTGGTTGATTCTCTAAAAGAGTTTGCCGATATTCCTCTTGAATTTAAAACTAATGAAAACAATAGCTCTATAGAGATCACTTGGGCTAATGGCGATTCTGTATTACCTTGTACTAGTGCTGAGGATTATCCAGAAATAGCATCTATTACACCAGAGAGCACTCAAGTATCCATAAACTCACAAACACTTCTTGAAGGCATTAACAGAACTATTTATGCAACTGCAGAAGAGGAACTTAGGCCTGTAATGAATGGTATTTTCTTTGATATAGACAATGACGCTCTTACATTAGTTGCATCAGATGCTCATAAACTAGTGTGCTATACTAGACATGACATAAAGTCAGAAAACAAATCAACTTTTATTCTACCAAAAAAACCTGCTTCTATTTTAAAAAACTTGCTTACTAAAATAGATGAAGATGTTAAAATAATCTTTGATCCAAAAAACGCATATTTTGAATTTGAATCTTTTATTCTTGTTTGTCGCCTTGTTGAGGGTAATTATCCGGCATATAAATCGGTAATTCCAAAAAACAATACAAATAAACTCATAATAAGTCGCCAAGACTTTTTGAATTCCGCACGTCGAGTTTCTGTCTGTTCAAACCAAGCAAGCAGTCTTGTGAAACTTAAACTATCGAATAACCAATTGGTTATCTCTGCACAAGATCTTGATTTTTCAATTTCTGCTCACGAAAGGCTTACTTGTCAATACGAAGGAGATGCCATGGAAATAGGTTTTAAATCTACTTTCCTAATTGATATTCTTACTAATATGCCTTATACTGATATTTCATTAGAACTTTCAGATGCCACTAGAGCAGCACTCATATTGCCATCGGGACAAAACGATCCTTCCGAAGCGATACTTGCTCTTATTATGCCAATGATGGTGAATGCATAGAATTAAATAAGGTTAATAAAAAATAATGAAGCTCAACTTAAAAAACCCGCTCCTTTTTTTTGATATAGAAAGCACCGGATTAAATGTTGCTACGGACAGAATAGTAGAGATAAGTGCATTAAAAATAATGCCAAATGGAGATCAGGAACTTAAAACAAGAAGAGTAAATCCTACCATTCCAATCTCTCCAGAGGCTCAAAGCATACATGGTATATCTAATGAAGACGTTGCCAATTGCCCTACTTTTAAAGAGATTGCAAAAAGCTTAGCCCAATGGATGAGTGGATGTGATTTTTCGGGCTATAATGCAATTAAGTTTGATATCCCTTTACTTGCCGAAGAATTACTTAGAGCTGGAGTTCAGTTTGATTTTAGAAAAAGAAGGATTGTAGATGTGCAAAACATCTTCCACAAATTGGAACAAAGAACATTAAGTGCTGCGTACAAATTCTATTGCGATAAAACCCTCGAGAATGCCCACTCTGCCGAGGCAGATACTATAGCCACCTTTGAAATATTAGAAGCTCAGTTAGATAGATATAGTGATACACTTGAAAATGATGTTAAATTTTTAGCCGATTTTTCTACTAGATCTAAAACTGTAGACTATGCTGGCAGGATTACCCTAGACCAAGACAATATGCCTATAATTAACTTTGGCAAACACAAAGGGAAACAGGTAAAAGAGATATTTCTTAAAGACCCAGGATATTATTCATGGATAATGAATGGTGAATTTACA
The DNA here is from genome assembly GCA_964367735.1 of uncultured Muribaculaceae bacterium. Lineage (GTDB taxonomy): Bacteria > Bacteroidota > Bacteroidia > Bacteroidales > UBA932 > Bact-08. The sequence goes on from CAYIYT010000022.1 coordinate 1,931, forward strand.
CTAGACACTAAGCAAGTAATCACCGAACTAAAAATTGAGTTTGAAAACTCTCAAAAACAGTGAATATAATTGTAACTGACCGAAAGGCAGAACAATTTCACTTCCGTCCCGATAACACTTTAGTTAAACATTCTGCCAATTTTTATATCCCTACTTTTCTAAGTGGGCTAGAAGTTTCTTTTGGATATGCATTCAGGATCGAAAAACCAGCCAAATCTGTAAATCTTAAATACAGTAACAGATATATTAATAAATGTGCCGAAGGTATTCTTCTATATGGGATTATAAATAGCAAAACCTCTCAAAATCTCTATAGCACAAGTGAAACATGTTTCGATAACAGCACATATATTGTTAATCAAATGAAAGATATTTGTGATTGTTCAGTATCGCTATTATGCAATAATAAACATTACTTCCCAGAAGCAGAGTCACTAAACCTACAAACTATAGCTGGAACAGTGTTGGAAAAACTCTCTACTCAATTTTCTTTTAAAACAGGAGATCTAATATTTGTAGAGTACTCTAAAATATACCCAATTCCCATCCCTTGTGAAATTAAATTATATTCTAATCAAATTCCAGTTTTAGAATTTAAGGTTATATAGGCAGCAGACTCTTCACCAGCCTTATACCCTGTAGAAAATGCAATCTGTAAATTATACCCACCAGTATCACCATCTAAATCAATAATTTCTCCACACAAAAATAAATTCTCTACTATCCTAGATTTCATAGTTTTGGGAAATATCTCATTAAGAGAAATTCCACCTGCTGTAATAACAGCCCTTTCATATGAAGTAAATGAGACAATTTCAATTTCCCATTTTTTTAGATTTTCCCTTAGCTCAATAGCAAACTTATAATCGTCTGTTATTTTTGATAATGAATCTGGTAATTTATTATCTTTAATAAAAGGATAAATTAATTGATTGGGCATAAACTTCCTTAATAATGCCGTTATAGAATTACTCTTTAACTGCTTAATCTCTTCAATAATTCTATTTTCTAGATCAGAATCGGCAACTGCTGGTTTAAGATTAATGGTCAAGTAACATTTATTGCCGTTTATAAGGGCTTTTACTGCCTTCCTGCTTACCCTAAAACCGAGAGAACCTTCTATACCATTGTTCGTAAAATCTATATCGCCTCTCTCTAATTGAACCAAATCTTTACCTACATACAAAGAAAGCTCTATATTTTTAAGAGTTAGTCCCTCTAGTTCTTTGTAATAATTTTTAGGTAATAGAGCCGTTAATGAGGGCCAACAATCTACTATGGAGTGTCCTACATTTTTTGCAAATTCGTAACCATCGCCATCCGATCCTGTTAGTGGGTATGAAAGGCCACCTGTAGCAAGTATAACTGCTCCTGGTATATATGAGCCAGAACTAGTTACTACCTTCCCAATTTTATTGTCAATTAGTTCTAATTCTAAAACTGGAGAGTTATAATACTGTTTAATATCTAAACTATCCATTCTAGCCTTTAAGGCATCTACTACAGTGGCAGCACTGCCACTTTCAGGAAAAACTCTATCTCCTCTTTCAATAGTGCATTTCACCCCTATTTCTTCAAAAAAACTAACGGTATCACTATTCGAAAAGCTATAAAAGGCCTGTTTTAAAAATTTCTTATTGGGGTGCAAGTGAGTAGCAAACTCTGCCCATGGCTTTGTATTGGTAATGTTACATCTACCTTTACCTGTAATTCTTATTTTCCTACCTGGACGCTCTTTTTTTTCGAGTATTATAACGGAAGCCCCTCTTTGGGCAGCCGCTATTGCACTCATCATTCCCGCAGCTCCTGCGCCAATCACAACTACTTGTGAGTTATCCATGTCATTTATTGTATTAAATTTGCAACAAATATAGATATATATGGTTAGCAATTATGTAAAAATAGGAACTCTCTTACTTTTCTTGAGTTCATGCAAAGGTCCCAAAACAGAAATAGATACAAACCCAGAAAAAAATGGGAGTAGCAACGATTATGCTCTTTATTTTGATATAAGTAATAACTCCAATAATAATAAAATCATTACTGTTTATGAAACTTGGAGCGGAAAGAATGAGCAAACAGATTATATTGTTTCGGGAGAGAATGACAATAAAGAGATTAGCGTTTCTAATGAGACCATCATACAAACTCCTATAAAAAAAATAGTTTGTATGTCTACAAGTCATCTTCCATTTATATCTATGCTTGGAGAGAGTGCATCTATAGTTGCTGTCTCGGGTGGTAGATACATAAGCGACTCGCTAATAACTGCTAAAATTAAAAAAAATGAAATAGTTGATATCGGATTTGAAGCTTCAATAAACTATGAAGTATTATTACAAATAAATCCCGATATCGTTTTTACTTACGGAGTGAATGGAGAGAATAACCAACATATAGAAAAAATTAAGCAAGCAGGAATAACTGTTGTTGTCGTGAGCGATTATATGGAAAATCATCCATTAGGCAAATTGGAATATCTTAAGTTTTTTGGTGCTTTTTTTAATAAATCTGAGATGGCCGATTCTCTTTATAATGTAACAAAAGATAGATATTTGGAAGCTAAATCTAGAGCATATAATTTCACTAATAAACCAAGAGTATTACTTAATGCCCCTTGGAAAGATGTTTGGTATGTTCCAGGACAAAACAACTATATGAGTCATCTTATAAATGATGCAGGAGGTGTGGTTATACTAAGCAAGCCAGGAGAGTCTCACTCATATACTCACAGTATAGAAAATGTTATACAAGAAGCCTTTAGTGCAGATTTCTGGCTCAATCCTAATTTTTTTCATACGCTCAAAGACCTTAAAGAGAGTAGTCCTCTTTTTGCTAACCTTCTTGTTCTAAACGAGGGTAAGGTATTCAATAACAACAAAAGAGATACACCTGCAGGTGGGAGTGATTTTTGGGAGAGAGGAGTTGTAGAGCCCGATGTTATACTTAACGATCTTATTAACATCCTACATCCCGAGGTGAGTAATAAAAAGGAGCTTGTATACTACAAGCTCCTTCAATAGTTAAATATATAATCTAAATAGATTTATAAGAGTTTATTTATAGATTAAAGCAGTCTCTGTTCCCGTTAGTACTGCAAGGCCATTCATTGCTAGAGCAGACATTTCATCTTCTCCAGGGAATATTTTAACCTCGGCAATAAAACTAACCATTTCTGAGAGTTGTTCCATAAGTTTGGTATCATATGCGACACCACCTGTAATTAGAATAGCATCTACCTTTCCGTTAAGAACTACTGCCATAGAACCTATTGCTTTTGCTACATTATAAGCAAATGCATCTGATATTAGCGTATATTTCTTGTCTCCTTCTAGTACTTTTTGTGCTACTTCACTGAACGAATTAGTTCCTAAATGAGCAACTAAACCACCTTCACCTGTTATCATCTTCTTAACCTCATCTAAAGTATATTTACCTGAGAAGCATAACTTTGCTAAATCATAAGCAGGAAGAGTTCCCGATCTCTCTGGAGAAAAAGGGCCTTCTCCGTTTAAAGCATTATTTACGTCAATAACTCTACCATTAGAGTGAGCTCCAATAGAAACTCCACCTCCCAAGTGGGCTACAATAAGATTTAACGATTCATAACTTCTATTAGAAGTAATTGCATAGCTTTTGGCTATAGCTTTTTGATTAAGTGCATGGAAAATAGAGCGTCTCTCAAATAGAGGGTGTCCGCTAATTCTAGCTATTGATTCAAGTTCATCTACAACAACAGGATCGGCAATAAATGCTCTACAGCCTTTTATCTCACCAGCTAAGTCAGATGCAATTATTCCACCTAAGTTACTTGCATGTTCTCCACCGATTCCTTCATATAAATGATTAATCATTAAGTCATTAACTTCATAAACACCAGACTTAATTGGCTTAACAAGGCCTCCCCTACCAACTATAATAGCTATTTCTGAAAGATTTATATCATTTTCAATTAATGCTTTAAGGATAGTTTGTTTTCTAAATTCAAACTGATCTGAAATTTTAGCAAAGAGTGAAATCTCCTCGGAACTATGCCTTAGAGTTGTAACAAACAGTTGTTTGTGTCCGTTATATACTGCAATTTTTGTTGAAGTAGAACCCGGATTTATAGCTAATATTAATTGTTTCATATCTATTTTGCAGTAAGAGCTGCTAATGCTATCGAATTTAACTTAGTATCTATACTATCTGCTCTACTAGATAATACACAAGGTACTTTTGCTCCTGCAACTATAGCAGCCTGTTTTGCTCCAATGCAGAACAATGTATTTACCTTATAAAATACATTTGCAGCCTCTAGATTAGGGAATACTAAACAATCGGCATCTCCTGCAACAGGACTTACCAACTTTTTAACCGCTACTGCTTCGGCAGATAGTGCTACATCTAAGGCAAGTGGTCCATCTACAAAACAACCCGAAATTTGACCTCTATCGGCCATTTTTGAAATAATAGCCGCATCTACACAGGCAGGCATACCTGGAAGCATCTGCTCTGTAGCTGTTACAATAGCCACCTTGGGTTTTTTAATTCCTATCGCTTGAGATGTTTGAACAACATATTTTGTTATTGCAATTTTTTGATTCAAATCTGGAGCAGGAATCACCGCTATATCTCCAATAACAAGTAATTTATGATACTGTGGATTAGAAAGAACTGTAACGTGACTTAATACAGCTTTTGCAGGCAACAATCCTTTTTCTTTATTTAGAATTGCTCTCATATACTTATCTGTACTGCACATTCCCTTCATTAAGATATCGCCTTCTCCACCATTGATTAAATCTACAGATAGAGATACTGCCTTTAGTTCGTCATCAATAGGTACAATTTTAAATATTGATGGATCAATTTTTTCGGCTGTGCATACTTGGCGAATCATCTTTTCGTCTCCAACTAATGTTGCCTCTACAATTCCTGCTTCTACAGCAAGTCGTGCAGCATTAATTGTATGATCATCTACAGCCCAAGCTGCTACAAGTCTTTTTTTAGGTTTAGTCCTAAGTTCATCGAAAATTTGTTCAAATGTAGTTATCATAATATTATTGAATTCTTTTTATTTATTAAAAACTAGTTAATTATTTTTTAAGAATATTCATTGTATCTTGAGCAATAACCAACTCTTCATTTGTAGTTACTGTTGCCATTTTCACAACAGAACCTGGCTTAGAAAGCATTATATCTTTCCCTCTGGCACCTTTGTTGGCATTAACGTCAAAATCAAGACCTAGATAATTGAGTTGCAAGCCCACCACTTCTCTTATATAAGTATCATTCTCTCCAATACCACCTGTAAACACAATCATGTCTACACCACCCATAGCGGCAGTATAAGAGCCAATGTATTTTAATACTTTATAGTGAAGCATATCTAATGTGAGTTTTGCTCTTTGGTCTCCTTTAGTCGCAGCATCTTCTATATCACGTGCATCCGATGAGGTCCCAAAAACTCCAAGAAACCCACTTTTTTTATTTAAAAGTGAATTGATTCCAGCAGCGTCTAATCCTTCTTTTTCTTGAATGAATGTTACAATACCAGCATCAATATCTCCGCTTCTAGTTCCCATAATTAAACCTTCCAAAGGAGTAAAACCCATTGAAGTATCTATGGATTGTCCATTTTTAATAGCTGTAATAGAACTTCCATTACCTAAATGACATGTAATGACTTTAGATTTTTCAAAATCTAAACCTGCTAAATCACAAGCTTTTTTACCAACAAATTTATGACTAGTGCCATGAAATCCATATCTTCTTATTTTATACTTAGTATAATATTCATATGGTAATGCATACATAAATGCATACTCCGGCATAGTTTGATGGAATGAAGTATCGAATACCGCTACCTGAGGAGTGTTTGGCATAAGGTCCTTTATAGCATATATCCCAAGTAGATTTGCAGGGTTATGCAAAGGAGCTAGTTCACAAAGTTTTTCGATGCCATCAATAACATCTTGATTTACCAAGCGACTGCTATTAAAAAATTCGCCCCCATGCGCCACGCGGTGGCCAACTGCTCCAATATCGGACAATGAGTTTAGAACTCCAAGTTTAGGGTCAATCAAAATATCAAGAACATCCTTAATACCATGAGTATGGTTAGGAATACTTCCCTCAGTTTCGTATTTCTCTTTCCCATTTACTCTGTGTGAGAGTATGCCTGTTTCTAGGCCTATTCTTTCTACTAGCCCTTTTGCCAAAAGATTGTAATCAGAAGCACTCTTCATATCAAGAACTTGATACTTGATAGAGGAGCTTCCGCAGTTCAAAACCAAAATTATCATAAGATTATCTATTATTAATTAAATATTTCCTTTTTCAAGGGAATCACCCCTACAAATTTAATAAAAATACCTTTTTTAAGATATTTAAATATTATCTAAAGCTTAAGTTTACATCTAAACAAATAGGTTGTGATTAAGAAGTCTCCATTATTCTATTATGCCATTTTATATGCCACTGGTATTTACTTTGGCAATAGACTCATTTGTAGTTCACAAACCTTTTTTATTATATTGATTACTGCAATATTAATTACCATAATCTTATTTTGTTTCGCTTATAAAAAAGCAAGCTATAAAGTCAATTTATATCTACACTATTCTATATTGATCACATTTTTGCTAGCTGGCATAAGTAACATGGCACTAAGTCCATATGCACAAAATAATTTAATTAGCTCCCTTTCTCAAGAGAAAGAGATTAAAGAAATTAGATTATCCATTAAAAACGGCACAAAGATACATAGAAATTCATCAAGTATCTACTGCCATGCTATTGATTATAATGAAAATGTTATAATCTATTCGAAATCTATAACTTCTTTTGAGCAGATGAACCCTGGAGACATGCTCATAATTGATTATTTCCCTAGAGAGATTGAAAATATTAACAATGATTTTGATTACAAGGAGTTTCAAGCAAAAAAAAGGTGTTTTACATATGGTTATTTAAATAAAAATAATTACAAATTAATTAAATCGCATAATAAAAGCCTTCTAACCAAGTTAAGAGCTAAAAGAGAAAATATAATTACTAAAATAAGAATGAAACATGACAATAGTGAGTGGTGTAATATTTTAATAGCTCTTGTTTCAGGAGAAAAGAACTATTTAGAGGATAGAACCAAAGAGATATACAAAGCGTCGGGCGCAGTACATCTAATGGCTGTCTCTGGGCTTCATGTAGGGTTTGTCTATCTCTTTATATCGAATATACTTGCATTTTTAGGGCAAAGAGGTATTATGAAATATTTAAAGGCGTTTGCTACAATAGTAGCAATATGGCTTTATTGCTCTTTTTCGGGTTTTTCTCCATCTTCTGTAAGAGCTTCGTTAATGATTTCTATACTTGTAATCTCGGAATTAAAAAGTGGGAAATATATCACGTTAAATTCGTTATGTGCTTCGGCTCTAATTATCCTGTTAATTAATCCGCAATCGCTTTTCGATATTGGCTTCCAACTCTCATATATTGCACTTCTTTCAATTATTGTGATAAATCCATTTTTTAATAGAAGAAAAATTTCTAATAATAGATTAGTCCAATATTGCTGGAATATTGTGACCATGTCTCTCTCTTGTCAAATAGGAACATCATTTATTACAATAGGTAGTTTTGGCTATATTCCCCTCTATTTCATGGTTTCAAACATAATATTAATGCCATTAACAGCTCTTGTATTATATGGCTTTGGAGCTATTACTATACTAGGTTTTTCGGAAAGTATTGTCTATGCTCTATCTCAGATAATACGAGTTACGATTGATATAATGTATAAAACAGCACTTAAAATTGACTCCTTACCATTATCTGTAATTGATTTAAATAGAAATAAATATGCAATTTTTTTTGCCTACAGTGTTATTATAGTTATAACAGCAATAATAGCCTATAACTTTAGAAAAAAAGCTTCACAGAGTAGAAGCAATGAATGAAACTCCAATAACAGCTAATACAACTCCTACCCACTGTTTTTTTGTAAAGGATTCCTTAAAAAAGAAAACACCTATAAGTGTGGTAAAAGCAACAACAGAAGCATTATGAATAGGATATACTACTGAGCCCCCTAGATTGCCAACATTAATTAATATCATCTTAGAGGTTAGTGCATTAAAAAGCCCTAGTAGAGACCCATACATTAATGTTTTTAACATTACAGATTGCCATCTATTTTTTGGAGTGATTGATTTAACTCTACTTTTATTTAAAATTATAGACTCTACTCCAAGTGCAATTATGCTAAATAACACAGCAAAGGAGAAGACGCTAAAAAGAAAAACTTGTTTTTCATAAGGTTCAGATATAACAAATGTATTAGCCAATTCCATAGAACTGTCTGTCATTCCTGCTACAATAAAAACCATGAGAGGTAAAATAAAAACACCTTTATTTTTCTTCTCTGATTTTTTATATAAAATAAGATAAATTGAAACAATTAATATAGCTATACCAAATAGTTTTATTCCCAATGCACTAGTTTGACCTAAATAGAGAATCCCTACAGAGACAGATATTAATATAGACATTTTATTAAGTGCAGTAGTGAGGCCAATACCTACCTTTCTTGTAGAATAGGACATTAAAATAAAACTAGTCACAAATAGAAAAGCAATAATTGCAGATGGTAAAATTATTTTTGAAGCATAACTCCAGAATGGGTGGTTTATAGAAAGATCTAATAATGTGATAAGTGCCGCAATGAGATAATTTATTGTTATTGTAGCATAAATATTAAGCCTCTTTACATTTATAAGCTTAAGAGATATGAACATCCCTAAAGCAAATAATATATGGATTATCAGGTAAATGAGGTTTTGCATATAATAATGTTTATAATAAGAGGTAAAGATAACTGGAATAAACCTTACTTTTGTACTTTAATATTAATAAATCTGATAATGGGTGGACTATTTGGTGTTATATCTAAGAAAAAATGTATTACTGAACTTTTTTATGGTACCGATTACCATTCACATTTGGGTACTCGTAGGGGAGGTATGGCTACGTATAATGAAAGTGGGAATTTCGCTAGATCTATCCACAATTTAGAAAACTCTCACTTTAGAGCTAAATTTGAAGGAGATTTAATAAAATTTGACGGGTTATCTGGAATTGGGGTTATAAGTGATAATGATGCGCAGCCTATTATTCTTAACTCTCACTTAGGTAAATTTGCAATTGTCACTGTTGGTAAAATTAATAATATAACAGAGCTAGAAAAAGAGCTTCTCTCTATTGGACGAAACTTTACAGAGATGAGTTCTGGGAACACAAATCCTACAGAATTGACTGCATTACTAATAACCGAGGGAAAATCATTTGTAGAGGGTATTAAAATAGCTCAAGATAAAATTAAAGGATCTTGCTCTTTTCTTCTTTTAACAGAAGATGGAATTTATGCCTGTAGGGATAAATTTGGAAGAACACCTCTTGTAATAGGCAAGAAAAAAGATTCTATAGCAGTTGCTAGTGAAACTTGCTCATTTCCCAATCTAAAATATGAAGAAGTTTATTTTCTTGGGCCAGGAGAAGTACTTAAGCTAACTGCTCAGGGGTATAAACAAGTTTTAAAGCCAGGGAATAAACTTCAGATATGTTCATTTTTATGGGTTTATTATGGTTATCCTACAAGCTCTTATGAAAATATTAATGTAGACGATGTGAGGTTTGCACTTGGCAAGTCTCTTGGAGAAAACGATGATGCCTCTCTAGACGTATCTTCGGCTATTCCCGATTCTGGCACATGCATGGCAATAGGTTATGCTGCAGGTAAACAGATCCCTTACAGATGTGCTATAGTTAAATATACCCCAACATGGCCTCGAAGTTTTACGCCATCTAATCAATCTATTAGAAGCTTAGTTGCGAAAATGAAGCTAATACCCAACAAAAGTCTTTTGAGAGAAAAGAGAATTGCGTTTTGTGACGACTCCATTGTAAGAGGCACCCAACTTAAGGATAACGCACAAACACTTCTTGGCTATGGAGCCAAAGAAATTCATATAAGAATTAGTTGTCCTCCCCTAATCCACCCATGCAAATATCTAAATTTTTCTGCTTCTCGTTCTCCATTAGAATTAATCACAAGAAGATATATTTTACAAAAAGAAGGCGACCACGATATAAATTTGGATAAGTATTCAAACGCAAATAGTGAGCAATACTGTGGTATGGTTAATTACATAAAAGAAGAACTGGCTCTTTCTAGCTTAAAGTTCAACAGTGTAGACGACCTTATCCAAGCCATTGGATTGCCAAAAGAGTGCGTGTGCACTCATTGTTTTGACGGTACAGGAAAAATGGAATAATTTCTTTTTGATTGATGTTATAAAATTTTGGTATGTAAGATTTTTATATAACTTTGTGAGGTTAATAAACCTAATTTTAATCTTTTATTTCCGTTCATATGAACATTTTTGTATCAAGTTTAAGTTTCCGTGCTAAGAAAGAAGATCTAGCCGAACTATTTGCACCCTATGGCGAAGTTACTTCAGCCAGAATTATTATCAATCGCGACACCCGTCGTTCTAAAGGCTATGGCTTTGTAGAAATGCCAAATGAGTCTGAGGGAAATGCCGCTATAGAAGCTCTTAATGGTTCAGACCACATGGGACGCACTATAAGTGTGGCTCAAGCCAATGAACGCCCGGAAGGTGATCGCCCGGAAAGAGGAGAATAGTATTGATACTAATACAATATAAAAAAGAAGCCGGTCTAGCGACCGGCTTCTTTTTTTATTCTATAATTGTCATCTCTTTTATCAAATGAGATGCACCAGCCACTTTTTCTATTGTAAACAGGACATACCTTATATCTAAAGAAATATTTCTACACATGTGAGGGTCGAAAGCTATATCGCTCATAGTTCCTTCCCACACTCTATCAAAATTAATTCCAATAAGTTCTCCATAGGCATTTATAACTGGACTTCCCGAATTACCTCCAGAAGTATGATTAGTTGCAATAAAACAGACAGGAACAGTTCCTCCTTGAGTCCACTTACCTAAATCTCCTTTCGCATAAACATCTCTTAAAACTTGAGGTATGTTATAATCATATATCTCGGGATTATCTTTCTCCATAATTCCCTCTATTGTAGAATAGTGTTTAAAGTAAATTGCATCGGAAGGTTTATATCCTGCAATATTACCATAAGCAATTCTGAGCGTAGAGTTAGCATCTGGATAAAATTCACGGCCTTTAGCAAATTCCATTTGACCTTTCATATAAGTTCTATATAACAATGAAAGTTCACTATTAATAGCATCGGAATATGGTCTAACATTTTTAAGATTAAATTCATCAAAAGCATTACTAAGTAGTACAGCAGGGTCTTTTGCAAAGGTTTCTTCTGTTACACCATCCTTAATTGCGCTGTATGCTTTAGAAGAATCGGCAAACAATGAGTTAGAATAAATATGCTCAGTCATTTTTTCTATTGAGCCTAACTTCTCTTTTAATTCCCTAAAATAAGCAGGTTTCATATCGTTAGGAACATTGTTATCATACTCCTTAACAATTGCGCTAAACGATTTTTTATCTATTGGCAAATAGTAGTTTTTATAAAAACCAGACATAATCGATTTAATATTGGCAGAGAGTACCTCTGGCGTCATTTTAGATCCTCTTTGTACCGAGCTAGAAATATCTTTAGCAAATTTTATTATTTCATTTGAAATAATTGCCTCACTATAATATTCATTTGCAAATGCGTAGGGTTCCAATTTTGAGTATAAAAGAGACATTTTTCTTAATAGTCCATTATATTCAGGTTTTTCTTTAGCCCATATATCAAACTCTTTTTCGAATTGAATTTTATTCTCAATTGTGTTAAGTCTAACAATCCCTTTAGATTCGCCTTGCCATTTTTTCCAAGAATTAGAAACAGAAGCATTTTTTGAAGCATACTTTATGCGTACATCTTGGCTTTTATTCATCTCTTCTCTTTGAATATCAAGTCTTAATGTTCTAAGCATGATCTTATTCGGATTGGATTTTTCCAGAATATAACGAACGGCTTCTGAATGAATATACTGTTGCGTTCTACCTGGATATCCATAAACAAGGGTAAAGTCACCTTCGTTCACCCCTTTGGTAGAGATTTTAAAGTATTTTTTTGGAACGTAAGGTACGTTATCTTTAGAGTAAGAAGCTGGTTTATTGTCTTTCCCTGCATATATTCTAAAAAGAGAAAAATCTCCAGTATGTCTAGGCCACATCCAATTGTCGCTATCTCCACCAAACTTACCTATTGACGATGGTGGTGCACCAACCAATCTAATATCTGTATAAGATTCGTAAACAAAAAGGAAATATTGATTACCATAATATAATGATTCTACTCTGGCACTATAATGATTGCCTAGAGTTGCCTCTTTAACAACTTGTGCAGAATTAGTAGAAACCATTTTACTTCTTTCAGATTCTGTCATAGTTGCTTCGTAAGAAGCCAATATTTTTTCAGTAACATCTTCCATTCTTACAAGAAAACGAACGCTCAAACCTTTATTTGGCAACTCCTCTTTTTGAGTCATTGCCCAAAAACCATCTTTCAAATAATCGTGTTCTACAGAACTGTGAGATTGAATTTGTCCAAAGCCACAATGATGATTAGTTAGTATAAGTCCTTGTTCTGAAATAAGTTCTGCTGTACAGCCTCCACCAAAATGGACTATTGCATCTTTTAATGATGCTTGATTTATGCTATACAAGTCTTCTGCAGTTAACTTAAACCCTTTTTGTTGCATATCGGTGATACGCTCTTTTATAAGAAAAGGTAGCCACATACCCTCGTCTGCCCTGACATTTGCAAAGCTCAGAGCAACTACTAAAAACGACAATAATAATCTCTTCATAGAATTTTAAAATAATGTTAATATCAACACAAACTTACAAAAAATTATTACTTTTGATGCAAAAGATAACCATGTATGAATAAGCTCGGAAAATATTTGATTGGAATAGCTATAACTTTATTTATTGGATTTATTGCATGGTTCTTTAGCAATATTGTTATATATATAATTATATCTGCTGTTATTTCTCTTATGGGTAAACCACTTATGGATGCTATCCTAAAAGCTAAATTCAAACAATATCAAATTCCACGCTCGTTGGCAGCTTCAATGACGTTGCTTATCCTACTTGGTATTTTTGCCTCTCTGTTCTTTATTATAGCTCCTCTACTTGGAACTTTCTTTGTAAAAATTGCATCGCTAGATATTGCCGAGATAGGAATAAGGATATCGGAACCATTTGAAAAACTTAATCAAAGTTTAATTAAAATTTTCCCATCTATAGGAAATGAATTTAAGGTAGAAAATATCCTTTTTGAAGAGTTAAAGAAAATATTTACCACATCTTCTTTGGCTTCGATTTTTGCTTCTGTAGCATCACTTCTTATAAACACAGTTTTAGGGGTTCTTATTATTCTCTTTATCACTTTTTTCTTCCTTAAAGAGCAGAACATGTTTGATAATATAGTAATAGCACTTTTTCCAGAAAAATATGAAGAGAATGCTAAACGAGCGCTTGCCTCTGTAAATAATCTTTTAGTAAGATATTTTATTGGAGTAAGTGTACAAATCATTTCTATTACTATCCTAAACACTATTGGATTACACTTTATTGTAGGATTAGAGTTTTCAAATGCACTTGTGCTTGCCTTTATGACAGGAGTTCTTAATATTGTCCCTTATTTAGGTCCATGGATTGGAGCGGCTATAAGTATTCTAATTGCAATAACCACTCAGGTGCCTATAGGTAGCGAAATAGGATCTTTGATTTTTATGATGACTATTGTTTTTCTATCAACACAAGTTATAGATAATTTTGTATTTCAGCCATTTATATTCTCTAGTAGTGTAAAAGCACATCCTTTAGAAATTTTTATTGTAATGCTTATAGCAGCAAGTTTAGCAGGTGTTTTAGGTATGCTAGTTGCTATTCCTACTTATACTGTACTAAGAGTTTTTGCAAGAGAGTTTTTCTCTCACTTTAGACTGGTCCAAAAACTTACAGACAATATCTAAACAATAAAGGCTGCCCATATGAGCAGCCTTTGTTCTATATCTGAAGACTCTTTTTATTCTGGTTTTTCAGTTTTTTGTGAGAGTGCATTATATTTTTCGTATCCTGCCTTGTATTGTTCATTTTTCTCTCTAAAGCGGAAATAAATATTTTTAAGATATTCAGCTACAACAGCTTTAATTTCGGGATCTTGGCTGGCCTCATAACACTTCTCAAACGGTTCTATTGCTGCCTCTAAGTTATGTTCAAGATCTTTAACCATTGCTTCATATTTATTATCGTCCATCTCTTCGGCAGCCTTAGCTTGGATATCAACAGCATAGTCATAATAGGCTGCTCCAATTGCAAAGTATCCAAAATAGTAAGTAGGATCAATTTGTACAGAGTTTTTATAACACTCTATAGCTGTTTTTATGTTGTCTAGATTTTTCCATACATTACCCTCGGCATAATGCAATGTAGCATTAGTAGGTTCATTGGCTTGTGCTTGATGTATAAGTTCAAGAATTTTCTGAGGATCGTCATTCGATTCTAGATAGGTATTAATCAATGATACAAGAATACTTTGAGCGCTTGGATATTTTTTAAATCCTTTATTAAGAATCTCTTTGGCTTTATCGATATCTGTTTTTGCTTTGTACGATTCTGCTAGATATGAATATGCATCACCAGAAGCATCGTAATCGTTATTGATAGCCTTATTGAAGAATTCAATAGATCTATCATGATCATGATCCATAAAAGCAGTAAGACCAGTATAATACACAAGGGCAGTATCCATCTTACCAATTACTTCATTAGCCGAAACATTAGATGCTTTTTCAAAATCTAAAGAAGAGACTTTGAAATTTCCTAAAGTATAGGCACTCATTGCTTCATTAAAAAACCTAGTTTTAAGTCCTTCCATTTGCAAAGCTATATCTTTAGTAACCTTACCCTTATCATCTATCTTAATAGCCTGAACTAGTGCATCATAGCTCTTATCTAGAAGAGGCTCATCTAAATATGTTTTAGTAAAAGCCCAAGCTAATAACTCTCCACCCTCGCTATAATAGAAAATTTTGTCTGAATAATGATCTACAGAAAAAGAAGTGTTGTTAATAACAGCCTTTTCTGATTTTTCAATTCTTTGATCTTTAAGAAGAACCTTAATCTCCATTTGAGATGCACCTAGCCAAATTGATTTGATTGGAGCATCGTATATTTGAGTATACGCAGCTGCCAAATCTATCCATGTTTTGGGGTTTGTAGCTTTTTTAGGGTTGTCTACATTGTTTTTAGCACGTTCATAGGCCTTTAAAGCGTCGGTTACATCTTTGTTTTGAGCTCCTAACTGTATTCCAGCAAACAGGAGAAGAGCAATAAGTAATTTTTTCATTTTGAATATTCAGATTTTTAAATTAACAATATTTTTTTACATTAAATGTCTGTTAAGGAGTCGTCTACTAATTTTTCTTCGCTTTTCCCAACACTGCATACAGCTGCAATACTATCTCCCTCTTTTATATTTATTAGTCTCACGCCTTGCGTAGCTCTACCTGCTAACCTAATGTCAGATACTGCTACTCTTATAGTTATACCAGATTTATTAATAATCATAAGGTCATTTTGGTCACTTACACCCTTTACAGCAATAAGTGCGCCAGTTTTTTCTGTAATGTTAATTGTCTTAACACCTTTAGCTCCTCTTTTAGTTATTCTATAATCTTCAAGAAGAGATCTTTTACCGTAGCCATTCTCGCTAACTACAAAAATATGTCTTTCATCTTCTCCTTGTGTCTCGGGATCTATACAAATCATTCCTATTACTTCGTCTTGATCTTCAATATTTATCCCTCTTACACCAGCTCCAGTCCTGCCTATTGCGCGAACTTGTGTCTCGTTGAATCTAACACATTTACCAGCTTTGGCTGCAAGTAATATTTCACTATTTCCGTTTGTAAGAACAGCTTCTAGAAGTTGGT
Source organism: uncultured Muribaculaceae bacterium (assembly GCA_964367735.1). Lineage (GTDB taxonomy): Bacteria > Bacteroidota > Bacteroidia > Bacteroidales > UBA932 > Bact-08. The sequence continues at coordinate 17,929 of CAYIYT010000022.1, forward strand.
CATCTTCTTTTATTGTAATAGCATTTACGCCATTTACACGAGGTCTAGAATATGCTTCAAGAGATGTTTTCTTTACAGTACCTTTTTTTGTAGCTAGTAAAATAAAGTTATTATTAATATATTCGGGATCGTTAAGTGTTGGAACATTGATATATGCTCGTACTTTATCGTCTGGGCTAATGTTGAGTACATTCTGTATAGCTCTGCCTTTAGATGCTTTTGAGCCCTCTGGGACTTCGTAAACTTTGAGCCAAAAACATTTACCATTTTGTGTAAAGAAGAGCATTGTACTGTGCATATTTGCAACATATATGTGCTCAATAAAGTCTTCGTCTCTGGTGCTACTACCCTTGGCTCCTACTCCTCCTCTGTTTTGAATTCTGTAATCAATTAAAGGAGTACGTTTTATATATCCTAATCTAGATATTGTTATAACAACATCTTCGTCTGGATAAAAATCTTCTGGATTAAATTCTTCTGCCGAAGGTATAATTTCTGACCTACGATTGTCACCAAAATTCTTCTTGAGTTCTATAAGTTCGTCTTTAATAATTTGCATCTGCAATACTACATCGGCCAATATATTGTTCAAATTATTGATAAGAGCCATAAGTTGGTCGAACTCGTTCTGAAGTTTCTCTCTCTCCAATCCAGTAAGTTGACGCAAACGCATCTCTACTATTGCAGAGGCTTGAATTTCTGAGAAAGAGAACCGTTCCATTAATCGCTGTTTAGCTTCGTCTACAACCTTAGACGAACGAATAATAGAGATAACTTCATCTATGAAATCTAATGCAACAAGAAGAGCCTCTAGAATATGAGCTCTTTTTTGAGCTTGTTCTAATTCAAATTTTGATCTTCTTACTACAACATCGTGACGATGTCTTACAAAGTACTTGATGAGTTGTTTAAGATTTAGCTGTCTAGGTCTACCATCTACTAGTGCAATATTATTAACGGAGAAGCTAGACTGCATAGGAGTCATTTTAAACAAAGTGTTCAATATGACATTAGCTACTGAACCAATCTTTAAACGGACAATTATTCTCATTCCGTTTCTATCGCTCTCGTCATTTATATAGGAAATCCCTTCTATCTTTTTATCTTCTACAAGCTCGGCAATCTTCTCTATAAGCTCCTTTTTATTAACCATATAAGGAATTTCGGTAACAACAATAGTCTCTCTTCCATTGTCACTTACTTCAATATCGGTTTTGGCTCTTACAACAATTCTTCCTCGGCCTGTTTCAAATGCGTCTTTTATTCCCTGATAACCCATGATTATTCCACCTGTTGGAAAATCTGGGCCTTTAATGTGCTCTAGTAACTCGTCGGTTGTAATCTCTCTATTATCTATATATGCGCATATTCCATCTACACATTCCGATAAGTTATGAGGAGGCATATTGGTTGCCATTCCTACAGCAATACCCGATGCACCATTTAATAGTAACAATGGAGCTTTTGCCGGCATTACCGTTGGCTCCATAAGAGAATCGTCAAAATTGGGTTTGAAATCAACTGTATCTTTATCTAGATCGGCTAAAACTTCCTCGGCAATCTTTCTGAATCTAGCCTCGGTATAACGCATTGCTGCCGCAGAATCTCCATCAATTGAACCGTAGTTTCCTTGCCCATCTACAAGCATGTAACGAAGGCTCCACTCTTGTGCCATCCTAACCATGGCTTCATAAACGCTAGTATCACCGTGGGGGTGATATTTACCCAACACCTCACCTACAATACGGGCAGATTTTTTAAAACCGGCACCCGACGAAAGGCCTAAATCGTACATTCCGTAAAGCACTCTTCTGTGAACTGGCTTGAGGCCGTCACGAACATCGGGGAGAGCTCTGGAAACAATCACCGACATCGAATAATCGATATAGGCGCTTTTCATCTCATCCTCTATGTTGATTTTAATTATTCTTGAGTTATTCTCAGATTCCTGAATCATCGTATATTTGTAATTTCTAATTTAAAAAAGAGGTGCTAAAGTACAAAGAAAAAATCTCTTGAACAAATTGAAAATATAATTGTCTTTATTGTGTACATATAGAAAACATATTTTATACTAATGAATCTTCAATTGTCAAACGAACTCAACGAAATCATCTCTTATAGTAAAGAGGAGTCTATGAGAATGGGAAGTTATTCCATTACAACAGACCATTTGATAATGGGAATCTTGCGCCATCAAGATAACTCGGCATTCGAAACCATAATGAAATTTGGAGTAGACTACAAATCATTAAAAGAGAAGATAGAAAAGAAACTTAGAGTGGGAGATATTGTTCCATTTGAACAGTCCGATAAAATTAACCTTTCTACTGGGGCCGAAAGATCTCTTAGATTAATGTATCTAGAAGCAAAATCTATGGAGACAGATAAACCTGGTCCGCTCCATCTTTTACTGGCAATAATGAGGGGAGGAGAAGCTTTCTCAGTAGATATTCTTAAGGAGCATCAAGTTACTTACGATAGCATAAAATCTACACTTAAAGGACAACAAATCCCTCGTCCTTTATCTTCGGCTGCATTTGACGATGAGATAGAAAAACCAAGAGGCCCAGGCTCTATAATTCCCAATAAGGGATTGAAGTCACAAAAGCCCTCTTCGGACACTCCTGTTATTGATAGCTTTGGCTTCGACTTAACTGCTGCTGCCGATCTAGGAAAACTCGACCCTGTTGTGGGAAGGCTAAAGGAGATAGATAGGCTCGCGCAAATTTTAGGACGTCGTAAAAAGAATAATCCTGTAATAATTGGAGAACCAGGAGTTGGAAAATCGGCTATTGCCGAGGGGTTGGCTCAGCTTATTTCACAAAAAAAGGTTTCTCGTGCTCTTCTAAATAAAAGAATAATTTCTTTAGATATAGGCTCCATCGTAGCAGGAACAAAATATAGAGGACAATTCGAAGAGAGAATAAAGGCAATCTTAAATGAACTCAGCAAAAATCCTAATATTATTCTATTTATAGATGAGCTTCACACTATTGTTGGAGCTGGGGGCGCTTCGGGCTCATTAGATGCTGCAAATATGCTTAAACCTGCACTTGCCCGTGGAGAGATTCAATGTATAGGTGCTACAACCTTAGATGAATATAGAGAATTTATCGAAAAAGATGGTGCTCTAGAGAGAAGGTTCCAAAAGGTTTTAATAGACCCAACTACCTATGATGAGACTTATGAAATTCTCACAAACATAAAAGAGAGATATGAAAAGCATCACAATGTTAAATATACTAACGAAGCTATAGTTGCTTGCATTAAACTCTCTCAAAGATATATTACAGACCGTTGCTTGCCAGACAAAGCCATAGATGCAATGGACGAAGCAGGCTCCAGAGTGCACTTAAGACACCTTAAGGCTCCAGATTTTATCTCTAAGCTAGAAAGTGAACTAGAATCTTTACGAGATCAAAAAAGAGCCGTTGTGGCAGTAAACGAGTTTGAGAAAGCTGCACAAATACGCGATATAGAAAACAGCAAGATTGCCGAGTTAGAAATTGCTCAAAAGGAGTGGGAGAAAGAACAAGATCTAAACCCCGATGAGGTAAACGAAAGTGATGTTGCCGAGGTGCTTTCTATGATTACAAACGTACCAGTACAACGTCTAGCTCAAAAAGAGGGAGATAGACTAAGTCAAATGGGAGAGCAAATACGTAAAAAAATAATTGGCCAAGACCAAGCTGTAGAGAAAGTTGTAAAAGCCATTCAAAGAAACAGAGCAGGTCTTAAAGACCCAAATAAGCCAATTGGTACGTTTCTATTCTTGGGGCCTACGGGTGTAGGAAAAACCCAGCTTGCCAAGGTGCTCACAGAGTATCTTTTCGATTCTGTAGATAGTCTTATAAGAGTAGACATGAGTGAATATATGGAGAAATTTGCTTTATCTAGACTTATTGGAGCTCCTCCGGGATATGTGGGTTACGACGAGGGTGGTCAACTAAGTGAAAAAGTGAGAAGAAAGCCCTATTCTGTTATCTTACTAGACGAGATAGAAAAAGCACATCCAGATATTTTTAATATACTACTACAAGTTTTGGACGAGGGGCGTTTAACAGACAGTAACGGACGCCACATAGACTTCCGTAACACTCTTTTAATAATGACCTCCAATGTTGGAAGTAGAGAGTTAAAAGATTTTGGCGCAGGATTGGGCTTCTCTAATGTAACCAAGAGAAACACAACAGAAAATAGTGGCTTTATTATAGAAAAAGTACTTAAAAAAACTTTTGCCCCTGAGTTTCTGAATCGTTTAGATGAACAGATACTCTTTAATGCTCTTACCAAAGAAGATATTTGCAAAATTATTGACATTGAGCTTAACGACCTCTTCTTGAGAACAGAAGCAGCTGGTTATACCCTCACTTTAAGTGAAGAGGCCAAAATGTTTGTAGCCAACGTTGGTTACGACCCACAGTATGGCGCAAGACCGCTAAAAAGGGCAATGCAAAAACACATAGAAGATTTACTTGCCGAGGCTATTATTGGAGGCACCTACAAAATGGGAGATAAAATATTTATTGACGTAGATAAAAAAGGATTAAAGAAGGGAGAAGCTCCTGATAAACTTAAGGTTTCCCGAGTTAAGAAGTAAAATAAATTGATTTTGATTGAGCTCCTGATTGCTGTATTTACTCTCTTTTTGGTACTTACGGTCTCTCAGGAGTTTTTTTAATGAATATCTCTCATAGGTATTGGGGTCTATCATAAATTTAACTGGTGCCGTCTTTCCAACCAATTCGAACCCAAGTTTTGAATAGGCATTTCCCACACTCCAATCAGAATCGGCATAGCTCATAACCTCTTGGGGATTCTTGTGCTCTACAAACGCGTTTAAAAGACGCCCCATGCCACCTATTACTCTACTTGCACCAACACTTGCATATCTAATCCACTCAAATGAACTAACAAATATCTCTGTAGAATCAATCTCTCCATTAGTTGCTCTTTGCCTACCTTTAATACGTTTCATTGGACGGCCTGCAGAAAATGAAGCAACTGCAACTAATCGCTCTTTTGATAAATCGCCCGAATGGGTAGAATAGAATAGTCCATAAAAAAACTTTGCTCTAGAATATCCCAGAATGTGATTATTATCTAGGAATTCTCTTGCAACAGGTGTATCAATAATTACAATCCTACATTTCCTTGCGAAAACAACCTCTCCTTTACCAAGTAGTGCCTTTAATCTATTACGAATAATTTCTCCCTTTGTAAACCACAAATCTTCATAAATTTTTATTTGACGAAAATTGGTTTCATTAGCGCACTTGTCTCCTTTAAGTGACACCGGAACTATCATTACCAAAGAATTTAGCAAATAAAAGCAACCACCCCTAAATTCATATTTAAACGAGCATGAATCTAAAAAGTCCCTGATTTCCAAAACAAACAACGGTTCCATTTTCCCTTCTAGTAATTGGTATAACATACATTAACCCTCAAATTTACTCTATTTTTGAATATTTATAAAAAGAAATTTGGAAATAAAACATTGTTACCATATCTTTGCACTCCTCAAACGGAAGATTCAGTAGCTCAGCAGGTAGAGCACAACACTTTTAATGTTGGGGTCCTGGGTTCGAGCCCCAGCTGGATCACAAAAACATAAGCCAAGCAACTGCTTGGCTTTTTTGTTTTTACGCCCCATCACATCAAGCTTGCTTGAAAGTGAATGGGAATAAAAATAAAGGATTTTGAGCGTAGCGAAAAACTGTTTTTGTGTGGGTA
>CAYIYT010000022.1:23767-32982 GCA_964367735.1 uncultured Muribaculaceae bacterium
AATAAAAAGCAATTGGGTCCGACGCAGCAGCCCAAAAGCTGCAAGTCACGACAGCTGGATCACACCAACTTTCTTATAGCCCCATCACATCAAGCTTGCTTGAAAGTGAATGGGAGTAAAAATAAAGGATTTTGAGCGTAGCGAAAAACTGTTTTTGTGTGGGTAAATAAAAAGCAATTGGGTCCGACGCAGCAGCCCAAAAGCTGCAAGTCACGACAGCGGAACTCTGCTCGTTTGCATTTCTTGAAACTGCCTATGAAACAACAAGATAGGTTTTCAAATAGGTCGAAAAATAGGGCATTAGAAGAAATCAACTATCTGAATATATGGACCTCCAAAGAAATGCAAACAATTTAAATTCGGCGCGTGTTTGTCTGCTATGCAGTTACACTGGCCTTGATCTGCTATATGGGAAACTTTAGCAAAAAAAAACTTATTATATAACAATATCCCAGATTCCAGCACTCTGCTCCAAAATAGCAAGTGCTGCAGCACAATTATAGAGTGTTTCAATATATGCTGTTCGTAGTTCGTCATAGGTACGCTGGGCATCTAGTACCTCAAGAAGCGATGTTTCACCCCTGTCGTAACTATACATCTTACCGTCTAGAACTAATTTAGCATCGTTCAGTAATCCATTATCAAAACGGCTTACTTGATCTACTAAAGAGAGGTATTGTCTTAAATTTTGCATCACAGAAATTTGAACTTCTAGTTGCGCCTGTCTATAGTTTATCTCTGCTTCTTGAACTTTATATTGAGCAGATTGAACGCTTCCTCTATTTAGGTTAGAGAACTTCAATGGAATTGATATTCCTGCAGTAATTCCGTTAAATTTAGGTGCAGGAGCATCAATGTTAAGTACCTCTGTATTGTAATTATACCCCAAGGCTATATCAAAATCAATATTACGTTCTCTTTTAGCAATTTTTAGTGATTTATTGGCAACATCTACATTTTTCATTGCTGCCACAAGATAGGCTCGGTTGTCAAGAGCCGTTTGCAAAAGATAATTAATGTTGAATTGCCTAATATCAAACTGTAATGAGCCTCCAGGGATATAAAGCGAATCGGCACTAAAACTTCCAGACCAGAGTTGCAAAGAGGAGTATGCATTATGCAGTTCGGTTAGAGCTTGCACCAATTGGTTCTGAATCATTCCGGCCTCAAGATTGCTTTGTACAGCATCTACCTTCATTATCTTACCCAGTGCAAATTTAATACTATCTCCTTTAGCAAATTTGCGTATATTTTCATATGCATTTTGTTTAACACGAAATAGTTCTCCCTGCTTTAAAGCTTCTAGGTATGCAAGAGTAGATTCCATTCTAAGATTGTGAAAATAGCTCTCTAGCAAGGCTTCATTAAGTGCTTTTTCACTTTTTGCCAAATCAATCCTTGCGTTGCGTTTACCAGGAGAGAAGGTTTTACTTATCTCTGCCGAAACCCCCTGTCCCATTTGCATTCTGCGGTCGTCATTATTTGCATATTCAAAACTTAATTGAGGGTCATTGAATACCTTGGCAGCTTTTATTTCTGCTTCGGATATACTAATATTGAGTTTTTCTGCAGCATAACTAAGATTTTGTTTCAACACCAAGCCCATATAGGTTTGATAATCCAATGGGGTTTCTATCTGTTTAAACGATTGAGCCTGCATGTCTAAACAGGAGCACAATAATGTGCATATAATTATGATATTAATTTTCATTTTCTCTCATTTTTGGTTTGTCGTAGCGTTTCTCTATCATATAGTAGAGTGCAGGCAGTATATATAATGTTACAACGGTTGCAAACAAAAGACCATATACAATAACCGTTGCCAAAGGCCTTTGAACATCAGATCCTATACCTGTAGATATTGAAGCAGGGAATAGGCCGAGTATAGCTACTGTTGCCGTCATCAAAACCGGACGGAAACGATGGCAAGCACCAGATATCACTGCTTCTTTAAGTTTCATACCTGCCCTTTTACGTAAATTGTTTATATGAGAGATCATAATCACTCCATTCTGAATTGCAACCCCAAACAGAGCTATAAACCCTACTGCCGAAGAGACATTCAATGTCATTCCTCTTAAGTTCAAAGCCAACATACCGCCAAATAGAGCTAGTGGCACAACACTCATTAAAACCACTGCCTGTCTAAATTTTCCAGTTACAATAATAAGCAACAGCAACATTACACACAATGTCAATGGAATCACAAATCCTAGGCGATTGTATGCCCTATGTTGGTTTTCAAACTGACCCGCCCATTTTAAGTGGAATGCCTCGTGTTCATATATCACACCTGCTTCTATTGCTTTATTGGCGTCGCTTAAGAACGAGCTAAGGTCTACATCGCGTAAGTTCACACGAACAGTCATGTGGCGCTTGTTCATTTCGCGAGTTATAGTACTTGCACCAGTAGTCATCTTAATTTCTGCCACCTGCGAGAGTGGTATTTTAGCTCCACTTCCACTTGTAAGCATCAAAGAACCAATCTTGTCTGGAGTATTACGATAATCTTCTTTAAGGCGACAGGTTACATCGTAAGATTTACTGCCTACAAAAATCTGGGAAATAGAGCTCCCGCCAATGGCAAGTTCAATTAATTCAGTAACATCTGCTACATTCAAACCATACTGAGCAATCATGTCTCGGTTTGCAATAATTTGTAATTGAGGCATTGGTGGCTCTTGGTCTACTGCTACATCTACTGCTCCTGGAACTTTTTTAAGTATAGCCTCGATTTGCTCGGCAATTCTGCGAGTCTCATGTAAATCGTCTCCATATATTTTAATTGCCAAATCGCTATGTGCACCCGCGATTTGATCCATTACCATATCTATTATAGGTTGTGAAAATCCAATAGAGAATCCTGGCATTTTTTTGAGTTCTACATCAATAGCTTCAATTAGCTGAGCTTTATTGCGTTTGCTTTCCCAAGTATTATAAGGCTTAAGCCCTACTCCACACTCAATGTGCGATAACGAGAATGCTTCTGCACCTTCATCGTCTCGGCCCACTTGGGTCATAACATAAGAGACCTCGTCGAATTTCTTGATGGTTTTGCGCAATTGTTCCCCCATTTCTTTTGATTTCTCTATTGAAATTCCAGGAGGAAGCTGTACCTGTATCCATATAGATCCTTCGTCCATAGGAGGTAGAAAGTCTTTTCCTACCATAACCGAAAAACCCATTGCAAAAATAAAAATCACAACCAAAGGAGCAATAATTTTCTTTGGTTTATTGATAATGCGACTGGTTTGGCGGTTATAGGTTTCAGTAATCTTCTCTAACCATTTGTTTTTATACACCTTACGAGGTTTACGATACGCAATGTATGCTAGCCCAGGTATTAGAAGCAACGCCACACTCAGGGCTCCCAATAGAGCGTACCCAATAGTGAAAGCCATTGGTGTAAACATTTTTTTCTCTATATGCTCAAAAGCAAAAAGGGGCATATAGGCAGTTATGATTATAAGAGTAGAGAATAAAATTGGTCGTGCTACTTCAGTTGCACGCTTAATCACGGAATCTTCTGTAAGTGTCTCTTCTGGATTACTCTCTCGTTTTTTGAGAATTGTCTCCATCATTACAATAGCCCCATCTACAATTATCCCAAAGTCTATGGCTCCTAGCGAGAGTAAGTTGGCAGGGATATTTGTGACTTTCATTAATATAAAGGCGATAAGTAGTGATATTGGTATTGTAATAGCTACTAGCAAAGCACCACGCCAACTTCCCAAAAAGAGTATAAGAACCAACACCACCAAAATCATTCCTTCTAACAAGGTATGAGAAACTGTACGTAGTGTAGTGTTAACCAAATCGGTTCTATCCATAAACGGATGTATGGAAACACCCTGTGGAAGGTCTCCGTTATTAAGCTCATCTACTGCAGAGTGTACTCCTGCAAGAACTTCAGAGGGATTTTGACCTCTTAGCATCTGAACTATCCCTTCTACACCGTCATCATAATCGCGAGTATCATCTAAAAAACCAAGTACCCCCTTGCGTTCGAGATTACCATATTTTAATTTGCCAATATCGTTAAGATAGATAGGAACACCATCTACAGTTTTGACTACAATTTTACCTAAATCATTTAAATCTCTAATCAATCCAATGCCACGGATAACATAACTCAAGTCGCCTTGAGAAATTATGCTCCCCCCTGCATTTACATTATTTTTATCTATAGTTTCGGCAATTTCACTGAGTGAAATATTATATTGCTCTAATTTTGGAGGGTCTATTTCAATCTGGTATTGAGTTGTTATTCCTCCATAATTACTTACATCGGCAACTCCAGTAACTTGTTTTAATCTGGGAATTATAACCCATTTATGAAGATCTGTAATTTCACGCAAGCTGTGAATTTTACTTTCAACAACATATCGGTATATCTCTCCTGTTGGAGATGTGAGCGGATTCAATCCTGGAACTGCATTGTATGGAAGATCTACATCTACTAGACGTTCTTGAACACGTTGCCGTGCCCAATAATCTTCGATTCCGTCTTTGAAAACAAGAATAATTACAGAAAGCCCAAATGTGTTCTTACTACGCATAACATGCAGTCCCGGCAGTCCGTTCATTGCGCGTTCTATAGGAATACTAATCTGTTGCTCAATCTCTTCTGCGGCAAGGCCAGGAACTTGGGTTACAACTTGTACCGTAACGTCTGCAATATCGGGATATGCATCTATGGCCAAATGAGTCCATGAGAAATATCCTATAATTCCAAGAAATCCGAAAAGAACCAACATTAACACTCGCCTATGTACGGCTTCAAAAATTATTTTTTTCATACCTGTTAACGTGCTTCTATAAAGTAATATGCACCTTCTGTAACTATCTTATCTCCATCGTTCAAACCAGAGATAATGACGGTTTCTTTTTCATTGGCAGAGGCAATTAAAATATCTGATTTTCGAAATTTGTTGGCACCTTCACTAACCAATACATAGGTACTCTCTTCGCTCTGCAAAACAGCTGAGTTAGGGATAACAAAAGCTTTTGTAGGAACATCTGTAAGCTTCACAGTTCCGTACATAAATGGTTTTAGTTTACGCTCTGGATTATTACATTCTATAATCACCTCTACAGCACGGGTGTCTTCTTCTAGAAGTTCACTAATATGATAAATTTTGCCTTCAATAGTTTCATTGGGCATGGATGTCAAGTGAATTTGGACATTTGATAGATGTTGAATCAAACATATATCTTTCTCTTTTACGTGTGCCACCACCCAAACTTTGCTCAAATCGGCAACCAATGCTAGAGGCTCGGCATCTTCTTTTATATATTGACCAATAATGATATTGTTTTTAACAACTTCTCCAGCTATAGGAGAACGTACTATTAGTGGTTGTCCTAGTGTCATCTTGTCTGGGTCTATCTGAAAAACTTTAATTGCAGCAAAAGCGTTCTCATAATCTTTCATTTTGAGTTCATAATTAACCTCGGCCTCTTCTACCTCTTTGGCTACTCCAACGTTATTTGCCAGTAGATCTTTTTCGCGATTAAGGCTTTTTAGAGCCAATTCCATCTCTTGTTTAGCTTGACAATAAACCTTGCCTGTCTCAAAAAAAGATGGTGAACTTATTTCAAATATGGGGCTGCCCAAAGTAACTTTCTGTCCCAATCTAACGAACGATTTAACTATACGCCCTGCGAAAGGAGATGCAATCTCTGCATAGTTAGTAGGTATTGCGCGAACTATTCCAGATGTTGTGAATGTTGCCTGATAATCACTCGAATTAACGGCTTCGATTGATATTTTGTTGAGTATGGGTGAATTTTCCGATAATGTTATCTGATTTCCTTCAATCTGGAATGTGTTGGTCTCTATGTTTTCTGTACCACCAGTTTTGCTACCACAAGAGCATAGCACTACTAGAGATAAGGCAAGTATTATTTTTTTCATTTGCTTTAATTATCATTGTTATAAACTTTATTCGCTCATGAAACAACATGGGCGTATAGTCAAAAGAGTTTGATAACCCTTTCGTTAGAAATGTTTTAGCAAATGATTATTGGAGGAGCCCGCAAAGAGGCATAAAGAACATGCCTTTGTGAAATATATAGACAAATGTGATTATAAACACGGGATAAGATCTGCGCATTAAAAACCAGGAAAGAGACTATGAATACCAGTAAAATAATGGATGATAAATAATCAATAGCTTGGCATTGATCGGGCGTATGTGAGTGTCCTGGGCTATCTTTTACTGGGAAAAATGGGTGTGAATGAGTGACTTTACTCCAGCCAAATTCATGAGTGTGATAAAAAAGCGTAGTACCGCCATAGTAACTCACAAAGAGAACTATTAGCAGTAATTTAGCCAATTTTATCAATTTTTGACGCATCTTTTTTTATTTACTCAAAAGTAGTAATATCTATTGGTTTTCGAGGAAAATAAATCTACACACTTAAATAATAGGTAATAATATGTGCTTATCTTTTTTCCATCATCAAAATAACAACCTCGTCTGCTACTCCTGCTTTTGTTAATTTAATCAATTGTTCTGTAGATGTATCAAATTTGCAAATAGATGTTTTTATTTTTTGAATTATAATACTTGTAGGCATTTTCATTTCTGTAAGAGAAATAATATCGGCATTGGTTAGACTATTGGCATTTGCAGTTAGTTGTTCTTGCTTAGAATCATTACGCACCTTCTCTATTTCAAAAGCGGCATTATCATCTATCATTTGCATCTCTTGGGCAAGAGATTTAGCTAATTCGCAATTCTTAATAGATTCTGTCACAATACTCCCTGGGCGGATTATCTGAGATTCTTGGAAGAACTCAATCGCTTTATCATAATCATTAAGAATGAAGTACATCATTCCCATGTTATAATAGGCATGCCCTAATATTTTACCCTTAAGATCTGGGGATTTTTTACATAGCTCTAAGTTGTTCTTAGAAAGTTGAAATGCTTGGTCTATGTTACCATCTTTAAGTGCATTATAGGCCTCTTTCAAACCGCCTTTTTTATCGTTCATAAAGTACAAATTGGCTTGCTCACTCCATGAAAAGAACATTTTATGTACATCGTTAGCTAAAAGATCAAATGCAAAATCTTGCATAATAATAGCATCTGGTGCATCTGGTTTCCCTTTATCTGATTTATTTTCTTTAAAAGGTGCATATTCAAAAACCTTGGCACTAAATATTCTACCGGTAGTTAAATCGGTAGTTTGAATAGACCCCTTTAGATAAACAGTTGTTCTAGCAATAAATAATTTAGTCGTATAATATTTTTTTGTTTTAGAATCGTACTTTTTCTCATCTACTACCAAATTATCTTTTATCTCTGCTTGGCACCTAGTTACTTTAACAGTAATCATAGCAGACGGCCCAATTAACTTACCAATAGAAATTGCACTATTTTTATCTAAATAGCCAGAAAGATTTAAGTTTTGCTCGGCAAGAATTTTACCTAAATTAGCTCTATCAATAACCTCAACATCATTTGCTATAAAGTTACTTATCAAAACATCTACAATTTGATCTGAACAATTACCAGTTGAAGAGTTAAAAACAACTTTGTTTATTTTAAGCCCTAATCCTGGTGGATGGGTGAGCTTTACACTTATTAATGGGTTTGTAAGAGCATCAAATACTTGAGCGAATGAGTTAGTAACAAAAAAGGCACCAATAATCAATGTAAGTATCGTTTTTTTTATATTTTCAAATCTATGGGAGCTAGTAACCTTCTTCATAAAACAATGATTTAATTTTCCTACTCGTTTGGCTTTTCGGTTTTGCCCCGTTTATTGTTGGTTGCTGGTCTCCAATTCATAACAAAAGTATAATTTTATTTTTGTACTTTTGGATATCAATTCATATTTTTCTTCAAAAACAGCTAATCAATACTTATATGTTAAAAAAAATTAAATTTCTGCTAATTGCTTTGTTGCTAATACCTTTAATGACAACTGCAAAAAACCCTAAATTTTATGTTGTTACTATAAAAACGACAGCAGGAGAAATTGTAGTGAGACTCTATAATGAAACTCCACTACATAGAGATAATTTTGTTAAGCTATGCAAAACAAAAAACTATGATAACGTACTATTCCATAGAGTAATAAAAGAGTTCATGGTACAATCTGGCGATCCCGAAAGCAGGATACATGAAGATGGTAAAGTATACGGCGAAGGCGATCTTGGCTATACGTTGCCTGCCGAGATAGTACAAGAGTTGTTTCATAAGAAAGGAGTATTGGCTGCAGCTAGAGAGGGAGATAATGTGAATCCAGAGAGAAAATCTTCATCCTCTCAGTTTTATATTGTGGTAGGGAAAAAATTTACCGATGTAGATCTAGACAAAGTGGAAGCAAGGATTAACAAATCTAATAAAACTGATAATTTTAAGTTTAGTCCCGAAAAAAGAGAAATCTATAAGACCATAGGAGGTACACCACATCTAGACATGCAGTACACTGCATTTGGAGAGGTTGTAACTGGGCAAGAAGTTGCAGATAACATCTCAATTGTAGAAACTAACAAACAAGATAGACCCATTGAGGACATATGGATAATTTCAACTAAAGTTTCTTTATTAAAAGAGAGCAAAATAAAGAAAATTGCAAATAAGCATTAATCTTTAAGACAAATAAAAAAACCAACTATTTAATATCAATTAGTTGGTTTTTTTAATAGATATATCAAAGCTTAGAGCTCTCAAAAAAGGAGAATAAGAAGCTGAGCACTTAACACCCTTAAGAACATTGTAAGAGGGTAAACAGTAGCATAACCTACAGCAGGCATATCGTTACCGGCCGATGCATTTGCAAATGCCAGCGCAGGAGGGTCTGTAGTACTTCCAGAGAGTAGTCCCATTAATGTGAAATAATTAATTTTGTATCTCCATCGGCCAATTAATCCAATAATTAACAATGGTACAACCGTGATTATTACACCATAAAAAATCCAAATTGCTCCACCTTTATTCACTATTGTATCTATAAAATCACCCCCTGCATCTAATCCAACACAAGCTAAGAAAAGAGATATCCCAATTTCTCTTAGCATAAGATTGGCACTCATTGTTGTGTATGTAACTAACTTAAATTTTGGACCAAAGCGACTCATTAAAATAGCAACAATTAAAGGGCCACCCGCAAGTCCCAATTTAACAGGTTGAGGGATACCAGGAATAAAAAATGGCATTGATCCTAGAATAATACCCAAAGCAATACCTATAAATAT
>CAYIYT010000023.1:0-12807 GCA_964367735.1 uncultured Muribaculaceae bacterium
TTTTGGTCTATCAATAAATATTGATACTCTAAAATTTCCTTTTGAATTTGCTCAAATAGCATTGATATCTCTTTCTGCCGAGAGCTAGATGTTTGGCTGTTATTGAACTCCTTATTGAGTTCTGTAAAATTAAATTTCTTAGCAACCTCTTGTTTTTTAGCATATTCTCTATTAACTAGAGATTGATTGGTTCCACCTTTAATCTCGGGATTGCTAAGATTATTATCTAACGATGCTTTTATGTGAAAATTGGCATTCTCTAAAAATAATTGGGTGTAGGCTCTAGAGCCCTCTACCATCAAGTAAAAAATGTCTGGATCAGATATTTTTCCTTTAAATATAAACTTACCTTTAACTATAGCTGCAGTATCGGAAATAGACATGTCTTTATTAAAAAGGTAAATAATTCCATTTTCTATTGCTGAATTGTTAGTTGTTATAGAGCCCATTGCCTTAAAACCGCTGTTATTCACACATCCTGTAATCATAACCAAACTTAACCAAAAAACTAATTGTATCTTACAGCGGTTCATAAGGCAAGGCTTTCCAAATTATTAATTTATCTCTTATTGTAAACTTCAATTCCCATTTTGAGAAAGCTTTCGTAATTATTAACATCTTGGTCGAACGCATATGGGCTGTTCAGAGGATTTCCCTTATTATCTAGAAGAATATAAAAAGGTTGAGCATTGGCCCCAAACTTCACTCTCTGCAAATAGCTCCATTTATCTCCTAAGGTGCGCAGCTTTCTTTCCGAACCGTTTTCTACAATTGTTATAACGTTATCTAATGGAGTTTTATCGTCTACAAATAGAGTTACAAGAACATATTGATTATTTATGATGTCACTAATAGACGGATCTGTCCACACAGCAGCTTCCATTTTCCTACAATTTACACAACCATATCCAGTAAAATCTAGCAGTACAGGCTTTCTCCTTAACTTGGCAAATTCCATTCCCTTTTCGAAGTCGTTGTATTTTGCATGAACATCGTTATTATAAATATTCCATGTTTGCGTGTACATTGGGGGGGCAAAAGCGCTTACTGCTTTACAAGGAGAGCCCCACAAACCAGGAACCATATAAGCTGCAAATAATAGAGAGAACGCTCCTATTAGAATTTTAATAGCACCAGCATTTTTCACTCTCATGCTAAGGGTACCAGCCTTTTCACTAAGTGTCAAAATTCCAATCATATACAAACCTAAGGCCGAGGCAAGAAGAATCCATATTGCAAGGAAAATTTCTCTATCTAAAATGCCCCAACCGTATGCCAAGTCTGCAACAGAGAGGAACTTAAATGCAAATGCAATTTCTATAACACCTAAGAATACTTTCAAATCTATCATCCATCCACCCGACTTTGGTGCCGAATTGAGCCAAGAGGGAAAGAGTGCAAATAAGGTAAAAGGCAGGGCTAATGCAAATGCAAATCCTAGCATCCCAATTGCAGGACCCAACAAACTCCCTAGAGTAGAAACTTCTACCAACAAGAATCCAATAATAGGCCCAGTACAAGAGAAAGAGACTAATGCTAGAGTAAAGGCCATTAAGAAAATGCTTAAAAGCCCACTACTTTTCTCTGCTTTATTGTCGATTTTAGTTGTCCAACTAGAAGGTAAGGTCATTTCGAAAAGACCCAAGAACGAAAGACCGAAAATTATTAACAACAAAAAGAAAAAGAGGTTAAAAAAAGCATTTGTAGATAGTGCATTCAATGCACTTGCCCCAAATAGTAATGTTACCAACATACCCAGTGATACATATATAATAACAATTGAGGCACCATAAATGAAAGCATCTTTAACTCCTTTTCTTTTATTGGTTCCCCTTTTTAGAAAGAAGCTAACAGTCATAGGAATAATAGGCCACACACAGGGGGTAAAAAGAGCTAAAAGGCCACCAATAAATCCCATTATTACTATGTAAAACCAAGAGCGGTCTTTGGTAGTTGTAACAGCACCATATTGCGACAACTGGTCTCTTACGGGGCTCCATAAAGGACCAAATGAATCATCCAATTGGCCAATTGTACTCCCATGCAAATTTTCATTTGTTTGCTCTATAGCAACATTCTCTCCATAGAAGCTAAAGTTATAATCTGTAGGGGGCAGGCAACTTACGTCGTTACATGCGCTGTAGTTGATAAAACCAATTATTCTATAATTAAGATGGTCTGTAATTTTTATTCTTTGGGTAAAGGTTCCTTTTTTATTGAAGAACCTAAGCTGCATTTTAAAAACGTTATCATACTCTTGAGTCTCTCCCTTTCCAGGAATGAGTTCCCCAATAAGCTCTGCTCCTACTAATGTGTCTAAATGTATAATGGTAGAACTTGGCCCTCCTTTGGGCAGGTTTGTTGAATAGATATGCCAGCCATCTTCTGCTACGGCAGTAAAGACCAGCTCTGCATTATCTGCAGAACTGTTCTTTATTGTTTTAACGAATTTAACTGGATTGCTAATTTGTGAAAATAAATAAATAAAAGGAATGATTAATAGCAAAGACGCTAAAGTCAATTTTTTATAAAACATGCTTTTGACCATTCCCTTTTTATTTAAACAACTCTTCAAGTTTCTTCTGTAATTCCTCTCCCTTTATCTGTTCTGCCACTACAGTTCCGTTTTGGTCTATCAAATAGGTAGAGGGTATAAATTTGACTTTATACATATCGGCTATTGAGCCATTATCAAGAAAATTAGGCCAAGGAAGTTGTTCTTCTTTTAGTGCCTTTTTCCAATCTTCACTGTTTTTATCGGTAGATATGCTTATGATTTCGAATCCTTTATCTGAGAACATTTGGTAGACCTTCTTAAAGTTAGGAATCTCGTTTCTACAAGGCTTGCACCAACTAGCCCAAAAATCTATCAAAATATATTTTTTGGAATCTATTAAACTTGCCAAATCTTGCTCTACACCATCTTGCCCAGTAACCGTGAAGGCTGGTGCTGGCTTGCCCACAAATCCTTCTGGGAAAAGCTCTTCTTTTACAATTACACCATAAAAGCTGTTTTTAGCCTCGTCTGAAAATTGGTTCCACCATAATTTTTGCTCTTCTCCAAAATAGCTCATTTGATCTAGCATCAAAAATGGGCCCCACCAAGTAGAAGCATTATCTAGGATTAGATTTGTCATAACTACTCCAACAGTATCGAAGAAAGCTTTCTCTCTTTTAGCCAAATCTAAATACGATTGGCTTTGTTGCAATTCAGCTACTTTGCTTTGGTCTTTGTTATTCCGAGCTTCGGTGATAGCAGAAAGTATCTCCTTACCCTTTACTTCGTTATCTGAATAAAGTTTGTTTAACTTGCCTCTTGCAGCTGTTTTCTCAAGAAAAGTCTCATTAATAGGACTACCTGTGACTTTTACATTTCCAAATGAATAATATTTGCTTGTACCTCTTTCACTAGCTTTAGCTGTTGCTTCAACTTTTATATCTCCCTCTTGTACCATTAGAGATAAAGCTCCTAAAACATTCTCTCCTGATACCGATATCAATAACAATCTAGGCCCATCTAATTTCCCTATAAATACAAAGCCCTCTTTTGTATAAGTGGTTGTTGCAATTGGGGCTTCAATATTGTGAGTAGAACCAAGACTTAACTTTAGAGTAGTTCCCTCTTCTATGCCGTTAAGCGTGCCGCTTATTTTGAATCCATCTATTTTGGTAGCACAAGATGTGGCAAGAAGGAACATCATGAATATACCAAGTGATTTTATTGTTTTTAACATCATAAAATTATTTATTATATTTTTATATTTATTTTAGCTGCTCTTTAATAATTATTAAACCTTACATGCTAGACTAATGTTATTAGGCTTTAATAATCATACTTTTGATTTTACCAAAACCCTTAGTAATGTGTGGGTTACTAAGGTGTGGAGAGAACATATCTGTCCAGTAGGTTCTTATTTTTCCCGAAGTAGGGTCTATCTCGAACTCATAAAGAGTACCTTCTTTGCTACTCTCTTTCCAAGTGGCAACCCAAAGAACGCATCCTGCTGTTGGGAACCCACCAGCTGGCATTTGGTACATTGCGGTAACTACCTCTCCAGAGGCACATTGTAAAATATTCTCTTGTGTAGTTTGTCCACTGGTATATGAGAATGAGTGAACAGCATTGTCTGTTGCATAGAAAAATGCACTACCTGCTGTAGATGATGCAAAATACTTTGCCTGAGATATACCTTCACAACCCTGAAGGCCTACTTTTGAGTTGCCCCCTATAGAGAGATCTCCATCGTCTACAACATTATAGATATTAATAATGTGAAGTGAGTCTTTCCCGTTTATTCTCATAATGTTGTATATCTGGCCACCATTAGATTCAAGAATTGCAATTGGTGTAAATTTCATATTATTTGCATCTACAAATGCACCCTGAACAGTTTGTTTGAACTGGCTCAGAGAGGTGCTTTGTGGGAAATATGGCCTAAAAGCATTGGAGTTTTTATCGAAGACTACTTGGTCTGAATTGATTGCTCCCACTACTGGGTTATAAGTTGTGCGAGTCATTTTTGTAAGAAAAGGAAAAGCATTATAATTTCCCACAACTGGGGCCGAAAATTTCTTGTCGTTTGCTTTATTAGTGTACATCACATGCAGTTTGCCATCGTTAAGAAAGAACTCACAACTGTTTGTGAACATAATAGACTGTGGGTTATATGCTGGGGCCGAATAAAACATGCTACTAAAGTTGTCCATTTGTTGAAGCCCTTCTTGATTGAGCCTTTTCCCTTGTTGGTCTGTAAAGGCATAGTAATAAGATTGTCCAACACTTATAAAGCGTGGTTTACCAGAGATAAGTTCTCCACCATGCAAAGAGCTATAGTATTTATAAGTAAGGTGGTCTCCACCTATTATAAGTGCTCTAGAAGATCCATATAGTTCTATATCTGTATTTCCATCGAACTCAGAAAGTATATACATACCAGCTTTTGTTCCTTTACTTGGAATATTCATATAGAGCCACTGAAAAGAGCGTAGTCCGTTTTCGGGGTCAGATGCTACAAATTGCATACTGTAGGTACCTGGTTTTGCATCTACTAGCCAATCTAATTCCTGGTTTTTACCAATAGTATCGGCTTGTGGGTATACAATAGCGTTTCCATCTTGCACCGGGCCATAGGTATAAGGATAAATAATCCAGTAGTAATCTAGGTCTGAAATATTTTTATTATAAGTTACTGTAGGTTTAAATTTTAGTCTAGACCCAATCTCTACGTTCTGGAGTTGTGCATTAATCTGGGCCATTCCGGTAGTATCTATCTTCACATCGGAGATAACTGTGTATTCATAGTTGCCCTTATCTACATAACAAGAAGTTAGGCAAGGCAGCAAAGCTAGAATAAATAAGAAATAGTATATTTTAAAGTTCTTCATCTTTCAATTGTTTTAATTGTAGCCATAATTAGAATGTTACATATTGACCGTTTTCGTCAATTAGCGGGTTATTTGAATGCTCTGCATTATATTTATCCAAAGCATCTTTAAGCATAATTTTGTAATTCATGAGTTTAGCCCAGCTCATCATTGTTGTATCGAACTCGGTAACACCTGTGATATTTATAATAAAACGGTATTTTACCAAGCTAAAACTTCCAAAGAAACTCTCTAGGTCGCTCCAGTTCTTTGGCATTGAAAGAATATCGTTCCACTTAATTAGAATGTGATTCCTTTCAACTACACCCGGTTTAAAATCTTGAGACTCTGCAACTTCTATATAAAGTTTTGCTGTACTCTCTTGTAAGCTAGCACTCCTTTTTAAAGTAACTGGGAGAATTGCCCAGAGCTGGTTTGCAGGTATAGTAACTTCTAAAGGAAGTGAATATTGGCTACTGGTTGCTGTAGTTTTATCTTGAGACACTGCTACTTTTACCACTCTAGCCTGGGTAGATTCAACCCCCATAACGTTAAGAATAACATCCATTGTAACCTCTTTAACCTCTGGAGCAGATGTCACAAATGAGAATTCTAGTGAATCTGTCCCAACTGCCCATTTGTATGGCCCTTCTATTCTAATTCTAGCTTCGTCTTTGTAATAGAAGCCCTCTTTTTCGCAACTATAAAGTATGCCGAGGATTAAAAACAGGCCTAATATAAATATTGAATTATTTTTCATGATAATTTTTGTTATTATTGACTCATTATTTTACTTCCTATTTCCAAATTCAATTTCATTGTCGGGCATAGGTATAACGTATACCCCTTCGTTGGCAGGAGTTCCTGCACCCACAATGGTAGGTAAGTTTAGCCTTTTGTAGTAGAAAAACAGCTGTCCTTCGCCCAAAAACTCTTTACGGTACTCTTTGAAAATTTCTTGGTTAATCTCTTGTGCTGTTAAATTGTTTTGCAAAGGAAAATCTTCTAGTTTCCTATGACTCCTCACAATATTCAATAGCTCTATTGCTTTTGCAGGATCGGTATCTTTAAGAATCTCGGCCGCAATATAAAAGGCCTCGGTCTTTCTTATAAGAGGGAGAGTGTTGTTGTGAGGTCCGTTCTCGTATTGCCAAAATTTTGACAAATATTTATTGGCTCCATCAAACATAAAAGATTTAGAAAGTCTGTAATCATTTCCATAACCTTTACTGCTTTTCTCGTAGATAGCATCGGCTTTTGCATCGCTTGGCGAGAGTGAATTTGCTCCTGCCGATTTTGTAAAGTAGTACTTAATAGCCTCGTCCATCTTATTTAACCTAAGCTGAAACACATGCTCGTTTGTGAATAACCTATTTACTTCATACTCATATGTTGTCTCAAGTGCCGTGAAGTGCGTCCAGGTTATTGCGTTATTGAGAGTTAGTTGGCTCTCGTCAATTATCTTTTGAGCATATTTAAGAGCATTTTCTTTATCTCCTTTATACATATAAACGCGTGCTAATGTAGCCTGAGCAGCAAAGTAATTAAAATGTCTTCTTCTAGCAGTATGAGTGTATTTGGTTGCAGAGGTATTGAGTGAGTCTGTTGCTAAAAGTGTTACAGATTTTTCTAAATCGGCAATTATAAGATTTAGAGCCTCGGTAACTGTGCTTTGTGCTGTTATTTTTGGTTCATATATTGTTACGTAAGGAATAGCTGGAGCATTAGGGCTTGAAGCATAGCTGGGAGCGAAAAATCTTAACATGTCAAAGTGTAGAAAGGCTCTAAGACCCAATGCTTCACCTTTATATAGGTTGTAATGATTTTCACTAAAAATGGAGCTGTCTGCTTTTTCAACATATTCTAACAGAATGTTAAGATTGGCAATACAATTATATGTGTTGCTCCAAATAGCATCGCTCTTTTTCTTTGTGTTGCTCTCTTTGTAATTATAGGCAGATGCATATTCATATTCGGTATTATTAGGGTTAAGATCGTAATTTTGAGAAAGAACCTCTGCAAAACCGAATGTCATTTCTCTTCCATACATGGTGGGTTCGCACATTTTAGTGTATACGCCTGTGAGTTGGTCGGCATAGCCGCTCTCTCTTTCAAAATGGAGCTCTACTGGTATCTCAGATTTTGGTCTTACGTCTAGAAATTTTTCGCAAGAGCTTAGTAGCAGTAGTGCAATAGTTATAAGAGATGTACTCTTGATAAAATTATATATTTTTAACTTCTTCATAATTATTATTGTGTTGATTAGAAGGTAGCTTGAATAGATAAGGTAAAGTTGCGTGCAAAAGGATATAGTGTGCCTCTTTCTATTTTTACCGAAGAAAAATTAAATAGCTCGTTTACATAAAGCTGAAATTTAAGCCTTTCAAGAAAAGATTTTTTAACTACATTGGTGTTACTAAAGTCATAAGATAAGTTTAGAGAAGAGAGCGATATAATATTGTAATCTTCTACAAATCTTGAAGTAGGCCTAGTATATGAAACATCTTGAATTGATTTATAAAGAGCTATGTCTCCCTCTTTTTGCCAACGGTCTGTGAAGACTCTTTTGTCTACATTGAATTTCATGTTGGCATTTTCTACTTTGTCTACTAGGGTTTGGTTATAAATTTGCCCTCCTATGCGGTAGTTGAATGCTAGATTTACTCCAAAGTTTTTTACTTGAGCACTTATCCCAAAGTTTCCATTAAATTTTGGAAGCAGGTCTCCACATACAACTAAATCTTCGGTTGAATAATCGTAGGTGACATTGCCATTTTTTTTAAGGAAAATCTCTTTACCGTTTGCAGGATCTATCCCAAGTGATTGAACCGCCCAAATAGCGTTAAGTGACTGCCCCTCTTCATACCTGATAGATGGTGTAGTAATTTCGTTTTGCGATGCATTGGGGTCGCCTTTTATAGCGTCTTGGTCTGTATTAAATTTGCGAAGAGATTCAGATATTTTATTGATTTTGTTTTTATTGTTAGCGACAGATGCAAAAACATTGATAAAACTTCTAGAATTTTTTTGACCCCATACTCTATAGTTCAAGAAGGCTTCGAACCCTCTGTTCTCTGTTTCGCCTAGGTTTTCACGATAGGTGCCAAAGCCTGTAGATTCTGGAACAGTAACATCTGTTAACATACTTGTTGTTGTAGAGATGTAATAGTCTAATCTTCCAGAGAGTCTGCTTCTAAAGAGTTCAAAATCTGCTCCAATATTATTGTCGTATTTTTTTTGCCATTGTAAATTTGGGTTTGCAAGTCCTACAAGATAAGATCCTATATAACCATCGTATGAAGATGTAGTATAGTATTTTACAGTGGCTAAAGCTTGGTATGTATTAAAGCCTTGTGAGCCGGTATAACCTGTAGAGAAGCGAACTTTAAGTCTATTAATTATTTGACTGTTTTTCAAGAATTGCTCTTCGTGCATATTCCATCCACCTCCAACAGACCAGAAAGAGCCCCATCTATTATTGGCTCCAAATTCAGATGAGCCAGTTATTCTGTAGTTGACATCAAACAAATAGCGATTGTCATAGGAGTAGTTTGCAGATACAATGCCACCTACATTTCTAGAGATGCTCTCAGATCCGTTAGGTTTGCCATCTTTTAGATATTGTGTAGCAAAAATAAGATGGTCCATATTGTCGTTCGGAAAACCCTCGGCCTCTACAAATGAATAGTCGTAGGTATAGTTAGATATATTTAACTGAGCATTGGTAAAAATTAGGTGTTTACCTTTTGTTATGGAATAACTTGCACCTAAGTCTCCGCTCAAATTGCTTGTTTTGCCATGGCTCTGTTTGTAACTTCCTTTTCTGTAAATATCGTCTCCAGTAAAATTGCTAAAGGCAGTATGGCTGGCAGGTTTAAACATATCCGAAGAAGAGTTGGTGTTTGAGAATCCAAATCTGCCGGTGAGTTTCAAAGATTTAGAAACATTCCACTCGGCATAGAAATTATTGGTTATATCTGTATATTGTGAGATTTCCTTTGTGTTAATCATTGAGTTCCATATGGGGTTGGCTTGACTTTCAATGTCTCCACTCATAGCTGTATAGTTGTAATTCTTTACTAAATTGCCATTTAGGTCATATATGCGGCTATATGGATTCATTAAAGAATATGTATTAAAACTACCCCAAGGAGACTCATTTGCCCGATTGTTAGTTATTGAGAGTTTATTACGGAAGATAAAGTCTTTTAAGCGATAAGAGAGTGTAACTCCACCATTAAATGTTTTTCTACCCGATTCTTTCATAACACCTTGTATATCGTTGTATGAGAGATCTACTCCATAGAGCATGAATTGATCTCCTCCTTCCAAATATAGGGCATGCTTTTGGCCAATTCCTGTTCTTACTGGTTGGTATAACCAATCTGTATTTACTCCTGCTAGTACTTCTTTAAGAATCTGGTTATATCTTTGTTGGCGACTAATTCTGGTTTGTACATTATCAGATTCAAAAAACCCTGCCAATCTCTCTATCTCTATCTTTTCTGCTGAATTTGCAAGGTTATAACTGTTCAAATCTGGTGCATCTACAACTACACTTCCATTATAGTTAAATTTCATTCTGCCTGCCTCGGGCCTTCTAGTTTCCATAACAATAACCCCGTTGGCTGCTTTTGAGCCGTAGATAGCTTTTGCAGTTGCATCTTTTAGAAGAGTAATGCTTTCTACAATATTCATATCTAGGTCCATAATTTTGGTAATGTTGGTTTCAAAACCATCAAGAATAAAAAGTGGTTGATTTGGATTGTTTTGATACTCGCCTTTAATGTCTGGGAATGAAGATTGCCCTCTCATTTGAATATTGGGCATTGCATTTGGGT
Source organism: uncultured Muribaculaceae bacterium (assembly GCA_964367735.1). Lineage (GTDB taxonomy): Bacteria > Bacteroidota > Bacteroidia > Bacteroidales > UBA932 > Bact-08. The sequence goes on from CAYIYT010000023.1 coordinate 10,206, forward strand.
TAGAGCCTAGTGAGAGGTTGTCTAGTTGAAGAAAAGAGGGATCTATATTCTTAAGGCTTTGGATAATATTTTGATTACCTGCCTGTAAAAGATTGTCTTTCTTAATAGTTGCAACGGCTCCAGTATATGAATTGGCCTTTCTGGTAAACATACCTGTAACTACAACTTCATCTAACAGTTGAGTGTTTGGAGCTAGCTGCAGTTTATAATTGGCTTGTTCTGTAAGAACTACTGTGAGGGATTCGTATCCCATGTATGAGATTTCCAACTCTTTGGTTAATGACGGGAGAGTAAGAGTAAAATGGCCATTTATATCGGTCATAACTCCTGCAATAGATTCCTGTTTGGTTACTCGTTTTTGAGTCACACCTGCTCCTGGTAGAGGTTCTCCTTTTTCGTCTACCACAATTCCAGTTATGGTTCTAGATCCTCTCCCAACTCCTCCCGTTTGCTGGGCAAAGACCGGTTGAAAACTTACCAGAAACCCAACAATAATTAGCTGAATAAAAATACAAATTTTTTGTTTCATAGTTTTTAAGGTTAATTAATCTGGAGGCAATTTAACCTTAATATAAATACGCATTCGTCAATTGCCGTATTAGGAAGAAAATTCCTGAACTTTTTTTCGGTAGAGAGAGGGAGTCATTCCAACAGAAGTTTGAAATGATTTGTAAAACGTAGACATTGAGTTAAATCCAAGGTCTACAGCAATAGCCTTAAGTGGGGTGTTGTCTTCTTGGTTAGATAGGATTCTTATTGCTTCGTTAATCCTAAAAGAGCAAACATATTGTGAAAAACTCATTCCTGTCTTTTCATTTATCACTTGAGAGAGGTAAGTTCTATTTGTACCAATATAGTCTGCCAGTTTTTCTCTAGTAAGAGAGGCATCTTGGTATAGGAGTTCATCCGACATTGCATTCTCTATTTTACTAAAGATATCTTCGAGCATATTATCGTTTAAAGACGATGCTATATATTTATCGGCAACATTGGAGCACTCTTTTTTATATGTCTCTAGTTGCTTCTTGAGCTCTTTTTCTTTGTTAATAGCCTCTTTGTTACTTATAATAATACTTCTATAAAGTCTGTTTTTATGTATATAAAGCATATAGATATATGCAGAGCCAAAAATTGCAATAAGTAATAAGATTATGAGATACTGTATTTTACTGGTTTTATTAAGAACTTCTAGTCTTGCTTGCTCTGCTTCAATCTCTTTTTTTTCTGTATCGAATCCTATTCTTAATTTATTTATAGATCTTTCTCTTTCTTCATTAAAGTATTTAACGTACAATGCATTGTATGTGTCATAAGATTCTAGTGCATTTTTATACTGGCCCAATCCTTTGTATGAATCGCTAATTGCTCTGTATAAGTCTTTAATAAAAATTTGATTATTTGCATTTTTGCTTATCTCTATTCCGTTATTTAAAAGAGGAATTGCCTCGTAATATCTTTCTTGAAACATGAGTAGTCTTGAGTAACTTAAGTAGAGACCTGCAACCGAAGAAATTTGGGCTTCTTCTATATATTTTAGTGCTTCTTTAAAATATTTTTCCGACTCCTTTTCTTGTTTAAGTCCGTAAAGTATCTCTCCGTAGGCTGTATAAATGTGAGTTTGATCTTTGTAGCCATTTCTTTGAAGTAAAAACTCGGCCTCTTTGATATATTTTAAAGCCTCGTCATATTCTCCTAACAAATTATACATTTTAGCCGAATTGACAGAGCCCCATAATGAAAGGAAAGGGTCGCTCACCGAATGGCCGTATTCATAGCACTCTTGGGCATAAATGAGCCCGGCGGGGTCTTCCTTTAAAAGGTATACACCAGAAATGTTGCAGAGTAAAATATTATATAGTCTGTCAAATGAAGAGCGGGTTGCAGCTTCTATACCTTTAAAAAAATATTCTATTGAGCCATTAAAATCTGCTTCTACATTTGCTGTGTATAGGCCCAAGCCGTTGTATACAGAACAAAGAATGGAGTCGTTCCCAATAAGCGTAGCTTGGCGTAATGCCTGGTTAAGATACATAGTTGCAATATCGGTTTGGTTACTCATTAAATGTGCCTGGCCTAGATAAACATTTGCATATGCTATGTATCTAACATTATTATTTCTTTCACCTAAACTCTTTAACTTACCGGCATAAGAGATAACTTTAGAAAAATCTTCTGTGCTTAAATAAAAGCCTGCAAAGCTGCGCAAAGCCTCTCCACTTATCACACCCTCTTGACCACACACTAGTTGCTCATTAATTATAGAAAGCACATCATTTTCCTGGCTCTTGAGGCCCTTAGGAATAATCAATGCTAACTGTAATAGCAGGTAAACGAGAAATGGTTTTGTAAGTTTCATAGTGGGCAAATATAAAAAAAAGAAGCGGCTCTCCCAAAGCCTTTAAAGTTTCCCTCCTTGTAAGTTATAGATATTGAATAATATAAATAGTAATTATCTTGGAAATACCACATAATAAATCCCATTTTAAATATAAGATATACTTTACTGCTTCGCGTATATTTGAACTAGGGAACTCTCTCAAAGCTTTCGAACTAGGGAACTCTCTCAAAGCTTTCGAACTAGGGAACTCTCTCAAAGCTTTCG
>CAYIYT010000023.1:12907-14830 GCA_964367735.1 uncultured Muribaculaceae bacterium
AAAGCTTTGAGAGAGTTTTTTTAGGGACTATTGTGTTGGTATATTATTTGCGCTTACATGTTGTGATTCAATCGGTAACATTTATAATATTTCCTTTAACCATTCTGCTTTGAGTAGGAACTTTCTTTCTAGCGACTGTCCTATACTGATATAGGGCTATACTATTTTTACAAATATAATTAAATGAGTTCATTCTGCATTGTGTGTTTCTTGCGAATGAACACTTTCTTGTATTCCTTCCTAGGAAGCAATTTTTTGCATATGCATTTTGTAGGGAAAAAATCATCCATCAGATGATTTAGCATCTTGAGGGTTATCAATATGTTACAAGGAGTAAATGTTGCAAAACAGCCCTTTCCTGGAATAACCCTCTGGATAACCCTCTCACTAATAAGAACTTGCTAATTCATCTGATGGATAAAAAGATCTAATTGAAATAATCACTATATTTTTTAACTTAGATGTTCAAAACAATCCCACTCAAATTGAGGCGAGTGATATAAAGGAAAAGAGAAATGAGACAAGAGGAATTGATTACAACCAAGTCTACTAGTAGTAACGTCTATACACCTTCAGAGTATAGTAGAAATCTGCAAAAAATTTTAACACAGGAGCTTACAAACTCTTTTAGAGGAAAGAGAGGCCGAGCTCAATCTGGGTTTTTCCATGTTTGGTTCCGTGGTAATAACCGTTATAATGTCTTTTACAACGACGAAGATTTTATTGGATTCTTAAAACGATGTAACATAGCCTCGGCAAAACACAACTCGGCAATTACTGCATTTGTAATTATGAATAATCACGTTCATTTACAGGTATATTCCAATAACTTGAGCCTTTTTATCACTTCTATATTAATTACTTTTAGCCGGTGGTTAAATAAAAGAAAAAGCCTTAGAGGGAAACTATTCGAAAGCCCCTTTAATAGCTACCAGTTATTTACAGAAGAAGCAGTTAAGAAAAATATACTATACATTATAACGAACCCTGTCAATGCTGGAATTTGTGACCATATTAAAGATTATAAATGGAGTTCGTACCACTTTATAAAAACAGGCTACCACAATCACTTAAGAGAATATCTCAAAATTGACACAACTATAATGAAGAGTTTTTTCGGATCTACAAAAGAGATATCCATTGCTGCTCAAAATTACCTAATACAAAAACAGGACTACAACCATAAACTAGAAAGTTCTAAAAGTAATTCATCCAATAGAACTATAAACTCGAAAGATCATAGTAATGTAAATGGCCAAGGAGTAAACAAAATAGATGGCCAAGGGGTAAGCCGAGTAAATGGCCAAGGAGTAAGTAAAGTAAAGCTTAATGATTCTGAGCTATCAAATATAATAAGTAGATTACTTAAAGATAAGGAGTTATGCAATTTATCCCGAAATGAATTAATAGGTATTGTTAAAATATTAAGAGATGAATATAATGCTACTTACAGACAGATTGCCTCTTTAACACATGAGAGCTATGACGATGTGAGGCGAATGGCTAATTCATCCATCAGATGAATTAGCATCTTGCGGGTTATCAATATGTTACAAGGAGCAAATGTTGCAAAACAGCCCTTTTCTGGAATAACCCTTTAAATAACACTCTTATTAGCAACTACTTGCTAATTCATCTGATGGATAAAAAAAGCAAGTATAGTTTTAATTATTCTTATTAAGAATGATTAACGCAGCAATTACGCCAGGAATCCAGCCCGCGAGAGTGAGTAAGAACACAATAAAAATAGAGCCGCACCCTCTATCAATTACAGATAAAGGTGGGAACAAGATTGCAAGTATTACTCTTAGTAGTGACATATTACTCGTATTAGTGACATATTACTCTTAGTAGTGACATATTACTCGTATTAGTGACATATTACTCGTATTAGTGATATATTACTCGTAGTAGTGATATATT
>CAYIYT010000023.1:14930-32647 GCA_964367735.1 uncultured Muribaculaceae bacterium
TACTCGTATTAGTGATATATTACTCGTAGTAGTGATATATTACTCGTAGTAGTGACATATTGTTGTAAAGATAGAAAAATAATTCTATACAATAATTGACTGTTATTTGATTTGTGTAACTTTAACTTTAACTATAAATTAAAATCACTATGAAAAAGTACAGTGTTATAAAAGAAGATAGGCTAACAAACGACGCTATTTTTTCTACCATTGTTAAGCGTAAAATTAATGAATGGGCTGCATCGGTTCCAAATCACCCCTACCCCAATATGGGCAATCTAATAGATATTAATTAGTTGTGGCATAGGCCAACTTACTATATCAAGGTTAAAACTCTGTACGAGAGCAGGAAATTGCACAAAAAAGTTGTCCCCTATAATGGCGAAGAACTGCCAATGCAGGAGTATTGTGGTTTGCAAAACCTGTAATGGAAAGGGCTATATCCTAGGAAACTCTCTCAAAGCTTCCGAAAGCTTTGAGAGAGTTTTTTTTAAAGAGCAAATATGCAAGCACTTAAGAAAACACCTTATATGGGAAATTGGCCAACAGCCAAACTCAAATAAACAGTCCATCGGCACACCCTTTAACTGTAAGCATTCGACATACACCCTTTGGTTCTCTTCTTCTTGCGTTGGGTGAGTGGGAGTTGGATTTAAATTACAGGTGGCTCTGGGGTGATATAAACAGCCATGGTGCGTTTAAGATGCCGCTTTCCCAAAACTATCGCTAAAACCCTGTAGGACTTTAGCAGAGCATTAAACAAAAATGCCCAAATTTCGTTTTAGTATAAAGTGTACAAAGCTATTTATTATCGATAATACAAAACAGGATATGAAAGCAAATAAGATGAAAAAAGTATTGATTGCTCTGGATTATAATCCTACTGCACAAAAAGTTGCCGAGGTAGGTTACTCACTGGCTCTATCGCTAAATGCTCATGCAGTGTTGCTGCATGTAATATCAGATCCTGTTTTCTATGCAGTAACAGGGTACTCTCCAATTATGGGTTTCGATGGTTCTATAGACATGAGCCCAAGAATTATAGAAAGTGTAGATGGGCTAAAAAAAGCATCTTTACAATATTTAGATAAATCTAGAGAGCATCTTGGCGATGATACAATTAAAACAATGGTTAAAGAAGGTGAGTTTGCCGAGACTATTTTAGCAACTGCAAAAGAGATACATGCCGATATTATTGTGATGGGCTCTCACAGCCAAAAATGGCTAGAAAGCATTCTACTAGGAAGCGTTACCGAAAAAGTACTAAACAACTCACCCATCCCACTCTTTATAGTGCCCACCAAAAAGAAATAAACACCGCACCACTCGTCAGTAATTTAGGATTATGATAATTAGCGAAGTAAAGAAATTTGAGCAAAGGGAATTTTTAGCAGTTAGGCAATTACTACTGCAGCTTGTTGGTGAAGAGCAATTACCATCTAAAGAGCATTTTGCTAGGTTGATTGATTCTTACAGTAGCAGGTTGTTTATTGCCGAGATTGAAAATGATAGTAGAGAGACTGGCGGGGCTAAAACCAGAGGGACTGCCGCTAGAGAAATTGTAGGCACAATGACAATCGCTTCATATGAAATTCCCTCTGGCAAGAGAATGTGGATAGAAGATGTGGTTGTAGATTCTGCCCACCGTGGCAAAGGCATTGGCCAACAGCTAATTGAATTTGCTATTGTGCATTGCAAAGCTTTGGGTGGCTCAGATATTAGATTAACTTCTAGGCCAGCTAGAGTTGCGGCAAATGAGCTTTACCAAAAAGTTGGCTTTCAAGAGGTAGAGACTAATATCTACTTGTACAAATTTTAATAAATATTAGCTAAAACTCACACAATTTTGGGAAAGTTTGCGTTGGGCAATAATGCTGGCAGCTATGAGTTGGAGGGTGTGGAATATCATAAGTGGTAGGAGTATTAGGCCTAGCCCAGCTACTCCTGGGAAAAGCACTTTGGCCATAACGGTTCCGTGCACTAACGATTTTTTAGAGCCGCAAAAAACAGCGGTAATGTTGTCTTCACGGCTAAAATGCAAAACTCGGCCTAACAGAGCAGTAATTAAATAAATAAAAAAGAAAAGTGCAACCATTGCCAAGCTAAGTAATAGCAGTTTGATAGTGGAGTGGTCTTGGAACATATTGTTAATGAAAGAGTCACAAAATGCTACGTAGACAATGAGCAGGATAACGCTCTGGTCAAAAAATTTGAGGTGCTTGCTGTTTCTTTGTGCAATTGCGCCAAAGCGTGGGTGAAGCATAATACCCAGAGTTACAGGCAAAAGCACTTGCAAAGAGAGTTGCACCACTGCATGTGAGACGCTAAACCCCTCGCCTACCGGGCTTGCTTCTGCCCCCGTGCTTAGGATAAGTCCCATCCATAATGGTGTTAGAAAAACCCCTAACAGGCTAGAGATAGAGGCGTTAAAGATTGCCGAGGGCACGTTGCCGCGGGCTATTGATACCATTACCACAGAAGAAGATACCGTAGAAGGGAGCGTTGCAAGAAAGAAGGTTCCCACCCAAAGGAGGGAGTCCCAGCTACCACCGGTCATAGTTTTGATAAACAGAATAGTTAGTGGAAAAATTATAAAGGTAACAGACTGTATCACAACATGCAAGCGCCAATGGTAGAGCCCAGCCTTAAGTTGCTGTGGGCTTAGCTTGAGGCCGTAAAAGAAGAAAATGAGAGCTACTCCGTAATTAGCAATTTTGGTTAAGTTAAACCAAGGCAAGTTAAACAAGCTCTCTTGCACCCCTGGCCAAGGCCAATAATATGCGAGAACAATAGTCACAATTATTGCAATCACAAAGCCATCTAGCCCAATTTTCTTTAAAAAATTCCACATTTTGCAAAGATAAATAAATCTTTCTTTGGGGTATTAGTGGAGATCTTGAAATTGCAATTGAAGAGGGCGCAACTATTGTGCGAATTGGCACTGCCTTTTTTGGCCAACGATTCTATTCAGAGAGTTTTTACTGGAGGTAGAGCTAAATTTTCTTATAGCACTAGCTTGACTATTATTAAACTAATGCCAGCTTTTAAATAGTTTAATTACCTTTGTGCAATGGTAGATATTAGCATACTTGTTCCTGTTTATAACGTAGAACGCTATGTAGAGCGTTGTGTAGAATCTATAGTTAATCAAGAATTTAGCGGATCATATGAGATTATATTGGTAGATGACTGCTCTACCGATAATAGTTACTCAGTTTTATTAGAACTACAAGCTGAATATAGAAACTCTACTATAAAAATAGTAAGGCATTCACATAATCAAAAGTTATCTCAAGCTAGGCTTAGTGGCTTTTTAGGAGCGCGTGGTAAATATATATGGAATGTAGATTCAGACGACTGGATTGAAAAAGGCGCATTACAAGAACTTTACAACATTACTCTTAAAAATGATGTAGATGTGGTTCTGTTTAACGCTCAATATCACAATGGACAGGTTGGAAAAACAATGGATAGTTCGGTTTTAGAAAGCCGAGTTTATTCTGAAGAAGAGATTGCCAGTTTTCAACCTTGGTTTATTAGCTCTATTTGGAGAAAACTAATTAAGCGCAGTGTTGTAAACGAAAACTATGAGCTTTTTGGAGCCTCAATGAACTACGAAGAAGATTTAATCTATTGTATAGAACTTTTCTCAAATATTAAGAGCCTGTACTTTACACCTAAGGTATACTATTCGTATTTTCACAACCTTAAGTCTATTACTAAGCAAATTAACCAACTACATAGGTTTAATAATTCTCTTCTTGTAAACGAGCTTCAGGTTAAAATACTTCGCAAATATAATAATGGCAGAATGAGCATGTTTAAAGAGTATACAACCAAGGCCTATGGATTGTATATATTTAGGTTGCTATTCTTAAAGTTGAAGCTCAAAAAAATCTCTAAAGCATCTATGTACGATTTCAAAACTGGTTATTTAAATATTCGTGAAATGCTTTTAATAACAGATAATCGCTATACTTTTTACGAAGACGATCTTGAATTTCGTAAACTACTAAAGAAAAACACCCGCTTTTACGGCTCATTCAAGGTTTTCAAAAAAATAATTTGGCACCTAATTCACTAAGCCTTTCCCAAAGCTTAGCCTAGTAGTGTTCCGTAAAAATAGCCGGTTATGGTGGCCATAATAATTACGAGGAGTACAAAAATGGCGGTTTTTTTAGTTCCCATTACGCTTCTTATCACTAGCATGTTTGGTAATGGAAGTGACGGGCCAGCTAGCAGGAGTGCTAATGCTGGGCCTTTGCCCATTCCAGATGCTAATAGCCCTTGAATAATTGGTACTTCTGTAAGGGTGGCAAAGTACATGAATGCACCGGTAAAGCTTGCAAAGAAATTAGAGAGTAGCGAGTTGCCTCCTACTGCCCACTCAGGGTGCTCTTTGGTAAATGCTTTTTTCATATTGTTCGCAATATTACGAAAAATATTTAAACTAACACAAGCTTTGGGAAAGCAATTATTTCCGGAGCATCTTTATGTAAGTTACTAAGATGGCGTATAGTAATGGCATTACTCCAACAATAATGAAGATTAGATCTGCTGGCATTCTTAGCCAAGCTAGCCCAACTATATGAGCTTGGCCAGAGAACTCTAGGCTTCTTGCATGCCAGTATCCGTTGTTAATTACGTCAATTAGCTGAAGCACACCGCTTGGGAATAGTTGCAGTATAATCATTAAGGCTATACCACTGTTTAGACCCCAGAATGACCACTTCACATATTTCTCTACTTTTCTCCAGTTTTCTTCGCTAGATATTTGGCGCATAGCAAAGACTGTAAAGGCTACAGCCAACATTCCAAATACTCCCATCATGGCTCCATGTGCGTGATTGGCTGTTAGGTTTGTACCTGTTTGGTAGTAGCTTACAACAGGAAGGTTTATTAAGAATCCAAATACTCCTGCACCAATAAAATTCCAAACTCCTACAGAAATTAAGAAATTGAAAGTCCAGCGGTGAGGGAATGGAATTTTAACTCCATTTTCGTCTTTTTTTACTTTTATGAGTCTTCCAAAGTCTGATGCTTCTAGTGTAAGTAGAATTAGAGGTACTATTTCTAGTGCAGAGAAGGATGCCGAGATTGCCATAGAGGCATTGGTTTGTCCGTTCCAGTACCAGTGGTGGCCAGTGCCTAAAATGCCTGCACCCAAGAATAGTACTGCGTCTAAGTAAATTATGCGAGTTGCTGTGTTCTTAGAGACAAGCCCCATTTTAAAGAACATAATAGCTACCATTACTGTTGCAAATACTTCGAAGAAACCTTCTACCCATAGGTGAATAATCCAGAAACGCCATGTATCTACTACAGAGAAATTGGTTTCTGAACCAAAGAAGAATGCGGGTAGGTAAAAGAAAGGAATTGTGAAGGCAGCAATGAGGAATAGTATTTTTAACTCCTTTTCGGCATCCTCTTTTTTAGGCCTAACCGAACGGTAAAGCAGTAGAAACCAAATAATGAGGCCAACGGCCATCAAGAGTTGCCAACCTCGGCCTATCTCTAAATACTCCCAACCTTGGTTGCCAAACCAAAACCAAGCATCTTTCAAAAGATCTATAATGCCAAGGTATTGACCAAGTAAACTACCGAAAATTACTATTCCAAAGGCGATGAAAAGGAAGTTTATTAGCCCAACCTGTCCTTTAGGCTCTTTCTGAGAAAGGATGGTAGAGATAAAGAGACCACCGCCTACAAATGCTGTTGCTATCCATAGAATTGCAGCTTGTATATGCCATGTTCTGAGTATATTAGATGGCAAGATAGTAGTTAAATCAAATCCAAAGAACAACCCGGGCTCGGCAAAATAGTGAGCCATTGTGCCTCCGGCAAAAGTTTGAAACAGCAATAATAGAATTGCTACAAAAAAGAATTTTAGTGTAGCCTTTTGTGCCCCGCTGGCTTTACCTGGAATTAGATGTGTGAGCATTGTCTCTTTTGAACGCTTCCAGCCTAGATGGCTATAACGGCCAAAGAAAAACAGGATTAATCCAATGCCTGCCAATAGATTAATTAAACTTAAAGCACTCCATAGAATTGCTGGAGTAGATGGGCCATTTCCAATGAGTGGTTCATATGGGAAGTTATTGGTGTATGAACTACCTCTACCTGGGCCAGTTGCTACCGAAGCCCAAGCTGCCCAAGAGAAAAAGGCAGTAAGTTGCCGAAGCTCTTCTCTGTCTACTAGTAGGGTTTTTGATAATCCGCGATTAACCTCGCCGCGCTGAAAATAGTCTTCCCAATACTCAATTTGCTCTTCAAAGGTGGTTACCTCAACTGGTGTGTAAACTAGCTCGTGTGTTTCGTAGCTATACCTGTTAATTTTAAGGTAGTCGCCTGTTCTGCTAATGAGAGCTCCCTCTTGCTCTGTACTAATTACAGCAGCAGAATCTGCATTGAACTGCTCTTTTGCAATTTGGTCTCTTACATTGAGTGAGAGGTGGTGTAGGTATTGTGCCGAGAAGTCTGGACCAATGTAGGCACCATGTCCCCATATGGTTCCGTTGTTCATCAATCCTTTTTTCAGGAAAATTTGCTGCCCAGTTTCTATGTCTGTTTGGGTAAAAACAACTTGCCCGCTTTCATCGACTACCTTTACAGGTATAGGAGGTTTAGAATCTCGGTAATGATATCCGGTTGTAACCCAAATAAGTACCGCAAATTCCACAATTAGAATCAAAACGATTCCCCTTTTCCACCAAGGAGAAAGTTTTTTTGGTTCAGAATAATTTGATTGTTCTTCCATATTGCACTTATATTTTAAATTAGGTTTATTTAAACTAAGATTGAAAAACAAGACTTGCTTGTTTTTCACAGCTGCAATGGTACTATGGGGCTTATGATTGAAAAATAATTTTCTGTATATAATCAAAGATGCGAAAATTATTTAAATAACAAATAACTCTCCCAAAGATTTCACGTAGATTTGCGCCTTCATATTTACATGTTAGATTTACTGTCTATAATTATACTATTTAAATGAAAGATTTTGCAGTTATAGATAGTCTGGAGGCCAAAGGTATAACTCCAACCATGGAAGAACTAAACCGTAAGCTGAGTGAATTTTCTCATAGGCAGAATAATGCTCCTAGGGCAGATTTTGAGGGCTACTCGTCTTTTGAAATGCATAATATTCTGCACTTTACGTTTGGCCAGAATTCCCCTATACAGTTAAATGTGCTTACTCCGCAAGAGTATGAGCAAATTCCAATTATGCGTGTGGTTAAGCGCCTCTCAGAAATTATTTCCCAAAACGGGAAGATTAAATTAACTGCTGCTGGCTATTTGCCTGTGAAAATTGTTCAAGAACTTTATCCATTTGGTGTACCAGACGATCTCATTGAAAGCAGTTTAGCAAAACTTTCCAAGGAAGCAGACTGTTTACCTGTTCATTTGGCAAGGTTACTAGCCCAGGTTTCTGGGATACTTAAAAACCGTAAGGGTATTTTGACCTTGACGGCTCGTGGTGCAAAAATTATACTTGACAATTCAAAACTGTTTGATGCTCTTTTTAAGGGGTTTTGCCGAGGTTTTAACTGGGGGTATTTTGACTATTATTCGGATGATGCCAAATCTGGGACCATAGGGCAATTTGGTGTGGGCTTCACCTTAATTCTACTTAGTAAATATGGCAAAAAAGAGCGTTTAGATAACTTTTACGCCCATAAATATTTTGCAGCTTTCCCAGAAATCTTAGAGAATATACAACCCTCTTACGGAACTGTGCAAGACTATTGTACCCGTTGCTATAGCTTGCGCACATTTGAACGATTTCTCTACCACTTTGGGCTGGTCCACATAAAGAAAGCCAAGCCACTTACACCACTTACGCTAGATGAAACCTACATCAAAACAACACCATTATTTGAAAAGTTGGTAAAAGTAGCCCCACACAAAGCGTTTGCCTAAAAACTCTCTCAAAGTTATCTCGAAAATGCTGTCTAAGTGAGATTTAGCCAAAAAACCCTACCCAGGCGAAAGCAACCTCTCTCAACAGATGAACTCTCTCAAAGCTTTCGAAAGCTTTGAGAGAGTTTTGTTTTATCTCATTTTCAAAAGATGCCACCCTTGTATACAACAGATCTTGACTAACAAGCTCTTATGCCTATCTAATGTTCAAATAATCCTAATTGCAACAATTTATAATGCTCATAAAGTGCTCTTTTTTTCTTGCAAAGATATTGTGGTAGCCAATTTAAACGTAGCAGTTAATTTTAATCATATAGGCTCTCTTTTTTCTATTACTCTAAAGAATAGCAGTTCTCAAAGTTTAGATTTAGACCAGGCAAAGCTTATAGGAATGGATACAGATGTAAAGTGGGCTTTTAATACTGGTAAAGGAGCAGAGAAATTTGACCTATATAAAGAGGAGTTTCCAAATTCGTCGTTTGCTGGCAACTACCTCTCTTTTAAAGCCTCTACAAGTAGTTTAGCAGCAGGCGAAAGTACAGTTTTTTGGGGCTGGTACCCACCTCTGCCTAACCCCAGCAACAGCGAATGGGAAAGGTGGCCAGAGCTTAAATTTGAGCTAGTAGACGCAAACAACATACAAACTACTACCATAAACAGTAAGCCTAAAAGAACCTCGGCAACAGTAGCAGGAAAAAGCTACTGCTTTTATGCGGTTTGGGATGGTACAAATTTGGGGTTTACAGATAATGCACATGCCCTATAACTGGAATTACAGTGATAGATGTACCAACAGCGGGCACAATAGCCACAGTGCTGGGGCTTGGGCAAGGCACTATTACAGCAATGAAAGTAACCGGGAATCTAAACTCGGCAGATTTTAAAATAATGAAAGGGATGGCCAATTTGCGCTATCTAGATTTAAGTGAGGCAATTTGTGCTGGGAATAAAATTCCCGAAGGTGCATTTTATAGAGAAACCCACCAAGATAAAACATCTCAAAAACTCTCTACAATTTTTTTACCAAATACAATTACCTCTATTGGCAAAGATGCATTCAATCAATGTTATCGCCTAACTAGCGCTATAACCCTGCCTTCTAGTTTAGAAACAATAGGAGAAAATGCGTTCTACAATTGTGAAGGCCTTACTGGCTCTTTAATTTTTCCAGAAGGTTTAACCACAATTGGAGCTTGGGCATTCTACAATTGCAAGGGCTAACAGGCCCTTTAAATTTTCCTGAAAGCATCTTAACTATTGAAAACCATGCTTTTAAAGATTGTTCTGGTTTCACAGGGGCTTTAAAAATCCCAAGCGCCCACAATTTGGTTCAAGAGAATGCATTTGCTGGTTGTTATGGTTTTACAACTTTAGTTTTACCAGATAATTTAGTCACTATTAAAGAGGGAGCATTTGTAGGCTGTAGCTTCTCTGGCACACTAAATTTGCCAACTAGCTTAACTACAATTGAAGGAAGCGCATTCTCCCGTTGTAATTTTACAGGCCTACTAGAGCTCCCTGCTGGGTTAACCACCCTTGGCTCCCAAGCATTTTCTGGTTGTATGGGCTTTACCGGTCTCTTGACCCTTCCTAATGGGCTAGAGACAATAGAGTCTTTAGCTTTTTTTGATTGCACAGGTTTTAATGGAGCTTTAATTCTTCCTAATGGGGTAAAAACAATTGAAGATCAGGCTTTTGAGAAGTGTAGTGGTTTTACTGGTGCTGTTATTTTTCCCTTAACTCTTACCTCTATTGGTGCTAATGCGTTTTTGGAATGCACAGACATAACCGCTTTCCAGTTCCCTCATACTACTGTTTTCCCTTACTACAAATCTTTTGGAAACTATTATATGATGCTTAAAGAGGCTGTCACTATTAAAGTTCCCTCTAGCCTAGTAGAACAATACAAAGTAGCCGGTGGCTGGAAGAGCTATCACTTAAATGAGATAGAAGCAATCTAGCCGTACCTTTTAAAAAACACATCCCTACCTTGCCTTGGCCAAGAAAAAAACTCTCTCAAAGCGTTCGAACGCTTTGAGAGAGTTTTTTTTAACTTTGTAATAATAAAATGATTAGTAATATGGATAAGCAAATTTTAGAAAACCTGCGGGTGATTGAGAAGAGGGTAGAAAGTGCTTGTGTTAAATGTGGCAGAGATCGTAAAGATGTGCGGCTGTTAATGGCTACTAAGACTGTTCCTGCCAGCCGAATAAAGGTTGCTTTTGAGGCGGGGTATACTTTAATTGGAGAGAATAGGGTGCAGGAGATTAAAGAGAAATATCTGGAATTAAAGGATGTTGCACACACAAGCCATTTCATTGGCCATTTGCAAACTAATAAAATAAAAGAGATTTTGAGATATGGCGTTAAGTGCGTTGAATCTGTAGATAGACTAGAGCTGGCAGAAAAGATGCACAATCGTTTATTACTAGAAAACAAGAATTTAGACGTACTCATCCAAGTAAATACATCAAACGAAGAGAGTAAATTCGGCATAGCACCTGCCCAAGCCGCAGAATTAATTATGGAGGTGGCCAATCTTAACACACTAAAGATAAAAGGATTAATGACCATTGGCCTATTTAGTTCCAACGAAGAGAAAGTTCGCAAATGCTATAGAGTGCTCAAAGAGCTTAGGCAAGAGATTGCTGCTTTAAAAATTCCTAATGTAGAGATGAACGAACTCTCTATGGGAATGAGTGGAGATATAGAAATTGCAATAGAAGAGGGCGCCACTATTGTGCGAGTAGGCACCGCAATCTTTGGCCAAAGAATACACCCAGACAGTTTCTACTGGAACGAAACAAAATAAACGAAAACGCTCTCCCACCCCCCCAAACTCTCTCAAAGCTTTCGAACGCTTTGAGAGAGTTTGAGGGAATACAAAAAAATATCATAAACTTATTTAGCAAGTTTTTGCTTAATATAATGGTAACTCTCGTGAGTTAATGAAGATATTTGCCGGTAACTAGCATTTTGGTTATACTTGAGAACTTTAATTATTCTAGCGAACTCTTTGTCGGTCAATTCTCTTAAATTTTTACCATCTAGCAAGTACTTAAGATGCATAGCCACCTCACTATCATTTGGTTTACACATCTTTAACTCCCTATGCTCTTTATCGCTACTAGTACTTTCAAGAGAAGAAAAAGTGAGAAACTCGTGGGCATTTTTAAATATTGACTCCGTAGATTTATACAAATAATCTACAGCCGAGGTCTCTATCTTGACATAACTTTTTAGTGGATTGTAGTAATTCGTTCGAGCAAAATGAAAAGAACTCCACTTATAATCCTCTACGTTTCTGCACATTCCAGCTCTAACCGGGTTTGTATAAATATAAATCAAATTCCGTTCCAACGAAGAGCGCGAGAAAATTGGCGAACTAGAAAAAGGACTCTTAAAAACCTGCCCATCCATCTCTTTGCGCTTATTATACCATTGGCTAAAACTAATAAGCAGAGATTTCATAAAATCGTTAAGAGAGTGAGTATAAACCTGCATGTGTACATGGTTGTTCATCAATACAAAAGCTGTAATAGCAGTTTTATTTTTCTGAGCAGATCTATTGCATCGCTCCAAAAACCCTATATAATCGCTCTCTTCATAAAACACATTATACCTGTTGCAACCTCTAAACCAAACATGAAAAAAGCCCTCCTGAATTCTCTTTACCTGTTTATTTTCTTTTTTTAACTTTATTTTCTCATTTATTCGTCGCTTTAACTCCTGCTGAATCTGGTCTTCTGCCTCAAGCCCCGCCTCTCTATTTATCTCATACTCCGCCTCAAGCTCAGTTTGTAGTGACAAATCTATTTGGCTCTCTTCTGGGGGTGCCGAGGTTTGATTCTCTCTGTTTTCTCTCTTATTTTGGAGGTCGCTCCCAATTAAACGCTTCCCAAAATCTACTTCCAAACCCAGACTCTCACAAATTTTACCCTCTAAAAAACTAAGAGACTCATTGTTAACCATAACTTTTTCCCTAATCTCCTGCACAATTGTGCTCTCTTTACCATCCATCATTTATCCTCCATTTAGTTATGCACTAAAGATATTGATAACAAATAAAATTGCATCTCAAGATTGTATAAATAAATCCTCAAAACAGAAAAAGCTCTCTTTGAACTCTCTCAAAGCTTTCGAAAGCTTTGAGAGAGTAAGAACTAAGTATTTGTCATTTAAGATTTTATATAAATGTATTAGAGTGCTTTGGAGAGAGCTTCTAGATTGTTTTTTTCAGACACTTAGTATATTTTACTATTTTTGTGTATAAACACTTACATTATGAAACTGAAAATCACAACTCTTTGCTTGCTGTTAGTATCGGCGGGGCTATTTGCTCAAGTTAATATGAGTGCGAGCAATAATAAAAATGAAATTATTCTAGAAACGGCTACAGGGCAAATAAAAGGCACGCTACTATTACCGGTTACTAAGACATATAAAATGCCTGTTGTTTTGATTATTGCAGGATCGGGGCCTACCGATAGAGACGGGAACAACCCTATGATGGTTAATAATTCATTAAAGTTGCTTGCCGAGGGTTTGCTAGAGAAAGGGATTGCCTCTGTGAGGTACGACAAGCGCGGAGTTGCGCAAAGTGCGAGTGCCGTTGTGCAAGAGAGCGATTTACGATTTGAAACTTATATAAAGGATGTTCAAGATTGGATAAATTTACTTAAATCAGATAAAAGATTTTCAGGAATCACTATTTTGGGGCATAGCGAGGGTTCATTAATAGGAATGATTGCTGCTCAAAACAAAGATGTTTCTAAGTATATCTCCCTAGCAGGTATTGGATCTACAGCAGGTGAAGTTTTGCGAGAGCAATTAAAATCACAACCCCCAGTAGTTTTAGACCAATCGTTACCAATTATTGAAAGATTAGAGAAAGGAGAAACTGTGAGCAATGTGCCACAAATGCTATATTCAATATTCCGCCCCAGCGTTCAGCCATATATGATTTCGTGGTTTAAATACAACCCCCAAAAAGAGATAGCAAAATTAAACAAACCTATTTTAATTGTGCAGGGAACAACAGATATTCAAGTATCTATTTCTGATGCCCAGAAATTAGCTACCGCCGCTAAAAATGCACAAATAGAAATAATTGATGGCATGAACCACGTCTTAAAAGATGCACCAATAGACCGCCAACAAAACATGCAAACCTACACCAACCCCACCCTACCACTCTCAACCACCCTCATCAAAATAATTTCCGAATTTATTCTTAACTAAAAAATATCCCTAAATAGAACATTATCAAAGATTTAAAAAAAACTCTCTCAAAGCGTTCGAACGCTTTGAGAGAGTTTTTTTTTAGCTTAACCTAAAAGTTGGCCATAAACGTAGCCGGTGAATGTGGCCATTATAACTACCAGTAGTACAAAAATTACTGTTTTTTTGGTTCCCATTACGCTTCGAATTACCAGCATGTTGGGCAGAGAGAGTGATGGACCTGCTAGTAAAAGTGCTAAGGCGGGGCCTTTACCCATTCCAGAAGCTAAAAGACCTTGAATAATTGGAACCTCTGTGAGAGTAGCAAAATACATGAAGGCTCCTGTGAAGCTTGCAAAGAAATTAGATAACAGTGAGTTGCCTCCTACCGCCCATTCTATCCATGTATTAGGTATTATCCCTGCAATAGAGGTTGAGCCGTGTGTAGAACCTAATAAAAACCCAGCAGTTACTACACCAATAGCCAGCATTGGCATAATCTGTTTGGCAAACTCCCAAGCACTTAGTGTCCATTCGCGGTTATCTGGGTCTTGTTTATCTAATAAAGTAATTACGCTTAGTGCAATAATACCAACTATCATAGGTACAAGGGGTACAAATGCCGAGTTTACAATAAGTGTTTTTGCTATAAAAGCACTTGCGATAGTAGCTGCTGCTGCCATTAAAACCCACTGCCACTTAATTTTCAGAATCTTAATTAGTGAATAACATAGCATTAATGCGAAACCAGCAGTAATTACCCATTTATAATAGTAGATATAGTACCACAAACTGCTTGTGTCATTTGCAGCTGGGCTACCCCAGTTTGCAAAAACAAGAATTGCTACCAAAGTGAAAAAATGGAACGAAGTTTGACTCATTGGGCGCTTCTCTTCTACTGTAGGGAAGTTCATCTGCTCTTCTTTTTTAGCCTTCTCTTCTTTGCGATAGATAAAAGCCATTATTAGACCTATTATTACAGAAAACCCAACAGCTCCAATTGTTCTAGCAATTCCCATTTCGGCCCCTAATATTCTTGCAGTTAAAATTATGGATAGAATACTAATAGCAGGTCCCGAATAGAGAAATGCTACTGCAGGGCCCAATCCTGCTCCTCTTTTATAGATACTAGAAAACAGAGGCAGAATAGTGCACGAACAAACTGCCAAAATTGTCCCAGAAACTGCTGCTACACTATATGCCAGCCATTTTTTTGCATTGGCTCCAAAATACTTAAGAACAGCGCCTTGGCTTACAAAGATAGAGATAACTCCTGCAATAAAAAAAGCAGGTAACAAGCACATAATAACATGCTCTTGGGCATACCATTTAGACAAATCTAGAGTTGCAGCAATAGCTGTTGCAAATGTTTCACTACCTATTGGCATAAAGAAAACTGCAGCAAAAACAGCAGCAATCCAAAACAATATTTTTAGTTCTTTTCTAATTTCCATTATTATTATCTCTTTTCATTTTTTATATCCAAATTTCATTTTGCAATACATTTTAGCAGTATACTTTTAGGAGTATACTTTTAACTGTATGCTTTTAGCAGTATAAATTAAATGCCTAACGCTTCACGTACCTCTGCTTCCGAAGGAACTCGGCCTTTAATCTTAACTACTCCGTCAATTACAACTGCAGGTGTTGCAATTATATTGTACTTCATAATTTCCATAATGTCTTCTACTTTAACTATTTTGGCTTCTATACCTGCCTGTGCAACAACTTTTTCTACAACAGCTTGGGTTGTTTTGCATTTAGCACATCCTGTCCCTAAAATTTTTATTTCCATAACTTTATCTTTTATTGTTTTTTATATCTAAATGTTTTTTCTCTAAATATTCATTATTATATAATAAATTCCTACCCCTATGAATATAAGGGCAATTACACGCTTAAACCATTTTTCGAAGCTCTTCATTTTGTTGTAAAATGTGCCCACATTTGCCATACTGTAAGCTAATAAATAGGCAATTATAATAACTGGAAGCCCTGTTGCAATTGCAAAAACTGGTGGTAACAATAGACCAGTAGGTGCTACTATAGTCATTGGAATGAGTACTCCAAAATAGAGAACTCCGCTAAATGGACAAAATGCCAAAGCAAAAGCTGTTCCCATTATAAAAGCGTCCCAATATCTACCTCTTTGCTTTGTTTCACTTGGGTTAGGGTTTATGCCGAGGTTGTTAAAAAAGGGGATTTTAATGTTAATGACGTCTAGCATAAATATTCCTGCAACCAAAAGTGCAACGCCAAGCCACACACCGCCAATATTTTGTAGTAATCTAGCTATTTTAAATTGGCTAGCTCCAAAGTAGAATAGAAGCCCTAAAGCAGTATAACTAAACACTCTGCCAAGAGTATAAAAAATTCCATTTAATAGAACTCTGCGTTTTTCGTTTATATCTTTGCTCAAATAGGCCGTAGCAGTAATGTTTGTTGCTAGCGGGCAAGGGCTTATTGCAGTCATTAAACCTAAAACAAACGCAACTAATATTGGCAAATCATTTTTATATGCATCTACAATCTGCTGCAACCACTCCATAATTCACACTTTGTTAACATTTATATCTATTATTTATATTTTTATCCATTTCTGATTTTAGTCTAAACTCATTAGTGAATTTTTACAATAAATATATTACAACCTGCTATTCACCTCTTGCTTTATTAACTCAGCTAAAGCCTCTGGCTTTTTTATTGCATTTGCAAAAGCTTCTTCTGTTATATTTGCACTATTGTCGCCTCTAGCAATAATCAAACTGTTCCATGATATTTCATATTTTTCTACAAGTGCTTTATTGGCAGGTTCGTCTGTAAGAACTACCATTAATTTCACATTGGGTTTTTCCATATAATTAGAATCAATGGTTTCTTTTACAACCTTCTCTACAGCAATGCACGTTTTACAACGGTGCTTTCCGTGGAAATAATAGACATAAACAGTATTGGAATCGGCCACATTAATAGCATCGGCCACATTAACAGCATCGGGTGAGCTTGATTTTACTATTTCTTGTGTGTTTGCATCCTTATTTGCAGTACCACTACCACAAGCGGCTACAAACAAAAGAGTTAGCGTAATTAGAAGAGAATTTTTCATTTTTTTAATTAATTATTGTTCGTACATCGTAATATTACGAACATCAAAGGTAAAATTTTTTTATAATTTACAAACCTCTTCTGTAATTTTAATAGAAAATAGTTCTCCAAAAAGTTTCTGCACTAACTTCCAAGTTTCTTTATTAATGCAGTATTTAATTGTTGGTAGTGTAATTGTGCCTTGGATTATTCCGGCATCTTTAAGCTCTTTTAAATGTTGAGATAACGTGCTTTTTGCCACAGGAATTACTTCAGACATATCGCCATGGTAGCAGCAGTTCTCATTTAAAAGCATTTGAACAATTGCGATTCTAACTGGATGACCCAACGCCTTTGCAAAGCGGGCAACCTGTTTCTGATCATCTGTAAATTCTATTTTCATAACTAATAATATTTTAGACCCAATATTATATCATAAAAAATATTGTTCGCAAAATTACGAAAAAACGACGATTCAACAAAATACACCAAAATTTTTACCATAACTCTCCCAAAGCTTTCGAAAGCTTTGGGAGAGTTTTTTAGGTTCTAGAGATATTATTTTGATTAAATTTGTGACGAAAATAATGAACTTGATATAATGAAAGACTTTGCAGCCATAGATTTTGAGACGGCCAACAGCAATCGCACAAGTGTGTGTAGCGTTGGTATTGTAATAGTTAGAGATGGAATAGTTGTAGATAAGTTTTATAGTCTCATTAAACCTGAGCCAAATTACTATACTTTTTGGGCTACAAATTGCCACGGGCTCGCCCTTGGAGACACCATAAGAGCCTTGCTTTTCCCCGATGTTTGGAAAATGATTGCTCCTAAAATAGAAGGTATCCCGCTAATTGCACACAATAAAGGTTTTGATGAGCCTTGCCTCAAACAGTGTCACGCTTATTATAACTTAGATTATAACTATAGGTTTTATTGCACGTTGCAAGCAGCTCGTAAAGCTTTTCCTGGTTTGCCGAATTACCAATTACATACAGTCTCGGCACATGTTGGCTACCGCCTAGATAACCACCATAATGCACTTGCCGATGCCGAAGCCTGCGCAGCAATTGCTCTGCAAGTTTCACATATGTTTAAATAGGCCGAGTTTGAAATAGCCGCAAAGCGGTAAAATCTGCCGATAGGCTCCATATGTTTGCGAAGCAGCAACTAACCGGCGCTTACTAAAGTTTTCCACCTTGTAACTTATTGATGATTACTAATAACCAGCAGAATTTTCTTCAAAATCGGAATCATTTTGCACTCCAATTTTTATCATAGCCATCGTTATTATTTAACAGTTTTTTTAAGCAGATAATTTATGGTGTGATTGAGAGACCCGCGAAACGATTAATAAATGTGCTATTTGCAGTAACTGCCACTATATCAGATATATCACTTTCACTGGCTCTCCTTAATAAGCAGAGCCAATGAAAGTGAATCATCACACACTACGTGTGTTATGTGGAATGGCACTCTGCAGAAAAGTCCCG
>CAYIYT010000024.1:0-31221 GCA_964367735.1 uncultured Muribaculaceae bacterium
ACTAAAATTTTAAAATGAAAAGAAAATTCACATTCTTCGGTATTTGTGTGCTTTTATGCACACTTATGATCTCATTGGGATCTTGCCAAAAGGACTATTCTGGAGATATAGACAATCTTCAGACTCAGATTACCGCTAACAAAACTGCTATTGATGCTTTGAATGGCGCAATTGCATCGGGTAAGATTATTAAAACAGTAGCTCCTAACACAGCTGGTTTTTTAATCACATTCTCTGATAACTCTACTATTCAAGTGAACCACGGTACAAACGGTACAAACGGTACAAACGGTGCTCCTGGTACTCCTGGTACTGATGGTAATGATGGTGCTCCTGGTACTAATGGTAATGATGGTGCTCCTGGTACTAATGGTACTAATGGTACTAATGGTACTAATGGCTTTACTCCAGTTATTGGTATAGATGCTCAAGGTTACTGGACTGTTGTTACCACTGATGGTGGAACACCAGTACGTATTAAAAACGCAGCTGACCAAGACGTTAGAGCTGAATTCAGCAAAGATCTTGGTGTAGATGCTAATGGAATGCTTACAGTTGGTGGCGTTGCTACTACAGTAAACATGCCTGTAATGATTTATAACTCAGTTACAAAGAAACTTACAGTAACTGTTAAAGACGAAAATGATGTACTTACTTCAATTAGCCTTCCAGTAGCAGAAGATACTTTCCTTAATAACGACATTACAAGTATCTCTTCTCCAATTGGTGTTACTAAATCAATTCTATCTTTCGGATACGTACCGGCTAAAGCAGCTGGTAACTATGTTAAAATTAACCCTACTTTCCCTAATCTAGATAGTGCATCAATAGCTCTAGCATATGCTGGTGTTACTTGGGATCAACTTTTAAGATCTTCAGGTAAACTACCTATTATAGTTAGTCCTGCACATGCAAGTGTAGCTGGTTATACCTTTGAAATTATCAAAACTAACGGTTCTGCATATTCTATTCAACCAGGTACTGCTGTTCAAGGTTATGATGGTGCTTTCTCTCAGTTTGCTCCTTCTACTGCTAATGGTCTTTATACATTACCATTGAACCCTTCTAAAGCTGCTGCACTTACAGCTTCTACTGCTGCTGCTTATCCTAATGCTGTAGCTCCTTATTTTGCTATTGCTGGTGAATCATATGAACTTGCAGTTCGTGCAACTAAAGGTACTCGTGAAATTTTCACAGGATATAACTATGCTATTAAAGTTAAAGAAGATGTTAACACTGTATATACTTACAAAGCAGGTTTGACTGCTACAGTTGCTCCAGATCCTTTGTTTGCTACAATTCCTTGGAAAGTTTATGTACCAATCGGAACAACTAAAAACCTTCTTGATTTTTATGCAGTAACTGCTAATCAGTCAGACGCTACTGCTTCTACAACTACAACTATTAAGAGCACAGATTTTTACA
This sequence comes from uncultured Muribaculaceae bacterium, assembly GCA_964367735.1. GTDB lineage: Bacteria > Bacteroidota > Bacteroidia > Bacteroidales > UBA932 > Bact-08. The sequence continues at coordinate 1,426 of CAYIYT010000024.1, forward strand.
AGAGCTCTGTTAAAGTTATTCCAACCCCAGGTAATACAGACGTAGAAGATTACCTAACTGTAGATGGTACATCTGTAACTACTTCAATTACAACAGCAACTGTTTCTAATTTAAATAACAAAACTATTCCTTTCCAATTGACTACTTTTGACTGGAAAGCTATGTATTTTGATAATCTTAAAAACATTTCTGTTGTATTCTACTCAGGTCTTAACGATGCAGTTTCTCCTATCGCTATGGGAACTCATGTATTAACAGCTGCAGCTTCTCCAGCAGATCAAAAAACTGTAGTTCTTACCCAAATGTTCAGTGAGCTTGATGCAATAGGTAAAACAGAACTTTGGAGAGAACAAGCAACTAGTGTTAAAGTTCGTTTCTACAATGCTTCTGGATCAGCTCTTGCTTCAGCTTCATCTTTGCCAGCAGGTTCTGTTAGCTACCAATTTACAGATGCTAATAATAATCCTGTTGGAGGAGCTAATGCTACTTTAACTGCACTTGCAGATGTTCAAAACATAAGAAAGATAGTTTATACATTTGACGAAACTGTTGCTAAACCAGGTTCTTTCACTGCTAAACTTGAGTTCGCAGATAGAAGATCTTATGCTGGTACTACTCAGTTTAAACTAAGCATGCCGTTTGCAATTGCTAACCCAGATGTGTCTGCGTTACTTGCTACTGCAACTGATAAAAGATCTAACCTATATACTGGTCAAAAGATTATTATCTATGGTACAGCTCCAGCAGCAACTACTCCAGTACAAGGTGCTTTTGCACACTTCTACTACCAGCTTCATAATTCTTACGTAAACTTAAGTACTCTAGCTGCTCCTGTAGCTCCTGAACTTGCTGTAAATACTTGGATGTTTAAATATACTCCAGCAACTCCTACAGCTCCACTTGGTGCCCTTAACAACACAAGGTTTGATTTTGGTGCTAATACAATAGCAAATACAGCTAAAGCTAAACCTTATATTGAGTATCCAGTAGAATTGCACTACTACTATTTTGGTAACGTTAATAATAGCGTAAAACTTGAAACTATTACTGTTGAAGCTAGAAGTGAGATTAAAGATGGTTCAGTAGAAATTCTTGTACCTGCTGCTATTTCCGGCTTAAGACCAACACTTCAGGTTATTTATGGTGATACAGACCCTACTCATGCACAAAACTTCGTTAACTATGTTAAGGTTAAGGATTATTTAGGAGTAGACACAGATGTGTTTGGTCTTAGAACAGATCCTAGGATCTTTAGTGTAGATGTTAATGTTCCTGTAGCTTTGGCTCACTTAATTGACGTTGTTGTTTCTGGTAATGATTGGGATATTTCTGCAAAAAATGCTGTTACAGCACTTCCTACAGCTTTCGTAGACATACCAGTTGAACTTGTTATAACTGACCTACTAAGAGTTGAAACTAAATATACTATTAATGTTAGAGTTGTTAGACCGTAACTTATAGTATTTCTATAATAATTAAGAGGCGCATTTATGCGCCTCTTTTTTTTTATCTATTTTTCACAATTACCAATTTTTCTCCTATATTTACTATTGGAAAGGCAATCCCTTTTTATTGTTTATATTAAAGAGATATTTTATGGAAACGAAAATTATACATAACCCACATAGTAAGAGATTTGAGACTGTTTTAGACGATATTACAGCCTATGTAGAATATGAAGAGTATGTTGGAGGGCTTGATTTGGTTCATACAATAGTTCCAAAACCAATTGGAGGCCGCGGGGTAGCTGCCTATCTTGTAAAACATGTTTTAGACTATGCAGCACAAAATGGACTAAAGGTGAAACCTACTTGTTCATATGTGAAGGTATATATAGATAGGCATAAAGAACAGTATGCCCATTTAGAAGAAGAAATTGAATCGAAATTTAAACAGATAGAAGGTATGACAGGCCATGCCTGTGGTACTACTAAGCCCAAACCATAACTTTAACTTAAATTAATTTTTAATTATGAACTTCGACAATACCAAGATTGCCTTTTCTATGAAAAGTAAAGGCGATTTACGCAATGCTCAATTACTCTTTACAGTAATTCAAAGCCCCTTTGTAGTAAAACTTGCTAAAATAATGACCAATACGGCATTGGCAATACACTTCCCAGTAGCGTGGGCAGTTAAACCTACTCTTTATCGCCAATTTGTAGGAGGGGAGAGTTTAGAGGAGTGTTCAAAGTTGGTAGATCTTTTAAAGACCTATAATGTAAAGTGTGTATTGGATTATTCAGCCGAAGGAGGGTCTACACAAATGCATATAGATAACGCTTTTAACGAAACTATGCACTCTATAAATTTTGCTAAAGGAAATGCATTTATACCATACACTGTTTTTAAACCAACAGCAATGGTAAATGACGTGGTTCTAAATAAGGCGGCTAAAGATATTAACTCATTGAATGAACAAGAGAAAGAAGAACTTGCAAAATTTCGAGAGCGTGTATTAGCTCTTTGTCAAAAAGCATACGATAACGACGTTAGAATTCTTATAGATGCCGAGCATTATGCAACTCAAGAAATCATAGATAGGGTTGCCGAGGAGGCTATGGCAAAATTTAACTCTAAAAGAGCAATAGTGTTCCAGACTCTTCAAATGTACAGAACAGATAGGTTAGAGTATCTTAAAGGAGTTCATAAAGATTCACAGGAGAAAAACTACATACCAGGAATTAAATTCGTTAGAGGTGCCTATATGGAAGAGGAGAGAGAATTGGCAGCAAAGAATGGCTACCCCGATCCTATCCACGCTACTAAAGAAGATACAGATAAAAGTTATAATGATGGCCTTAAGTATGTAATGGAGAATATAGACTCTCTTGAATTATTTAGTGGCACACATAACTATGAGAGTAACTATTTACTAGCAAAACTAATAGAAGAAAAGCAGGTAAAGAAAGAAGACCAACGAATTTATTTCTCTCAACTCTATGGGATGAGTGACAATATTACTTATACATTGGCCGAGCAAGGGTTTAATGTGTGTAAATATGTGCCTTATGCACCAGTTAGAGAGGTGCTTCCATACCTACTTAGAAGAGCAGAAGAGAATACCTCTATGGCAGGACAAACTGGCCGAGAGCTACAGCTAATTAAAAGCGAGATTGTAAGGAGGGGTAAAGATCGTTCTTAACCCATTTATAATTGGGTTCTATAGTTAATATTTTTTTATATAAAGAGAGCGCAGTACTATAGTTCTTTTGACTCTCTTCTAATCGCGCAATATTTGTTAATAATGAAAGGTAGAACCAGTTATTTACTGTTTCTGCCTTTTGTTCTATTAGGCCTACTGCTTTCTTGTAGAGTCGCATAGCTTCTTTTTTGTCTCCTCCGGCAAAAGAGGGGCTGTAGTAAAGAACATTTGCCCGCTCAGTTACAACTTGGGCATTAAGAGAGTCTTTTAAAAAGGCATCTTTAGAGAGTTGGGCACTTTTCATTCCAAGGGTCATTGCCTTAAGGTTATTAAGCCCTATTTTAAACCCCATAAAAGCAGCTTTATATGCGGTAAAAAGAGCATTTTGTGGGTCTCTACTAATAATTTCATCTATAATAGCATCTCCTTTAGAGATATAGCCCAAAGCTTTTTTCTTCTCTTTTTGCGAAATAAGGTAACCAGTTAGACCATAGTAATAACTCACTAGTTCTGTTTGTGAAGAGTAGCTCTGCGAAGAATTCTCTTTTTTAGAAGAGTTCTCCATCTCTTTTACAATGTTTTCCCAACCTACCATATTACCATTTATGTAGGAGAGATAAATACGTTCTTTAAAGTTTTTATCCATAATTGCATTGTCACTTCTAAGAATTGGTGAGAATAAAAGAAATGCGTTTATTAGTAATACTGTTATTAGTAGATGTTTCTTCCTTTCCATAATAAATTTTTGTGCATTCGGTTTACTATCGCTTTAATTACAATTACTATAAAGAAGTAGTGTTGAGAAAACATCAAGAAAATGTTTTTAATTATCTTCTGCTCAGATGTAGCAGAAATTAAAACTCTTATTGCCACAACAACAAATAGCCATAAAGCAATTGCTCCAATCCCCCAAGGTATCAAAAACAGAGGTGTGAGAGTAGTAGCAAGCACAAATGCAATGGTTGCTATATAAGAATTCCCAAAATAATGAAGCACATTTTTAGAAAATCCATTTATCGCCTCGTCTAAAGAGCCATACATTCGGCACATAATACTGCTGTTGCCTGTGAGAGTAGCAGTTTTGTAGCCACTTTTTTTAAGGAATCTACTTATAGCAATATCCTCGGCATGGCTGTTTCTAAAAGTACTGTGAGGCTCAATTTTGAAGTAATCACTTGCTTTGAATAGCATAAACTGTCCATTGGCTGCACTGAATGAGCTCCAGCTGCAGTTTTTAACTAATGGTAAGGGCAGTAGTGAGAGAAGTATCCAGTTCATAATTGGTACAGTTATGCGGCTGCCACGGGTGTCGGTTATCTGTTTTGGAAAAACAGAGAGCAGAGATAGATTCTGTTCAATTGCATAATTTACCCAATTGGTGCCAATATCGTTTCCAAGCCTAACATCGGCATCTACAAATAGTAAATAATTGCCAGAAGCTTCTTGTGCAAGTCTATTGCACGCCCAATTTTTCCCAAGCCACCCTGCAGGAAGTTCTTCTATTTTGCTCTCAATAACTTTGAGTTGAGGTAGATAGTTTTTGTATGCCTTTGCTATATTTGAGGTATTATCTGTAGAATTATCGTTGAAGATAATAACCTCGAATGGAGGTGGAGAGATACGGCTTATATCTAAAAGTATATTAGCTATGTTATCTTCTTCGTTACGAGCTGGAATTAGTACAGACCATTTTACAGGAACTTCACTAAGAGTTATATTAGATTTTGATGATTTTATTTGATTAAGAGTGTGGCGAATCCAAATGAAATTGACCAGGGCAACAATTAACCTTATTAATAAAAAGAGAGATAGTGTTATAGAAATATATATCATAATAGAGGTTCTCCTGTTATTTGACTCTTCTCTTTGGAGCGACAAAGAGCAGCATATTGGTTGAATGCAGCCTCTAAATCTTTAGATGTTCCACTGTATTTACTGAGATACATATTAAGGACCGGTTTTTTTAGTGAGTAAAAGTTAATTAGATTTATATTAAACCAAACATCACTATTGGGAGAACTATCCATTATATAATTAACCCCTTTTTGAAATTTAAATTGGGTAGTATAAAGAGATTCTGTTTGCCCCTGTGGGAAAATCAACAACATATTTTTAGCATCGGTCAATTTGTCTATTCCATAGTGTAAAGAAGTTATTATTTCTCGGCTACCTTTTTCTATTGAAAAGCAACCGCCATAACGCAAAAAGTTATGCTTTCGTAACTGCTCTTGCAGCATCATAATAAATATCTTCTTTTTAAAGAGCTTTTTGGAAAGTAGCATATGAATGAAGCCATCCCAAAAAGAAAAATGGTTGGAAATAAGTAGTATAGAGCGATTTTCTTGAACAGAAATACTCTGCACATGATATCTTACATCAAAAAACTGCCTATTTAAATGAAATGAAGAGTAAATCTTAAAAAACAACTCCCATCTTTTTTTATGAAGAGCAGTTATCATAGGAAGATTAGGTTATAAATGTAAATGAAAATAAAAAAGAGAATTTGAGCAATAAACAGAAGACGGGCAGGTTTGCCCGATGGTTTAATTTTATATATATATAGTAAAATATGGAACAAGAAAGCCAATAAAAACCACATTAAGTAGTTTTCCATTGGTGGCCTTGAGCTGCTAAATTCCCACATTTTCATAGCAGGTGCAACTAGCTCGGCAACAAAATCGTAACTAAGCATTAAAGTTGCACCTCCAATAGCTTTAAGTAATATACTAATTTTATTGCTAGATTTATTTTGGACATACTCCATAATAGCCGCACTGCAATAGGTGAGCATAAGCCAGTTTATCCCTATAATAAGGGGAGTTCCTAAAATTTTAATTCCTAATGAGTTAAGGTATTGATAGTTGCCAAAAATAGCACCTGTTTCTATACCAGCTGCTTCTATAAAGAAAGAGAAGCAGATAACTAGCAGGGAGTAAATATAGAATTTGAGATTTTTATTTTTATGATGATATATAATTGCTCCAAAAACCATTAATAGCGAGTAAGGGGTTAAGAACAAAAATATTGAACGTGTAAGGGGTATAGCATAGAGCAATAAACCCACAGAATAAAATATTATAAATGTTTTAGGCAATTCTTTATAAGAAAAGACATTAAGCATTTTATTCAATATTGAGCTTATAGATTTATTGGACTTTTTAGATTTGCTAGATTTCATTTATGGTACAAATTAATTTGACTTATTAAATATTACTATTTTGTTCAGTAATCCCTTTTGCAACAATTGCAGCACTTGCTATACACAACGGAATGCCCCCTCCAGGATGTACGCTTCCTCCAGTAAACCAAAGGTTTTTGATTTTATTTAAATGGTTAGGATGTCTTAAAAATGCACTCATGGTAGAGTTAGAAGAGCTTCCATAGAGTGAGCCCCTGCTGCTAAGAGTGTTTCTTTCAATTGTAACAGGAGAGGTAATGTGTTCTAGTTCAATAAGCTCTTCTATGTCTATTGGTAGTACTCTCTCGGTTGAATTATCTGGGGTAGTAGATCTTCTTTCATTAATAATGCTGTTGAGGCGTTTAATTATTAAAGCCCTAGTGCGAGAAATAATTTGAGACCAATCTTGGCCAATATTTGCTGGAGCATTTACCATAACAAACCAATTTTCACAACCATCGGGTGCATCGGTAGCAACAATTTTCTTACTTATAAAAAGGTAAATAGTTGCATCTTCAAATAGATCTAATTTGTGGAATAAGTGGTTAAATTCTTCTTTGTAGTTGCTACTAAAGAATATATTGTGAAGATCGAATTCGGGGAATTCACCTTTAATTCCCCAATAAAAAATAAGTGCAGATGAAGATGGCTCTAGTTGTTTAAGGCGGTTAAGCAGAGGGTGTTTTGTTTTCTTATCAAACATATTCTCTGCAAGGTATTTTGCATCGCAGTTAGAGACTATAGTATTGAAAGGAATAAACTCTTCGCCTAGATAAAGGCCTGTTGCAAGTTTTTCTTTTTTATCTATTTCAATCTTAGTAACTAAAGAGTTGAAACGAAATTCTACTCCAAGATCTATACACTTTTTGTAGAACGAATCTACAATAGAGTAGATCCCTTTAGAAGGAAAGAAAGCTCCAATATTGTGTTCTAGATGCGATATCATATTAAGTGTTGCTGGAGCACGATATGGGCTAGAGCCATTGTAAGTAGCATATCTATCAAATAGTTGTACTATTTTTTTATTTTTAAATAGAGATTTATTTGCTGAGTGCATTGTGCGGAGGAATCCCATTTTGTGTAGTTTTAGTGGGATTTTACGATTCTCTTCTTTTACAAAATTACTTAATTTATGAAAGTCGCTAAAAATAAATAATCCCGAAGTAAGATTATATATCTCTTCGGATTCACTCAATCTTTTTTGGATATTTTCAAACTCATAAATTCCTTTACTCTCTATCTCTACCTTTAGTTTTTCTAGATTGGTATAAAAGTTAAATATTGTACCGTCGGAGTAAAAATAACGACAGCTATTTTCAAGCTCCATATACTCAAAAGAAGCTACTTCGGTAGCGAGTGTAGGTAGTGTAAAAAGAGAGGGGCCAGTATCGAAACGATATCCTTTATGGTTTATCTCCGCTATTTTACCGCCTGGAATTCCGTTTTTCTCGAATAAGGTAACACTATATCCTTTGGCGGCCAGTTTAGCAGCAGCTGCCAAACCACCAACACCCGAACCTATTACAGCTACTTTCATATTAGATTATTTTAAATTTAATTAACAAATCTTTTCCCTAAAAAAGAACGAATACGAGTAGTTATAAAGAGCCATAACTTTAGGAAGTCAGAGACCCTTATCCTTGCCTTTTTGAGCATTAAAGCAGGTGTTTTGTCAATTTTTTTGGTGAGAGAAAGATAATACCTATAGGCTAGATAGACTCCTGCACGGTCTCTTTTAGGTAATTCTTTTATACCAATAAGAGCTTCTTTGAAGTGGATGTATATATCGTCTAAGATAGTTTTCTTAGTAATATTATTAAATTCACTCTCATTAAGAATAGGGAAATAGTTTCTAGATAGATTGTCGGTATCGTTTTTAATATCTCTAAGAAAATTAATTTTTTGAAATGCGCTGGAAAGATGCATGGCGCTCTCTTTAAGTCGCTCATATTCAGAAGAATTACCGCGGGTCATTACTTGCAGACACATAAGTCCAACTACCTCGGCAGACCCATAGATATATTTATCAATACCCGGTTCACTAAATTCCTTATTATCTAAGTCACTTTTCATGCTAGAAAGAAAAGCCGAGACCAATTCTGGAGCTATGTTATATTTTTTAACTGTGATTACGAAAGAGTTGATAATGAGGTTAAGACTTATTCCACGCTCTAAGCAGTTGTAATAATCTCTTTCAAACTCTTCTATAAGTTCTTCTTTGTTGAATTTATGAAATGTGTCTACGATTTCGTCTGCCTGTCTTAAGAAACCATATATAGAGTAAATTGCTTGCTGGCTCTCTTTACTCATACATAAAAGCCCTGCCGAAAAAGAGGTGCTATATAGCTTTGTTACAAGCTTGCTAGTTTTTAGCGATAATTCCCGATAGAGTTTATCCATTTTTTATTTTTTTTATAGCCAATCTTGCAGCTATTCTTCCCGAAATAATGGATGGAGGAACGCCTGGTCCTGGAACGGTTAATTGCCCTGTGTATAGTAAATTAGGAATGCGTTTGTTCTCCATTTTAGGTTTAAGAAAAGCAGTTTGAGTGAGTATATTTGCTAGACCATAAGCATTACCTTTGTAGGAGTGGAAATCTTCTGTGAACTCCTTAACACTATATGATTCCTTAAAAAGAATATGTTTTATTATCTCTTGGCCAGTAAGCTCTTCCATTCTATTCATTAATTGAATGAAATATGTCTCTCTAAGCGTTTCATTGTCTTTTAAACCTGCAGCCACTGGAATTAAGAAAATTCCGCACTCTTTCCCTTGTGGTGCCAACGATGCATCTGTAATGCTAGGGAAACTCCCGTAAAAAAGTGGTTTATCTGGCCATCTTGGAGTATCGTATATTGTTTGGGCATGTTTAGTAAAATCGGCATCAAAAAAGAGAGTGTGATGTGATATGTTTTTTAATTTAGTGTCGAATGCTACATAAAAGAGTAGAGCCGATGGAGCAAAAATTCTATTAGCCCAGTATTTCTCGCTGTAATTGCGGTACTCTTTATCTAGTAATGTTTCAGAAAAATGATAATCGGCACTAGAGACTATAAAATCTGTCTGTTCTGTTATCTTCTCTTCTGTTTTAAGGTTGGTATATCTAAAAGAAGTTACTTTCCCTTTTTCTACAATGATTTTGTCTATATGAGTCTCGGTAAAAAACTTTACACCTAAGCTTTGAGCGAGTTCTTTCATTGCCAGAGGCAACATATGAAAGCCACCTTCTATATGCCATGTTCCTAAGACCATATCGGCATAGTTCATAAAACGATAGAAAAGAGGAGTGTCCGAAGGTTTTGCTCCTAAAAAAATAACAGGAAATTCAAGTACTTGCCTTAACTTTTCGCTCTTTATATTTTTTCTTACAGATGAGCTTATGGAGCTTAAAAATTCGGTAACGTTGGCAATAGTCTCTGGCATTATAAGCTCCAAGGGGCTTTTTCCAGGTTTCTCTACAACCTTGTCTATTGCAATTCTGTAATTATACTCGGCTTGTTTTAAGAATGATTTTAAATATTTGCTACTACCTGGTTCTATTTGTTCGAAAGTTTCAAATATTTTTTCTAACCGTGCAGAGATTTTAACAGACTCTTCAACTCCAAAATAGATCTCATAACCAGGGTCTAATCTTATTAGATTATAATAGTCAGAAACTCTCTTTCCAAAATCGTTAAAAAATTTTTCAAAAATTCCTGGCATCCAGTAGAACGTTGGGCCAGTATCAAATTTAAAGCCATCCTTCTCAATAAGACCTGCCCTGCCACCCACTATTTTATTTTTCTCATATAGAGATACATCGTACCCTTCTTTAGCCAAATAACAAGCTGCAGAAAGCCCAGATATGCCCCCTCCAATAACAGTAATCTTTTTCATTGACAATAATTTAAGTAAATATAATAAATTATTGAACTCAAGGTCTCTCTTTCTTGTCTAAAATGTCTAAATTAGAGCTGTTTTATAATAAAGTATCTATCGTGAAAAAGATTTTATCCATAGACGGCGGTGGTATTAGAGGTTTACTTCCCGCAGCCATTCTTGCTCATATTGAAAAAAGGATAAGGCAAGAGGCCAACAATTCTAACTTAAAAATTGCAGATTGTTTCGATTTATTGGCTGGAACATCGGCAGGGGGTATTTTGGTAGCGCTCTATCTTACTCCAGAGAATAAATTGGAAAAATCGAGACCTAAATATAGTGCCCAGCAAGTATTGGACTTTTATGCCGAACTTGGGCCTCTGTTGTTTAAAAAATCTTTTGGGTATTTTTTTAAATCGGCTGCTGGTTTAATTAGAAGCCGATATAGCGAAGATGCTTTATATGATTTTTCTAAGAAATTTATTGGAGATAGTTATATATCGGAAGTAATGAAGGATTGTCTTATTACTGCTTACGATATGAGTAGCCGTAAGGCATTGCTTTTTAGCCGTTTTGCAACAGAGAAATATGGCGATATGGCAAATTATAAATTGTGCGATATTGCCTGTTCTACCTCGGCAGCACCTAGCTATTTTATTCCTGCTCAAATATTTGCAAAAGATGGGGGAGCAAGGCATTTAGTAGATGGGGGAGTATATGCATCTAACCCGGCAATGTGCGCTTTGGTGGAGGCTATTAAAATATGGCCTCAAGAGCAAATTAGTAATTTTTACATGCTCTCTATTGGAACGGGAAAGGTAGTAAAACCCTATCATTATAGTGATACTAAGAATTTTGGTTATTTTCATTGGCTAAACCCAATATTAGATATTTTAATGTCGTCGGTATCGGAGACTGTAGATTACCAAATGCAACAGATTTTTTCAGTATCGGGAGTGCATCAAAATTATGCGCGAATAGAGCCTCCAATGCTCACAGCAGACATCAAGATAGATAGCGCCTCGGCAAAAAATATGAGGAAACTCCACTCGGCCGCTCAGAATTATATAGATCATAATGCTCCTTTATTAGATGCTATCTGTCAATCAATTGTTAACGATTAGAGATATTATTTAAAAAAGAGTAAATTTGTAGAATTACTAAATTAAAACTAATTAAAGGATATGAAAGGTATTGTTCTTGCCGGTGGATCTGGAACTAGGCTATTCCCTATCACAAAAGGGGTCTCTAAACAGCTACTCCCTATTTACGATAAACCAATGATTTACTATCCTATATCGGTTTTGATGTTGGCTGGTATACGTGATATTTTAATTATCTCTACTCCTATAGATCTTCCTGGATTTAGGCGATTATTGGGAGATGGTAGCGATTACGGAGTTAATTTTGCATATGCCGAACAACCTTCGCCAGATGGTCTTGCGCAGGCTTTTATAATAGGAGAAGAGTTTATAGGTAAAGATTCTGTCTGTTTAGTTCTTGGAGATAATATCTTTTATGGCCAATCGTTTAGCCATATGCTTAAAGCGGCAGTAGAAGATGCTTCAAAACGTAATTTGGCTACTGTCTTTGGCTACTATGTAAATGACCCACAGAGGTATGGGGTTGCTGAGTTTGATAAGAACGGAAAGGTGTTGAGTATAGAAGAAAAACCCCAAAATCCTAAAAGTAATTATGCAGTGGTAGGTCTCTATTTCTATCCTAACAAAGTGGTAGAGGTGGCTAAAACTATTAAACCCTCGGCAAGAGGAGAGCTAGAAATAACAACAGTTAACCAGGAATTCCTACAAGAGGAGGCTTTAAAAGTGCAGTTATTGGGCCGAGGTTTTGCTTGGTTAGACACTGGTACGCATGATTCTCTTAGTGAAGCTTCGTCTTTTGTAGAGGTTATAGAAAAAAGGCAAGGTTTGAAAATTGCTTGCCTAGAAGAGATTGCCTACAATATGGGTTGGATAGATTCTCAAAAAATATTAGAAATTGCTAAGCCAATGGCTAAAAACCAATATGGTCAATACTTAATAGATCTTACGAAATGAATGTAATTCAAACATCTATACCAGAAGTACTTATAATTGAGCCAAAAGTATTTTATGACCAAAGAGGGTACTTTATGGAATCTTTCTCGGCAAAAGTATTTGAAGAAAAGGTATTTAATACTCGTTTTGTGCAAGATAATGAGTCTAAATCTAGTTACGGAGTGCTTCGTGGTTTGCATTATCAACTACCTCCATTTGTACAGAGTAAGCTTGTTAGAGTTCTTTCTGGTAGAGTTTTAGATGTGGCCGTAGATATTAGAAAAGGCTCTCCTACATTTGGAAAGTACATATCTGCCGAGCTCACAGATGCCAATAAATTAACTATGTTTATTCCAAGAGGGTTTGCCCATGGATTTGTGGTATTGAGTGAGGAGTGCACTTTCCAGTATAAATGTGACAATTACTATTCTCCTCAACACGAGGGTTCAATTAAATGGGACGATCTCTCTATTAATGTAGATTGGAGAATTCCCGAAAGCGATATTCTGCTTAGCGAAAAAGATAAAAACCATCCTTCTCTAATGAGTGCACAACTTTTTGATTATAACGATAAACTCTACTAGTATTATATCATAGAAAAATTAAGATTATAAAGATATGTCCTTAGTTTCCAATATACTTATAACAGGTGCAAATGGCCAGCTGGGAAGTGAACTTAGATTTCTACTAGGCAGTAATGATATTCCTAAAGCATTAAAAAATAGTGCAGTTTTTTTTACAGATCAAGCCGAGTTGGATATTACAGATTTTAAGGCAATTGAGATTTTTTTAAAGGAGAACTCAGTAGCTGTAATTATTAATTGTGCTGCATATACTGCAGTTGATAGAGCAGAGCAGGAGCCATCTCTTTGTGAAAAGATAAATAGTACAGCTTCGGCTAATTTAGCAAAAGCTTCAAAAGAATATGGAGCTCTTTTGTTTCAAATATCTACAGATTACGTCTTTAACGGTAATGGCCCAATTCCTTATAAAGAGAGTGATAAAACAGACCCACAGAGTGTATATGGATCTACTAAAGTAAAAGGAGAAGAGTTGGTAATTAATTCTGGTGCTCAATATGTTATTATTAGAACCTCTTGGCTTTACTCTAAATTCGGGAATAATTTTGTTAAGACAATTCAGAAGCTCTCTTGCGAGAAGCCATCTTTGAATGTAGTCTTTGACCAAATAGGCACCCCTACTTATGCTAGAGACTTAGCTGGTTCAATAATTGAAATTTGTACTCAATATCTTTCTTTTAGAAGCAGAAAAAAAACAGAAAATTTCCCTTGTGGAATTTATCACTATTCCAATGAAGGAGTTTGTTCTTGGTACGATTTTGCAATAGAGATTGCTACTCACTCTTGTAGTAATTGCAATGTAACTCCTGTTACTAGCGATAAGTTCCCTACAAAAGCTAAAAGGCCACCATATTCGGTGATGGATAAGACAAAAATAAAAATGACTTTCGGAGTTACTATTCCCCACTGGCGAGAGTCGCTTCAAAAATATTTTAAAGATCAGTTATAAAATTAATAATTATGAAAAACATTCTTGTAACCGGTGGAGCTGGTTTTATTGGTTCTCATCTAATTAGGCTTCTTGTTAACAAATACCCTTCTTATCATATTATTAATTTGGATAAACTCACCTACGCTGGTAATTTAGAAAATTTGCGAGATATAGAAGATAGAGATAACTATACTTTTGTAAAAGGAGATATTTGCGACTTCAATTTTATAGAGTCTCTTTTTGAAAAATACTCTTTTGAGGGTGTGATCCATTTGGCTGCAGAATCTCATGTAGATAGATCTATAAAAGATCCTTTTGCATTTGCTCAAACAAATATTATGGGTACTTTGGCTCTGCTCCAAGCAGCAAAAAACTATTGGGGAGCAAATGGAAAAGAGGGTTTTCAAGGGAAATTATTCTTTCATGTATCTACAGATGAGGTCTACGGTTCTTTGGAAGATGAGGGGACATTCTTTACAGAAGAAACTAGATACGATCCTCACTCTCCTTACTCGGCATCCAAAGCATCTAGTGACCATTTTGTAAGGGCATACAGCGATACTTTTGGTTTGCCTATTGTAATTTCTAATTGTTCTAATAATTATGGAGGGTATCAATTTCCAGAAAAACTCATTCCTCTATTTATTAATAATATCAAAAATAAGAGACCTTTGCCGGTGTACGGGAAAGGAGAAAATGTTAGAGATTGGCTTTATGTAGAAGATCATGCTAGAGCTATAGATCTTATTTTTCACAAGGGGAATAAAGGAGAAACATATAATATAGGTGGGTTTAATGAGTGGAAAAATATAGACCTCATAAAGGTTCTTATTAAAATTACCGATAAGTTATTGGGTAGAGCTCCTGGCTCTAGTGAGTCTTTAATTACTTATGTTACAGACCGTGCAGGTCATGATCTTAGATATGCAATTGATTCATCTAAACTTCATGATGAATTGGGTTGGAGCCCCTCTCTCCAGTTCGAAGAGGGTGTAGAAAAAACTGTTAAGTGGTATTTAGATAACGAAGAGTGGTTAAACCGCATTACTTCTGGTGAGTATAAATGTTATTACAAAGAGATGTATAACAGCTTGTAATTTGCAATAATTATTAATCAATATACCAGCATGGCACATTTTGTGTATCTTTGCTGGATATTTTAAAACAAGCTAGCAGTGAAAAACTTTGCTCTTATTGGTGCAGCTGGGTATATTGCCCCAAGACATATGAAGGCTATAAAAGATACAGGTAATGATCTTTGTGCTGCATATGATGTATTCGACTCGGTAGGAATTATAGATTCATTTTTCCCAAAGTGCTCTTTTTTTACACAATATGAGTTATTTGAGCGTCATGTTACTAAAATGGAGAATTGTGCCATTCTTAGAGAAGATGGGAGTTGTAGTGGTAAATTAGACTATGTCTCAATTTGCACTCCTAACTACCTTCACGATGCCCATATACGTTTTGGGCTAAGAGCTGGAGCTAATGTTATAAGTGAAAAACCACTTGTTCTTAATCCAAAAAGTATTGATGCCCTGCAAAATATTGAAAAAGAGACAGGTAAGAATGTCTATAACATATTACAATTAAGATTGCATTCGGCAATTTTAGACCTCAAAAAAATGATAGACCAGGGGCCAAAAGATAAAATCTATGATGTAGATCTTACCTATATAACCTCTAGAGGTAGCTGGTACTATACTAGTTGGAAGGGTGATATTCGTAAAAGTGGTGGAGTGGCAACTAATATTGGTGTTCATTTTTATGATATGTTAGCATGGATATTTGGTGAGGTAAAACAAAATATTGTACATATTTCTAGTCACGATAGAGTGGCTGGTTTTTTGGAATTTGAGAGAGCAAGAGTACGTTATTTTCTAAGTATTAATTTTGATACTTTACCTCAAGAAGCCAAACTAGCAGGGAAGAGAACATTTAGATCTTTATCTATTGAAGGTACCGAGATTGAATTTTCGGATGGATTTACAGAATTACATACAGACTCATATAAACACATCCTTTCTGGAGCTGGTTTTGGTTTAGACCAAGCAAGAAAATCCATAGAGATTGTACATAATATTAGAAATGCACACCCTATTGGGCTTAAAGGAGATTATCATCCCTATGCTGTAAAAGAGTGCTCGTCACATCCTTTTGGCTGGGATTTCTAAGACTTTAATTACAAATATTATTTATTAGATTAATAGTAAAAACATATAAATTGGAAACAGTAAAACAATTTGCTTTGATGGGAGCCGCTGGTTACATCGCTCCCCGTCACTTTAAAGCAATAAAAGAGACAGGAAATAACTTGCTTGCGGCTGTAGATCCGTTCGATAGTGTAGGTATTATGGACAGTTTTTTTCCTGATTGTTCTTTTTTTAAGGAATTTGAACTTTTTGATAGGCATCTTTCTAAAGTAAAAGAAGATGGCCGTGGGGTAGATTTTTTAGCAGTATGTTCGCCAGATTATATGCACGATGCTCATATACGTTATGGTCTTAAATTGGGCGCTAACGTAATTTCTGAGAAACCTCTTGTGCTTAATCCTTGGAACTTAGATGCTCTTGAAAAGGCCGAGCTTGATAGTGGTAAAAAAGTATTCACTATTTTGCAAATGCGCTACCATCAATCTATACTAGCTCTTAAAAAGATGGTAGATGAGGGGCCTAAAGATAAGATTTATGATATGGATCTTACATATATTACATCTAGAGGCAATTGGTTCTTCACAAGTTGGAAGGGCAATGTGCACCAAAGTGGAGGTATAGCTACCAATATAGGAATCCATTTCTATGATATGCTATACTGGATTTTTGGCGAGGTGAAAAAAAATGTAGTACATGTAAAAACTCACGATAGAGTAGCTGGTTTTATTGAGTTTGAACGTGCGCGTGTTCGTTATTTCTTAAGTATAAACGATGCTACACTTCCTCAAGAGATTACAGACAAGGGTCAAAGAATTTATCGTTCCTTTAATATAGGTGGGAAAGAGATTGAGTTTACCGATGGCTTCTCTGATCTTCATACAGAATCTTACAAGAAGATATTTGCTGGAGAGGGTTTTGGTATAACCGAGGCTCGCAAATCTATTCAAATTGTTCATGATATAAGAAACGCTACGCCAATAGGCCTTAAAGGAGATTATCACCCTTTTGCAGCTAAGTCTGTAGCTCCACATCCTTTTGGTTGGTGCTAAGTTTTTCGTGACACTAACTACATTTTAGTTTAAACAAACTATTTGCTCAGCCGCAAGCTATTCAGAACTACCGATACGGAGCTGAATGCCATTGCGGCTGCTGCTATCATAGGGTTTAGTAGAGTGCCTGTAAATGGATATAAGATACCTGCAGCAATTGGTATCCCAATAAGGTTATAAATAAATGCCCAAAATAGATTTTGGTGAATAAGCTTTACAGTTCTTCTAGAGAGGGAAATAGCTTTAGGTAATAGAGCTAAGTCCGAAGAGATTAAGGTTATCATAGCAACATCCATTGCAATATCTGTTCCTTTTCCCATTGCAACGCTCACATTTGCTCTACTAAGAGCTTGTGAATCATTTATTCCATCTCCTATCATTGCAACCGTTTTTCCTCTAGATTGTAGTTCTATAATATAGTTGTCTTTATCTTGAGGTAGTGCTGCTGCTTTATAATGTTTTATTCCAAGCTCGGCCGATACTGCTGCTGCATTTTCACTATTATCTCCAGTGAGCATGTGTACATCAATTCCCATTTTGTGAAGTGCTTTTACTGTCTCTTGAGAATTTTTCTTCACTTTATCTTTTATTCCTATAATAGCAATAGCGGTATTGTTTTCGATAAACATTACAAGACTTTTCCCTTCTCTCTCATTTAGTAATTTTAATGATTCTTCGCCTTTGTTTCCTAGTTGTCTACTACTGCCAATAAAATAGTTAATCCCATTGTAGTTTGCTTGTGCACCCATTCCGGTTATAGAGCTAAAACTATCTAAATTGAGCTCGGCAACCCCACTTGCACTCTGTTTACTTAGCCTCTTATCTTTTATATAAGAGATTATTGCATCGGCTAATGGATGTTCAGATTTTTCTTCTATAGCATATATAATATCTTGGTATTGCTGTCTTTGAATTGGAGATAAATTTTGATTTATCCATACCCAATCGGAAACAATAGGGGCGCCTTCGGTTAATGTCCCTGTTTTATCTAGAACTACTGTATCTACTCGTTTTAATTGCTCTAGTGCTGTGGCGTCTTTTATTAGAATATGTTCACGCGCTCCCTTGCCTATTCCAACCATGAGTGCAGTAGGAGTAGCAAGGCCAAGCGCACAAGGGCAGGCTATAACAAGTACCGAAACTGCAGAAAGTAGTGCTTTTGCAAATAGATCGGTTCCTCCAATAATTAGCCATGTGGCTAATGTTAAAATTGAGATAGCTATTACAACTGGCACAAATATAGCTGCTATTTTATCTGCAATTCTTTGTACTGGAGCTTTACTGCCTTGTGCCTCTTTTACAGTTTTAATTATTTGGGCAAGAAGAGTATCTCCTCCAATTTTTACGGCTTCGAAATCGAATGTTCCTTTTTGGTTAATTGTGCCGGCAAGAACTATTTGTCCTGCAATTTTCTCTACTGCAATAGGTTCTCCCGTAATCATACTTTCGTCTACAAAGGAATTTCCAACTTTGAGAATGCCATCTACGGGAATTTTTTCTCCTGGTTTAACTCTTATTAAATCTCCAATTTTAATTGCACTTATTGCTACAATTTGTGACTGTGAATCTATAATGATTGTTGCATGTTTGGGCTGTAGTCCCATTAACCCTTTTATAGAAGAAGATGTTTTTCCCTTAGCTTTTTCTTCCAATAGTTTTCCTAATAAAACAAATGCAATTATCATTGTAGAGGCTTCAAAGTAGACCATTGGTTCAATGCCTCTTGCTATCCAAAATTGTGGGAAAAACGTATTAAAAGTACTAAATATAAAGGCTATAGAGGTGCTTAGTGCTACTAGAGTATCCATATTTGCACTTCCTTTTGTGACAGATTTCCATCCATTAATAAAGAAATCTTTACCAAAAACGAATAGTACTGGCAAAGTGAGTAGCAACATAGGTATATGCAAATAATGCTGATGCATAAAAAACATGGAGATAACCATTATTGGCATAGAAAAGACCCATGCAAAAATGGTGTTTTTCTTGAGTTTTTTATAAAGTATACCCTCTGTTTCTTCTTGAATTTCTTTGGCTTTTACTTCCTCATCAACTATCATATCGTAGCCAATTTCTTGCACCTTTTGCTTTAAAGAATTTGCATCTGTTACCAATGTCTCAAATTCTATTGTTACGCTTTTGTCTGCAAAATTTACTACGGCGCTTCTAACTCCTTTATGACTAGATAGTTTCTTTTCTACTCCCATTGCGCATGAGGCGCAGCTCATACCGGTTACAGGATAATTTCTTTTTATAATATTTTCTTTTTCTAACATCTTTTGTTATTGATTTTAGGCGATTGATCATAAAAATGACCTAAAAATTTACTATATTTACTAAACATATTAATAATAGGTACTGTTCATTAATCTAGATTGGTTTTTTTCTAAATTTTTAAAATAATAGTTAACTTTGTCTCTATGACTCTTGCTTTAATTATAGGATTGCTTCAAAACGTATCCATTCTATTGGCTGTTACGTTGCTATATGATATAATTTGGTCAAATAATAGATCTTTTAACTCCTTCTTAAATAGGGTTATTATAGGTCTTGTTTTGGGCTTAGTTTCTGTACTACTCATGCTTTCGGGTTTTCAACTCTCTCCTGGTCTTACTTTTGACTCTAGAACAGTTTTGATGGTAATATCGGGACTTTTCTTTGGCCCTATATCAACAATTATTGCAGTCATTATTGCAATTTCATATAGAGCTGTATTGGGTGGTCCTGGTGTATGGATGGGTATTATCACAATTTTTTGTGCAGCTACTACAGGGTTAGTATGGAAAAAATTTCGTCCCAATTGGAGAAAAGGTAACTATATATTAGAATTGACTATTGTTAGTTTACTTGCTCATATTTTTATGTTTGCATCTATAGCACTTATATTAGGAGATTCATATAGAGTTACTACATATAAATCTCTCTCTATACCGTTATTTACTATTTATCCATTATTTACTGTTTTAGTTGGCCGGTTGCTCATTAATAGAATGGAAAACCACAAAATTAAAAGAGAGTTAATTGAGAGTGATCATAGATACGATTCTTTTATAAACATGAATAGAGATATGATGTTTATTAAAGATAGTAATCATAAGTATGTAGTGACAAATAAGAGATTTAATGAAGATTTAAATAAAAGTAGTGACGAAATTCTCTCTAAGACAGATTTTGATCTCTTTCCTAAAGAGATAGCAGAGAAATTTACCCAATCGGATATTGAGGTAATGAATACAGGATCTACTCTATTTGTTGAAAGTGATTTTAATAATAAAGTGTGTGAGACAATGAAGTTTCCCATTAAATTGGAGGGAGATAAAATTGGGGTAGGAGCTATTATTAGAGACTTGACTCTTAAATATAAAAAGAGCGAAATTCAAGAGGTACTTTTGTACCTTTCGCGATTATCTTTGGCCGATACAGATCTCTATACTTTTTTAGAGAAAGTTCATTTTCACATGAAAAAGGTGATAAAGGCCGATAATTTTTACATTGCTCTCTATGATAAAACTTTAGATAAGTATAATTTTGCATATCATGTAGATGAGTATGATCAAGTAGATAATTCCATATTCGAAACAATGACAAATTCTCTTACAGATTATATTCGTATTACTGGTAAAGGGACTAAGATTACAAAAAAAGAAGAGGAAGAAATTAATAAGTTCTTCCATATTGAAAGTATTGGGGAATATTCGCCTGTTTGGATGGGTGCTCCTCTTTTAGATTCTGCTTTAAAAGAAGTTATTGGAGTTGCTGCAGTGCAAGATTATACAGATGTAAATGCCTATAGCGACGAAGATCTTATAGTTTTTGAGATTTTTGCTAATACTATAGGAGTTTTTATTGAAAAACTCAAGGCCTTTAAAAATCTTAAAGAGGCAAAAGAAGAGGCAGAAAAGAACAATAGGCTAAAAACGATATTTCTATCTAACATGAGCCATGAGCTAAGAACTCCTCTTAATGGTATAATTGGCTTCTCAGATTTACTAATGTCCGATGTAAAAGACCCATCTATAAAAGAGTATGTAACCATAATAAACAAAAGTGCTCACACTTTGTTATATTCTATAAATGACATAATGGATATTGCAAAGATTGAAGCTGGTCAAACAAAAGTTGTAAAGGAAAGGTTCGATCTTATTATGCTCTTAAAAGAGATCTATTTCTTTTTTAATAAACAACCTGGTAAGAAAGATATTAGACTCTCGGTACCTGAATTTGATTCGTTCTGGTTTTTATCGGATAAGATTAAGATTCAACAAATTTTTATTAATCTGGTTAATAACGCGCTAAAATTTACACCAGAAGGATATGTAGAATTTGGCTTCCAAATTGAACCCTCTGGAGTTTTACTTTTTGTCAAAGACACTGGAATTGGTATTTCAGAAGAGGATCAAGAGAATGTTTTTGAAAGATTTACACAAATAGAAGAGAATAAACCTAGAGTTTTTGGTGGTACAGGTTTAGGACTTTCAATAGTAAAGGAGTTCACCAGAGTACTCGATGGAGAAATTTGGTTAGAGTCAAAAATAGGCGTAGGAACAAAATTCTATTTAAGGTTTAAGAGAGATTAAAGAGAAGATTATATAAATTATTAAAATATTAAAATTATGAGATTTAAAAAAAGTGTAGAAGAGATTCTAAACAAGCAAATCAATGCAGAATTTTGGAGTGCATACTTATATTTATCAATGTCTTCATATCTTGCACAAAAAGGATATAGTGGATTTGCAAACTGGATGCGTGTACAATATCAAGAAGAGATGTCACATGCTCTTAAGATATTTGACTATATAATTAGTCGCGGTGGTGACGTAAAATTAACTCCAATTACTGCTGTAGAGACTGAGTGGAAAAATATTAACGAAATTTTTGAAAGCACCTATAAACACGAATGTGAAGTAACAGATATGATTCACGGTTGTTACGAGGTGGCTCTTAAAGAGCGCGACCATGCAACTGCAGGTATGCTTCAGTGGTTTATAGACGAGCAAGTAGAAGAAGAAGAGAATGCACAGGAGATACTAGATAAACTTAAAATTATTGGCGATAAAGGTGCTGGCCTTTATATGTTAGATAGAGAACTTGGTGCAAGAGTATTTGTAGATGCTACAACTCAAGCAGAATAATTCCTCCACATTATATAAGCAAATAATATAAGAAACGATTGCAAAGAAGAGATTGTCCTAAATAGGCAATCTCTTCTTTTTTTTAGTCAAATAGTGTGGGTTATTTGAGTAGGGATGGAATTTGGGAAGGTTCGTTGGCAACTGGAATTCCCGCTGCTATAAATGCTTCTTTCTTTTCACGAGCAGTGCCGCTGCCACTAGAGATTATTGCGCCTGCATGGCCCATTCGTTTGTTGGCTGGGGCAGTGCTTCCTGCTATAAATACTGCTACGGGCTTTGTAATATGTTCTTTAATATATAGTGCAGCTTGTTCTTCGGCATCTCCACCTATCTCTCCTATAAGGGCAATAGAATCTGTTTCGGGATCGTTCTGGAACATCTCTAAAAGCTCTTTATAATAGAGACCAACAACAGGATCTCCTCCAACCCCAATGGCAGTTGATTGACCCATTCCTTGTTTGGTTAAATTATAAACAACTTCGTATGTGAGAGTGCCACTTCGGGAAATTACACCTGTGTTTCCTTCTTTAAAAATATTACCGGGCATTATTCCTATTAAACTTTTCCCTGGAGAGATAAGCCCGGGGCAATTTGGCCCTATAAGCTTAGAACCTCTACTACTTGCATATTTGTGAGCATATACTACATCTATAGTTGGTACTCCTTCTGTTATGCAAATTATAAGAGAGATACCTGCATTGGCAGCTTCCATTATGGCATCTTTTACAAATGGTGCTGGAACAAAAATAACAGATGTGTTTGCCCCTTCATTATCTACTGCTTCATGAACACTATTCATCACAGGTACTCCAAAGTCTGTAATTAAACCTCCTTTACCTGGTGAAGTACCTGCTACAACATTAGTTCCATATGTTTTCATTTTTGAAGCATGAAAACCTCCATCTCGCCCTGTTATACCTTGTACAACTAGCCTTGTATTTTTATCTATAAGAATACTCATATTATTGCTTGTTTGTAGGTTTAATTTTAATCTATTTGGTTAGGCTTAATTCTACGGCCTTGCGAATTGCATCGCCCATGGTGTTGGCATTGTGAAACGAGGTCTCTTTTAAAAGATCTCGGCCCTCTTTCTCATTTGTACCAGATAGTCTTATCACAATAGGTATCTTGGTCTCTATCTGTTGAAATGCCTCTTTAAGGCCTCTTGCAACATCGTCGCAACGGGTAATGCCACCAAAAATATTTATCAAAACTACCTCTACTTCTTTATCGCTAATTAGTAGCTTCATAGCTTCAATTACCTTGTTCGGATTTGAGCTACCGCCAATATCTAAGAAATTTGCAGGTTGGCCGCCATAAAGTTTAATCATATCCATAGTTGCCATTGCTAAACCAGCTCCATTTACCATACAACCTATTTTGCCTCCAAGATGTACAAAGCTGAATCCCTTAGATTTTGCCTCTTGCTCTTTTTTCTCTTCTTCTGTTGGTTCAAAGAGCGCTTCTATTTCACTTTGCCTATACAGAGCGTTGTCGTCAAAATTCATCTTGGCATCTATAGCTAGAAGCTTACCCTCCTTGGTTACCACTAAAGGGTTTATCTCTACAAGTGACGCATCTTTTTCAATAAAAAGTTTGTACATATTTTGAATAAGAGGTATCGCTTGTTTTACAATATTATTGTTATCAAATAACATTCTAGCAGCTCGGTCTGCCATAAAATGTGGTATCCCTATAAATGGATCTATAACTATTTTGAAGATTTTATCGGGAGTTTGAGCTGCAACATCTTCTATATCTACTCCTCCCTCTTTGCTCATAATTAGAAGAGCAGATTTTGAGGCGCGGTCAATTACTATACTTATATAATACTCACTTTCTATGTTTACTGCTTGAGCAACCATCACTCGATCTACTATATAATCTTTAATGTTCATGCCTAATATTGCCGTTGAGTGTTGGACAACCTCTTGTGCAGATGAAGCTAGTTTAATTCCTCCGGCTTTCCCACGCCCACCTACCAAAACTTGTGCTTTAATAACTACTTTATGAGGAGTTAATTCTTTCTTAGAGTGCAAGTTACTATAAGCGTCTAAACAAGATTCTGGGTTTAGGCATACAATACCCTCGGCAGTGGGTATCCCATATTGGGTGAAAAAATCCTTGGCTTGATATTCGTGAATTTTCATAATTAACAGATTTTAGTTTGTTTAGCTATAAAGAATCTTACGAAGAATCTCCCACTCATCTTTTATTTGTTTAAATAATAAGTGTTTTTCTGGCTGGTTAGTATGGATTGCTTGATCAATCCTTTTGGTTATATCTACTAGTATTGGAAAACTCATATTGAGAGCTACTCCTTTTATTTTGTGTGCAACTTTTCTAGCTTCACCATCTCTTGAATTTAATAAATCACTATCTAATTCGGCAATACTATCTTCCATCTCGGCTTCTAAAGAGTTAATAAGATCTAATAAGATCTCTGTATCGTTGTCTACTCTTAGTAATAACTCTTTTTTATTAAAATGAAGAGAAGGATTATCTATAAGCTCTGAGTGGTTTTTATTGATGCTAGTTTTATCATCTTCCTTTTGAATGGAGGAACTTTCTTGGATCTGCTCGTTAGCAATAGGACTAGAATATGTCTCTCTCTTTAAATATTTGTAAAGGGTGTTTTGAAGCTCCTTTTGGTTAATTGGTTTTGAAAGGTAGTAGTCCATTCCTGCTTGTAAACATTTTTCCCTATCCATTTGAGAAGTGCCTGCAGTTAATGCAATTATTGTGGTATGACTATTTTTCTTTTTCTCTTCTTTCCTTATTTGCCTAGTAGATGCTAACCCATCCATAACTGGCATTTGTACATCCATGAATATAAGATCTGGCTTTTGAGCAGCTGTTATATTAAATGCTTCCATACCATTGTAGGCTTCGTAAATCTTTGCATCGGGAATAAAGTTTTTAATTAATGTTCTCATTAAAATTAGATTCATTTGAACATCCTCTGCAACAAGAATAACTGGATTTTCTATTATATCTGACGCTGTGCGCGGTGTGTCGTCATCAATATTAGTAGATTCAGAAGTAACCTTCTCCTTTTTATGAACAGGCTGGATATTGTTGCTGGTTTGAATAGATGGAATAGTAGTAAGGGCTGGAGATTTATAAGGGCTTCTTTCTGGTAACGGAGGTATCTCTCCGCTTTTAGAAAGATTGAGCAAGTAGTTGTACAAATCTCTTAGCTTAACAGGCTTGGTAATAAGATGAATTATTCCAGATCTCTTACTTTCTTCATTTACAAGAGAACTATCTTCTGATGTACTCATTATAATAACAGGCTGTTTTTTTGTGTTAAAAGAAGAATCGGCACGAAGCATTCGTATTGTGTCTATACCGCTAACAACCGGCATTTTATAATCTATTATTATTACATCAAAAGGCTTAGATACTTTAATTAGCTTAATTGCATCTAGCCCACCTTCGCTAGAGGTTGTTTCTATATTCCAGTTGTTAAGAGCATACTCTAAGATTTGTCGGTTATGACGGTTGTCGTCTACAATAAGTACTCTCTCAATATTTAGTCTTTCTGCATTGAATTCAATAGTAGAGTCGTCCGATTCTGCTTCTATAGCAAAAGAGAAAATAGAACCCTTTCCAAGTTCACTATCTATAATAATTGAGCCACCCATCTTTTGGACTAAATGGCTAGATATTACTAATCCAAGCCCTGTCCCTCCAAATTTTCTAGTGGTAGAAGAATCGGCCTGTACAAATGCTTTAAATAATTTAGATTGATCTTCTGAGGTTATTCCAATACCTGTGTCTCTTACGTAGAATGAAAATAACCCTCTACTTTCACCTGTTTTTTTATAAGAAATTTTTAATTCTACCTCGCCATTTTTTGTAAATTTAATAGCATTACTTAATAAATTAAGAAGTACCTGTTTAAGCCTTAGAGGATCTATTATTGCAAACCTAGGTAAGTTTGGTTGTACGTTAAGAAGTAGCTCAAGCTCTTTGTTAACTGCCTGATATTTAATAATATCACATATTTGCTCAGAGAAGTCAATAAGGTCTGTTTTAACAGGAGCAAGCTCTAATTTACCCGCTTCAATTTTAGAAAAATCTAAAACGTCGTTAACGATTTCTAAAAGAGAGTGGGCCGAGGTATTTGCATTTTGTACAAATTTTTTCTGAGAAACATTGAGCGGAGTTGTATTGAGTAATTCAGTAAATCCAATGACAGAGTTAAGAGGAGTTCTAATTTCGTGACTCATATTTGCCAAGAACTCGGTTTTTGCCTTATTGGCATCTTCGGCAATTTCCTTTGCTTTATTTAGTGCCGATTCGTAATATGTTTTATTCTTAACAGCAACTATCATTTGAGCAAAAAATGCAAGTAATTGTTTTTCTTTGGTAGAATATGTGTGGCGCTTTTTCACTGAGTCGAATCCAACGAATCCAACGAGGTTATCGCCGTCCATCATAGGAAAAGAGATAATGCTTTTTACATTCTGAGGTTCTAGTATTCCTCTAACGCTTGTGGGCCCATTATTTGGAAGTTTACTAACATCTGATACAATAAATGCCTCTCCCTTCTTATGCATCGCAAGCCATTCATGCAACATGTCTAAGGGAATGGACTGAAGCTCATCTATGTGAGTAGTGATGCCTATATCGCACCATTCATAACTATTTCTAGTAATATTTTTCTCGAAGTCATATTCGAAAATATATGACCTATCTGAACCTACAAACTGTGCCATCTCTTTAAGCGAATCCATAACTGAATTTCTAATGAGATTAACTGGTGTATTAATATAAATCTTAGAAATATTGAGTAGAATAGATTGCATTTGAGTTAGCTTGTCTATATCTTCTTGAATACTAATTTTTAGCTTAGATTCTGCAACTGTATTGGCAAGTATTTTCAAAAGATTTATATTATCGTTATTCCATTTCTTATTTAGACTTAAAGATTCAATGCCAATAAAACCAGATACATGACCATCTACTTTTAAAGGTACGGCTACTAAGGATTTTACCTGAGTGAGTTTAAAAAAATCTAGTTCTGCCGAGGCCTCTTTTGGTAGCGTATTAATATCGTCTATGCAAATGAAATCACTATTAAGAATTTGAGTTTTCCACCAGTTGAACTTACCTAAATTCAAATTTTGCTGAATATCTTGTACCGATCTAACACCCAAAGCGCAGCTTGAGTGAGTGTTATCCATGTAATTATTGTTATGGTCGAAACTAAAAATGTAAGCTCTGTCTAGATTAAAGATTTCTATAATAGAACTTAGCATTGCGTTTATCTTTACATCAATATCATACTTTGACACATTAATAAACCCCGAAGAGATATCGGCTACGGCTTGACTAAATTTTGAATTGACTACTTTATCGTTCATAGCATACATATTTAGAGTTTCGTTAGGTCCATTTTTTTTAATCTACTAATATAAGGTATTTGATGCAATAATGTGTTAAATTAGCGCTTTAAGACAATTATTAAAACAGTTAAAATTAGCGAAATTTAAGATGAAGTTTGTAAAAAAACTGATAAAATTACTGTTCGTTGTATTGTTCATAGGAACAGTTAGTTATGGGAGAGCACAAACAGCTGTTAAAGACAGGAATATTAATACACTTAACGTCTTTAATGTAGATAGCGCTAAAAGGACTGTTCTTCCTCATAGAATGCAACCTGCTAGTGCTGGATTGGCAACCAATCACAGTGATAGTTTAGAGCGAGCAAAAAAATCTATCTCAAAGGTTATTGCACTACTTGGCGAGGGAAATATTGCATTGGCTTTATTCAATGTGCAGGATGCTTTAAATTATGCCCCATTAACAGATATTAAGACATATGCTATAGCCACCTCTTACTATGCGATTATTCAAATAAAATTAGACAATCATACTAAAGCAGTAAACGCTCTTAATAAAAGTGATTCGCTTTTTAGATCTATAGGAGATATTAACTTACTGGCATTTCACTATAATAATTTAGGCCTGTTCTATCAGAAGTTTCAGAGTTCTGCAAATGCAGATAAATACTTTAAAGAATCTCTATCTATAAGTAGAAAGCTTAATGATAAAGCTAATATTGCAATAACGTTGAACCATCTATCTATGGGTAAAGATCCAGTTAACCAAAGAGTAGAATACCTTAGAGAAGCAATAGAAATTAATAACAAACTAGATAAACAGGTGTTGTTAGCCCAGAATTATAATAACCTTGCAGCTATTTATACCCAACTCAAGCTTTACGATAGTGCAAAAACTTATATCTCCTTAGCAAGTAATATTGCAGCTAAAGAAAATGTAGGTGATATAGCTGTAGAGAACTATAAACTTAAAGCAAAGATTAATTTTGAAACAGGTTCCTATAAAGAAGCTTACGAATCTATGCAAAAATCGAATGAATTAATTAAAGCCTTTTCAACCGATTCTTTAATAGGAGATGTAGAGCAGCTAATTGAATCTAGGATTCTTGCTAAAAAAAATTACGAGCTCAATTTAAAGAGCAAAGAGCTTAGTATTAAAAAACTCAATAATTTCTTTACTATTACTCTATCTTTACTTATCATTACCATTCTACTCTCTTTGTTTATATACATATTTGTAAACAGTAAGAGGAAGCTTCAATACTTAGAGAGTACCCGACAAATTATTCAAAACGAAAAAGAGTACATAGAGAACGAGCTTATAAACGTGGCTACATATCTAAGCAGTAGAAATGAGATTTTAAATAACATACAGTTGGGGTTAAGTAAAGCATATAAACTACCAGAAAAAGAGATTGCCCCAGAAGTGCGAAAACTAAATATGTATGTTAAGAGCCTTCAAACAAAAAATGAAGATGTAGAAGGAGTTCTTGTTAAAACAGGTAAGATTAACCAAGATTTTATTGACAAGCTCTCTCTTTTACACACCAATCTTACAAAAAACGATAAAAATATTGCTCTGCTTTTAAGAGCTGGTCTTTCAACTAAGCAGATAGCAACATTAATGGACTGTTCTCCTAAGAGCGTAAATATGGCTCGATACCGAATGAGATCTCATTTGGAGCTAGAAAGTGATACTAATTTGGTAAATTATCTAAAATCTTTATAATTATTCTATTTGTAGATTAGTCAATTTACTTAAATAGCTTTTGATCAATGATTAAAGATTTAGACTGTAGGTAACAAATAACTATAGAATACCATTTTGTAGATATTTTTATTGCTATAAATATACGATTTGTTGTTGTTTTTATTAATCTTTGAACTATTAAAAAACGCGACATGATCAAAAAACTATTTTTAATTTCTATTGCTTCACTATTTTTTTTCTCGGCATGGGCTCAAGGTCAAGTCCAGAACCCAGTTAAGTGGAGCTTTACAACAGTATCTGATGGTGGTAACTTTCATATCATTAAATTTGATGCTAAGATAAGTGGAAAGTGGCATTTATACGATTTAGGCCCGTATGAAAACGGACCAAACCCTACTGTTTTCGAGTTTGAGACTTCAAAAGATTATAAGCTCAGTGGAGGAATTGTAATGGTTACAAAGCCAACAGTTGCTTTTGACAATATGTTTCAGCAAAACATTGGTTCCTTTAGTGAAGAAGCTAAGTTTAGCCAACGTATAGAGGTTCTCTCTAAAGACTCTGTTGCAATTAGAGGTTATGTAGAGTGGATGGTATGTGACGATGGAATGTGTCTTGCACCTACCGACAAAGAATTTACAATAAAATTGCCAGGCGCAAAGAGTGCTACTAA
>CAYIYT010000025.1:0-30365 GCA_964367735.1 uncultured Muribaculaceae bacterium
CTATTCTGTAGATACCCCACAAGATTTAGAAAAATTAGAAGCAAACGGTGCTATATAAGGGAATAACATGGTAAGGCTTTTATTATTTTTTTATATATTTGCATTTACGCGCATTTAAAATTATTGATTAAACTACTAAATATACGTTAGAATGAAAAAAAATCTGTTAAAAATGTTAGCAATTGCTTTTATCGGAGTATCGATAGCATCTTGCAGCAACCCTTCAAAAATGGCAAAGGATGCTCAATTGGTAACAGTTGAGTGCAACCCACAAATTCTTGAAGTAGTTGCAAATGAGATTACAGCAACTTATACAATGAACTTCCCGCAAAACTACTTTCACCCGAAAGCAATTCTAGAAGTTGTTCCTGTACTTGTTTATCAAGGTGGAGAGGTTGCAGCGCCAACATTTAAACTTCAAGGAGAAAAAATCACTGACAACTTCAAGCCAATCTACACTTCAGGTGGAAGTGCAACCAGCACTATTAAATTTGCATATAAGCCAGGGATGGAAAAATCTCGCTTAGAACTTAGAGTTGCAGTGTGGAATAAACTTAAAAAATATGATTTCCCTGCTCCTTACAAACTTGCCGATGGTGCAAACATCACTTACAAACTAGTTCATACAGATGGTCAAGCAGCTATTGCTCCTAATGACTATCAAAAAATTATAAGCGAAAAGAAAGAGACTCAAATTCTCTATACCATAAACAGTCATGTAGTTCGTCCTAAGGAACTTACCAAAACCGAGATCAAAGAATTCGAGAAATTCTTAGCACAAATAGAGAAAGACGAGCGTCGCGAAGTTAAAAATACAAACATTATAGCTTACGCTTCTCCCGATGGCCCAACAACTCTTAATGCTTCACTTTCGGACAAACGTGGAGAAACTGCCAAAACTGCTTTCGATAAAGTAACTAAGAACGTCTCTTTAACAGCTCCTGTAATCGTTTCTACAGTTGCAGAAGACTGGGAAGGATTCCAAGAATTAGTAGCAGCTTCTAGTATTCCAGATAAAGAGCTTATCCTACGTGTTCTATCTATGTACAGCGATCCTGCAGTTCGTGAGAGAGAAATTAAAAACATGTCTATGGTATTCAAAACTTTGGCCGATAAAGTTCTTCCCGAACTTAGAAGAGCTAGAATGATTGCCAATGTAGACTATACAAACTATAATGACCAAGAGCTTGTAGAACTAGCTTCTTCAAACATAGAGATTATGGATGTAGAGGCTCTTCTATATACTGCTACTCTAGTTAAAGATTATGATACAAAAGCAATACTTTACAAAAAAGCTGGAGATAAGTTTAAATGTGACCGCGGTTACAACAACCTTGCAGCAATAGCTCTAAATAACGACAAACTTGCCGATGCCAAAGTTGCTCTTGCAAAAGTAACTGACAAATCAAGTGCTTATTATTACAACAATTCAGGTGTAGTTGCTCTTCGCGAAGAAAACTATGCAGTTGCCGCTAATATGTTTGCTAAGTCTTCATTGAATGAAGCAAAATATAACTCTGCAGTTCTAGACATCCTTAACGGTCATTATAAAGAAGCTGCTACCAAACTTGCAGGTTCTAAAGACGAGAACGAAGGTCTTGCATACATTCTAACTAACCAGCTAGAGAAAGCATCTGCAGCCATCACTTGCAAATGCTCACACGCTGCCTATATGAAAGCTATTATTGCAGCTCGCCAAGGTAAAATGAGCGAAGTAGCAAAACAGCTAGAGGTTGTTTACAAAGACGAGGCTCTTAAAGTACGTTCACAAAACGATATCGAATTCGCAAAATTCAGAGAATAACCTCTCTCAATTCAGAACTAAATTTCTCTTCAAGAGAACTTCATAATAAAAAGAGGCTGCCCAAATGGACAGCCTCTTTTTTATCTATTCGAGATCTCTTTGAGATACGTGCTAATCTAATTTAAGGACGGCCATAAAGGCGCTTTGTGGCACTTCTACGTTACCTACTTGACGCATACGTTTCTTACCTTTCTTCTGTTTATCTAATAGTTTGCGTTTACGAGAGATATCGCCACCATAACATTTGGCGGTAACGTCTTTACGTACGGCCTTTACTGTTTCACGTGCAATAATCTTAGCACCAATTGCTGCTTGGATTGCAATATCGAACTGCTGCCTCGGTATAAGCTCTTTTAATTTTTCGCACATACGGCGGCCAAAGTCATAGGCGTGGTCGCTAAAAATAAGACTAGATAAAGCATCTACTTGTTCTCCATTTAGAAGAATATCTAATTTCACTAGAACAGATTCTCTATATCCAGTTACATGGTAGTCAAATGAGGCGTATCCTCTAGATACTGACTTTAGCTTATCATAAAAGTCAAAAACAATCTCGGCAAGTGGCATGTCGTAATTAAGTTCTACCCTCTCGCTGGTAAGAAAATTTTGGCTTATTAAGGTTCCTCTTTTATCCATGCACAATTTCATAATAACTCCAAAGTACTCCGATTTAGAAATAATTTGCGCTCTTATATATGGCTCCTCTATATAGTCTATAAGTGTGGGAGAAGGAAGGCCCGAGGGGTTATGTACGTCTTTAGTCTCGCCTTGTGTTGTATGCACTTTGTAAGATACGTTTGGTACAGTTGTTATAACGTCCATATCAAACTCACGATAAAGGCGCTCTTGAACAATTTCCATATGAAGAAGCCCTAGGAAACCACAACGGAAACCAAAGCCCAATGCCAAAGAAGACTCTGGTTCGTACACCAAAGAGGCATCGTTTAGCTGAAGTTTCTCTAGAGAGCTTCTAAGATCTTCGTATTCATCTGTCTCTACAGGATATAGCCCCGCAAATACCATAGGTTTAACTTCTTCAAAACCCGGTATTGAATTTGTGCTTGGCCTATCTCTATGAGTAATGGTGTCTCCTACTTTTACTTCACTAGCAGTTTTAATACCAGAGATAATATAGCCCACATCGCCAGTTCTAACTTCGCCAGTAGAGACCATTTTTAGACGCAACTTTCCAACCTCATCGGCCTCATACTCTTTGCCCGTATTAAAGAATTTTACTTTATCCCCTTTTCGAATTACTCCGTTTTGAACTTTAAAATAAGCTATAATTCCTCTAAATGAATTAAATACAGAGTCGAAAATAAGAGCTTGTAAAGGCTCCTCTTCGTTCCCTTTAGGAGATGGAACGCGATTTACAATAGCTTCTAAAATTTCTGGGATACCAAGACCAGTTTTGGCGCTAGCAAGTAATATCTCCTCGTCTTTACAGCCGATAAGTTCTATAATTTGATCTTTTACAGTATCTACCATAGCACTATCCATATCAATCTTGTTGAGCACCGGAATGATTTCTAAATCATGACCAATTGCCAAATATAGATTAGATATTGTTTGTGCCTGAATTCCTTGCGAGGCATCTACAACAAGCAGAGCTCCTTCACAAGCGGCAATAGCACGCGATACTTCATAAGAGAAGTCTACGTGGCCGGGGGTGTCAATAAGGTTTAGTATATATTTCTCACCTTTATACTCATAGTCCATTTGGACAGCATGACTTTTAATTGTAATGCCCTTCTCCTTCTCTAGGTCCATAGAGTCAAGCACCTGTTTGTCACTATCTTTAGAGATCATGGTATGAGTAGCTTCCAGAAGTCTATCGGCAAGAGTACTCTTTCCGTGATCTATATGGGCGATTATACAAAAGTTTCTAATTTGCTTCATTTTACAATTTGGGGGTTTAACATTGGTGCAAAGATAAAAATAATTCTAAAATTATAAGTTTGATGTTATCTTTGCAGGATACGTGTAATTGAATATACCATATTTTACTCTATATCAGAAATAAAAATTAAAAAATATAATGGCTCAAAACACAAATTTACAAGAGATCTCATCTCAAATTAGAAGAGATATTATTCGCATGGTCAATATGGCCTCGTCTGGGCACCCAGGTGGCTCCTTAGGCAGCAGCGATATTTTAACAGCACTCTTTTTCTCAGAAATGAAACACTCTCCCAAAGATTGGAGAAGAGATGGAAAAGGAAGCGACATGTTTTTTCTTTCGGCAGGGCACCTTTCGCCGCTATATTACAGCGTACTGGCCCGCTCTGGTTACTTCCCGGTAGAAGAACTCGGCTCATTCCGTAAAATAGGCTCTAGGCTCCAAGGGCATCCTTCTGTAGAGAGAGCTCTACCTGGAATTCACATAGCATCGGGCTCTCTGGGACAAGGTCTCTCTGTAGCTTGTGGTGCTGCCATTACAAAAAGGATGAACAAAGAAGAGAACTTTGTATTTACACTTATTGGCGATGGAGAAAGTGAAGAGGGTCAAATTTGGGAAGCTGCTCTTTTTGCAGCACACAAAAATTTAGATAGACTAATTGCAATTACAGATTGGAATGGGCAACAAATAGATGGCCCTGTAGAAAAAGTTCTTGACACTGGAGATTTAAAATCTAAGTGGGAAGCATTCGGTTGGAGTTGTAGGGTTGTAAATGGTCACAATATGGATGCTATCAAAGAAGCTCTGCAGTGGGCAAAAAATGGTGCTGGAGACGGCAAGCCAAAAATGCTACTAATGAAGACCGATATGGGCCACGGGGTAGACTTTATGCAAGGGACACACCACTGGCACGGAAAAGCGCCAAGTGCACAGGAGACAGAAAATGCACTATCTCAACTAAAGGAGACCCTAGGTGATTTCTAATATAAACTGATTCAAGAATTTAGACCGTTCAAAATGAAAGAAAAATTTACAAATACAGGAAATAAAGATACACGTTCGGGCTTTGGAGCAGGGCTTTTAGAACTAGGCAGAAAAAGAGACGATGTAGTTGCCCTTTGTGCCGATCTTATTGGCTCTTTAAAAATGGATGCTTTTGAAAAAGAGTTCCCAGATAGATTTATTCAATGTGGGATTGCCGAGGCTAATATGATGTGTACAGCTGCAGGAATGGCGCTAAGTGGGAAAATTCCTTTTGCTGGAACATTTGCAGAATTTGCAACAGGCCGCGTGTATGACCAAATTCGCCAATCTATCGCTTACTCAGAAACCAACGTTAAAATATGTGCATCTCATGCAGGTATTACACTTGGCGAAGATGGAGCTACTCACCAAACAATGGAAGACATTAGTTTAATGAGAGGATTACCAAACTTCACTGTCATTAACCCTTGCGACTATAACCAAACAAAAGCAGCCACCATTGCAATAGCAGACCATCACGGCCCAGTCTATCTAAGATTTGGCCGCCCTTCTGTAGCAAACTTTACTCCAGCAGATGCACCATTCGAAATAGGCAAAGCTCTATTGTTATCTCCAGGAAAAGATGTAACCATATTCGCTACAGGGCACATGGTTTGGGAAGCAATTGAAGCAGCCCAAGCTCTTGAAAAAGAAGGTATCTCTGTAGAGCTTATAAATATACACACCATTAAACCTTTAGACAAAAAAGCAGTCATAGAGTCGGCAGCCAAAACTAAAGCAGTAGTAACTGCCGAGGAGCATTTGATTGCAGGAGGAATGGGAGAACTAATTGCAGGCGTGCTTTCTAGAGAACTTCCAACCCCAATAGAGATGGTAGCAGTAGACGATCTATTTGGCCAAAGCGGAACTCCAGCAGAATTAATGGAAGAGTACAAATTAAACTCTGCTAGCATAATAGAAGCTGTTAAAAAAGTAATAAAACGCAAAAACACTCTTTAGTTCAACTATATTTAAATGGAAGATAAGGATCTCTTAATATTATTCAGAGAAGAAGGGAATGAAAATTATGCCTTTAACCTTATCGTTGAAAAATATACCGAGAGACTATATTGGCATGTAAGAAAGCTAGTGGCCTCTCACGACGATGCAAACGACATTTTACAAAATTCATTTATAAAAGCCTGGAATGCTCTCCCACAATTTAGAGAGGAGTCTAGGCTTTATACTTGGTTATATAGAATTGCGACCAATGAATCCCTAACATTTTTAAAACGATCTAAACTAAGGTCCTTTCTATCTTTAAGCGATTACTCCAAACAAGTAGAAAACCAGCTCGAGGCCGATCCTTGGTTCGATGGAGACAATACCCAACGAATATTTCGCAAAGCAATTATGACCCTTCCTAGTAAACAGAGGGCAGTTTTTAACATGCGTTACTACGACGAAATGAAGTACGAAGAGATTTCTGAAGTTTTGAACACCTCGGTAGGAGCCCTTAAAGCCTCTTATCATCACGCTTTTCAAAAAATTCAGAAAATATTAAAAGAGTCCGTTTAATCCTTTTGAGTTTATTATAGTCAAAGATATATGAGAATAAATTTTAACATAGAAGAGCCCTCAAATAAAAAGCACTTACAAGAGAATTCCTTTAAGGTTCCTGCTGGCTATTTCAATAGTGTGCGAATGGATATCTCAGATAAAATCTCGGCACAAAGTGAGAAAGTTAGCTTTTGGACTGTTGTTAGGCCCCAACTAGGTTTAGTATCGGCATTTGTTATCGTATTTTTATTTGCATACGGAATTTTCCAAATATTCCCTGCCCATGGCAATTTACCAACAGAAGATAAACTTGAGTTAACTACAACTATTGCCAGCTCCAGCCACGAGTATGTAGAAGAAGGCTTTTTAAGCACTTCATTTATAGACTTTTTCGACAGCTCTTTAGATACATTAACCACTCCTAATACAAAAATAAGTCAAGACGAACTTTTTAACTACTTAAGTGAAAATATAGATCTTGTGACCCTCTCTTACCTAGATTAAATAGATTAATTCATTATTTATTATGAAGAAAACATTAATACTATTCCTTATATGCACATTTGCCCTACAACTTGGTGCCCAACCATCCCAAGAATCTAGTAAACAGCAGAGGAATCAAAGATATCAACAAATACAGAGTGCAAAAATCGCATTTTTCACTACCGAGCTAGAGCTCACACCTAAAGAAGCCGAAGATTTTTGGCCACTCTACAATGAGTATTGGAGAGCCCGCGAAACGGCTAATAGAAAAGCATATTATGCACTTCGTACTTTAAATAAACTACTAAGTAGTAATGAGAGTGTTACCGATTCTCAGTTAAAGCAACTTATGGAAACTTATGTTGCCGGC
This sequence comes from uncultured Muribaculaceae bacterium, assembly GCA_964367735.1. Lineage (GTDB taxonomy): Bacteria > Bacteroidota > Bacteroidia > Bacteroidales > UBA932 > Bact-08. The sequence goes on from CAYIYT010000025.1 coordinate 7,081, forward strand.
TGTTCAGACGAAGGAGAAATTCATAAGGAGTATTACCAAAAGTTTATTCGAATATTCCCTGTTATTAAGGTGGCAAAAATGTTTATAACAGAAGAGGAGTTTCGCATAAAGATGATTCACCAACTTAGCAATGGCCCAGGAGAATCTAAGTAAATAGAGTAATTAGACAACAGTAAGAAGCATTTGGTATTATATCAAATGCTTTTTGTTTTAAAATCTTTAAGGTAAAAATCTTTAACAAGATTATTATAATCTGGCGTATAGCATTCGCCTCCCTCTTCTTGCATAACAAGAGTCTCCTCAATAATTATAGATGAATCTTCTTTTGATTTTATTATCTCAATCATATATCTTTTTGCAGGTTTGTTAAGTAGAGTTTTAACCTTGCAAACTCTCTTTACTTGCAACCAATCGCTTTTAGAGACCAACTCTAGTAAAACTTCTCCCTCTTGCGCAGGCAATATAACAGCAAGTATTCTATTTTCTTTAAGTAGCACCAAACAGCTATCTAAGAGCTCCTTTAAAGGTAAGGAGTGATTGTGCCTTGCATTATTTCTTGCTTGTGAAGGTGCATTTAATGAATTTGTAAAAAATGGAGGATTTGATAAGATCAAATCGAATGTACTTGAATTAAAAGCTCTCTGCTCAATAGAATAATCTTGTAATGAAATATGAAAAGCCTGTAACTGCTCTTTCCATATAGAGTTTTCAAAATTATACTCACTCTCAAGAAAAGAGTTATAATCTATATCGATAGCGGCTATGTCAAAATTATTTTGACATTTGGCCTCACTAAAACGCTGAGCCATTATTAGTGATATAACTCCAGTACCCGAGCCAATATCCAATATTCTTAAGCGTGAAGAAGCTTCTAGTTGTTCTGGCAAAGAGACCCAAGCGGGTAAAAGCACACCATCTGTGTTAACCTTCATTGCCGAACTAGACTGTTTAACTACGAATTTTTTAAAGTAGAAATTTGCCATCTTTCATTTCAAGAGTTCTATCGCTTAAAGCAGCCAAGTCTCTGTCATGCGTTACAATAATTATAGTAATTCCAAACCTGTCTCTTAGATCGAAGAACAACTTATGAATCTCCTGCTTTGTAGCAGTATCTAAGTTTCCCGAAGGTTCATCGGCAAAAAGAACCGATGGATTATTAATAAGGGCTCTTGCAATAGCTACTCGCTGTTGTTCACCACCGCTTAACTCCGAAGGTTTGTGAGTGAGTCTTTCAGATAAACCCAATAATGTTAATAACTCTTTTGCCCTCTCTTTAGCTGCCGTCATACCTGACTTAGCAATTAATGCAGGAATAGCAACATTCTCTAGAGCGGTAAATTCAGGTAATAAATGGTGGAATTGGAAAACAAAACCTATTTTTTTATTTCTAAAATCGGCCAAAGCATTTGATTTTAAAGCAAACACATCTATACCATCTATAAAAACCTTCCCCGAACTTGGGAGCGAAAGTGTACCAAGAATTTGGAGCAAGCTAGACTTTCCAGCCCCGCTTGCTCCAACTATACTTAGTACCTCAGAATCTTTTGCTTCAAAATCTATCCCCTTTAAAACGAGTAGATTCCCAAAAGATTTTTTAATATCTTGAGCTTTTATCATCCTTTATTAATCGTCGTCTTCGCTCTCTTCGTACTCTTTAAGAAGTTTATCTTGTACATCTGCAGGAACCTGTTGATAATCTGCATAAGTCATTGTAAAAGTAGCGCGGCCAGAGGTAAGAGAACTCAATGTAGTAGAGTATTTGTTAAGCTCTGCCAATGGAACCCTTGCCTTAAGTACCTCAAAACCTTTTTCACTACTCATGCCCATTATAGTTGCTCTTCTATTTTGCAAGTCACTCATTACATCTCCCATACAATCGCTCGGAACTAAAACCTCAACATTGTATATAGGCTCCATAATCTTTGGACCCGCCTTTTTAAAAGCTTCTTTAAATGCATTACGGCCAGCAAGTTTAAAAGAGATCTCATTTGAATCTACCGGGTGCATTTTTCCATCATAAATAAAGACACGAATATCTCTAGCATAAGATCCTGTAAGAGGGCCCTCTTCCATTTTCTCCATAATACCCTTAAGGATAGCTGGTAAAAAGCGTGCATCTATTGCTCCTCCAACAATACAGTTGTAGTACTCAAGTTTCCCACCCCACTCCATAGGATATTCCTCTTTCCCTTTAATGTTGAGAACCAATTCACGACCTTCTGCCTTAAATTTATTATTAGGTGGAACTCCTTCTGTAACTGGTTCAATTAACATATGCACTTCGCCAAACTGACCAGCACCACCAGATTGTTTTCTGTGGCGATAATCTGCAAATGCAACTTTGGTAATTGTTTCACGATAAGGAATCTTAGGAGTGATAAGGTCTATCTCTAGTTTATGCGTATTGTTGATATGCCATTTAAGAATATTAATGTGATGCTCTCCTTGGCCACTTAAAATAGTTTGTCTAAGTTCTTTAGAGTATTCTACAATAATTGTAGGATCTTCTGAATGTGCACGTTGTAGTATTTCTCCTAGTTTCTCCTCGTCTTTCTCTTGTTTTGCCTTAATTGCTGTACGGAATTTAGAAGGAGGGAATACTATTTTTTCGAACACCCACTCTTTATTTCCTGCATTTAGTGTTTGATTTGTCTTTACACTTTTTAGCTTAACTGTACAACCAATATCCCCTGCTACAATCTCTGTAAGCTTTTCTCTCTTTTTGCCAGCAACAGCATAAATAATAGAAATTCTCTCTTTGGTACCAGTTTCATGATTAATAACATCCATCCCCTCTTTAAGCCTACCAGACATTACCCTAAAATAGGAAACCTCCCCAAGATGGGGCTCAATTGCAGTTTTATATATGAATATAGAAGTTTGAGCAGATTCATCACAAGGAACAATCTCTCCATCTATTAATTTTTGCTCAGATTTATCTGGAAATGGAGCAACGTTAATAATAAACTCCATTAATCTCTTAATACCAATATCTTTTTTTGCAGAGAGACAAAATAGCGGCATAATTTCGCATTTCATCATCCCTATTGAAAGTCCTTTTCTTATTTCGTCTTCGCTAAGAACTCCTTTTTCAAAAAAAGTTTCCATTAATGACTCGTCATTTTCTGCAGCCATCTCAATCAACTCCTGAACATACTCATCTGCCTGGTCTTGAAGATTTGCAGGGATAGGAAGTTCTTCTCTTGTACCATTTTCATCTGTGAAACGATACATTTTCTTTTTTAAAACATCTACAAAAGCATTAAAACCAGCTCCTATTTCTACAGGAAACTGTACAACAACTACTTTTTTGCCAAAAGTCTTTTTTAGAGAGTCTAAAGATCCTTCAAAGTTCGCCTTATCATGATCTAACTGATTCAATGCCAGAATTATAGGTTTATTGTGTTTTTCTGCATAACGAGCTAGTATTTCTGTACCCACTTCTACTCCGTGCTGCGCATTAATGACCATTATTCCTGCATCGGCAACTTTAAAAGCAGAGATTACTCCGCCTACGAAATCATCTGAGCCAGGAGTATCAACTATGTTCAATTTAGTATCCATAAATTCTGTATACAACAGTGATGGATAAATTGAACGTTGATAAAGTTGCTCTATTTCGGTATTGTCACTTACAGTTGTTTTTGCCTCGACCGAACCGCGTCGGTCAATGACTTTGCCTTCAAACAACATGGTTTCCGCTAGGGTAGTCTTTCCGGATTTTGAGTTTCCTATTAGAACTACGTTGCGAATGCTTTTAGTGGGATAAACTTTCATATCACTCCATTTAGATCATTAGTTACTAGTTTTCAAAATAAAATTGGAAGTCAAATTTATAAAAAATAAATCAATTGGCAATACACCCCAAGGCCATCTCAAGCTCTTTTGATGAGTTAAACCCCGAGTATTTGTAAACAAACCGATACTCTATGCCAATTAAGAGTAATTCCCTCGCATACCCAACTCTAAGATGAGTTATCATTTGGTCAAAAGAATACCCCAGTTTCTCATAAATTGCCTGTTCCAAAATTAAAGGAGTGCAATTACAAAGCACCGCAACATTCTCCAACTTGATGTTTTTTATGTGAAAAATTCTTTTTTCTATCAAACAGCAGAACAACCCAAGTGCTCTTTCCAATAGTATTTCATTTATTTCCATGATAAAAAGTTTATTACGAATGTATCGCTAAAAGAGAGCCAAACCAATACTTAGGTTGTGATTTATCTATTCCTAATATTAATTTATCTTTTTCTGGTCAAAATTTCTCTTTTAACAAAGTGTTCCATGTTATTTAAACAAGTTTCTCTTGTGGTTAAATAGTTGTTCTTGGAAATTATATTTGTTAAGTATGAAATGTGAACAGATAAGAGATCGAATAAAGAAGGCTCGGCGAGCCCAAGGCTACACCCAAGAGTATATGGCAGAATCCCTAAAAATATCTACCAATTCTTACCGAGAGATTGAATCGGGAACAACTACTCTTATAAATCCAAGGTTATATAAAATTGCAGAAATTCTAGACATTTCGTTAGAAAGCCTTATTTTTGATCATTTTACACAAGACAAATATATAGAGACATTAAAGAAAATAGAAAAAGAGTGCCGTATTAAAGTGAAGAACATCACTATGAGTCACAAAATAGAGATTGCCGAGAAAGAGGGGCAAATAACAATTCTTAAAGCGCACTTAGAAACCAAAGAGAGAATTATTGGCGTTCTTAATGAACGAGAAGAAGAATACTAGATAATCACATCAAGGGCAATGCATGGGCAATGCATATTCTGAGCATGGGCAATGTATGGACATGCATGGGCAATGCATGGGTAATGCACGAGCAGTGCATATTCTGAGCATGGGCAATGCATATTCTGAGCAAGGGCAATGCATGGGCAATGCCTTAAACATTGGTTGCATTTCTTTGGAAGCCCTTATATTCAGGTAGTTGACTTCTTCTAATGCCCTGTTTTTAGATCTATTTGAAAACCTATCTTGCTGTGCCATAAGCAGTTTCAAGAAATGCAAACGAGCAGATTTTTTTTCGGTGCCTATTGGCAGTTTTTACGCTTCGCGCAGCAGACAAACTTACTGCGTAGCAGATAAACTCCGTCGTAGACACCATATCTTTAAATTGGGATTTTTTGAATTGCGTTTTGACGATAATTGCTTTCTATGTTATTCAATATCCATAGCTTACAAGGTGGGAAACTTTAAGCAAAGTCTCACTATGCTGGTAAGTACCACGCTGTAAGTTGGTTAGTTTTTTAAATTGGGCCAAAAAGGGGGTATTTCAAAAATCTAAATCGCATACCTATAGGCACTTACAAGATAAGTGAGCGATTTTCTAAAAAAAATTAATAAATTGCGGTATCTCTAAAGTATGCAATTAAATGAGGTTAAAGGAGCAGCAATTACTTTTAAATTTTTATAGCATAAATAAAATTGAAGCTGGCTGTGATGAAGCTGGAAGGGGATGCCTGGCGGGGCCTGTTTTTGCTGCTGCTGTTATTCTACCCAACAATTTTTACCATCCTCTATTAAACGATTCCAAAAAACTATCTCAAAAAGAACGAGAGCTATTAAGGCCAATTATTGAAAAAGAGGCTTTAGCATGGGCTGTTGCATCTGTCTCGGCTAAAGAGATAGATAGTATAAACATCTTGAATGCATCAATATTAGCCATGCACAAAGCCCTAGAGAAGCTCTCTATTGCTCCTGAACACATAATAGTAGATGGAAATAGGTTTAAAGAGTATAAAAATATTGAGCACACTTGCATTGTAGGGGGAGATGGCAAATATGCATCTATAGCAGCAGCATCGGTTTTGGCAAAGACATGGAGAGATAGTTATATGAGAGAATTAGCTATTGAGAACCCACAATATGGATGGGGAAAAAATATGGCCTACCCAACTAAAAAGCACAGGGAGGCCATTGTAGAGTTTGGAGTAACCAAACACCATAGGCTATCATTCTGCCTCTATGGCAAATTTGCCCAAGGCAAAGAGAGAGAATAATATAAAGAGCATCGAAATTACAAATTGAGGTGTAATTAAAGTTGCATCTGTCATTACATTTCCAGCAGCAGCCAAACTCTCTATAATAACGGTATATCCACCAAAGGCAGCGAAAAGAACAAATCCAACAAGAATAAAAAGGAACATTATAATGTTGTTTTTATTTAAATATTTTCCTTTAAATATCTCTATTTTAACAACAGATGTTGGCTGAGGCATACATGAGAGTTCTGCAAATAATCTTTCGCTAAACCCGTTGTCTTCAATCTTTTGCTTATTTTGATCAAAGAAAGATTTGATATTACTATCCGTGATATTATTATCCTTGATATTATTATCTTTCATAACCAATCTTTTTTAAATGTTCTTGTAAATTCATCTTTGCTCTAGAGAGGTGAGACTTAACTGTATTTTCCTTAATTGCTGTTATTTGTGATATCTCTTTTAAGCTTTTATCTTCCATATAAAACAACAATATACAAGTTTTTTCGTTTTCTCCCAATTGTGAAAGCGCCATATATAGCTCTTCGTTTTTAAATTTAGCAGGCATGCTCTCACTAGCGTAATTCATATTATCTGAAAGAGTCATGTTATCTGAGAGTTCGGTTGTAACATAGCGTTTAGACGTTCTAGTTTGATCAATAAAGCAGTTATATGCAATCCTAAACAACCATGTAGAAAACTTGGACTTGCCAGTAAATGTGCCGAGGTTAATATAGGCTTTTATAAATGCCTCCTGAGCAATATCGTCGCTAAGAAAAGCATTCCCTGAACACAAGTTAAGCAAGAACCGCCGCAGCGGTTCCTGATTTAACCTAACCTGATTTTCAAATTGAACTAATGTCACACCTGACTAATTAACTGACTAATTGACTAACTAACCTATTTACTTTGCTACTAATTAATTAATTTATTGATTTATTTCTTTTGTTAATTAAATAAGCTACTAACTGACCTAGACCTATAAATAGGGGAATAAACCCAAAGGCGCCATACTTAATGTCATTAAAGAACATAGTAAGAGCTACAAAAACACCAATACCTACACCAATTAATACCAAAGATGTGGTTAATGGATCGGTAGGTATTTTAGGAGTTTTAGCTGTTTTCTCAAACTCACTTTTAAAGAAATCAGGAGATAACTCTACTCCGTTTTCTATAGCCTTCTTCATAACCTCATTTTTAGATTTGTCTCTTAAATATTTAGAGCCAAAAACTATTAAAAGTATTAAAACTGCAGTTAAAAAAGGACTGATTACTCCAAAAATTGCTTCCATGATTAAAAAGTTTTAGATTGTTTGCTGGTTAGACGCTAATGTTTTGTAAAAAGTTGCAGCTTGAGCCGATATTTTTTCTAAATATTCACAAGCACATGCAATTGCCTTTTCTTTAGATGGTTGTATTTGAGATATTGAAAAAAGCTTATCAATTCCAGTCATCTCTAACTCTCTATTGGTAAGCAAGTTATCTCCACAGATTACCCACAACCTTTTTTTATGTCTAGTTGTAACCTCAATCACTCCATCTAAAAGTTTACCAGAAAGACTCTGCCCATCTACTCTACCCTCTCCCGTAATAACAAGATTGGCATCTGCTATCTGTTCATCTACATTAAGAAAATCAAAGATAACTCTCCAACCACTTAAAAGACTAGCATCTAAGAAAGAGGCCAGTGCAAAACCCATTCCACCAGCAGCACCAGCACCTGGAAGCTCAGAAAAATCTTTTCCAAAAAACTCTTTACAAACAGTTGCAAAATGGATAACACCCCTCTCTAAAAATTCAATATCTAATGGAGAAGCACCTTTTTGTGGCCCATAAACATGGCTTGCTCCATAAATTCCTGTCAATGGATTATTTACATCACAAGCCACCTCAACATTAAGCCCTTTCAAATAAAGTGGCACTCCCGAAGCATCAATTGATCTAATTCTCTCTAGGCATTCACCAGTCATAAATCCCTGCAAACCTATTGGTTTACCCTTTTTATCCAAAAATTTATAGCCCAAAGCACTCAACATTCCAGTACCCGCATCATTTGTAGAACTACCCCCTATTCCCAAAAGAATATTATTGAAACCAAGTTTAGCAACCTCTTTAATCACTATACCAAATCCATAACTACTTGTTAAACGCGGGTTTCTCTCCTTATCTGAAAGGTTCCACAACCCAGTAGATTTGGCCATTTCACATAAAACTTTATCTCCTATTCTAAGAACAGGCACAATAATATCTCTTCCCAAAGAGTCTATAGTTGGTATTTGTAAAGTTTGGTGACCAAAGTGAGAAACAGCATCTAAGGTACCGTCTCCACCATCGGCAAGGGGCAATTCGCATGTGATAATACCTGGAATCTGTTTTTGAAATTGAGACGCAATAATAGATGCAACCTCGCGAGCAGTTAGGCTACCTTTAAACTTATCTACTATAATAAGAACTTTAGTCATTTATCCCCCAAGTTTTTTTTATCTTTGTCTAACAGCACACAAACTAAGTAAATTTACAAATAAAAATGAAAAAAACCGCCCTTTTAATTTTATTCGCCACTCTATTATCTTTTAGTCCGGTAAAAGCCGACGAAGGAATGTGGTTACTTCCTCTTATAGAGAAGTTAAATATTAAGAAGATGAACGAGCTAGGGTTCAAACTTACAGCAAAGGACATCTATGACATTAACAACTCCAGTCTTAAAGACGCTGTTGTACATTTTGGAGGAGGCTGTACTGCCGAGATTATATCTGCCGAGGGACTTGTTCTTACAAATCACCACTGCGGATATGGTGCTATTCAAAAGTTAAGTACTGTAGAAAATGACTTTTTACAACATGGTTATTGGGCTATGAACCGTAATGAAGAGCTCCCTTCCGAAGGTCTTTCAGTTACATTCCTAGAGAGTTTTACCGACGTTACTGCACAAATAGAAGCTGCAGTAAAAAATGCTACTACTCCAGAAGAGAGAAGTAGCGCAATGACTGCAATAATTAGAGAGTTATCTGATAAAGCAAGAGGAGAAAACAAATTCGTAAGGGCTTCTGTATCTTCTATGTATGGTGGCAATAGCTATTACTTAGTAGTATCAAAAACTTATAACGACGTTCGTTTTGTAGGCGCTCCACCTTCATCAATAGGTAAATTTGGTGCAGATACAGACAACTGGATTTGGCCAAGACACACAGGCGACTTTTCTCTTTTCCGCGTTTACGCAGATGAAAACAACGAACCTGCAAGCTACTCGGCAAGCAACAAACCTTACAAAGCTAAAAAGCACCTAACAATATCTCTTAAAGGTGTTCAGCAAAACGATTTTGCTATGATTATTGGTTACCCAGGAAGCACTAGTCGTTTTATGACATCGGCCGAAGTTATTGAGACTCGTGATGTTGCAAATGCAAACGTTATACATATTAGAGGCGAGCGCCAAAGAGTGCTAATGGCCGATATGGAAGCAAGTCCTAAAGTTAGACTTCAATATGCTAGCAAATATTCTGGTTCTTCTAACTACTGGAAAAAAGCTACTGGTATGAACGAGACTTTTAATAAACTTAATGTTGTTAACAGAAGAGCTGCTCAAGAAAAAGCATTTACTGAGTGGATTGGAACCGACAAAGATCGTTTAGCAAAATATGGTGATGCTCTTAGTAACATCAATAATGCAGTAGCACAAAGAGCCGAGCCTATGTACAAACTTCGTCACATACAAGAAGCTTTAGGAAACATAGAACTTATGTCTGTTGCAAGTAACTACGCAGCTGTAGCTGCCGCCTATAAAAATGGCGAGACAGAAAAAGCTATGAACTTAGTTAAAATGGCTAATGCAAGATCGGAAAGATTCTTTGTAAACTACTCTGTTACTACAGACCGTAAAGTAGCCAAAACTCTTATTAAAGTTTACCAAGATAGAATCCAGCCTCAAGATAGACCTTCTTTTTTCCAAGTAATTGATAACGAATTTGGTGGTAGTATAGATAAGTTTGTAGATAATATGTTCGATAAATCGGCATTTACTTCTATGGAATCTATACAAAAAGCTCTTGAAACCAACCCAGAAGCTTTGATTAATGATCCTGCTATTCAATTAGGAGCTTCAATCTCTGCTTTGTCTCCTAGCCTTTCTGCTCAAGTATCTAAGGCAAGCCAAAATTACGCTAAAGGTCACAAAGCATATATTGCTGGCCAATTAGAGATGAAAAAAGATGCTGCTATTTACCCAGACGCCAACTCAACAATGCGTATGACCTATGGTCAAGTTCTTGATTATTCTCCAAGAGATGCCGTTCAATACGACATAGTTACAACTCTAGAAGGAGTTATGGAGAAAGAAGATCCTAGCAATTGGGAATTTGTTGTTCCTCAAAAATTGAAAGATCTTTATGCTACTAAAGACTATGGCCAATATGCTATGAAAAATGGTAAAATGCCGGTTTGCTTTATCTCTAACAATGACATTACTGGAGGAAACTCTGGTAGCCCTGTTCTTAACGCATATGGCCATCTTATTGGCACAGCATTCGATGGTAACTGGGAAGCTATGAGTGGCGATATTATCTTTGAACCAAACCTTCAAAGATGTATTAACGTAGACATTCGCTATACTCTATTCATTATAGAGAAATATGGTAATGCCAAACACCTAATAGATGAGATGACTATCGCTAAGTAGTAATTATACTTAACAAATATTAAAAGCGGCTATCCAAATTGGATGGCCGCTTTTTTTAAAGACTTTGCATTTCCTATAATAACCTATAATACAGCATGATACGTTTTTCAAATAGGCTGAAAAACATGGTATTAACAAAAGTTAACTATTTGATTATAAGTGGCTCCAAAGAAATGCAACAAATCTCAGAGTGCGACATTAGTTTATATGCTTCGCCTGCGAAGCAGTGTTAGCTGCCGGAGGCACCTTATCATTTGTGTACGACGTACTTTTTTTTCGCGCCGATGGCACCATTTCAACTAATAAACATTAATTTTGTTGATTAGAGGTTAGCATAGGATAGGTTGGATTATTTTAGATTTAGAAATAGATATGGATATAAAGAAAATTGAAGAGGCGCTTAAGAGCGTTGTACATCCCTTGAAAGAGAAAGATATTGTCTCTTTAGAGATGGTAGAAGATATTAAATTAGAAGATGGAAAAATTAGGTTTAAGTTGGTTTTTCCTTCGCCCGATGCTCTCTCTACTACAATTAAAAAGAGTTGTGAAAAAGCGTTGAGAGATGCTTTCCCAAAAGAGGAGTTCAAAATCTCTATTATGGAACTTGTGAGAGAGAGAAAGATTCAAAAAAGAATGACGGTAGAGCTTGGCCAAGAAGCTCTTGCCAATGTTGGGCATATTATTGCAATAGCATCGGGTAAAGGTGGAGTTGGCAAATCTACTGTGGCAGTCAATCTTGCAATTGCTCTTGCAAAAGCTGGTTACAAAGTTGGACTAACCGATGCCGATGTCTATGGGCCCTCGGTTCCAATTATGACAGACACACAAGATTACAGGCCTACTATAGATGAATCTAGTGGCAAGCAAATGATAATTCCTATAGAAAAATATGGAGTAAAATGGATGTCTATTGGCTATTTTTCTAAGCCAGACCAACCATTAATTTGGAGAGGCCCAATGGCAAGTAATGCGCTTAAACAGATGATCCTTCAAATTCAGTGGGGAGAACTAGATTTTCTATTGGTAGACCTTCCTCCAGGAACAGGAGATATTCACATCTCATTGGTACACGACATTCCGCTATCGGGAGCAATCGTTGTAAGCACACCTCAACCAGTTGCTTTGGCCGATGTAGAGAAAGGAATAAATATGTTCCGAGCCAAAGATGTTAACAAACCAGTACTTGGGTTAGTAGAAAATATGGCATGGTTTACCCCGGCCGAGTTACCTAATAACAAGTATTATATATTTGGTAAAGAGGGCTGCAAAAAGATGGCAAAGAAGCTTGATGTTCCTCTTTTGGCACAAATCCCACTAATTCAGAGCATTAGAGAAGGAGGAGATGAAGGAGAGCCAATCGCACTAAAAAACAGAGAAGATGGGCAAAGCTTCCATGAGCTTGCCACCAAAATAATAGCAATTTTAGAGTAACAAAAAGCCGGTTTAAACCGGCTTTTTTATTGAATAACACAGATTATTTTGAAATGGCTTTGTATTTAGAGAGACGGTTGTTCCAACGCTCGCGAGCAAATTCTTGCAAGTCTGGAGCAACATCTCGCTCATCCATGATTTCTAATCCTAAAATTGTTTCAAGAACATCTTCCAAAGTAACAATACCCTCAAAACCACCATATTCGTCTACAACTAGAGCAATATGAGCTTTCTTGTTTAACAATCTCTCCCACAAAACAGTGAGTGGTTGAAGGTTGGGAACAACAAGAATATCTCTTTTAATAGCAGAAAGGGGCAAATCAAAATTATCGTTAGCCATGTTTTCAATAACATCTTGCCTATGAACAAACCCAGTAATATCTTCCATATTATCTAAGGAGTAGATAGGAATTCTAGAATAGATTCTATACTCTTTAATCTTATGAAACTCTGCTATTGTCATGTTTTCTGAGGCAGTTTCTACAACCACTCTAGGCGTCATAACTTGCTCTACCTTAATATCGCTCAACCTAATAATATTCTGAATAATTCTACTCTCGGCAGCATCTATAACACCCTCACGAGTTCCAATATCTACCATAGCAGAAAATTCCTCTCGGCTTACAGAATTGGCACCCTTCTTTTTCCTTGAAATAAGATGAGTAAGAGCCTCCGAAATAAGGACCAAAGGATAAGTAATGTAAATCATCCCCTGAATTACAATACCAGCAAACACTACCAACGATTTCCAGTAATAAGCCCCAATAGTTTTAGGCAGAATTTCAGAAAAGATAAGAATAATGAGCGTTAAAACCCCAGAGACAATACCAAAATAGGCGTCGCCAAAAACCACTGTAGCCTGGGCCCCAACTCCTGCAGCACCTATTGTATTTGCAATTGTATTTAAAGAAAGAATTGCCGAGAGAGGTTTGTCTATACTCTCTTTATGCTTACGAAAGTACGAAGCAGCTTTTACCCCTTGGTTTTCTTTCATAGTGGCAAAAGAGAGAGGCGCAGTAAGAAGAACCGCCTCCATTATTGAACACAAAAAAGAGACAGTAACAGCAAGAAAGAGAAAAAAAAACAGCAAGCCCATAATTAAAGTTTTACACGAAATTTTGAAAGACGTTCATCTAGCATTTCGTGAGGTATCATTACTTTTATAGCTTCTACCAATTCATTTATTAAGCGCTCCTTTACAAAGTCTTCCCTAAATACAAAAGATATTTCTCGGCGAGGTTCATCTCCCGTAAAAAATCTAATATTCTCCTTTTGTTGGGGAGTGAGTGCACTTAAATGGAGCTCTGGAATGAGAGTATATCCACCGTTATTATCTACTATTCTTATTAAGGTATCTATACTTCCTGCCTCATATATTTGCATAGAGTTTTCACTTTTATGGCAAATATTTAGCATTTGACTTCTAAAGCAATGCCCCTCTTGCAAAAGCCACATACCAGCCGGGTCTAATTCCGAAGCAAGGATAGTCTCTTTTTTATACATCTTCTTTTCTGAAGGAGAAACATATGCAATAAAACGCTCGTAATAGAGAGGTAACTCCAATATTCCAGGTTCATTTATAGGAGTAGAAATTATAGCTACTTCAATTTGTGCACTGTTTAATTGCTCTATAATTTCGGAAGTTCTTATTTCAGATATTTTAAGCTTTAGATTGGGTAATCTCTTTTTAGTTTCGCTAAAAAATTGTGGAATAATATAGGGTGCCAATGTAGGAATAATTGCAATACTCAACTCACCATCTACTGTATCACGGGCAGATGCAGCTATTTCTACTAACTGCTTAATGTTAAATTTAACAACCTTTGCTTGTGCAATAATTTTTCTGCCAATAGGAGTAGGTTCTACAGGGCTTTTTTTACGATCGAAAAGAGTTACCCCTAACTCCTCTTCCAACTTCTGAATCATCATACTTAAAGTGGGTTGAGTAATCCCACATGACTCTGCCGATTTAGCAAAGTGACGGAGCCTATCCACAGCAATTATGTAATCTAGTTGTTGAATATTCATTATTTTATTTTTTTAGAGTACTTCTCAAAAATAGCTCATTCATTTGAGCCTCGTCTATTGTAGAAGGGGCATCTAGCATAACATCGCGCCCAGAGTTGTTTTTAGGGAAAGCAATATAGTCACGAATTGTTTCCTGACCTCCAAATAGAGCGCAAAAACGGTCGAATCCAAAAGCGATACCACCATGAGGCGGCGCTCCAAATTTAAACGCATTTATAATAAAGCCAAATTTATACTCGGCATCCTGCTCACTAAAGCCAAGCACCTCAAACATACGTTTTTGTACCGAAGCATCGTGAATACGAATAGATCCTCCACCAATCTCGGTACCGTTAAGAACAAAATCGTATGCATTTGCTGCCACCTGCGCAATCTCTTCACGGTTATTGCTATAAAACTTGTCCATATCTTCTGGCTTAGGAGCCGTAAAAGGATGGTGCATAGCATAGAAGCGCTCACTCTCTTGATCCCACTCCAAAAGAGGAAAATCATATACCCAAAGAGGTGCATAGTGGTCGTTCTTTCTTAATCCTAAACGATTACCCATTTCTATTCTAAGTGAACCAACAGCTTCTTGAGTTTTCTTTTTATCACCAGCAAGAATAAGTATAAGATCTCCTGGCATTGCCTCCATTTTTGAAGCTATTGCAGCCAATTTCTCTGGAGTATAAAATTTATCTACCGAAGATTTAATCTCTTCTTGTCCCACTCTTGCGTAGACCAAACCAGTTGCACCAATTTGAGGGCGTTTAACCCACTCGGTTAATTCATCTAACTGCTTGCGAGTATAAGAAGCTGCACCCTTTACACATATACCGGCAACATATTCAGCCGAGTCGAACACCACAAAGTTTTGCCCACCAACTAAATCTTTCAGTTCGCAAATTTTCATGCCGAACCGAATATCGGGTTTGTCCGAACCATAGAATTTCATAGCATCGGCATAAGAGATTCTTGGAAAATTGTCTTTCATATCTCGTCCAAGAACATTTTTGAAAAGAGCCTTAATCATGCCCTCGAAAGTATTCAAAATATCTTCCCTCTCTACAAAAGACATCTCACAATCTATCTGAGTAAATTCTGGTTGCCTATCGGCCCTCAAATCCTCGTCTCTAAAACAACGCACAATTTGGAAATAGCGATCATACCCAGCAATCATTAACAACTGCTTAAATGTTTGAGGACTTTGAGGCAAAGCATAAAACTCACCAGGGTTCATTCTTGAAGGAACCACAAAGTCTCTAGCACCCTCGGGAGTAGATTTTATAAGAACAGGAGTTTCAATCTCCATAAATCCAATTCCATCTAAGTATTTACGAGTTTCTTGCCCCAATTTATGCCTTAGCTCTAGCGCCTTTTTAAGAGGATTCCTACGTAAATCTATATATCTATATTTAGCACGAAGCTCCTCGCCCCCATCGGTATCATCTTCAATTGTAAAAGGAGGAGTTTGCGAAGCATTCAAAACTTCTATAGCCTCTATTTTAATCTCTATATCACCTGTTGGAATCTTGCTGTTTTTACTGGTACGCTCTGCAACCAATCCCTTAGCTTGAATCACAAATTCTCTACCCAACTTCTCTGCCACGGTGTTTAGTTCTTCACTCGCACTATCGTCTACAACAAGCTGAGTAATACCATATCTATCTCTTAGATCTATAAAACTCATTCCCCCCATTTTTCGAATTCGCTGAACCCATCCAGCCAGAGTTACATTTTCTCCGGCATTATTTATACGTAATTGCCCGCAGGTGTGTGTCCTATACATAGTGCTTTATTTATTACTCAATAAAATTTAGTGATGCAAATATAATAATAATTTACCTAGCGCTTAGAAGGAGCATACTTTGCTGCTTCGGGCAATACTTCTCTAATTTTCTTAACACGATTTTGATCTGATGGATGAGTGCTAAAGAACTCCATTGTACCAGCTTTTCCATCGCTCATTCTCTCCCAAAAACCAGGAGCAACATTAATATCATATCCCGCCATAGCCATAATTATAAGTCCCAATCTATCGGCCTCATATTCGTGCTGACGAGAATAGGGCAACACCACACCAAGCTGGGAACCAAGCCCAAAAGCAAGTTGAAAAATTTGTTGGTTTTTTTGATTCTCTGTCCCTATAAATGCCGAGAGTGCTTGACCCACAGTACCAAGTAACATATCTTGGCTCATTCTCTCATTACCATGTTTTGCAAGAGCGTGAGCAATTTCGTGTCCCATAACTACTGCCACTAAATCTGGACTGTTAGTAAGTTTCATAATTCCCTCATAAAAGACAATGTTACCATTGGGAAGGCAAAATGCATTTACCTGATCGCTAGCAATAACATCAAATTTCCAAGTCATACCTTCTAAAACATTCTCTAACCCCTTCTCCTTAACATAACTCCCAACAGCATTTGTTATACGGTATCCAACTTCCCTAACACTGTTTATATGAGCCTTATTGTTAGACAATCTAGATTCGCTCATAATATCGGAATAAGCTTGGTTGCTCAAAGAGGTAATTTGCCCTTGATCTATAAGCAGTATCTGCTTTCTCCCAGTCATAAATACTTGGTTACAAGAAACAATAAGTAGAGTCATTGTTAGTAGCATTAAAGCTCTAACTAAAAAAATTTTCATATACTTTAATATTAAATAATTACTTATAAATAATTGGCAGCAAAATTAATTATATTTGCGCACTATGAAGAATATTCTCAAAGAGAAAGAGTTTTTGTTTACAATTGCTCTTTTTGCACTGCTCAGGATTATTGCCGTAGCATTTATGGGACTTATGCCACAAGATGCCTACTACACATACTATTCCGATTCTCTTGCACTCTCTTATTTTGACCACCCCCCAATGGTGGCCTATATGATTAAATTCTTCATGCTATTCCTTAGCAAATCGGCTGTTTCACTGCACATTGCCGATTTTATTGTCACTTCATTCACGCTACTTTTCCTCTATCTTTTACTAAAACAGGTCCTTGAAAACGTACAACTTAAAAGAGCCATTACTCTAATAGTTACTGCTCCAGTAATAACTATTTTAAGTATTAATACAACACCCGATGTGCCACTTCTGTTCTTTTGGTCTCTTTCACTTTTATTGGCCTACAAAGCAATAAAATCTGGAGAATGGTACTGGTGGCTACTTGCAGGCATTACTAGTGGGCTCACATTCGACAGCAAATACACTGGCATATTCCTACCAGCAGGTCTATTTTTATTCTTATTACTCTCAAAAGAGAACCGCAAATATCTCTTTTCTTATAAATTCCTCTTATATGTGTTAGCTGTTATTATAGCAGTCTCTCCAGTGGTTATCTGGAATATCCAAAACGAATTTATCTCATTAAAATACCAATCGGCCGATAGAGCAGCCGATCTCTCTTCATTCAATTTTAACCCCGCACTTTTTCCAGGATTTATAGGTTCACAATTACTATTAGCCCTGCCTGCTTTTTTGATTGCAATATATATTTCGGGCTTTTTAATTGTAAAAAAGTTCTTTAAAAGAGAGAAAATTGAAGAGCATATTTTATTTGCTGCCTCTTTTGAATTACCAATGCTATTTGCCTTTACTACTTTATCTTTTGTTTATTGGGTAAAAATAAATTGGATAATGCCTGTATTCCTATCGGGAACAATTTTGGCAGCCACTTACCTTAAGAATGATATAACAATTCGTGTCCAAACAATGTTCTCTGTTATTTTACATCTTTCACTCATTTTTCAGCTTATTTGGACCCCTATTAAAATAAATTCCGACGACACCTGGATGGGTTGGAAAGAGCTTGCAAATAAAGTAGAAAGAATAGAGAAAACAAAACCAGACAACTTCTTTTTCTCGGACAATTCCTATAAAATCTCGGCAGTTCTCAACTTTTACTCCAAAGAACATATCTATGCCGGCAATGTAATAGATAAATTTGCCTACCAATTTGCACTAGATAACAAAGACCTCTCTCACCTCTATGGGAAAGACGCTATCTACATAACTAGCAACCGCTACAGACGCAAAAACTTAGTTAACGGAAGCATAGAAGATCTTCTACAACAGCACTTCCAAACAGCAGCACTCACAGATTCATTAATAATCAACGACAGATATGGCAGCGAAATACGCCGCTTCTACTTCTACGACTGCAACAACTACCAACCCCAATAAAAAATGCTATGCAACACTCAATTCATATTGCACAGCATTCAAATAATCTATTGTTTTAGCAATCCGTTTAGAGATTCTCTATAAAATAATGTCTAATAAGTTTGTTGTAGTAGGCACCATACATGTTATGATCTACCCCAGGTATTACAAACATATCTATTCTCTTATTTGCATCCATAAACGCTTTGACCATCCTATATGTACTTGCTGGATGTACGTTATCGTCTATATCACCTGTCATTAGAAGAAGCTTACCTTCTAACCTAGAAGCGAGCTCCATATTAGTAGCTATTTTTGGACCATAGCCATTGTAAACTTCGCCCCAGAGCTTAGCGTAAATATTGTTGTCGTGATTGCCCGATACCGACACACCCACTTTGAAAAGCTCGGGATAAGTGAGCATAGCAGTAACTGTGAGAAAGCCCCCACCAGAGTGACCATAAATACCAACCCTATCTAAATCTATAAAGTTGTATTGAGAAGCAAGTTGCTCTACACAATATTTCACATCATTTACAGCATAGTCCCTAAGATTCCCATGACTTGCACCATAAAACTCTGGCCCCCTATAAGGAGATGAACCAATAAGTCCAATGTTTATAACCACATATCCCATTTGAGCCAACGAACCATTATCATTATCGTCTAACGAGAATGAGCGAGGCACAAGATCTGTTTGTGGACCAGGGTAAACACTAAATATCACAGGATATTTATCTCCCTCACGCATATTACCAGGCAGATACATAACTCCATACAACTTAGTTTTGTTATTAGAAGAGAGTAGCTCAATACCAACTGGTTTTACCCAACCATAATCTAGCAAAGAAGTAGTATCTAGTACTGGTAGCTTTTTAATGAGTTTGCCATCTAAAGAACGCAATTCCTTACTAGGGAATTTATCTGGTGCCGAGTAGGTATCTATTAAATATTCTTTAGAAGGAGAGTAGGTTATCTCATGATTCCCACTAGAGGGAGTAATGCATGTAACTTTGCGGCCATTTAAAGGGGCATTAAAATAGTACTTATCATAAGGGTTTCTATCGTTAAAGCAGCCATATGCTTCAATAATGAGTTTTCGGCCAACAGTATCTATATTATAAATTTTGCCAGCAATAAAATCTCCACCAGCAATTTTGTTTTTTAAATGACCATCTATATCGTAAAGATAGTATGCACCCTTACCCTCTCTCTCACTCCACCAAATAATATCTTTGCCACCATTTAGGATAGCCACAGAGTGAAGAATATCATTAATAATTGGAGATCCAACCTCTTCTATTAAAGTTCTTACCAAACCTGTAGATGGGTCTAAATCACATAATTGTATAGTATCATTCTCTCTACTTTTACGAGTAAAATAGATATATGTATACTCTTCTTGTTTATTAAAATTTCTAACCAGCTTCACCTCTTGATCTTTGAAGCGAGAAATATCTATTTTCTTAATATTTGCACCATGTGCATTCAACAAAAATAGTTCATAACGTGTTACCAAAGAATCATTCGTAAGCTCCATTTTATAATTCTTTGCAACTGGTGGAGTAGCAAGGTTATTTACAACTGTTAATTCTGTAACATCTCTTAAATCTGGTCTTAAAAAAACAGCATACTGACTATTTGCATGCCAATGGCCACGAACACTTACTTTGGAAGTATCAGTATTTAGAGATTTATAAGTAGTAAATGAATAGTAAGGCTCGCCATCGTTAGTAATACGAATATCCCTATTAGTAGCAATATTGTGCAAATAGATATCATGCGACTGCCCATACATGTAGTACAAGCCGTCATTTGTAAAACTCTTCCAGTACTCACGAGAGGCAGTAGAAGAGTTGCTTCCTTTCTTGCTTATAGTATCCTTAGCAATAGGAGTAAATTTTTGCTTAGATAAAGAGTAATGCAAATTTTTACCATCCATTCTGCAAATAAGTAAATCACTATCTTTTTTATCAAAATTACTTATATAACAAGACAATGAATCGGCAATAGAAAATAGAGGCAACACCTTACCCTTAGGAGCATCGGCCATAAAATATTTCTTATAACCATCTTCCTTTAAAAGCCAATAAATGTAATCACTATCGCGAAACCAATTTACATCTAAAGAGAGAGAACCAATTTTCTTATAAATTGAATCGCTACTAA
This sequence comes from uncultured Muribaculaceae bacterium, assembly GCA_964367735.1. Lineage (GTDB taxonomy): Bacteria > Bacteroidota > Bacteroidia > Bacteroidales > UBA932 > Bact-08. Next base: position 27,529 of record CAYIYT010000025.1, read on the forward strand.
ACTTATTTGCCCTCTCAAATTTATCGTTTCCCTTCTCAATTTCGGAATAACTCTGGGCACCCACAATAAGCGTCAAAATCATAAAAAGGAATACACAACTAATCTTTTTCATATTATCTGCAATTATTTATTGCTATTTATAATTTGATCTAGCTTAGACAAATCGCCATTTAAACTAACTATTAACTCTACAATTTTAGAAACAGGCATTTTAGGAAAAGCCTCTCTCAAAACAGAAGCAACCCCAGCAACTAAAGCACTAGAAGCATTGGTACCTGATAAAAATGAAATAGTACCATCTCCTGCAGCAACCGCAACACTCTCGCCTGCAAAATAGACATCTACAGCACCATAGTTAGACTTAACAAATCTCTCTCCATTTTTTCCTAAAGCACCAACTCTAATTACATTGTCTAACCGTTTACCATTCACAATAACACTAGGAACAGCACTCTCTGCCTTAATATTACGCCCATTATTACCAGCAGCCAATACCATCAATACATTTTGCTTACCAGCATAGGCAAGAGCCTCATTAAGCTTCTCTCCAAAGCTAGAATATTCTTTTGCTTGAGGAATAACCACAATTTGTGCTCCGTTCTCTACCGCGAACAAAATAGCAGCATATAAATCCTTATCGAATGCCTCACCAGCAGAAGTAACCCTAATGGGTATAATTTTAGCACCTGTATTAACACCTTTTGCATTAGAGTGTGTCGAGGTAATTATAGAAGCAATTGCCGTTGCATGGTCTAAAGGCTGCGCCATAATATTTGCGTTCCCATAATTTAATCTCTCAAAATTATAAGGATTGTCGCCAATTTCAAAACGAGGATTAGATTCTGCATTACCCAAAGTAGCAAGCCTCTCTACAGAGAGTAAATACTCATCTTCTGTATTTTTATAAGCCAAATCCCAAGTAGTTTTCCCACTATAATATGCCTTAACACACTCGCTCATTACCTGGCTCAAAGGAACTTCCATAGAATCTGGAATCATTGAATAGTCTAGCTTCTCTAAATCTGTAATTTTCATGTCTCTAGACCATTTCTGAGAAACAACTACAGAATCCATATATTTGAAAGCAGTATAATTATAGTCCAGAAGTTGGGCAAAACTAATATAGATGTCTATGCCCGATACCCTCTTAAAAAAAAGATATTTATCATACTCTTCACGCTCTTGACTGCTCATAACAGAAGAGCTATCTAACAAGGAGTATTTAGAATGCAAAGATTGCATAATTCTAAAAGATTCCTTTCCTATAGAGATAGGATTAATAGAATTTTTAGAATCTCCTAAAAAATTCCATCCTACAATTTTGCCAGCATTATCTCTTAAAAAAGAGTTACTTATATACTTATTGGTTGTGTCAATCCCGGTATCTATAATTGCAACCACAACATATGGTGGGTCGTATGCCTTGGCAGGCAAAACTATGAACAGCAACAAAAGGGAAATAATAATCTTGTATCTCATCGTAAAAAAATGATATTATCTGAAATTTTAGTTTCAGATAATATCATATGTTATTTAAATGTTATTTTCTAATAAAACGTAATGTTATAGGATCTCCCCAAATAAAGTCAAAGTCTGTACTGTTACCATGCTCATTTATTTGAAGTACTAAAATCTCTTTATGCTCAGAAGAAGATGTTATAAACATATTAACTTTACCAGCTTTCAAATCTTGAGAAGTAGCACTAAAAGCGTAGTTCACTTGACCAAAGTTACATCTTGGAGCAGTATATCTTTCTGGAGGGAAAGACATACCAAGAACAATAACGTCCGACCCATCAATCGCCCAAGTAGTATTAACAAAATAGTTTTTAAGTTTACCACTAGAGGTTATTGTAAAGGATTTATCAGCCTTAAAATTAAGAACATCAGAAGATGTACAAGTAGGAAGAGCTGCCTTTTGTTGAGCTTCTAGACCCCAGTTCGTAGCAAAATCGTCAAGCTTATAGAAATCTAATCCTTTCCACTCACCAACAACTCTTTCGTTCATCCTTAATGGAATAGTAATCACAATTTGAGGGACAGCTCCAGCAAAGTAACCAGCAGGCTCGCCACACTCAAGAACTATAGTATTTTTTCCCTCTTCGTATTTGATTACCTCTATAGATAAGCTACCATTTGCTTTATTTTTAAGGATAGAAGCATAATCAATCTCATCTTTAAATTTAAAATGAGTTCCAAGAATAGCTGTAGATGTAGGCATTACTTTTAATTTAACGAGAGTATTCATAGTCACTTTAAAAGGATCACCTTTTTGGTCAAAAAGATTAACTCCAAAATCTGCAGAATCTCCAGGTATTTCTCCTTTTGGATCGGCAAAAGAAAAAATAGTTGTTTGCTCCAAATTAGTAGTAATTACAACTTTAGGGAATCTTCCAAAATCATAACCAACTACAGGGTTCGTAAAAGATAACTCAATAGTTTTAGATTCGGTAATATCATACTTTACCTCTATTTCAATATTTCCTGTTTTTTCTCCTGCAGGAACATCTATATAGTTTACCTGAGTATCGTAGTCACTCCCTTTTACTGCGGTTCCGCCAAATGTAAGCATAATACGAGTTTGAGTTTCTACTGGCTCGTCTAATATAACTTTAACATTTTGTACGCATCCCTTAGGTACATTGTATGTAGCCTCGGCAAATGTAATTTTTGGTAAAACAACAGGATCTTTCTCTTTGTCACATGCAAACAGTAGCACAGAAGCTAGCATTAAGTAAAAAAAATTTTTCATACGTTTTTTTTTATGGTTTGTTAATTATTAATATTATTTTGATACTCCTGATTTCTAAGGTTATAGTCTTCTCTTTGAGATGGAG
>CAYIYT010000026.1:0-30004 GCA_964367735.1 uncultured Muribaculaceae bacterium
CAAGTTGACTACAGCACATTTATGCTAGCCGATGCCGATATTATTCAAATTGGACAATCGCCTAATATTGGGACCAAAAATATGAGTAATGGCAATAAACGTAATAGACAGACTATTAAAACGGGAGAATCGAATAATAAGTATATAATCAATTTCAAGTCATTAAACACAAAAAGATAGGCGTCATTAAAACAGTATCTTAGAGATAGCTTTGAGAGTTGTTATGAAGTGACCCCAAAAAGTTGGGTAAAGTGGGTTTTGAAGACAGTGATTACTTCTGCTAGGGTGGGTTTTTGGCCGGTTTCGAGCTCTATTGAGGTTACGCCTTTATCTGTGAAACCGCAGGGGTTTATGTGTCTGTAGTAATCTAGGTTGGTGGTTACGTTGAGTGCGAAGCCGTGCATAGTTACAAATCTAGAGACCTTAACACCTAAAGCACATATTTTTTTAGCCTCGGCACCCTCCCCAACCCATACTCCAATTATCCCAGGCACTCTCTCTCCAGTAATTCCGTAATGGGCAATAGTACGAATAACGGCCTCTTCTAACCGCCATATATACTCTTTAATTCCAATATGGAACCTCTCTAGATCAATTATAGGATAGCCAACAAGCTGCCCAAAACCATGATAAGTAATGTCTCCGCCTCTCTCAATCTTGTAAAATTTTGCACCAATCTTCTCCAACAACTCGTCGTTGAATAACATATTGGCCCTATCTCCATTCATACCAAGAGTGTACACATGGGGGTGCTCCAACAAAAGAAGCTTCATAGCTCCCATCTCTCCCCTATTTTTTGCCTCAACAATACTGTTTAGCAACTCCTTTTGAAGATCCCAGGCCTTTTGGTAATCTACCAACCCAAGCTCCTGTATTTCAACATTACTCATACCCATGCAAATATTACTCATACTAACTCCCAGATTTACAAGCATCCATTGCTTTGTCTGCCATATATGAAGAGCGCACCAAAGGACCGCACTCCGCATGGACAAACCCAATAGCCATAGCACGCTCTTTGTATATATCGAATTGAGCTGGAGTCACATACTCGGCAACCTCTACATGGCTTAGCGTGGGTCTCAAATATTGCCCAATAGTTACAACAGAGCATCCATTTTCATAAAGATGGTCTAGCGCCTCAAACATCTCGGCCTCTGTCTCGCCCAAACCAGCCATAAGCCCGCTCTTGGTAATTATTCCAGATTTAGAGATATAATTAAGAGCTTTAAGAGAAGTAGAGTAATCTGCTTTAGATCTCACATGTGGAGTTATTCTTTTGACTGTCTCTATATTATGAGCGATAATATGTGGTTTAGCAGCAATTACAATATCTATGAGAGCCTCATTACCGCAAAAATCTGGTATTAAAACCTCTATAGTTGTATCTGGGTTTAGAGCCCTGCACTCCTCAATTACCCGCGCCCAATGATTGGCACCCTGGTCGGGCAAGTCGTCCCTGGTTACAGATGTTATCACACAATGTTTCAAACCAAGCAACTTAACCGACTCAGCAAGTTTTAAAGGTTCCATGTTATCTACTTCAGAAGGTTTGCCAGTATCTGTTGCACAAAACCTGCAAGAGCGAGTACAAGTCTCTCCAAGAATCATGAATGTAGCAGTACCCCTATTCCAGCACTCATTTTGGTTGGGACATTTTCCACTACTGCAAATTGTATGTAAAGAGTGCTCTTTAATAATTCTACCAACCTCTGAATATCCGGCACCAGTTACCATCTTTATCTTAAGCCACTCAGGTTTTCTCTCTCTTTCAATTTTCATCTCTAATATTTTGTGCAAAGATAAAATTTAAGTATTTAATCCCATTATAAATGCGCTTATCACGCCAAGAGCGTTTCCCACCATATGAACTATAATTGCAAATGCATCAAGTAACGCAAAAAAGATTAAATATGTATTGTTTATCAATAAATAATTACTGATATTTGCACAATCAAACTTTAAATTGATATGCAATGAAAACTAAACAAATTTTATCTGTACTTAAAATAATCTCTTGGGTTCTATTCATAAGCCTATGTATCCAAGCCGGATCAATTATATTTTCAGTGATTTACAGCTCCTTCGATCCAGCAACTGCCCAAAACGTATATTTGGGACTTAATCTATCCAATCTTTACCAAGCCAATATTGGACATTACCTACTAGTGGTATCTTGCCTCATTATTTTACCGATACTTAAAGCCTACATTTTTTACTTGGTGGTTACTGTTTTTAGAACAGTTAATTTGGAAAGCCCATTCGAAATAAAATTAGCCTCATTAATCGCTAGAATAAGTAATGTAGCCTTTCTAATATGGATAACATTAATCATAAGCAGCACCCACACAGGTTGGTTAACAAATAATGGAATAGAAATCTCGGAAATATACACACGTAGCCACAACAGCGGCGGGTCTGAATTTTTCTTTTTAGGAATGATCCTAGTCGTGATTTCACAAATCTTCAAAAGAGGAATAGAAATTCAATCAGAAAACTCTCTAACAATTTAAGTTATGGCCATAATAGTTAATCTAGACGTAATGATGGCAAAACGTAAAATGTCATTGAACCAACTTTCAGATAAAGTTGGACTCACCCTATCTAACCTATCCATCCTAAAGACCGGCAAAGCAAAAGCAATAAGGTTCACCACCCTAGAAGCAATATGCGAAGCACTCGAATGCCAACCAGGAGACATCTTAGAATACACAAAAGAGTTATAAAAGCTTATAAAAGCTTATAAAAGGGGGGGGGTGCCGAGGGTTATCTTCTTGTTCAACTATTTACAATCTTTGCCCGACCCAGCATGCGCCAACATGCGCCAGCATGCGCCAGCACACTATTCTCATAACACCCTGTATGTGTGCATGTTGGCTTTCATAAATACCCCTTTATTCGCTTATTTACAATAGTGATCTAGCTGGCCAACAGCTCATTACAAGATAAGTGAGACAGCAAGTTTCCCACCTTGTAGGCTATGGATATTGAATAACATAGAAAGCAATTATCGTCAAAACGCAATTCAAAAAATCCCAATTTAAAGATATGGTGTCTACGACGGAGTTTATCTGCTACGCAGTAAGTTTGTCTGCTGCGCGAAGCGTAAAAACTGCCAATAGGCACCGAAAAAAAATCTGCTCGTTTGCAGTTTGCCGCTTGGATAAAGCCTACGTCAAAGAATGTCGTTATCATTAGAAAAGGTAGGGAGTATAATATTAGACCAACGCCTTAGAGATAGCTTTAGGAGCATTTTTCTTTAAAATCTCTTCCAAGCCCTTAAGTTCGTCTAGGCTAGAAATTGAATGTTTCCCTATCATCAAGAACGGATTGCTGGCATTCCATTGACCCGCATAGGGCAATACCCACGTTTCGCTACTAATGCTTGTAGCATCGGCAGAAATTAGGAAAAAGTTGCAGTACATTTCCTCTCCTTTATCCTCATCAAGATTACTAGCACCCCGCTTTAATCTAATGTCTTTAATTATCTCCACCCTGTTTTCTTCCAAGCGCGAGTAAATCTCTCTAGCAACCTCGTCATCTGTACATCCTACCCAGAATGCATTTTTATCATCTGTAACCCTACATTTAGGCCAAATAAGTTTTGTAATCATAATTGAAATTGTTTTAAAATTTAGATTCACTACAAAGCTAGCATCTAGAATTGCCAACTTGTGTCAATCATAAAAACTTGCCAAACGACATATTTTGTCGTGACAGTAGTGTATCTTTACAAAAACTTAATGCTATGTCTAAACGTGAATCACTTAACCGGCAATTTTTAATTATTAAGCTTTTGCGAAAGCACTCGGCATCATTTGAGCAGATTAGCGAAATGCTGCAGAATGAATCAGAAATGCATGGCTATGATTATAATGTATCTGTACGCACATTTCAAAGAGACTGTCAAGATATAGCCTCGTTGTATAGCATTGAAATAGTATACGATAAATATAAAAAAGCATACTGCATACAATATGACCAACAACCCGAACTAAGCGAAAGAATGCTAGAAGCTCTAGACACAGTTAATGCACTTAGAATAAGCAATAATCTTTCTGAATTCATCCACTTCGAAAGCAGAAAGCCACGAGGCACCGAACTCTTGCACGGGCTAATTTATGCAATAAAAAACAAGATTAAAGTAAGTTTCCTCTACGAGAAATTTGATGAGCAACAGGCATTTACCAGAATAATTGAACCTTATGCTCTCAAAGAATTCAAAAGTAGATGGTATCTAGTTGGCAACGACACAGCCAACAATAAGGTAAAGACCTATGGCCTAGATAGAATCTCAGACTTAGAAATAGAGAAAGCAAAATTCGTAATACCAAATGAATTCAATTACGATAAATATTACAAAGACTCCTTTGGCATAATAACAATAGAAGACATTAAGCCAGTAGAGGTTCTGCTTTTATTCCAGCCCATAACAGGGCAATACATAAAATCTATGCCTCTGCACCATAGCCAGAAAGTACTTAAAGACGATAAAAAGGGAGTACTAATATCGCTAACGGTTTGTATAACATTCGACTTTATTGTAGAGATACTTTCACACGGAGAACATGTAAAAGTAATATCACCTAAATCATTAATTGATCAAATCCTAGAATCTCTAAATAACTCAATCTCCAACTACAAAGAGATATTTTAATTGCCCTAACGACATAATTTGACGTACTGCCACGTTAGCTTTGGATAAAAAAGCTAAAATGGTAAAAACAGATAGGAAGTCACTACTAAAAAGTATTGATACCATATTTCTAGTAAAGAATCAAATTCTTGCAAATGAGCAAAAGCTCCAAACCTATGGCGAGAGCTTAGAGGTAATTGCGCAATATTTTAAGATTACGCATAGAGAGGCGTTTATATTTGCATTAACCTTTGTGAACAGCTTTGGCGAATCTAAAATTAGCTTTTCTAACCTTGCTGAGTTATCTCCAAGTTCGGCAACCGATATCCTACTCTACAGAGAAGAGCTAGAGGCTCTGTGCGCAACAGGGATCCTAAGAAAAACCAATAGCTACAACGGCGACCCTCTTTTTGACGTAAAATACTCTGCAGACAGCATAGTTATACTTAACATACTAGACAAGAAGCCATTCGGCAAACAAACAAAAAAAGAACCCGATATTTATTCCCTCCTTATGAAAATCTATAAAATGATAGAGTGCATGCAGGACCAATATGGATGTACCAATTTTATAGCAGCAGAGGTGGCAGATATCTTATTGGCAAACAAGCACATGCCTGTGGTAAAAGCCATATTGGCAATGAAATTAAAGCCAGATTACAACCTAATTTATATCTATACCCTCTGGAATTCACTAGATTGCAACCGAGAGACAGATGCCAGCCTTTTGCTCAACTCCATTTATAGCAACGCTGGTTCTAAAATAAGAGTTATGCAGAGTTTAATTGACGGTAGTAATGAGCTAATTAAGCAAGATTTAATAGAGACTTGCGAAAGCCTATTCGCGACGGATATGCAGCTAAAACTTACCGAAACCTCAATTGAACTACTCAGTAAAAACGGAATAACTCTAGCGAAAGCCAAAAAACAGTTTGAAACCGTTATAAAACCCTCGGCAATCCCTCCTAAAGAGTTAATTTTTAAGGAGGCCGAGGTTAAACAGCTTGCTTCTTTAAAAGAGCTGCTCAAAAAGGAGTCGTTCGAGAGCCTCACGCAAGCGCTAAAGAAAATGAATATGCCCAGTGGCGTTACTGCTCTGTTTTACGGGGGGTCGGGCACGGGAAAGACAGAGACGGTGCTGCAAATGGCCAGGGAGAGTGGCAGGGAAATTATGAAAGTAGATATTAGCCAGGCAAAATCTATGTGGTACGGGCAAAGCGAAAAACTGGTTAAAAAGATATTCACTGAGTACAAAGATTTTGAAAAAGAGAGCGAGAGAGTTCCTATACTTTTCATAAACGAGGCCGATGCTCTGCTATCCAAAAGAAGCAATCTTTCTGTTTCTCAAACCTCTAATACCGAAAATACGGTTCAAAACATACTCTTAGAAGAGCTCGAAAATTTCACCGGAATCTTAATTGCCACAACCAATCTTATTCAAAATTTCGATAGCGCTTTTGATAGGCGGTTTCTCTTTAAAGTTCACTTCCCAGAACCCGACTGCGAAATACGGGCAAAAATATGGCAAAGTAAAATCCCAGCCCTAAATACCCAAGAATCTCTTATGCTAGCATCTCAATTCAAACTGAGCGGCGGTCACATAGAAAACATAGCCACCAAACTCATAATAGAAGAGGCAATCTACGGCCAAAAGCTACCCCTAGAAAAGATCACCGAACTCTGCAACAACGAACTCCTTAGCCGCAACACAAAAACCCAACCAATCGGATTCAAATAAAACTCTCCTTCCAAACAAATCTCTCCCAAAGCGTTACAGAAAACTCTCCCAAAGCGTTCGAACACTTTGGGAAAGTTTTGCAAAAAAGAAATTCTTATCTTTGAAATATATAATACCAATTTTATGTCAGTATTTAAAGTCATTTTAGCTATAATATTCCCACCACTTGCTGTTATTAACTACGGCTGTGGGTCTATCATTATTGTTTTTATACTAACCTTGGCCGGTTGGGTACCAGGCGTTATTGCTGCATTGATAATTATTAATAGAAAGTAATTATAAAAATATTTTTGTCTATGGCTGCACCCTAGATGAAAATGATATATAGAAAACTAAACGATTAATGCGATCGGCTCGTCAATTTCAATTTTAAATATAATTCTTGCCTGCAAAGCATGAAAAACTTTTAAAACTGTAGATATTGTCGCACTATTATTCCCACTTTCAAGTTTAGAAATCTGCGCTTTTTGAACTCCAATTAATTTCCCTAATTGCTCTTGAGTTAATTGCCTCTCCTTTCGAATTTGCTTTAATTTTCCACCGAGAATATCCATAGATAGTTCGAATTCATATTGCTCTCTCTCAGGGGTTCCTTTTTTTCCAAAATACTTATCCTCAAGCTCCCCTATGGTTTTGAAATTCTTAGTCGTTTTCATTATTACATTAAACCTTTAAAATATTTATTTTTAATCATTTCTGCTTTTGCAATATCTGACTTGGGTGTTTTATTGGTTTTTTTTATTAACCCATGTGTACAAATTATCAAGGTTTGATTTGAGTTATTAGTATCCCAAAAAGCAAAAAGACGATAGAACTTTCCATTATTGTCAACTTTAAATTCAAAAATATCGTTAGTAGCTTTTAATTTCTGAAACCAATCACCAAAAATCCTTGATTTAGTTTTCCGCATTGCGATAAAGAACTTCTTACGAACAGGTTGTTCAATATTGTCAAGAAACTCTTCTGCCTGAATCAATAAGTGAATTTCAATTGGTTTTTGCATTAGCAATCTACATTAGAACAAAGTTAGTAAACATTTCCAAATTTGGAAACATTGTAAAAGAAATTGTAGGTTTGATCTTGAAATTAGTATAATACACAACGACATTCTCTTTTACATAATAATCTAGTTCAAAGATACTTTCCCACATTGGCAATTTACGTCAATAATCGACATTTTTCTTAATTACTCACAATTCCTTTTTCCTTAAAACTCAATAAATCAGCAACATCGTTATAACTTTGGGAAAGTTTTACCTATCTTTGTAATATTCAACATGATAAACTTCACAGCATGCAAGAAAAAATTGGGATTGACTTAATTGGTGACACACACGGCCATGCCGATAAACTAGAAGAGCTACTTATAGATTTGAAGTACTCAAAGAAGGGTAATGATAATTTCTACTCACACCCAACCAGGAAAGTGGTGTTTTTAGGCGACTATATAGACAGGGGCCCAAAAATTAGACAGATTTTAGAAGTTGTAAAAGGAATGGCAGATAGTGGGAACGCCATTGCACTAATGGGTAACCACGAATATAATGCCCTCTGCTACCATACTCAAGATTCAAAAGGAGGTTACTTACGGGAACATTCAGAGAAAAACGTAAGACAACACTCGGCAACAATAGATCAATTCAATGATAACCCAAAAGAGTGGCAAATGTATTTAAACTGGTTCAAAACTCTGCCTCTATTCTATGAGACAGAACGTTTTAGAGCAGTTCACGCCTGCTGGGATAATGAAAAAATAGAATTTCTAAGGGGGCAATTAGATAACTCTCGGCTTACAGATGAAGTACTTATTAAATCTGTAGAAAAAGATACAGAGCTCTATTATGCAATTGACCAAATTTTGAAAGGGAAAGAGATTAGACTGCCTGGTGGTGGTAAATTCAAAGACAAAGACGGCACAGAACGTAGTGATATTAGAATTAAATGGTGGGAAAATCCAGAAGAGGAGGGTATGACTTACGAAAAGCTTAGTGTTGAACCTCTAAAGATACTCACACAAGATAAAATCAATTTAGCAGACTTAAAAGAGAGAGATTATTATAAACCCGATCAAAAGCCTGTATTCTTTGGCCACTATTGGTTGCAAGGCAACCCCACAATATACAGAAACAATATTTGCTGTATAGATTATAGCGTTGCAAAAAAAGGGAAACTAGCAGCATATAAATTCAACGGAGAGCCTAAGCTAGACAATAGCAAGTTTCAATATGTAGACAATGGAAGTGCACAGGAATTATAGCAGTTAAACATACACTTTCACCTTATCTCTTTCGGGCACAAAGTCTATGGTAGACTCTTTCTCATCATCCCAACCAGGGTCGGAATCATAAATAAGCCTGAGCTCTTTGTTTTCTAACCTATCATCAACCGCAAAAACCAAGTTTACATCGCCGTAAACATACTCTTCCAGCACAATCTTTTCGTTGCCTGAAAGCTCCTCTACCCTATTTGTAACATCGTCTTTTTTCGACACCTTCTCCTGCTCTCCAGGCACCTCTGTCGATAAAAAATCGAACTGCGAAAAAGTATGCTCATTGGCCTCCAAAATATTAGGACTAAACGAAAACTCGGCATAAAAATCATCTATAAAATCACTCAGAGAGCTGTGCCAATCACACCATTTGTCAATGTTAAATACCTTCTGAAATTTCATATCTAAAGCAATTATTTTTAATAAATAATGTCAATTACGCCATTGCTTGAGCTCCTGCACTAGACCAACGCCTTAGAGATAGCTTTAGGAGAGTTTTTCTTTAACATCTCTTCCAAGCCCTGTAGCTCGTCTAGGCTATCGATTGAATGCTTGCCAATAGTCAAGAAAGGGTTGCAGGCATTCCATTGTCCTGCATAGGGCAATACCCACATTTCGCTACTGATGCTTAAACTGTCTGCCGAGATTAAGAAAAAGTTGCAGTAAGTTTCCTCTCCTTTATCTTCGTCAAGTTTACTAGCACCACGCTTTTGCCTAATGCCTCTAATAATTTCTACTCGGTTTTCTTCCAAGCGCGGGTATATCTCCCTAGCAACCTCGTCATCTGTGCAACCTACCCAGAATGCGTTTTTATCATCTGTAATGCTGCATTTAGGCCAAATAAGTTTTGTAATCATAATTGTAATTGTTTTAAATTTACGGAAAGTTTTAGGTTGGGGTAGGTTGCGAGCCCTTCTACGGCGCTGAACCATTGTTTGGAATGGCTGGGGATAATGAGTATTCGGTTTTGCTGCATGAGGTACTTTACAAGCCGAACTGCATATTTCTGAGTGTATAGGATATCGTCTTCTAAATGGTAAGTCTCTCGAGTAAGCTTCTTGGGCAAATCTTTGTATTCACTAGAAGAGTAGCCAATAAAATGGATTAATGCAGTCTGTAAGTTAGCCGCTTCAAAGGAGTCTAGTAATTCTGTGGTAGCGTTATCCCAATAATAGTCACAAATAGTATTTCTATGGAAATCGTCTGGGATGAGCAGGTCACTCTCTAACAACATAGCATTGCATTGGGCCTTAATAAATATAAGTTTTTCCTGGTCGCTCAATAAATCGTACCTAACCCTATCGTTCTCCCAATTATATCTAGGATTCAAAGCCAAAATTACAACCTCGGCATCCAATACATTACCAAAAAAGGGCTCTGGCAAAATCCCTAGCTCATACTTACACTCATTCGCAGTACCATTAAATTCATCTATGTACTTTTTATCCTCGGCATGAATATTTACAGCACTAGGCAAATATGAATTCTCCTGCACCTCTTGGGCAATGTCGAACCAAGGATTATCAAAGAAAAGAGTGTCCCTGTCATCTGCCAAATCCCAATCTGGGTTTAAACCTCCCACCCTTATTCTAGGTGTGCGAGTATTGGCGCTATAATTATAGTCATTGAACAAGCGCCCATTTAACTCTTTTGACAAAAATGTTATAAGCTGAGATTCGGTACACCCGTAAAAAGGAACATACTTTGTATCTGCTAAGTAATTAAGATAAAACGCAATAGTGCCTCTTACAGCCTCTCTAACATATACCATTCTACTACTCTTGTACCTACTAACAATATAGTGAAGATTCCCCCCTAGCTCTAGGTATTGCGCCAGGGCTACTAGCTTCTTCTCAATCTCTACCCCACTAAATTCAGAAGCACCAGAATCCCAATATCTCCTAGAACTAATTATCTGTTCGTAATACTCTAAATCTTTCATCATAATTGAAATTATTAGTAATTACCTCAAATATAGACCCAGACCACGCCAAAGTATGTCGCCAAGGTCATCTCTGTTTGACATATCCATTTTTATCGAATGACGTAGATTCTGTCTCGTATATATCTTCGATTAAATCCACCACTACACTAAGCTCCTCTCTATTTAATTGATGCCCAGCATTTGGTAATGTCTTCATTTTGTCTGCTCCAAACAACTTTGAAAACTGAGGTTTACAATTTACAATATCATCTTTAGCACCAAAGAAACCATATACAACGCTCCTATCTTGGTTATCCATGTCAAGTCTATCTAAGATATCTTCAATCATCTTTTTAGACTCCTCTAAATGAAAAGTCTCATCGAAGATTTCTGGCTTCTTAGAATCTGCAATCGGGTTGTAAACCGGGTTTATTAGAATTTTATAAACACTATAGTTAGCAGCCATAACCTCAAAACCACCCAATGAATTACCAATCACAATTTTTGGTTTATGCCTTGAAATCAAGTAGTTAATTTCTTTAATGTTTTTACCAACATCCGCGAACACATTCGACAACTGCGGCGAAATAAAATTATACTTACCCTCTGGCAGCAACTCCCTTATTGTATTGGCAGTACTCCCACTCCCCGACCCATTATACCCATGGATGTATAGAACATCAATCTTATGCTTGTAAATCTTTTTCATCTGTTTGCGTTTATTATTTATTTGTATGCCGAGGGCTATCTTCGTGTTCAACTATGGCTAATTTTCGTCTGGCCCAGTATCCTCCGGAATAGACTCTGATAAAGAACAAAGAAAGTGACACCTGCGTTCAAATAGTAAATGTAATAAGATTCTCTTTTCATCAAGACCCACTAAACCAGCAACTTCGTGATAGCTTTGGGAAAGTTTTCGTGAAACCAGAAGGAGAGTTTTTTTTGGTTAGGCTTTTTGGAGGACGTCTAGGATTTTGACCATGGCGTAGGTGTCTAGGTGGCAGTATTGCAGGAGGTTTTCACGTGTGTGGGCTATTTGTTCTTGGTCAGTGCAAGAGTATAGGTCTAGGAATGCGTAGCTGGCGGCCATGCCTTCTCCTATTTCTAAGTTGTCGTAGGAGAGATCTGGGCACAAGGCAGGGAGTACCTTTTTAATTGAAGAGGAACCGTTCATTGTTTCTGTACGATATAGCTTTTGCTTGAACGGAATTATTAAATCTTTTAATCTGAAAATTATACTCCCAAGCTCTTTTGAATACTCAGGGAAATCTCGGCACATCTCCTCTATACGCGTGCGTTCAAAAGCAATATAATAGACGAAAATGGTTTTTGCACCCTTGGTATCTTTAATCATCTGCTCAATTAGAGCCTTTCTGGGATCAATGTTTAAGTTACTCGGGGCAAGATAAAAATAGTGCTCCAACTTGCCATTTTTAGACTCCTGAGTATGTATAGAGTACTGAAAAGGGATTTGCTGGTATGGCCGCGATTCATCAAACAAAGGGATTCCCGGCATTATGGTCTCAAAATCTAAATGACAAATCGGATACACTATATTATCAATAAACGATTCTAGCTCGGCCTTCTTAACTTGTGGGTCACTACTTAATTTGACAGCAGGTTCAGAACTTTCCGGAAGCAAAGCGGAACAATATTCATAAAAGGCGCATTCATATGGATTCGTGCAGTGCCCTCCCATTTCCACAACTGGCTCTTCTCCCTCTATCATAGCCAAGAAGCTGGTAATATTAGCCTCAATCTCTTCTTGCAAAGGCAACACCTGCTCCAACACACTCTCTGGCAAAAATAGCTTATTCACATCTATAGCGCCACGCCTAACATATTCCCTATTAAAGTGCATTAGGTAGGCATCTTCTAAATCTATCCCACTCCCTTTAACAACATAATACTGCACAGCAACATCGGGAATATGTACACTCTTGACACCATTGGTACCCTTTACTTCATACAAGCTCCATTTGCCATTCTGCTTATGTAAAATATCTACCGCCACAAGAGTATTGTCAAAAATGAAAGTAGCCTCATAAATTGTATCTACCCCCTGCTCAATAAATTGCTGAGTCCGTTTTGCCGATTCATACCCAGGATACTCTTCAAGTACAGCCATTTTCCCATTAGGGAAGTATTGCTGAGCCAACTCTCCAGCATTTGTCCCCCTTGCAAAAGTCGCCCGTGTAGATTCACTTATTACCTGCTCTTGTTTTTTATGAACATAAAGCCATAAAGACTTTTGACAATTTAAGCCACGCGTGTATTTAGATTTTGAAAGCATTTGATTATTTAATTTATATGCAAAAATAACCAACATCTTTGACAACCTATGTCGCAGCAAAAAAATCGCAAGAAAAAATTTAAAAGAAAGGGGCGTGCCGAGGTTTATCTTTTTGTTCAACTAGGTGTAAGATGCGACTGGCCCTGTATGCTCCGGAATAGCTAATTAAGAACAAAAAAGGAGAAGTCATAAATTAGGTGTCGGTTCAACTTTGCTGAAAGCTGTCGGTTTTATGTTTGCTGATTACAATTGCTCTCTGTAGTTGCTAAGTCATAAGAGAACTTTAAAAATTTAATCTCTTCGATACTGAATAATCCAGCCAAATTCTCAATATTATCCTTAATATATACTCTGGTTAATTTATCAACTTCAGCACTGCGCGTTCCCTTAGGTATTTTCATTTTATCTACAAGTTGTAAATAGCGTTTTTTGTTTAAAATTAATGATAAACTTCCCTCAGTTAACTTACCTATTAACCATAGAAGATTGTCAAGTCTATTAAAATCATTGGTTTCAGTAACTGTGTTTAATTCACTTATATTATCGAAGAATAAATTTGAAAATTTCTCATCTAGAGAACTAATATTTAATGCAGGATATTTTCTTTTGATTAAGGGGTACGAAATCTTAACAAGATTGTCATAAATTGGATATTGATATTCTGTCAAGAAATATAAATACTTTGTAATTAATGAAACTGCATGTCCAGCATCGTGTCCTGTTTTTCTTATTCCATATTCACCATTAAACAAGTTGTCTATATCGTCACGCTTTTTTGTGTCTGAAATATATTCAATACACATAGATTTTAGTGTTTGATCGTCGCTCGTAATTTCAGTTAATCTATAAGCTAAGTCGTCTAGTCCAAATAAGCGTTTATTCATTTGCGTAGAATAGTAGCTATCAATAATTGTAAGTCGAAAAATAATTGTCTCAAACCGAGAGTCTCTATCGATTTGAAAGATGTCTGAAATTATTTTCTTACCTCTAATGTAATCAGTATCGCCCTGCAAAATATTAAAGGCAACATCAGTATACTCGTTAATACAATACTCGTTAAACTCCTTAATAGTATCCTTTATGTTCATATATCCTTTTTTAAATTATTCTCAAATTTTTATTTCTATCTAGAATAAAATTACAGATCTTTATTTCCTTTTTAATTCGTCAAGTGTTTTCCCTTCATTAGTTTTCCACTCTCTCCACCCATTAGCATTCCTTCCAAGTACTTGGCAGGCTGCAGAACTTGGAGAACTAAATAAGTGGTCATCTTGAAAGACAAACACATCTCCTTCTTGAATTATAACTTTGGCTTCTATTAAATTGTCTCTTAAATTAAAAACACTTGAGCTTGCTGTTGGAGTAAGTTCAATATTTGCTTTTGAGCCTTTATAAACAACAAACCCATCATCTTGGTACTCTCCCTCTGCAAAAGCCTGCTTTCCTTTACAAAAGAAATGTTCAGCCTTAGTAATCTCCTTTTTTAAAGGTTCAAACAATGTGAATCCAAGCGTTGAAAGAAGAATTTTTATTGTATCAAAATTATCGAGTAAATCTGCTTCAAGAGTTTCTGGGACTTTAAACCTTTTAGGACTAGCCCCATTTTCTAAGCTATAGCGGTTTGCTTCATAAGCTTTAGTAATAGCAAGTTGCTCTAAATATTCAATGTGAGTTTGAGAGAAACTCTCTGTTTTGGAGATTATTAAAACAGCATAATTCCAAAAATCTTTGTTTTGATCGTGCGTCTTAATTCGGTATAAACAATTTCTTGATTGTCCAATGTAAACAATAGGCTTTGAACTGCCCTCAGCATCACCAAATAAAAAATAAACACCTGGTCTAGATACCTCTGGTCTTACAACAGCTTCATTCATTTTACTTCTTGGAATAAATACAGCCTGCTCAATATTGCTTGTTATTTCTGCAATCTTTATACCCCTAGGTGTTCCATCTGTTAAAAACACTTGAATCGTCTTTCCTCTCATACTATGTTTTTTAAATTTCCTTTCGCTTCATTAAACCAACCTAGTTATAAAGTTATACCAATTAATTAGTTCTACAAAAATACCTAATCCATACTATGATTCTTCATGAGTAACTTCTCCATGAATAAAATCACATCATAAATAAAAAGAATGCAATAATAATGGTGTATGCCGAGGGTTATCATCTGGTTCAACTGTTAGTAAAATACGCCTAGTCTGGCATGCTGTTTCTCTATCAAGAGTTTAGTGGATTTTTTGATTTTCATAACTACGTAAGCAGCGATAGCTAGAAGGAGAGCATACACAAGTATCTAAGCCACTCAAAAGAAAAATCGAGTTATACTCTAATTTTATAATGTATTGCCAAACTTTTTAAATATATTTGTCTAACAATGAGTCATTATGAGAAAGACTATATATTTAAAAGAAATCTTAGAAGAAAGAGGCATAAAACAGAAGTTTATTGCAGATAAACTCAATGTTTCCGTCTCTTCTGTCTCGCTATGGGTAATTGGCAAGACCCAGCCAACAATTACTAATCTAAAAAAGTTAGCCGAGGTGCTCAATGTAGATGTTTCATTAATTATTAATGGAAAAAAGGAGTGGCATGACTAAGTATAGGTTTTCATTTACAGCAGCATCGCTCAGTGTAGAAGAGATGGTTCAGTTATCAAAGGTAATGACTGAGCAGGGCTTGTCGTTGGAACAACTAAAACCCGAGAACCTAAAAAAGAATAGAGCTGTAACTAGTAAAAGAAAATTAACTGAATTGTCTATTCGGCTGAAATCATTAACTTTAGAAGAAATTGAAGTACTGTCTAACTCCAACTCAGAAGAGCAGAAGTTAGTATGTCTTATTGCATTTGGTAGGACATACCAGTATTTCAGAGATTTTATAGAAGAAGTTGTATTGGAAAAAATCATATTATTTGATTTACAGTTATCCGAGCTAGACTACAATATCTTTTTCAACAGAAAATTAATTGATCACGAAGAGCTAGATAATTTGACAACCAAAACCCAATACAAAATAAAACAAGTCCTTTTTACCGTTTTAGAGCAAGCCGGGTTAATAGATTCCGTAAAAACTAAGAATATTCAAGTTCCATACATTGATAGCACATTTGAAAACCTTATTGCAAGGACAAATCCGAACGATTTAAAACTATTGTTATACACAGAGAATAGAATTTTGAACAGATGACTTTAGAAGAAATTACATCAAACAAATTCAAAAAAATACACCAGGTTGTTTCATCTATTGGCTTCCGGAATATGGATGCACTAAATGGAGAAATTCCCTTTTGGATTGCACCCTATGATATTGCAGCCAATAATCAAGTAGAAAATGAAATTAAAAACCTAGAAGCAAAATTGCTCAATAAAGGAATTCGCCCCCTAATTATTGATCTATTTGAACTCTCGTGTGAAATTTTAGAAGAGAATATCGGACTAGACGAAATATTTGAGATTGAGAAAGAGATGGATAAATACCAATATAAAGACGCCTTACAATCTTCTATAAATATCCACGAACGGTTTATCCCACGAATTATCCAATTAATAGAAGAACAAAAACCACAAATGCTTTTCATAAAAGCAGTAGGAGCAGTTTATCCTTTTATTCGCTCTCACACAGTATTGAACAACTTACAAAGCGCAGTAAAGAAAATACCCACTCTAATGTTTTTCCCCGGAGAATATTCAGGGCAATCACTCAATCTATTTGGGTTATTAAAAGACGACAACTACTACAGAGCATTTAATATAGACAATCATAATATTTAGCATAATGGCACAAACCAAAGATTTATTCAAGAAAGACTTCGGCAGAAACATTGAAACAGTTATTAAAGCAGACGATCAAGAACATATTTATCAAGAAGTAGATGAATACGTTATTACCCGAGAAATATCCAATAAGCTGGCAAATTTCTTTGATACTTACACCGAAAAAAGCACAATCAACGGAGTTTGGATTTCAGGCTTTTTTGGTTCAGGTAAATCTCACTTATTAAAGATCTTAAGTTATGTGCTAGAGAATAGACAATATGGAGACACATCCTTAGGAGAATTATTTGCAAGCAAAGTAACTGACGATGCCAAACTAAAAGCCGATATTACTAAATGTCTCCGAAAAATTAAATCTGAAAGTATTCTTTTTAATATAGACCAGCATGCCCAAATAACAACCAAATCCGATGCTAATGCAATACTACAAGTCTTCTACAAAGTTTTTTACGACCATCAGGGATTTTATGGTTTCCAACCACATATTGCCGAATTTGAAGAGTACCTTAGTAAAGAGGGTAACTACGAGATTTTTAAAGCAGAATTCGAAGCTATCTACGGCAAGCCTTGGGTAGATTCCCGTAAAGACTATGTAGCCAGGGCAGTAAATGATGCTATAGCTAAAGCTTGTGCAAAAATCTATAACGAAGAAGCTTCAAAATACGATAAATATCTACAACAATGGCAAAGAAAACACAAACAATCTATTGAAGACTTTGCCCTAAAAGTAAGCGAATACATTAGTAACAAAGAAGGTAATTTTAGACTAAATTTCTTTGTAGATGAAGTAGGCCAATATATTGCAGAAAACACAAAGCTAATGCTAAATCTCCAAACAATTGCCGAGTCTCTCAATACAAAATGTAATGGCAATAGTTGGATTATAGTAACCTCACAAGAAGATTTAGAAAGCCTCGTTGGCGACGACTCCCGTATACAGTCCGATGACTTCTCTAAAATCCAAGGACGCTTCAAATCAAGAATACCACTCACCTCTGCCAACGTAGATGAAGTTATAGAAAAACGCCTATTAGAAAAAAACGAATTTGGGCGTAAAACCCTAAAAGTTCAATACGAAAGAGAAGGTGAAAATCTAAAAACACTATTGTCTTTTTCCGAGGCCGGTTTGCAATTTAAAGGTTTTAGGAATGCCGAGGATTATATAAATAAATTCCCTTTTATTCCTTATCAATTCGATCTATTCCAACAATGTATAAAAGCAATGTCCCGTCACAACGTATTTCAAGGTAAACACCAATCTGTAGGAGAGAGATCTATGTTAGGTGTTTTCCAAGAAGTATTAAAGAAATCTAATTTCACAGAAACTAATTCCTTTGTAAGCTTTGATAGAATGTTTGAAGGAATAAAATCTTCATTACACTCCGAATCCCAAAACTTAATCCTATTAGCAGAGAATCAATTATCTGACTACCCTTTAGCTATTCGCATATTAAAAGCTCTATTTCTAGTTAAATATTACGAGAGTTTTAAAGCAACAGCCAGGAATATAAGCGTGCTGTTATTAGACTCAATGTCTGTAAACACATCAAAGCATAAAGAGGAAATCGAAATTGAATTAAACAGATTAGAACAACAAACTTATATTCAACGTAAAGGTGAAATTTATGAATATCTAACCGACGACGAAAAGGATATTGAAACAGAAATTAAAAATACAATTATAGATTCCACGCAGGTTAGTCAGTTTATAAATGAATTAGTATTCGATGGTATAATAAGAGATAATAAAATAAGATTCTCTCTCAATAAACAAGAATTTGAATTCACCCGCAAGGTAGACGGAATATTATTTGGCCGGGAAAAGGAGCTAAAAATTGATATTATTACTCCTAATAGTGACTCTTACTCACAAGTATCACATTATATGGGAAGTACAATGGGAGACCCCACCTTAATGATGGTAAAACTAGCCGAAGATGCACGGTTTATCTACGAAGCTAGAATGTACTTAAAAACCATTAAATACATCAAACAAACACAATCTGCATCTAATAAAGAATCTGTCCGTCGCATCCTTTCCGAAAAAGGGCAACAAAATGGAGAACGCAAACGACTACTCGAAAATTCTTTAAATGAATTATTAGCTAAATCCACTATTTATCTAAATGGCATAGAAAACAAAAGCTCTGCCAGTTCCGATGGAAAAACCCGAATTATTGAAACCGCACAAGAGCTAATTCAATTAGCATATCCTAAACTTCAACTGCTAGGTAGCGCCAACTTAGATGAGTATCAACTCAAGTTAATATTGGCAGAGAGCCAGCCAGCGTTATTTGGAGGTACAGAATCTTCTCTATCGGTTCCTGAAAATGAGATGTTAAACCTGCTTAAACGTAGAAAAGCCCAAGACGACCGCACTAGTTTGAGTGATTTAAGAGATCATTTTTCCAAGAAGCCCTATGGATGGACGCAAATAGCAATCTGGTGCGTAATGGCTCTTTTATACAAACGAGGGAAAATTGATGCTAGAGAGAGTAGTAATGTATTAGACGAAAGAGGATTTGCCGATGCTCTAAATAATAACAGAATGTGGCTTAATACTCTAATACTACCACAAATAGACTTTGAACAACAACACGTTACAGCATTAAAAGAGATCTATTTTGAACTATTCAATGAATCCAACCCATATACAGAAGCCAAAGAAGTAGCAGCACAGTTTAAGACAAAAGCTAAGAACGAAGAAGGAAATATACGTATGCTATTAAAAGAACACAATAATTATCCTTTCCTAAAATCTTTAGAGCCACTAGCAGATTTGCTCAAGAAGTTATCTATTATGGACTATGCAACACTTATAAACTCCATAAAGAACTGTGAAGATGAATTATTGGATGCCAAAGAGCACATTTATGATCCTATTCTAAGATTTTGGAATGGAGAACAAAAGAATATTTTCGATAGAATATTAACATTCCAAAGTACTAATCAAGCCAATTTTGATTATATAGATTCCTCTAAAAAACAGGATCTTACAAAGATCATACAAGACCCCACTCCATACAATGGTAACTTAATGAAACAGGCCAAAGAAGATATGGATGTTTTACAAGAAATGTTACTTGAAAAAATAAAGGAAGAACGCACATTATTATTAAAAGAGGCCCAGGATAGGTTATTACAACTTCAAAAATCCAATAATTTCCTAGATGCACCTCAATCTCTACAAGAAACAGTACAAAAACCATTAAATGAAATTATCCAAAAAGCAAAAACACAAAATTACATTGCCAATTTACGAGTAGACAGAGGCCTCTTATCAGATGTAATGGTAGCTCAATTTAATAAATTAGTACCAAAAACTCCTACTAGCCCGGGAGCAATACCCATACCTCAAGTTCAATTTATTAATATTAGCAATGTTAGCAACCAAGTTAGATTAGACAAAAGCAAATTAGAGAATAGTGCCGATGTAGAAGAGTATATCCAAGCTCTCAAAAATGTAATGATGGATCAAATTAATGCCAACAAGAAAATTACCATTTAATGAACACTAACCTACTTAAGAAATTTGCTCAAGCTGCTAGGAATAAGCTAATAGAACAAGTTACCGCCAAGCTTAACTATGTACTAACTCACGATACCTCTGAATTTAGAGGGAAAGCAGATACTATAGCCAAATTAAAAGAAGAAATTAAAATACTAGGCCAAGATACAGTTATCGACAAAGTAGCATATACTTGGTTCAATAGAGTAGTCGCATTGAGGTATATGGACGCCAACGGCTATCAACCAACTGGAATATCCATCGTATCCCCAGCAGACAGCACTAACAGTGTAAGCCCCCAAATACTAGACGAAGCTCACGCCGGCAATATTCCGTCAGAACTATCGGTCAATAAACAATTAGTATTAGATATTCTTGATGGAAGGCAAAACACAAACAATCCAGACAATGAAGCTTACCGCTTATTATTAGTAGCTGCCTGCAACCAATTACACACCGTTTTTCCATTTCTTTTTGAACGAATTGACGATTATACAGAACTTTTATTACCAGATGACTTAACCTCTCCATTCAACATTGTAACCGATGTAGTGAGTGGTATGAGTACTGAGGATTGCTCAGAAGTGGAAATAATAGGTTGGTTATATCAGTTCTATATCTCAGAGAAAAAAGATGAGGTTTTTGCTTCTAAAAAAGCAGTAAAAAAAGAAGACATTCCCGCCGCAACACAACTATTTACCCCACGTTGGATAGTGGAGTACATGGTTCAAAACAGTGTCGGGAAATTATGGATACAAAATAAGCCAAAATCACGGCTACGCGAGCACATGCCTTATTACATTGAATCACCTGCTAGTAATACCTCAGATTACCTAAAGCTCAATTCTATTGAAGAATTACGATTATTAGACCAAGCTTGTGGTAGCGGACATATCTTAGTCTATGGGTTTGAGTTATTGTATCATATTTATGAAGAAGAAGGCTACAACCCGAGTGAAATACCACAACTAATTGTTGAGAAAAATCTATACGGCCTTGAAATAGATGAACGAGCGGCACAATTAGCAGGAATGGCACTTATGATGAAAGCTAGATCCTATAGTCGCAGATTTTTTAGAAAAGAAATAAAGCCTAACATACTTTGCTTTAAAGATTTGATATTGTCAACTAAGAAGATCGAAGACACTTTTCAGCAAATCAATTATAAATTATCAGATTCTTTGAACTATGATTTAAAGAACATGCAACAAGCCACTAATTATGGCTCATTAATAATACCACATACATCAACTCAAAATTTAGAGTCTGCACTATCAATCATTATTACAAAAGAAAAAGACGCCGATATATTCTTAAAGCCTCAATTAGAGCAACTTAGAATAGCGATTGACCAACTGGTCCCGCTGAGTCAAAAATATCATTGTGTTGTGGATAATCCACCGTATATGGGTGGAGGAAATATGAATAAAGAACTTGGAGATTTTGTAAAAACAAATTATCCTGATAGCAAAGCAGATTTAATGGCCTGCTTCATGGAAGCAGGATTGAATACTCTTGAACATAAAGGATTCTTAGGAATGATTAACCAACATTCATGGATGTTTCTAAGCAGTTATGAAAGGTTACGCAATAAATTAATTGAATCTATTCAATTTGATTCTCTTTTGCACTTAGGACCAAGGACTTTTCCAGAAATTGGAGGAGAAGTGGTTCAAAATGCATCATTTACACTTTTGAATAGTAAGCAAAATGAGAAGGGATCATTTATTAGATTAGTTGATCTTGAGAACTCTGAATTAAAGCGAAATAAAACTCTCGAAGCCATTCAAAACCCAAACTGCGGTTGGTTTTACACAGCCTACCAAAAAAACTTTGAAAAAATACCTGGAAGTCCAATTGGATATTGGTTGAGTAAAAATGTAGTTAACGCGTTTCTTAAAAAAAATTCCAACGAAAACCTTATTGCTAGACATGGATTATTAACAGGGAATGATAGTCATTATTTAAAATATTGGTTCGAGCCAAGTACAGGTAATATTGGTTTTAATTGCAAAGAGTATGAAAATATTGAAATTGATAGACATCCCTTTTACCCTATGAATAAAGGAGGTAGTCGAAGGAAATGGTATGGAAACTTGGATTATATTGTGTGTCTTAGCGACTTCAAGTCTTCTTTCAACAATAATAAGATAAAAGAATCAAGTTTGTTTTTCAAAGAAGGGTTAACATGGTCAGAAATTAATACAGGTGGTATCTATACAAGGCTCGCAAAAGAGGGAGTACTATTTGGTCATAAAGGACCTACAGCATTTTTTAAGAATAAACAAATATTATTCTATTTCTTAGGTTTTTCAAATACTAAGCCATTTAATGAATTTAAAGCAGTTATTAATTCTAGTTTAAGCTTTACTTCAGGTAATATGGAAATGATTCCAATAATTATTGAAGAAAAAAAACTTCCAAATATAAATGGAATAGTATCCAATTGTATCGAAAAAGCACAAACTGATTGGGATAGCAGAGAAGGTTCCTGGGATTTTTTAAAAAATGACCTCATCCGACTCAAAGGTCAAGACCTAGAAGAGTCCTACGATCTCTACCAACAATACTGGAAAAACAAGTTCTTCCAACTTCACAGTAACGAAGAAGAGCTTAACCGTCAGTTTATAGAAATCTACGGTTTGCAAGATGAGCTAACACCTGAAGTTCCTCTAGAAGAAATTACCATCCTTAAAGAAGAGACCAAGATTATAGATGGTGAGTTGGTGTTTCTGAAAGATAAGATATTCCAACAGTTTATGAGTTATGCCGTGGGTTGTATGTTTGGCCGTTATTCGCTGGATAAAGAGGGTTTGATATTGGCTAATCAGGGTGAAACAGTTCAGGATTATCTTCAAAAGGTGGGCGAAAGCAGTTTCCTTCCTGATGAAGATAATATAATTCCTGTTTTAGATGACGAATGGTTCGAAGATGATATTGTTGCCCGTTTTTATGAGTTCCTAAAAGTTAGCTTTGGAGAGAAAAACTTCCAGAAAAACCTCTCTTTTGTAGAAGATTGTTTGGGAAAAGATGTACGTAAATATTTCGTGAAGGATTTTTATAAAGATCACATACAACGCTACAAAAAACGTCCTATCTACTGGATGTTCTCTTCGCCAAAAGGATATTTTAATGTATTGGTATACCTGCACCGATATACTCCCGATACTATGAATAGAATATTGAATTCATACCTAAAAGAATTTATTGAAAAGTTAAAGCAACAGCGCAAACAACAAGAACACATAGAAGTAACTGGTACACCAGCCGAACAAGGCAAAGCTTTAAAAGAGATAGATAAGATAGATCTAATGATAGCAGATTGCCACGCATACGAAGTAGATATAATGTACCCACTAGCTGGAGAGCGCATAGCATTAGATTTAGACGATGGAGTATTGGTAAACTACAATAAAATAGGCAAAGCAGTTGCCGAAGTTTCTGGCTTGAATGACAAAAAGACTAAAAAGAAAGTCAAAGGCTTTGACTGGATAGATACAACACAAATAAGATGAGCAAGATAAAAGAAGGATTAGTAAATTTATTTGATAAGCATCGTATCATACTTTGGTACGATCAGGATAATAATTTTAGCGAAGAGTTTGAATCATTGGAAATCGATGGTATCGAAAAGCATATTGTTAACAACAATGAATTTGCATTAAAACACACCCTACTAATTAAACAACCAAGCACAAAATTTTTACTCTATTTACCCTATGCAAGGCCTAATGACCACGAGAACTGGCTACTAGATATAGAGATGTCTCATTATATATTTCATACAGATAGGGAGGCACTAATTCTACAGGAATTGGATATGCCAATTCAATATCGTGGATGGATAAAACAACATGTAGATTTTTTCAAAAGTAAAGAAAGGGTGCACAGGTTTAATCAACTCAAGCAAAAAGAAGATGTAGAGCAAGCGCTAACCAACAAGTTAATCCAAGTAGTTTTAAATGCTCCAACTGATAGCTTAGACGATTGCCTTAAGTCATACTCCCAACAATTCGATTTAGGAAAATCAGAACAAATTGATACCGATTTAGAAAAATTCGGCCTAAATAAAGAATTTTGGGAATCTGTTGAAGCAACTTACAATTACCGAAGCTCAAAGTCTGGAATTTACGACTTCTTGTTAGAACTGTTTCAGAAAAATTTCCAACCGCTAGCTTCTAAAGTACAAGTAAACCATTCTGCAGAGGTACTGTTATCCAATTGGAAAGACGCTCGTTCATTTGAAGATACTTTCAAAAATATCTCAAATAAAATCGCAGTAGATTTGAACATTAATGATTCAATCAGTAGACTACCGTTAAATACCTTATTAGACGAAGATGTTTTTGAATTTGTTGACCAACAAATTATTAAGGAACTAGCTAACCTAATTGAAACGGAAAGTCAAAATATTGACTCTATAGAACAGATCTTAAAAGTACGAGAGTCTAAGTTTTGGTATGAAAAATACCAGCCGTTTTATCTATCGCTAGATTATGCAGCAAAGTTGATAGACGAGGTAAAAAACAATCAAAAAATACAAATTTCTGATTATCAAGATGGTTTCAAGCAATATACTACTAAATGGTATTTGATTGATCAATATTACCGTTTGTTTATACAGTATTACCGCGAAGCAAATCAAAATAGTGTTCTATCGTCTCTTTACAATAAAATCCATAAAGTATATTCAAATAGTTGGTTATTAAATTTAAGCAATAATTGGCAAAACGTAATTGACAAAAATAAAGAGTGGTACGTAGGTTCTCAGAGCCAAATGCAGTTCTTCAAACAAGATGTAAAAACTAAGTATCTAGATAACGGGAACAGACTATTTGTTATTATTTCAGATGCCTTTAGGTTTGAATGCGGGAAAGCACTGCACGAAAAACTCAACGAAGAAGCTCGTTTCTCTTCTGAATTAAGCTATAGAGTAACTAGTTTGCCTTCCTATACCCAATTGGGCATGGCTTCCCTATTGCCTCACTCAGAGTTAAGTTTTGGTGTAGGCGATGACGTTTTAATAGATGGAAAAAGCACCAAAGGTCTAATACCTCGGCAAAAGGTTCTCTCAGAAAACTCAGGTGTAAGAACTACAGCTATACTTGCCGAAAATTTAATGAAACTCGCTGCCAGGGGGCCTGAAGCTCAAAGCCTAATTCAAGATCATGATTTGTTTTACGTATTTCACAATAGAATTGATAAACTGGGAGACGATAAAACTACAGAAGAAAAGGTTATAGAAGCTGCAAAAGAAGAGATTGACTTTTTAATGGAAGTAGTTAGAAAAGTTACCAATATGAATGGTATGAATCTAATTATAACTTCAGATCATGGGTTTATTTACCAACACGAAGAGTTACTAGAGAGTGATTTTACAGATGCACAGGTAGAGGGAAATATTTACAAAGAGAATAGACGGTTTGTACTTGGCCAACATCTGAATCACAATCAAAACGTGGTAAAATTTACAGCGAAGAGTTTGAAAATACAATCCGATATAGATGTGTTGATTCCAAAAGGGATTAGCAGATTAAGGCTACAGGGCTCTGGGAGTAGGTTTGTGCATGGGGGTTCTACTCTTCAGGAAACAATTGTTCCAGTACTATTTGTAACCAAAAAACGTGCAGATACAGTCTCTAAAGTAAATATTGATGTATTAAACAAAGCTAGTAATAGAATAACAACCAACATTCATTCAGTCAAATTTTACCAAGAACAACCAGTTGGAGATAAATTTATTGCAAGAACTATTAAATCTTATTTTGCTGTAATAGAGAGTGGTCAAGAAAAAATGAATGTTATTAGTGACATGTTTACTTATACATTCGATTCCGAAGCAACGCGAGCTCAAGACCGAGAGGTCCCAAACAAATTCACTATTTCTACCATTGTACAAAGAAGCTCAAATGTCTATTTGATAATTGAAGAAAAAGTGAGCGGGTCTGATAAATGGATCACTATTTCTAAATTCCCATATACACTCACCATTGCAATGCCAAATGATTTTGACAGCTTTTAACCTATTGTAATTATGAAAGAACTAGATATTAAAATTAATGACCTCTTTGGTGGGAAAGTTGTTAGAAAAGACTTAACCAACCATATAAAAGGCAATACTAGTGTTCCAACCTATGTACTGGAATATTTACTGGGCCAATATTGCGCCACAGACGATGTCGAAGCTATCACAGAAGGAGTAGAGATAGTTCGCAACATTATTACAGAACACTTTGTACATAGAGAAGATGCAGAGGCTATAAAATATGCCATTAACCACAAAGGCTCACACCGTATCATTGACAAAGTATCGGTTAAATTAAACGATAGACTAGATAGGTACGAAGCTAATTTTGCCAACCTAGGATTAAATAGAGTTCCAATTAATAAGGAGTATATCAAAACACATCCTAAACTACTATCAGAAGGTGTATGGTCTATTATAACAATGAGTTACGTAGCAGCAGAAGGTAAAGATGCAGTGCCTTGGGGCGTAGAAACATTAAAACCAATACAAATTTCATCAGTAGATATTGATGAATACAAAGAAACTAGAAAGTCTTTTAGCAAAGAAGAGTGGATAGAGTTGATAATTCAAACGCTAGGATTAAATCCCGATGAATTTACCAACCGCTCTATGTTACTTCAACTTGCCAGACTCATTCCTTTTGCCGAAAACAATTACAACCTTATTGAATTAGGGCCAAAAGGAACAGGTAAATCCCATATATTCTCGGAACTATCCCCTCATGGAATATTGATCTCTGGTGGCGAGGTCTCTAAAGCTAAACTTTTTGTAAATAATAGCACTGGAGATATTGGGCTAGTTGGCTATTGGGATGTAGTTGCTCTTGACGAATTTGCCGGCAAAGCAAAAAAATCAGATCTAGGCTTAGTAGATATTATGAAAAACTACATGGCTAATAAATCCTTCTCTAGGGGCACCCATGTTATGCAGGCCGAAGCTTCTATAGTAATGATTGGCAATACAGATCATTCTGTACCGCATATGCTAAAACATTCCGACCTTTTCGATGCCCTGCCTAAAGATTACTATGACTCTGCATTCTTAGACAGAGTACACTGCTATTTACCGGGTTGGGAAACGAAAAAGCTGCGTAATGAAATGTTTACAACCGATTTCGGCTTTATAGTAGACTACCTTGCCGAGGTCTTAAAAGCACTCCGTAAAGAAGATCATACAAAATCGTATCAGAAGTATTTTGAATTATCTACAACAATAACAACTCGCGATAAAGCTGCTATTGAAAAAACATTTTCTGGCCTCGTAAAGATAATCTACCCCCACGGCGAATTTACAGAACAGGAAGGTAAAGAGTTAATCGATTTTGCAATTGAATGCCGCAAAAGAGTCAAAGACCAGCTCCGCAAAATGGACGAAACATTCAACGACGACACTGTAAACTTTGAATATACCACCCGAAACGGAAAAGTCCACAAAATAGAAACTCTGGAAGTAATGGAGTACGGAGATGCTAAATTAGGCATCAAACCAGCTTCAGAAACCTCACAGGAAGAAGAACCTGAAAAAACTATCCAACCAACCAAGAAACGCCTTCAAGAAATTAACCGAGTTATAAGAGACAACCAGTCCAACATCAGCTTCAAAAGCCTATTTGGAGACTATCTAGAGGGAGCTACTGAATATATTATTCGCGACCCATATATTAGACTTCCCTATCAACTCCGCAACTTCATGGAATTGTGCAAACTAATCTCAGAAACAAAACAAGAAGACGCCGAAATTAAAATCCACTTAATCACATCCAACAACGAAGACTTCATTGAAAATGCCAAACAATCCTTCTCAGAAATAATAGACTCCCTCTCAAACACCGGCATAGACCTCACATACGAATTCAGCGAAATACAACACGACAGAAACATTGAAATGAACAACGGCTGGAAAATAATCCTAGGCCGCGGCCTAGACATCTGGCAAAAAACCAACGGCCGCTACGACCTCGCCGAATACTCCCAAGAAAAACGCCTCTGCAAAGAATTTGAAATAACCGTGGTAAGAAACTAATCCCCAGCAAGTCACAGCTTACGTTAATCGGATAAAGTGATTATTTTTTTAAAAAATTCTTCAAAGAAATTGTAGTAATACCTAATATCTTTGACTTAAGCTGTAAACCATTGTCTGAAGTAAGCATAATTGGATTCTCTGCTTTGTACTTCAATGCCACTGATAAAATCATATTATCTGGAGAGCGTTTGTCGAAATCATCAGGCAAAAGGGATACGTCTGAAAACTCATAGATGATTTCATGTGAGTTCTCATTATTCAAGATACGTAGCGCTTTTTCTGCATTTTGCTTATCTTGCTCAGAGAGTTTTATTTTAAGTTTATCCAATTCGTCCGTTACCTTGGCTGAAAGAATAATTGGATATTTCTTGGATCATATGATAAACTAGGTGGAGTAGATATTTAGAAATAGATATCTTTGTCAAAAATTTATATACCATGGATGCTAGTACAGATCAACTTTTAAGTTTGCTTAACCTAATTTTACCCGCAGAGATACTCGAATATTTTACTATAGTTAATTTAGAGATCCGTCCTCAAGAAGTCCATTTATTTCTTGATGAAAAGAATAGTGCACCAGAAGAGTTCAAGCATGAAAAGCTAGTCTCGAAAGGCTTTTATCCAGAGTCTGTTATTCAAGATTTTCCATTGAGGGATAAGCCATTACACCTTCATGTGCGAAGGAGAAAGTGGATTGTAGAGTCTACAGGGAAGGTAGTTAGCAAGAGCTGGAAACTGACAGCAGATGGAACGCGTTATTCTAAGGAATTCGCGTCTTTTTTAAAAGAATTACTTGGATTCCTACCCAGTTAGTTGTAATTCTTTAGAGCGTATCTTTCACATAGACGGAGATTTACTGGGCCAACAGTACAAAGATCATTTAAGTGACTACAAAATATGGGACCAAAAAGAGCATGCACACAAATGGGTTTTGTTCCCTTCAAATATAGGTCCTAGACTAAGCATAGATGAGACAAGCCTATCTAATGGAGAGCTTTATACAATATTAACAAACAAAGATGCCAAAGGTAAAAAGGGGGCAATAGTAGCAATGATAGAGGGAACTACTTCTGACTATATTATTGATATACTCAGAAAAATACCTCAAGCTTTAAGAAATAGAGTTTCGGAAATAACTCTTGATATGGCCAGTTCAATGAATCTGATTGCAAAACGTTCTTTCCCTAATGCAGAACAAGTTATTGATAGATTTCATGTTCAGAAACTTGCTTTTGATGCTCTTCAGGAGATAAGAATAGCTCATAGATGGGATGCTATTAACGAAGAGACTGACGATATTCAGAACGCTAAAGAAGATAAAGTTAGATATGTTCCTGTACTATTAGAAAATGGAGACACTAAAAAACAACTACTCTTCAGAAGTCGTTATCTATTATTCAAATCACCTGATAAGTGGTCTGAGAGTCAGAAAGAAAGAGCTCGAATATTATTTAATATGTATCCCGATATTAAACAGGCTTTCTCTCTTGTGCACAGTCTTAGATGTATTTATAATCAAAAACATCCTAAAAATGTAGCCATTGCTAAACTAGCTCTCTGGTTCAATAAAGTTGCCGATTCTGGGTTTAAATCTTTTAATACAATCTCTGCAACTATGTATTCTCATTATGATAAGATCTTAAACTTCTTTAACAATAGAAGTACTAATGCTTCAGCTGAATCCTTTAATGCAAAAATCAAAGCTTTCAGAGCTACTCAAAGAGGTGTCAGAGATATAAACTTCTTCCTGTTCAGACTTTGTAAAATTTATGCATAAACTTTCTATCCCACCTTGTTTTCAATTTGATCC
>CAYIYT010000027.1:0-29592 GCA_964367735.1 uncultured Muribaculaceae bacterium
CTTTCTCTATTATATTATAAATTTTTCTTTTAGTTTGGAAATAATAATTCCTACTGCCTCGTCGGCTTCAACTTCAAACTGCTCTCCAGCACTTTTTACGCCTTTAGAGAAAGCTTTATGAACTTTGGTTGGAGAACCCTTCAATCCCATTTTGGTTTCGTCGGCCTCTATCTCGGCAACTCCAAGTACTTTAACCTCTTTGTCTATAGATTCTACAATACCTCTAACATTCATATAACGAGGTTTGTTGGCAGAAGAGAGAACAGTTAATAATAAAGGAGCTTTTGCTTCCAATATTTGATATCCCTCTTCGGTCTGTTTTTTTATTGTAAAAAGAGATTTCCCGTCATACTTTATCTCTTCTGTATAAGAAATTTGAGGAATATCTAAATGTTCAGCAATTTGAGGTCCTACCTGAGCTGTATCTCCGTCTATTGCTTGTCTTCCAGCAATTATAAGATCCCACTCCAGTTTCTTAAGTGCAGATGCAAGTGCATGAGAAGTAGCAAGCGTGTCGGCTCCTGCAAATTTTCTATCAGTTAATAAAATTGCCTCATCGGCTCCCATTGCTAATGCCTCCCTAAGTACAGCATCGGCTTGGGGTGGTCCCATTGTAATAACAGTTACATGAGATCCAAATTCATCTTTTAAAGTTAAAGCTGCCTCAAGCCCGCATTTATCATCGGGATTGATTATACTCGGCACTCCGTCACGCACAAGAGTTCCTGTTACAGGATCTATCTTTATCTCGGTTGTGTCGGGTACTTGCTTAATACAAACTATAATTTTCATTATTATATGGTTATAATCTATTGAATTTTATTTAAACATTTTTGCTGCAATTACCATTTTTTGAACTTCTGAGGTTCCTTCATAAATTTCGGTAATTTTAGCATCTCTCATCATTCTCTCTACTGGATATTCTCTTGTGTAGCCATACCCTCCATGAAACTGAACAGCTTTGGTAGTTACCTCCATTGCTGTCTCGGAAGCGAACAATTTTGCCATTGCAGCTTCTGTAGAATATGGAACTCCAGAATCCTTTTTAAAGGCAGCCGAACGAACTAGAAGACGCGAAGCTTCGGTTTTTGTATAGAGATCGGCCATTTGAAACTGCGTATTTTGGAATTGTGAGATTGAGCGACCAAATTGTTTTCTCTCTTTAGTATACTTCACAGTTTCGTCTATTGCTCCTTGAGCTATTCCTAATGCCTGAGCAGCAATACCAATACGCCCACCATCTAGAGTTTTCATTGCAATACTAAACCCCTTTCCTACTTTTCCAAGTAAATTTTCTTTTGGAATTCTACAGTTTTCAAAAATTAACTCACATGTAGAAGAGGCTCTAATACCAAGCTTTAGCTCTTGCTTTCCTGTGGTAAACCCAGGAGTATTTTTCTCAACTATAAAAGCAGTTATACCTCTAATTCCGGCAGATTTATCTGTCATTGCAAATACTACATAAACATCGGCATAGCCGCCATTTGTAATAAATATCTTACTTCCGTTTAAAACATATGCATCTTCTTCTTCTACAGCAGTAGTTTGTTGTGAAGAGGCATCTGTCCCTGCGTTTGGTTCGGTAAGACCAAAGGCTCCAAGCCACTCACCACTACATAGCTTTGGAAGGTATTTCTCTCGTTGGTTATCATTACCAAATTCAAGAATAGGTACCACGCATAAAGATGTGTGAGCAGATACAATTACTCCAGTAGTTCCACAAACTCTAGATAACTCTTCTACAGCAATAGAATACATAATGTTATCACCTCCGGCTCCTCCAAATTTAACTGGCACAGGAATTCCCATTATTCCAACTTTGGCCATTTTTTTTACACTCTCTAAAGGAAAGGTTTCTTTTTCATCTATTTCTGCAGCAATAGGTTTTATCTCTTTATCGGCAAACTCACGAATCATCTGCTTAAAGAGTTGCTGCTTTTTATTTAATTCAAAGTCCATTTTAACTATAAAGATTTAATTATTATTGCAGTTCCCATTCCACCTCCAATACATAATGAGGCCAATCCTATCTCTTTTTTGTTTGCTTTTAAAGCATGAATAAGAGAGACTAAAATTCTATTGCCCGATGCACCTATAGGATGTCCTAAAGCTATAGCTCCTCCATTAAGGTTGCTTCTTTCATCTATCCACTCTCTAGACACTCCATGTTCCTTTATTAGCTCTGTAATCACGCCTAAAGATTGTGCTGCAAAAGCCTCATTAAGTTCTATGATTTCCATATCAGATAATTTAAGATTGGCATTTTTAAGAGCCATTCTTATTGCAGGAACAGGGCCCATTCCCATTATTGATGGATCAACTCCACCTTGGCCATGAGCTATAATTTGTGCAATAGGTTTCAAACCATACTCTTTCACTGCACTTTCCGATGCTAAAATTACAAAAGAAGCTCCATCATTAATTCCAGATGCATTACCTGCAGTTACTGTTCCATCTTTTTTAAATGCTGGTCTTAGTTTCGCCAATTTTTCTAGAGAAGAACCTCTATTTGGAAATTCGTCTCTATTAAAAATAATAGTCTCTTTTCTAGTAACTATCTCTACAGGAACTACTTCTTTATCAAATACTCCTGCATCAACAGATTTTATAGCTTTTTGCTGAGAGCAAAATGCAAAAGCATCTTGATCTTCTCTTGTTAATGAATATTTTTCTGCAATATTTTCGGCAGTAATACCCATATGATAGTTTTTAAAAGCATCTGTAAGTCCATCATTAACCATGTGGTCAATTGCCTGGAAATTACCCATTTTAATCCCATCTCTTACATTGCTTGGTAACACAAAACCTGCATTAGACATGCACTCTGTACCACCTGCTATAATTAAATTGGCAGCGCCAGAAATAATATCGGCATAACCGTTCATTACAGACTTCATTCCCGAACCGCAAACCATATTGATTGAGTAAGCAGGTACTTCTGCAGGAATACCTGCTTTAATAGAGCATTGGCGTGCAACACCTTGAGCTTGACCTGCCGACAATACATTACCAACAATAACAGAGTCAATATTTTTAGGATCTATACCTGTCTCGCTAAGTAAGTTACTAATAACAAATGCTCCTAGTTCTCCTGGAGTGAAACTTGAAAGAGAGCCTAAGAATTTTCCTACTGCTGTTCTCTTTGCTGCTACTATATATACTTTTTCCATTGTTAACTTCTCATTTTAATTAATTTATCTGAAACTATCAATTTTGCACCGGTTGCGCTTTGTATCTCTTCCAATGTAAATTCAGGATGAAGTTCTTTTAAAAGAAGCCCCTCTGGAGTTACATCAATTACTCCCATCTCAGTAATTATCATATCTACTTGGCCGGCAGCTGTAAGTGGAAGTTTACAATTGGTTAATATTTTATGTTCGCCTCTAGCTGTGTGTTCCATAGCTAAAATAACTCTCTTTGCTCCTACAATAAGATCCATAGCACCTCCCATACCAGGAGTTTTCTTACCAGGAATCATCCAGTTGGCAAGATTCCCTTTTTCATCTGCTTCTAGCGCACCTAAAATAGTAACATCTACATGGTCGCCTCTAATAATAGAAAAAGAGAGAGAAGAATCGAAACAAGATGCTCCAGAAAAATATGTTATATATCCTCCTCCAGCATTGGTGAAGTCTGAATCTTCCTTTCCAGCTTCGGGTGCAGGTCCCATTCCTAATAGCCCGTTTTCTGACTGAATGGTTACTTTTACACCTTCTGCCAAATAGTTTGGAATAAGAGTAGGTAACCCAATACCTAAATTAACAACATCTCCATCATGAAGCTCAAGGGCGGCTCTTTTTGCTATAACCTCCCTAATCTGATTTTTATCCATATCATTAAGTTTTAATAAATTACTGTTTATTATTTCTTCTTACAAATTCTTGAACAATATATGACCCAACATCATCGGCATAACTATTCATTCCAAAACCAGCGTCATAACCAAGTTCTTTTGCAAGTTCATGAGAGAGCCTAGGCCCTCCTGCTACTAAAATAACCTTATCTCTAAGACCTTCGGCTTCTAGTAACTCAACTAGCTCTATAAGATTCTTAATATGTACGTCTTTTTGTGTAACTGTTTGAGAAACAAGTAAAGCATCGGCTTTAAGTTCAATTGCTTTGGCAATAAAATCTTCATTTAGCACCTGAGAACCTAAGTTATACGCCTCTATCATTTCGTATCTTTCAAGTCCAAAATGCCCTGCATATCCCTTCATATTCATAATAGCATCTATACCTACGGTATGTGCATCTGTACCAGTGCTTGCTCCTATTATTACCAATGGGCGTCCTATCTTCTCTTTGACAAAAGAATCTGTCTCTTCCATACTCATTACATCGCTCTCTACTTTAGGAACGTAAATAGTGGTGTAATCAATAGCATGAGTACAGTTTCCATAACAATTAAAAAAAGTATAGCCAGGTGTCAGTTCTTTAAAAAAGACTACCTGTGGGTTTTCAAATCCCATTTTTTTAAGAAGTAGTTTTGCTGCTTCTGTTGCTTCTGCTCCTTCTGGAACAGGTATAGTAAAGCTGAGCTGAACCTTTCCATCATTCAAAGTATCACCATAGGGCTTTACTTTGGTAAGGTCTAATGTTTTGTCAAAATCCTTTGACTCCATAGAATATAATCCTTCGCTCATTCTATTTTCCTCCTTTCATTAATTTTATAAATGGATTTAGATAATTCTCACCTTTGGCAGTAACACCGGCTAATCCTTTTCCTCCAGTTTTAGGCCTTTTTACATCTCCAAATAGCCCTAGCTCCAATGCGTTAAAGAGCCCTTCCTCTTCTATTCGTTTAAGTGTTTTAATTGAATTTTCTAAAACAGTTTTAGCTCTATTTCTTATAATACCATTTTCTTTATACTCAACTTCATCTCCTAGATTTTTCATATTACTGAAAATGTATCTAGCATTTTCAATAGATAGATATCTATCACTCATAAAAGGAGTATGAATTGCTTCTGTAGGCATACCTAAAAGTTGGATTCCTTGTTTAGTCCATATTCCTATAATATTAAAAAGTGCATCTTGAATGTGCCCTTTAAATATATTACCAGTCATAAACTTTGTGGGAGGCATGTATTTCAAAGGAGCTTTCGGAAAAATTTCTCTAGTCATTTGTGCTTGAGACAGTTCATAAAGAAAACCATTTTCCGAATCTGGGTCCATTTCAAATGCATGGCCTAGTCCCATTTGCTCTTCTGGCAAACCAGCAAGCAGAGCCAACTGTTCGTTAATAAAATCTGAAGCAAGAACTGTATGAGCCTCTTCAAAAGCATCGGCTGTTGTTAGATAATTATCTTCACCAGTATTTATTATAACTCCTGCAAAACCATTGATTACTCTAGAAAAATATTGATCTACAATAGTTCTTTGCATGTTTATATCTCTAAATAAAATGCCATACAATGCATCATTTAACATCACGTCTAACCCTTCAAAAGCACCCATAACAGCTATTTCTGGCATACATAGTCCCGAACAGTAGTTACAAAGTCTTATATAGCGACCTACCTCTTCTCCAACTTTATCTAAAGCAGATCTCATTATCCTAAAGTTCTCCTGAGTAGCAAATGTACCTCCGAATCCTTCGGTAGTTGCTCCATATGGGACATAGTCAAGTAATGATTGTCCAGTAGTGCGTATAACTGCTATTATATCGGCTCCTTGCCTAGCAGCAGCTTCGGCCTGTATAACGTCTTCGTAAATATTACCAGTAGCAACTATTACATAAAGATAGGGTTTAGCTCCTTCTCCAAGTGTTTTTATATACTCTTCTCTTCTTAGGCGTCTAGTATTGATTTTGTTTATGCTTTCCGTTATTATAGGATCAAAAACTTCTATGATTTTATTTTGAGACGAAATAGGTAATCTAGTAATATCTAGAGAACCATCCGAAATTTTTTGGGCAATCTCCTGAGGAGTAAATCCTGTTTGCGCTATTGCATTAGCAATATAGAAGATAGCTCCTTGAGAAAGAACTCCTTTCTCCTTAAGCTCATCCACAACAACGTTGGGAAGAGGAACTTCGTTTTGATCGACCCCATCAATACCCATTAATCTACATAATGTTCTTTCTACCGCTACAGTAGTAAAATCATCGGCAAATTTTTGAACATCGGCAGCAATAGAAGCTGCCAAAGATCTGGCATATTCAACTCGATCAAAATCTAAACCTAATTTACTTTGCATTTTTATATTTGTGTTTTGTGTGTTTTTCTAACTCTTTTCTTGCTAATTCTAGCCATAGAGAATTTATACCTAAACTTTCAGCTATATTAAGTGCTTCTGTAGGTGTCTCTAAAATCTTATCTGGTATAAGTGAATAATCCATATATCCATCTACAAATCCTTTTACTCTTAATCTATCACAACATTCATTTTCAATGGTATAGTGAGTGGTAACAACTGAAATAGTCTGGGAACCTGTTAATATTTCAAGTAATGCCGAGGCTAGTGCCCTCCCCTCTGCAGGATTAGTAGTGCGAGCAGGCTCGTCTGTGAGAGATAATATGCACACACCCTCATCTATCCTTTTAATCATGTTATCAATACGCTTCATTTCTGCTGCAAAAGAAGAGAGCCCTTTTTTATAGTCTTCGTCATCTCCAGAAGAGAGATAAATTTCTTGTACAGGCATAATTAGAGCACTTTTTGCTGGAATTCCAAACCCAAATTGGAAAAGGTATTGACACAATGCAAGGGTTTTAAGCGTTAAACTCTTACCACCCATATTTGAACCAGTTATCAATAAAGGTTTTCCTTTTTTTACAGTTATACCAGTATCTTGATACACTTTATTCTCTTTTAAAAGAATATTTGCAACCTCGGGATTAAACATCCCTTTATAAATTGTTTCATTATTAGAGATATTAGGAATGGATAGACCCATATTATGCAACTGAAGTGCTTTAGCCATTAAGATATCTAATTGGGCCAAATTGCTTAATGATTCTTCTAGTTTTGAATACTCTTTTTTAATCTCTTTAGTTAACTCTACACGAACTTTTTCTTCAATAATAGAACATTGATAGAAGAGTTCCTCGTTATAAGAAGTCTCTACTTTAAGTCTCTCACGTATTTTTTTTAACTCAGAGCTATAAGAGTCATATATATAGAAAGAAGTAATTCTGTTGCCATCTGGGTCTAAAAGATTTAACACTTGTTCTAAATCTGGTAGAGTGATAGCTTTTATTGTAATATCTTTTAAAAGAGCTTTAATATTTTGATTAATTAAAGCAAGAGATTTTATTTCGAATAGTTCAATGTCATCGGCGATCGATCCTTCTGAAATACGCTTAATTGAATTTCTAATATCCTTAAGTTGAGCTAAATGTATATAGATTTTATCTTTAATAGCAAAAAGCTCTCCCCCCTCATCCATAAGAGATTTAAATTCCGAGAGATTTGAATATAACTCTAATATTGCTTCTCTTTTGGTTTCCA
This sequence comes from uncultured Muribaculaceae bacterium, assembly GCA_964367735.1. Taxonomy (GTDB): domain Bacteria; phylum Bacteroidota; class Bacteroidia; order Bacteroidales; family UBA932; genus Bact-08. The sequence continues at coordinate 7,453 of CAYIYT010000027.1, forward strand.
TTCTGCTCTCTAGCAAAGTAAATTCCGATAGTGGAGAGATAAGATTAAGATTAGAAAACATATAACGAATTCCACAAGGCATATTTAATATTTTCTTAAATCTCACATCCATATACTAATAATTATATTTAAATATATCGTAAACCGGTAGTCCAATTTTTGATTCTAACTCTTTGCAAATCATATTTGAGTCTAAAGAGTAACCATTTGGAGAAACAGGATTTACACAAATCGCAATTAAATTACTTTTCAGTAATACCGAAATCTTACCACCTTTTTTAACAAAATTCTTATACGCTAATGGAGTTATAAAAATTTTAGTAAAATCCCTAACAACTATCTCTTTCGAAAGATCTTCTTTTCCCAAGGATACCTTTTTAAGTAACCTATCTGTTAATGCGCCCGATATAAAAACAGTATCATAAGGACTCTTTTCTAGATTTTCTGTTTTCTCTATTGTAAAGGCCGATTCATACAGTGGGTAATTTTTTTTTGATTCACTATTAAAACCCCAAACACCACTAGATTTGTTTATTAGTATATCTCCTATCTCTTTTTTTGTTTTCTCAATTCCTATAAGTTCAACGGCAAATGCTGTTTTATTTACCAATTCATTAACAGACATGCTTAATGCAGCTCCTGTAGCCATAATCATAGCTTCCGAAATAGCAGGTGAAGCTGGAGATAATCTTGAGAGCGCTCCATCTATAATGCAAAGATTTACATCATAGTCAGTTTTAAGTCTATCTACCCACCTTTTAAGTGCCAAAGAAGAAGGAGGGCCAGAAAGCAATACTTTTCCCTTAGAAACGGCTCTAGCAGTAATTAGTCTGCCAAGGGAAGTTTGTTGATCGCCTACATCTAAAAGCTCAGAAATAATCCTTCTCTGCTTGTAGTGTTTCTCACTAGTAGTGAAAAGAATTCCTTCCCTAAGAATAATTTCCGGTTTTGAACTTTGTGTAACTTGGTCTGTACGTTCGCCATCAATTCCTATGGAACTGACTCCCACTTTAATTTTATTTAACGGGAGTCTGTTCAGGATATAGTTTAAACACTCTGTTTTACCGGTATTCTTCTCAAGGCCTACTATAGATAAAGATCCATAATTAAGGAGCTCTTCGATGAACGGCATATTTTTTATTTATCGTGCGATCTTGTTTTTCTTGAAAGAACTGCAGGTTCAATATTAAGTTGCTGCCCTGCAAGCAATCCTGCAACTCCTTCTACAACTGCATTCTCTTGACAATCAGGACAGTTACAGTTATTTTCATAATGAGGAGGTTCTGTATATGTAGTTATAACACCTTCAAAATTTCTAAGTACAACTCTGCCTGGTGATTGAGATATAACGTATGTAGGCATTACAGGAGTTTTTCCACCACCACCTGGAGCATCTACAACAAATGTAGGAACAGCATAACCAGAGGTATGACCTCTTAAGCCTTCAATAATCTCAATTCCCTTAGATACAGGAGTGCGGAAATGTTCTAGCCCCATAGAGAGGTCGCATTGGTAAATATAGTAAGGTCTCACTCGTATCATAACTAACTTATGAACAAGACGTTTCATGATATTTACACAATCATTTACCCCCCTTAGAAGTACCGATTGATTCCCAAGAGGAATACCGGCATTTGCCATTTTCTCACAAGCTGCAGTAGATTCTGGTGTAATTTCATTTGGATGGTTAAAGTGGGTATTAAGCCAAATTGGATGATATTGTTTTAACATATCTACCAGTTTATCTGTAATTCTTTGAGGACACACTACAGGTACTCTAGAACCAATTCGTATAATTTCTACATGGGGAATTGCTCTAAGTCTTTGAATAATAGATTCCAATTTTGCATCGGATACCATTAATGCGTCACCTCCAGACAGAAGTACGTCTCTAACCTGTGGTGTTCTAGCTATGTAATCTATTGCTTTTTGTACATTATCTGTAGAACTCTCTCCATCTTTTTGCCCAGCAAATCTTCTTCTAGTGCAATGTCTGCAATACATAGAGCACATATCGGTAATAAGTAAAAGAACCCTATCTGGATATCTATGAGTTAGCCCCGGTACAGGAGAATCTTCATCTTCATGAAGAGGGTCTAATAAATCGGCTGCAGAAAATACAGTTTCGGCATGAGTAGGTATTGCTTGTTTACGTATAGGACAATTAGGGTTATTGGGGTCAATTAAACAAAGATAGTATGGTGTTATAGCCATTCTAAGTGTTTTAAGTGTCTCCTGAGCACCCTGCTCTTCTTCTTTAGTAAGAGGGATAAAAGTTTTTAATTGCTCTAATGTTTCTATTCTATTCTTTACTTGCCATTTCCAATCGTTCCATTGTTCGTCGGTAACTGTGGGAAATAAAACTTTGCGTCTGCTAATTGTCATAATATTAAATATATAATTTTTCAAATAACTCACGAATCTCTTTTGACTCTCTTATAATATTAAGAGTAAGATTTGCATGGCCTTTTGCAAAGCCATTGCCAACTATTAGGTTAATGTCCTTTCCTACACCCTCGGCACCTAAAGCTGCTTTTGTAAAACTTGTAGCCATAGAGAAGAAATAAACAAACCCTTGGCCTTTTGTAATAAGAATTGAGGTCATCTCTGTAGATGGAACATTTACATTATTAACTGTAACGTCACACCCTCTGCCTCCTGTGATTTTCATTACTTTGGAGTATACATCCATCACATTGGTGGCATCGGCAATTATAATATCTGTTGCAAGATTTAACTTTTCAATTCGTTTTGCATTTTCTTCGGAAAATTCAACTACTATTACTTTCCCAGAAGAGCCTGCATTTTGCATTGCTTGGTAACAACACAAAATACCCGATTTTCCTCCCCCACCAATAATGCACACAATATCTCCCTCAGTAACCAATCTATCTACTTGAGCTGGTGCTCCTGCAACATCTAGGGCTGCAAGCGCTAGTTTTTCAGGTATATCGTTTGGTAAAATTGCGAAGAGACCACTCTCAAAAAGAATAGCCTCTCCCTCTACATCTATCTGATCAGATATTGGCGATAGCTTTTTTATAGATTTTAGCTTTAGAGGTGTAAGAGATAAAGAGACAAGAGTCGCAATTTTATCTCCTACTTTTAAGCGGTTTTTAGGGTATTTATCGCCAATAGCTTTAACTGTGCCAATGAGCATTCCTCCCGATCCTGTAATAGGGTTTTGAAGTTTTCCTCTCTCCTGAACAATGGATAGAATCATCTCTTCCATTTTCAAAGCATCTCCACCACATGCTTGCTTAATTTGAGTAAATGACGCAGAATCTACGTTAAGGGTGCTCACATCTATGAGCACCTCATTATCGTAAATTTCCATGTTATTATCGAGCTGTTGTGCAGGTTGAGGCAAGGTATCCTTTGGGGAAATAACCCTATGGGTGCCATACCTACAACCTATTCTCTTACTCTCTTTATGCATATAGTTCTGTAAACACTTTTCTTATTTTTTCTGATTCTCTTAGAATTTGAAGAGTAATTTCGGCGTGGCCTTTTGTGTAACCATTACCTACAATCATATTTACGTCTTTACCAACACCTTCGGCTCCTAACGCAGCTTTTGTAAAGCTTGTAGCCATAGAGAAGAAATAGACAATACCATCATCTTTAGTACATAAGATACTTGTCATTTCTGTATCGGTAATGTTAACGTTATTTATAACAACATCACATAACTCTCCGTTTGTAAGTTCTTCTATTTTCTCTAAAATAGCAACAGGTTGAGTTGCATCTGCTCCAAAAACATAATCACATAAATCTAGGTCTTGAAGCCTTTTAGTACTTCTTTCGCTATGACACATTCCAATTACTTTACCAGTAACACCAGCGCGCTTTTTAGCTTCATAGCAGCAAAGCATTCCAGATTTTCCACCTGCACCAATAATGAGTACAGTATCGCCTGGCTTAACTAATTTTGCTGTTTGAGCTGGAGCACCTGCTACGTCAAGTGCAGATAGTGCTAAGTTCTCTGGCATATCTGTAGGAATCTTTGCATAAATACCACTTTCGAAAAGAATAGCCTTACCATCAATATCTACTTGGTCTATATCTGGGCGAATATCTTTAATCTTATCAATTCTTAGAGGAGTTAATGAAAGCGAAACCAATGTTGCAATTTTATCACCAACTTTAAGATCTGTCTTTCCAATAAGAGCATCTCCTATTTTCTCTACAGTTCCCAGAAGCATACCACCCGATCCTGTAACAGGGTTTCTGTGTTTTCCTTGCTTTGCAACAATATCAAGCATTATTTGAGCAATTTTCTCTTTGTCTCCGCCTGCTTGTTCTTCTATTTGAGTAAAGCTTGCAGAGTCTACATTTAATGTTTGAACATCTATAAGAATTTCATTGTCGAAAATCTCATCCATGTTGTTGTCTATCTTATTTGCTGGTTGAGGAAGAACACCTTTTGGTTCTATTACTCTGTGAACTCCATATTTATTGCCCTTTTTCATTGTTATTTATGATATTATGTTAGTGTAATTTAAGATTATTTAGTTTCTTGGCTTTAAGCCGAGTATCTGTCTAGCTTCGGCTGGTGTTGCTATTTCACGACCAAACTCTTTTGCTATTCTCACAACCTTCTCTACCAATTCACCATTAGATTTGGCAAGAACTCCTTTAGATAAAAATACATTGTCTTCAAATCCTACTCTTACGTGCCCTCCATCTATAATTGCAGCAGCAGCAAGGGGAAATTCAAATCTACCGACTCCAGCAACTGTGTAAGTTGCGTCTGCTGGTATGCTACCTCTTAAGAAGATAAAATCACGAAGTTCGCCGGTTATACCACCATTTACACCCATAACAAAATCGAAGTGCATTGGAGAGGTTATAAAGCCCTTTTTGTGAAGCCTTAATGCCATATCTATCATGCTTTTATCAAACACTTCGAGTTCAGGCTTAATGCCATTTTCAATCATTCTTTTACCAAAATACTTAATTGTGTTCTCTGTGTTAGTAAACACTTCATCTCCACCAAAATTCAAAGTACCACAATCTAATGTAGCCATCTCTGGATTTAATTCTGTTGGTTGTAATCTTTCATCGTCGGTCATTCCAACTGCACCTCCGGTAGAGGGTTGTATAATTACATCTGGACACACTTTATAAATTGCATCCATAACCTCTTTAAAACGACTTTTATCCTGAGTTGGAGTACCATCATCTTTACGAACATGTAAGTGAATAAGGCTAGCACCAGCATCGTAGGCGCTCTTAGCTTCTCTTACACACTCTTCTACAGTATAAGGAACTGCTGGATTATGTTCTTTTAATACCTCGGCACCACTAATAGCAGCTGTTATAATCAATTTTTCCATAATCGGTCTATTTGTTTTTTCTTTGACAATTTTTAGGAACGATACAAGTGCCAGTAGCCTTGCAAACAATTATTGGCTCATCCAGTAAATCTGCTGCGGAACCGGAAATATCTGATCTTGGAACTATTACTTTTCTAGCGGTAAATTCCATTTTTCTAGAGCTGCCACCTACATGGACAATTTCTCCAGTTGCTTCTATAAAGTCGCCTGCATAAACTGGAGCTAAAAAATCTACACTATCATAGGCTCTAAAAAGCCCTTCGTCTCCATCTTGACGTATTAGTAGCTCTGTAGCTACATCTCCAAATAGTTGAAGCATTTTAGCACCATCAACAAGACTTCCTCCATAATGGGCATCGTGTGAGCTCATTCGAACTCTAATCATTGCAGTTTGAGACATAATAAAAAGTTATTTAATGAATATATAATCTATTAGAACAGCAGGTGTATGTACATTTTCGGGTAGTATAAAACCAGTTTCCACCAACTCCACTACCTCGGCAATTACTAAATTTGCTGCCATTGCCATAATAGGGTTAAAATTTCTAGTTGTTCCTTTATAGTAAAGATTACCGATTTTATCGGAAATAGATGCGCCTACAAAGGAGATGTCTGCTTTTAAAGGTTTTTCTAAAATGTAGTCTTTACCATCTACTTTAATAATTTGTTTGCCTTTTTCTACTACTGTACCTAACCCAGTTGGTGTAAGCACTCCGCCAAGCCCAGCTCCTCCTGCCCTTATTCTCTCTACAAGGGTACCTTGAGGAGAAAACTCAACTTCTAACGAGGAATTGTTCATAAAGTCTACGGCAGATGAGTTTGAGCCTATGTAAGAAGTTATAAGCTTTTTAACCTGTCCGTTCGAAATTAGTTTCCCGAGGCCTTTATCGGCATAAGCAGCATCATTGCATATAAGTGTTAGGTTTTTGACACCAGAAGATGCTAGTGCGTCCATAATAGTGTTTGGACCTCCGTTTATAAGGAAGCCTCCAACCATTATGGTCATTCCATCTTTTACCTTTTCGACGATTTCACTCAGATTAATTGACTTATCCATTGTTTTAAAAATTTGTAGATTAATATGAAAGATTCAATCTTGCAAAAATACGAATATTATAGACTTAAAACAACTGATAGTAGCATAAATAGGAGTATTAGATATTGTTTTTTGCATAGTTAAACTTTAAATGTTAGTTTTGAAAAGCAATCTCAAAATAATACTAAGAATCTATATATTAACAAATGTAACAATGTAGTTTCATGATGAAACAAGAGTGTTATAAATAAAAAATACTATCAGTATTAATAATACTTTCAAGACAACTCCAGACAATAAGATGATTATTGTACCAAATGGAGCACTATCTAATGGTATTATAAACAACTTTTCTAGTACTGTAGTAAGAAGAGTAGATTGGAAAATAGAACTCTCTTATGGCGATGATGTACACAAGGCAAAAGAACTTATATTAAATATGTTCAATTTTTGCCTTACCTCAACTAGATGTACATCTAAAATAAAATTAAATATTTTGCTTAGCTAAAGGGTTAGCATAGATTGAAAGAAATATTCGCTTAATTTCCTCTTTATCGCCATCGAATCCCGATATCTTAAAATCACAATAATCATTAAATGCTTTAAACTCCTCTTTATTGTACTGGCTCGAGTAGATAGAAGAAGCATTTATAATATCATATGCAATCATGTTTGTTTTCCAGATATGGTATTTTGAATAAATACGAGAATCAATAATATCGGCTAGTTTTTTAAATTTTTCATTTTTCTCCATGGTTGCACATAAAGATACCTCCTCTTTTTCAATGGGATCACAAAAGTGGATGTGTATATTCCCTTTATATTGCATTATGCCTGTAAGAATACTATTTAAATCTTCCCCTGGAGATTTTTTATATTTTGTTCTCTGTGATATATATAACTCCCTAGCCTTTAAAAAATCACATGGCTCATATTCATATGAGATAGATACAGGAGTAATTTTTAATTCCGAAAAATCACTTTCAAAATTACCAGTACCACTCATATCAAGCATTTTTAGTAGACCTTGTTCAGTAATGTCTACTCCATCTTTAGTCCTTCCATTCCTTTGAGCTATCCAAACAGAAGATCTATTATTAGATATGCTATTTCTAATATATTCCGATAAAAGTAACGAAGATCTATAGAGTTCACGGGGATTAGTACTTCTAACAACTTTTATCATTTTATTGGATCTAGCAACGTCTTCCATAAATGAGTCGGTTATTAGATTGTCTCCAACAGCCATTTCAGATGTAGTCAAATTGTTTATAAATAGAATGACCTGAATTATAGCAGAATCCAATAAAATATCTCTATGATTAGAAATAAAGAGTTCTTTACTATTATCCGACAACCTCTCTTGGCCTGAATAAGTTAATTCTTTAGCAGTATCAGAAACAATCTTCTTGATTGCTTGCAGCATAATTTTTGATTGGAATTCTTCTACACTTTTCAATGTAGAGATCAAATCTGTTAATACTGTTGAGCTTTCATTGGGAAAAAGATATGCCGAAATATTTTTGAGAATAGGATTAGCTGCAATTCTTGCAAGTGCAGGTGCTTCTTCCTCACCAATATAAGGTCTGATATTTTTAAACTTATCTTGGACCATCATAAATAATATTAAAGAGCAAAGTTAAAAATAATTAATAATCTACCCTAACAAACTGTTTAAACATAGGCAACAACACCCACATATTTAATATGACCAATGTAAAAAGAAGTGTAAAAAACTCTTTTACAGGTGGTAAGGAGGTCTTATTTAAAGTAATATTAAATCAATTAAAGTAATATAAAAACTACTCTTTTTTATTCATTTAAATTAAATTTATTATAAATATTTTTACCTTCTGCTGTAAATGCATACAGAATGTTTTTATTGTATGCTTGCTCTACTTTTGAACGAACCATTTTCATGGTTGAGTTTATCATTTTATTGTGTTCAGTAAATGGTTCATTTGCAATAATAAAGGTAGAGGGAAGCCATCTTTCAGGAAACATACCAGCAAATTCGCCTCCAATTTTATATCTAGCTAAATCTTCCTGTATAGCATTTACAAGATCTTTAGATTTAAGTTTTGTTTTATCGGCAACAATAATAGCTATTGTATATGGAGATTGATTGTTATAAAGCATAATTTGCTGTATTATAGTAGAGTTACCAGTGATAGTCTCTTCTATTCCTTCAGGTGAATATTTCTCTCCATCGCTAGATATAAGTAAAGATTTAAACCTACCTTGAACATAAAGGAAGCCATCTTTATCCATATATCCAAGGTCTCCTGTGTGAAGCCATCCGTCTACAATTGTTTCTGCAGTTGATACCTCGTTTTTCCAATACCCTGCCATTACATTCTCTCCTTTAATTATGATTTCACCAGGAACACCTGCTTCCATCTCTTTCCCTTGGGAATTTATAATCTTTAGCTTCATTGGAGAAACTAAAATACCAGAAGAGCCAAGTTTATGATTTTTAGGTGTGTTTGTAGAAATAACAGGAGTTGCTTCGGAAAGACCATAACCTTGGAACATTGGTATGCCCAATGCATAATAAAATTTTTGCATCTCAATATCTAGAAGGGCACCACCTCCAACAAAAAAATTCAATTCTCCACCCATAGCTCCTTTCACCTTAGAAAACACTAATTTATCTGCCAATTTTACAATAGGATATAACAAAATTGAGAGTCCCGATCCTTTATTCCACCCCTCTTTATTATACATATAGGCAGCTTTAAGAGCTATATTAAATAACTTTTGAGTGTTTTTGCCCTTAGCCTTTACAGAGTTCTCTATGTTTTTTCTAAAACTCTTTGCAAGAGCAGGAACCGAGAGAAGTAAATGTGGCTTTATCTCTTGAATATTTATAGGAATATTTTTTAATGTATCTAGGCCTGTTTTACCAACTTGTACTGTTGCAACTATAGATCCCGTAGCAATCATTATATAAAAGCCTACAACATGTGCAAAACAGTGGTCTAATGGTAAAATAATAAGCATTCTCCAATCAGGAGGTATAGACATACAAGAAAGTGCTTGTTCTACATTTGCAGTATAGTTTCTATGAGTTAATATTACTCCTTTAGGATCGGCTGTTGTACCAGAAGTATAAGTAATAGTTGCATAGTCATCATTATTAATAGAGTGAGCTATTTTAGAAAATGACTCTCTATTATCTATTAAATATTTTTTGCCTTTCTCAATTAAATCTTCAATGAAAATTTCGTCTCTTTCATATGAATCCATTTTATCAAAGACAATTATTCTCTTCAAGAACTTTAGCTCTCCTTTAATTTGTCTAATTTTAATAAGCTGCCTAGAAGAGACTAGAAAAGTATCTACCTCTGCATGGTTAAATCGGAATAGAAGATCACTACTCTCCTCTATTTTTATTGATACTGGCACATTAATACCACCGGCATAAAAAATCCCTAACTCACTTAAAATCCAATAATTTCTACCTTCAGAAACGATTGAAGCATGAGAGTCCCTGCCAAAACCCATTGAACAAAGCCCCGCTCCAATTTGTTCTGCGATTAGTTTTGACTCAATATAAGTCGTTGGTAAAAATTCGTTTTCAATCTTCTCAAGAAGTAGAGTGTTATTGGGATATTTAGCAACAGATTCTTCAAAGAGATCAATAATTGTTCTTTTTTTCATAATAATTAGGCATTAGTATAGCAAAAATAGATAATAAATGTTCAAAAGTTGTTCTCCATACTTAAAATTATTTTGCGAGAAGGATATTAACTGGCACTTCTCTCTTACAGCTGAGCTTTTAAAGAAAGCTCAAGAAGAAGATAAACTTATTTTTCTTCATATCGGATATATTAGCAATATAGTTATAAGAGAATCTTCTGCACTACTTTTTTCAAACAAAGATGTACAGCGTGTTCTTAATGACAATTTTATCTGTATTATTGAAGATAAAGAAGATAAACCTGAATCTTTCCTACTTGCGTTGGATCTACTTTTTCTGAATCAAGACTTCTCATATGGCCCTATGAATATTTTCATAATGCCAGACAGAAAGCCTATTATAGCTTTCTCTGATTGTGATGCCGATAACTTTTTGGAGTTAGCCAACTCACTACTTCTTGCAAAAAATGAGCAAAGAGATAAATTAAAGGAATTATCTGATGCTTTAACTGAGAGGGCATTACATACTGGAGTAATATCAAATGTAGAAGAGGATTCCGAAATTTCAATTGATATTTTAGAAAAGTATGTAGATATATGGTTCAAGAACATGTTCAGTAGTGGTTTTATATACAAACTTAAGCCTTTTACACCAAATCCATCTAGCTTATATACCATTGTCGAATATCTTAGTTACAACAACGATAGTAAATACTCATCTATAATAGAAGAGACACTAAATCATCTACAATATTCTGCATTATTCGATCCTATAGATGGTGGATTCTTTTTCCAAGCAACCGATTATTCTTGTAATATAGCTCTTTATGAAAAGAGATTAGAAGAAAATAGTAAGTTTCTATTACTTTATTCTGCTGCATATAAGTTATTTGGTAAAGAATCTTATAAAAAAACAGCTTATACCATTTATAAATATATAATTGAAGAGCTAGGTAACGAACAAAATGGTTTAATCAATTCAACAACTATCACAGGGAAATTAGAAGATGTGGTTTACTATTCATTATCTATAAATGAGTTATCAATTCTGTTCCCCGAAAGGTATTTAGAAATAGCAATTGCATTAGGTATGAACACAACTTTGAATAGGATGAAAAAACAGTTACCTATCAGATGTGAAGAGACTTACACAACTATATCTCAAGAAGAACTTAACATGCTCCAAGTAAGAAGAAAAGAGCATAGAGGTTATTTTAAAGATACTAGAGCAATTTCATCTTCAAACGCAATTGCTGTATCGTCTATAGCTAAAGCTTCTAGTTACCTTAAAGACGATAATTTATATGTTAAAGCTGTAGAGATTTTCAATTTTATCATAGAAAATAATATAGATAAAGTAAACAATAAGCTATATAGGTATACCTGTTGCACAGATAGATACCTTATTGGTTATTCTTCAGATTATGCACACTTGATTGAAGCGGCTATTGAGTTATATAAAATAAAAAAAGAAGAGGATTATTACAACATAGCGCTAGAATATACTCAATTTGTTATTGAAAGGTTTTATAAACCTAAGAATGGTATGTTCAGTAAATCTGAAAAGGATGCTGAAGGCGATACGGTTCCATTTAAAAGAGAGTCTAATATAGATATTATAAAACCCTCGGCAAACTCTGTAATGGCTGGAAACTTATTATCTATGTATGAAATAACAGAAAATCAGACATACCTAAAAATTGCACGCAAACAACTTAACAACATGCTGCCAAATTTATTAAAATCTGGCCCTATGTTGTCTAATTGGGCTCATAAAATTTTAAAATTGATACATATAGATTCAGGTTACATTTCTGAATAGAATGGAGCTGTCTCCATAGCTTAAAAATCTAAAGTCATTAGATAAAGCATAATTATAAATATCTTTCCATTTTCCATCTGTAAATGCTGCAATCAATAGTAATAGAGTGCTTTGTGGTTGGTGAAAATTAGTAATTAGTATGTCAATGATTTTAAATTTATAACCTGGAACTATTATAATTTCTGTTTTTCTTTCCAAAGTTTCAATATTATTGCATTCCATCCAATTAATCAATGCATTAAGTGATCTTTCAGTAGGTATCTGGTCACTTTGATTATATGGTTCCCACTGTGTAACATTATTGGAAAACTTCTTATTTAAACACTGTATTCCTAACCAATAAAGACTTTCTAAAGATCTAGCAGTAGTAGTTCCTACTGCTACTACTGGTTTATTATTTCTAAGTTGCTCCAGAACTCTCTTTATAAGCTCAATTGATATAGAGAAGGGCTCTGAGTGCATTTTATGATCTTTGATTTCATCTGTTTTAACAGGAACAAATGTACCTGCACCTACATGTAAAACTATTTGAGAGGTTTCTATTCCTCTATTTTTAATATTATTCAGAACCTTATTAGAAAAGTGTAATCCTGCAGTTGGAGCTGCAACAGAACCACTAATTTGTGCATATAACGTTTGATACCTCTCCTTGTCTTCTTCTATTGAGTCTCTATTGAGATATGGCGGTATAGGGACCTTTCCACATAGCTCCATAATTTCAGAGAAAGTGTAATTACCCTTCCAACTAAAGTTAACGATATATTTATCGTCTATTTTATTCTCTAAAGTAGCTCTTAAATCTATAGCCATAAGATTTAAGTGGTCTTGTATATCAAAATAGATCTCGTGTTGTTTCCATTTTTTAGCATTTCCTACAACTGTTACCCAGCTGCAAGAATTAGTAGAAGCAAAAGAAAGGTTGTATTCAATAGGGTTGTGAGGTTCAAGACAAAATATTTCTATATGAGCACCAGACTCCTTCTTAAATAAAAGACGAGCAGGTACTACCTTAGTATTATTAAAAATCATTAATGAATTAATAGGTAATAACTCATCTAGATTTGAAAATTTAGACTCTTCTATAGTGTTGTCCCTAAATATTAGAATTTTTGAATCATCTCTCTGTTCGAGTGGGAATTTTGCAATTTTATCTTCTGGCAATAAGTAGGTATACTCTTTAATCTTAATAACAGGCTCCACAATCAATTATTTTTACAAAACTATATAAATATGCAGTAAAATAAAAATCCATCAAATTTGGATCATTGTTTACAAATGTAAATAACATTATTAAACAATGCTCTCTACATATGTAACCTATATGAGGGTTATATTTATACTTATGTAACAGAATAATTATGTTACATTTAGTGTACATAGCTAAAATCTATAGCGATATTAACAATTTGTTTATCAGTTATTTAACTTGTCCTATCTAAATTAATTTATAGATGTATAAGAGCTATATTACCTATTACTGGGATAATATACTATATTACTAAGTTAATTAATGCTTAATAGTAATATAATCAGGTATATATGATAGATTAACTAACTAATTACTTTATTAACAGTGAGTTTTTCATTATCTAAATGTTTCTATTGTTTATTAAGCTTTTATCATCCTCTTAATATCGTTCCTGCTACATAAGTAAACTCTTACTAAGTTACATAAGTAACCAAATATTTAATTACATTTGTATAATTAAAGTTTACAAAAATGAAAGACCGTTTACAGCGTTTTTTAGACCTTGAGCAGCTAACTCCTGCAAAATTAGCAGACATATTAGATGTACAAAGATCGGGATTGTCTCATATCCTCTCTGGTAGAAATAATCCCGGCTTTGACTTCATTAATAAATTGCTAACCAAATTCCCCTCTTTAAGCTCAGAATGGCTTATTACTGGAAAAGGAAAGGTCTATAAAGAGTCAGGTGGTATTCAAATTGAAAAAAAGCCTGTAGTGATGCCATCACAAGAACCTTCGGGATCTCTTTTTTCATTTGATAATGAGAGCATTAACCCCGTTTTAGAGCATGAATATCCTTCTGAGAATCAAATATTTGAAACTGATCCTATAGATATGCGCAAAAACAAAACTCTTATGAAGGTATTAATGATTTATTCCGACAACACTTTTACAGAGTACTTTCCCGGAGAAGATAAGTAATCTTATTATTGCTATATTTGCACGATATACGCGTAATGATGTTTAAAATTCTGAGACCTTTTCTATTTTCATTTTCACCTGAAACAGCTCACAATATAATTGTAAGGCTGATGAAATTTATTTGCTATCTACCCTTCTCTGGATGGATAATTAAATTATTATATAACTATAAATCTCCTAAACTAGAAAGAGAAGTAATTGGACTTAAGTTTCCAAATCCTGTGGGCTTAGCAGCTGGTTTTGATAAAAATGGAGAAATTTTTAGTCAACTTGGTAATCTGGGTTTTGGCTTTATAGAAATAGGCTCAATTACCCCAGCAGAACAAGTTGGAAACCCTAAACCAAGATGCTTTAGGATAGAAGAAGATAAAGCTATTATTAATAGAATGGGTATTAATAATAAAGGAGTTAAGTACGCTGTATCAAAACTTAAGAACAGAAAACCTGGTTTAATAGTTGGTGTTAATATTATCAAAAGTACTTCTACTCCCAATGAAAAGGCACCATTAGATTATGAAAAGAGCTTTGCGCAACTATATGATTTTGTAGATTATTTTGTAATAAATGTTTCTTGTCCAAACGTCAAAGGAGTAACTAACCTTCAGGATATTACTGCTTTGTCAGAAATAATTGATCGTGTAACTACATTAAGAAAATATTACGATGAGTATAGACCTATTTTACTAAAAGTATCTCCAGATCTTACTTATGAACAATTAGATGAAATAATAGACCTTATCCTTGTTTCTGGTATTGATGGAATTGTTGCTACAAATACAACAATAACCAGGAAAAATTTAAGTATTAACACAGATAAGATTAAACTAATAGGCGATGGAGGTTTATCCGGAGCTCCTTTATTTAGTAAAAGTCGTGACATGGTTAAATATATACACGACAAAACAAAGGGTTTACTCCCAATAATTGCTGTAGGAGGAATTATGACCCCAAAACAGGCTAAAGAGATGTTAGACTCGGGAGCTTCATTAATTCAGATTTATACCGGCTTTATTTACAATGGCCCTAGATTTGTCAAAAAAATACTTAAATATCTTAATAAAGCTAGTTAGAAATGATAGAAGCTTGTATATGCACAATAGGAGACGAAATCCTTATTGGGCAAATAGTTGATACTAACTCTGCCTTTATATCTAAGGAATTAAATAGTATCGGAATAAAAATCAACTCAATAATCTCCATAGGAGATGATCATAATCAAATTATTTCTATTCTTAGAGATCTAACTGATAAATTTGGTATTGTAATAGTCACTGGTGGCTTAGGGCCAACAAAAGATGATATTACCAAAAAAGCTTTAGCACAACTTACAGGAGCTAAGGAATTTATCTTTAGCCAAGAACAATATAGCTATATAGAAGAGATATTTTCAAAGAGAGGGATGGCCGTTTCTCCTCTTAATAGAGACCAAGCAATGGTACCAGATAGTTGTAGAGTTATACCCAACAAAAAAGGTACTGCTCCAGGAATGGTATTTAACATAAACAGAGGGAATAAATCTTTACTTTTTTCTTTACCTGGTGTTCCTTATGAGATGGAGTACCTCCTACCCTCTGTTATTGAGGTTATTAATAATGAATTTGTATTAGAAAGTATTGCACACAAAACGATAGCTACATTTGGGATTCCGGAATCTACACTTTCCGATTTTCTAAATGATTGGGAAGATAATCTACCCAAAGATATTAAATTGGCTTATCTACCAAACCCAGCATTAGGCATAAGATTAAGATTATCTGTCTATAATGGTAGTAGAGAGGAATCTTCTAAAAGAATTAATCTATTTGCCGAGGAGCTAAAGTCACTTCTTACCACAGATATCTATTATGGAGAAGATTCAGATACTCTTGAAAGTGTTGTTTCAAAAAGATTAAGAGAATCTGGGAAAAAAATTACTTTTGCCGAGTCTTGTACTGGTGGAAGACTTACTTCTCTTATTACATCAATTCCTGGTTCATCTCAAATTTTCAATGGAGGAATAGTATGCTATAGTAACGATATTAAAGTTTCTGCTCTTGGAGTAAAAGAAGAAACTCTGAAAAACCATGGAGCTGTGAGCAAGGAATGTGCACAAGAAATGGCAGAAGGAGCAAAAAATATTTTTGGCAGTGACTATGCAGTAGCAACTACAGGTATAGCAGGTCCAACTGGAGGAACTAACGAAAAACCTGTTGGAACTATTTGGATAGCAATTGCTGGTCCTTATAAAATCCACTCTATAGAAGCTCGTTTCTTTGGAGATAGAGAGAGAAATATAATAAGATTTTCTTCTGAAGCATTAAATTTTGTTAGAAAAATCCTCGAAAAGGAATTATAGCCTAACTATCTTATAAACAAGAGATGTAACACTATTGCTATATGTGCATAATTGATCAATAAAGGTGGCTTAAATAAGCCACCTTTATCTTTTTATCCTAAATATCTTTTTTAATTAAATTAGCTGTTGCCTGTGCTGTTGGCATTATAACCAAATCTGCAATATTAACATGTAAAGGAGCCATAATGATATATCTAACAGCATCGGCAATATCTTCTGGCCTTAATGGGGTGTATCCCTTATATACATTTGCGGCAAGTTCATTATCACCTTTAAACCTTACTTTAGAAAATTCAGTTTCTGCCAATCCTGGACAAACTTGTGAAACTTTAATATTAAATTTATAAAAATCTTGAATCATGGCTCTTGACAAAGCATCAACAGCATGTTTTGTGGCACAATAAACATTACCATTAGGATATACGCTTTTACCAGCAATAGATCCTATATTTATAATATGACCCTTCAGCCTTTCTATCATACCTTTAGAAACAATACGAGATACGTATAACAGACCTTTAACGTTTGTATCTATCATTCTGTCCCAATCTTCTAAAGAACCATTATTTACCGAGTCCATCCCTACAGCAAGACCTGCATTGTTTACAAGAACATCTATATTTTTCCATTTTTCAGGTAGATTACCCAGATATTCCTCTACAGAAGAAGAGTCTCTTACATCAAAATTCAAAGGAAGAACATTTACACCAAACTCATCCTGAATGGTTTTAGCAATGTTATTTAACAATTCCTTTCTTCTGCCTGTAATGATAATATTAAAGCCTTCTTTAGCAACAGCGAAGGCTACAGCTTTTCCTATCCCGGAAGTAGCACCAGTAATTAAAGCAATTTTTGACATAATTTATTTATAAAAGTCTTAGAAAATTTTCTCCTAGTATTAATTTTATGTTATCGTCTGAATATCCTCTTGTTTTTAATTCTTTAGTTATTATTGGAAGTTTATCTACTCCTTCTAACCCAACAGGCGTTACTTCAATACCGTCATAATCGGAACCAATTCCAACATGATTAAATCCAACTAATTTTACTACATGATCTATATGGTCTACTACTTCTGTAAATGAAGGCCGAGGCAAATCGTACATGGCTTTTTCTGCGGCTCTAAATTCAGCTCTGTTTTTGGCAGGATTTAGGTTATATTTCTCTTGGGCCTCTTCGAAAGCATCACATAAAGGCCAGAATTTCTCTCCGTATTCGCTATTAAGAAATGGTGGGTAAAAATTAATTTGAATAATCCCATCTTTGGCAGCTAAATCTTTAATCATTTGGTCTGTCAAATTTCGTGGATGATTCGCAATTGCTCTACAACAAGAATGAGTTGCTACCACAGGTTTTGTAGAGTGTTTTAGTACATCATAAAATGATTCATCAGAGATGTGGGATACATCTATGAGCATACTCAAACGGTTCATCTCATTAACAACCTCTATACCAAAAGGACTAAGTCCATTCCACTTTTTTTCTTTAGGGGCACAAGAGTCGCAAATCTCGTTATTTACGGTATGGCAAAGAGTCATATATCTAATTCCCATATCATAAAACAACCTTAAAAGACTAATGTCTTTTTGAATAGGAGATCCATTTTCCATACCCAAGAAAATTGACCCAATCCCTTTCCCCTTGTTAATAATAGCATCTTGAGCATCTAATGCAACTGCAACTTTATCGCTATTATCCTCTACAGCATCGTAAGTTCTTGCAATTAGTTGTAATGCTCTTCTTGTAGCAGCGTCGGGATCTAACTTACCTGAAGTATATATGGCAAAAAAAGCAGCATCTAGCCCACCCTCTTTCATCCTAATAAAATCAAAATGCCCTTTGTGTAGTCTCTTACTCAAATTGGCTCCATTGATTAAAGCTAATGGAGTATCGCAGTGAGAATCTAACACAAAAGCATCTTGATGTAAATTTTTATAACTCATTCTATCTATTTTTTTATAAAGATAGTAAATCGAGTTATATTTTTTTTAATTAATCTTATTAAATGAAGATATAGAACTAATATCTACGCTTTTAATTTGTGGATTTCCTCTGTATTTTATATTTGATCCACCCGAAATACTAGCACTTATAGAGTCAGTAACGCTTACTTTCGCATTAGAAACGCCAGATAACCTAATATCCATCTCCTTAACAGGAAAATCCAATGAATTAAAGTTTGAAGCACCAGACATTTCCAAACGAAATCTTTCACTTCCTACACCCTTAAAAGTGGCATTAACAGCTCCCGAATATGAAATAATAGCATCTTGAGCGCTTCCCTCTACTCTAATTTTAGCAGCTCCACTTCCCTCCATTTTTAAACTTTCACAATTATGCTTAATACTTACTTTTGCTGCTCCTGTAATATCATAAAAAATCTTTGCAGCATCTCCCTCCATAGAAAACACAGATGCTCCCGAAAGAACAACTTTCAAGTTAGTTGCGTTAATATTTAATCCAGAAGCCTTTGATGCTCCACTTAAGTTTACTTTAAAATCTTCTGTAGAAAATTTAGAGTCAGTAATAAATCTAGAAGCACCAGAAAGATTTAAAGAAACAAAATCTCTTATGTTAACTACTACCATTATAGGCTTCATATTTCTCTGAAGCCTAGAAGGAATTGATTGATCTAATGATAAAACTAAAACACCTCTAGATACTTTTACTTTAACGTATTCCATTACCGATGCTTCAGTTTCTATTGCAACATTTTCATTATTGCTCTTTATTAATTCAATATCAAACACTCCTCCGGCATTTACACCATTAAAACCTGTAACGTTAAAACTCTTTTTAACTACCTGAGCATCAAGAGTAAAAACAAGAGTCATTAAAACGATAATTGAAAATATTTTTTTCATCTCATTAAATTTATGTAAATAATTAATTAATCTTAGCGTATACTACTATATTTAAAGTTCAAGAAGTTGTGAAACATAATTTTTTAATTGGTTCATTCCTTCAATTTTGGGATTATAATATCTTTGTTCTAATATAGCTCTCTGCTCTATACCTATACTCTGCGGTATTTGATCTTTAAAAGGAACAGCTTCAAATACTAATTGATCTAAAGTACTTAAAACTAATTCTTTATTTAAGGCATCTAAAGATTCTATCATAGATAATATATCGGCGTTTTTTTCATTTATTATTGAAACGTAGTTATTTTGAACAATCTCATTTATATTAGATACTCTTTTAAAATTAAATATTGGAGTAGCTACAATAAATGCCAAAATCATCACAGCAGCTATATAATATATGTAAGGCTTTCTATAAAATTGTTTGGATGTACCTTCCATCTTTTGAAAAAAGCGCTCTTTATGCCCTTTTGGCAATAAATCTGACTCAAACAAGCTCCTATACTCTGCTATATTATTTTTAATATGTTCCATAATTAAACTTTGGATTTTCTTTTAAACTTTGAATTTGGGAAATAAGGCGTGCTTTACCTCTTAAAAATTGTGTACGAACAGAAACCTCCTTAACACCAAGTATTTGAGATATTTCTTCATAGTCATACCCTTCAAAAAGGTTGAGAGAGAGAACTGTTCTATATCCTTCTGAAAGATTTTTCATTGCTTCTTTAATCATTAGTGGAGTTACCCCTTTTAAATTGAACTGCTCATAATCTTGTGGTTGAAACGAAAATTCTACAGCATGCTCTGCTCCTATTATTTCTAATTTTTCATTCTCTACCTTTCTTTTTCTAATTAGGTCAATTGCCATGTTTATACATACTCTGCTCAACCAACAATCTCTCTCTTTTGTAGTATCAAATTGTTTTTCTATTGAAAAGTATTTTAATAGAGTATCGTGCATAATCTCTTCGGCTTCAAATTGATTGTTAAGAATTCTCAATGCTGTAAAGTACAGTCTTCTATGACATTGGTCATAGATTCTCTCCTGTTCTGCTCTTTTGTTATTTTTAAATGATTTAAAACTAAGTTTCATAGTAGCTTCTTCTACTTGTTAAACGTAATCAAATTTTAAATGTTGCATAACAATTATAATTTTATTTGTAAAATGAATTGTATATTTTTGTACAAAGTGTAATAATTATTAAAGTTAACTATTTATGAATAATTCGATTTATAACTTTCCATCGCCACAAAATGAACCAATTAAAGAGTATTTAAAAGGTAGCCCAGAAAGAGTGGCTTTAGATGCCGAACTTAAAAGACAATCTGCTCAAAAATTAGAAATCCCTCTAATTATTGGCGGCAAAGAAGTTTTTACCGGAGATACCGGAAAAGTTGTTATGCCCCATAATCATAAGCACGTTCTTGCTACCTATCATAAAGCAGGAGAAAAAGAGATAAAAGATGCTATTGCAGCATCAATGGCTGCTCATCAAGAGTGGGCCGATCTTAGCTGGGTTACAAGAGCAACTATTTTGTTAAAGGTTGCCGATCTTATTACCATAAAATACAGAGCAACCCTTAGTGCTGCCACAATGCTGGGCCAGAGTAAAAATATTTATCAATCAGAAATAGATTCTATTTGTGAAGCTGCCGATTTTATTAGATTTAATGTAGCATTCGCTACAAATATTTATAAAAATCAACCCTCTTCTTTTCCTGGTCAATTAAATAGAATTGAATATAGACCTTTAGAAGGGTTTGTTTTTGCACTTAGTCCATTTAACTTCACTGCAATTGCAGCTAATCTAAACTTAGCTCCAGTTATGATGGGTAATACAACTGTATGGAAGCCTGCTACAACAGCAATTCTTTCAAACTATTACTTAATGAAGATATTTATTGAAGCAGGAATACCAGCTGGTGTAATCAACTTTCTTCCAGGAAGTGGTGCACTAATAGGAAAACATGTACTTGCATCTAAAGACTTAGCTGGCATTCACTTTACAGGTTCTAATGGAACCTTCAATACCTTATGGAAAGGCGTAGCAGACAATCTAAGTATCTATAAATCATATCCAAGACTAGTTGGAGAAACAGGTGGAAAAGACTTTATTTTTGTTCACTCTTCTTCTAATCCTAAAGAAATTGCAACTGCTGCATTTTGTGGAGCTTTTGAATTCCAAGGCCAAAAATGTTCGGCAGCATCTAGAATGTATATTCCTGAATCGCTTTGGGCTAGCTTTAAAGAGGAAATTATAGCAATCAAGAAAACAACTACAATGGGTCCAGTGACAGATCACTCTAACTTTGTTAATGCTGTTATAGATAAAGCTTCATTCGATAATATAAAAACTTATATAGATTACGCTAAACAATCAAAAGATGCTAGCATCTTATTTGGTGGAAATTTAGATGATAGTGAAGGCTATTTTGTAGAGCCAACTATTATTGTAACAACCGATCCTAACTTTAAGAGCATTCAAGAAGAGATCTTTGGACCTGTTCTTACCATATATGTATATGCAGATAACAAGTTAGAAGAGACATTAGATTTATGCGATACCACCTCTCCATATGGGCTTACAGGAGCAGTATTTGGAAGAGATAGAGTTGCAGTAGAAGCTATTTGCGATAGGTTACGTTATGCAGCAGGTAATTTTTATATAAATGACAAGCCAACCGGTGCAGTTGTTGGAAAACAACCATTTGGAGGCTCACGTGCTTCAGGAACAAATGACAAAGCTGGCGGAGAGTTCAATCTTATTCGTTGGGTAAGTCCTAGAACAATTAAAGAGACATTTATATCACCTGTAGATATTCGCTATAACTACATGAAAGAATAATACATCATCCCTAATTACTAACCTAATAATGACTAATAACTTAATGTAAGTTATTAGTCATTATTTATTTACGTACTATTTAGCCT